>JBBRPY010000045.1:0-28208 GCA_038227375.1 Dehalococcoidia bacterium
TACATGTCGCCATTGTAGGCGGCGATCTCGCCCAGCGCCGGCGCCACGAGCAGCGCCTTCGCGCCCTGCGCTTCCAGCGCCTTGATGATCGCCGCCACGCCCGCCCCGTCGAACCCCTCGGTCACGAGCACCGCTACCTGTCTCGTAGCGATTGGTCCCGGCACAGAGGCCTGCATGCTGAGCGCGGCGGAGACGGTGTCGCGGTCGGTGAGCTGCCGCGGCTGGTAGGCCTTGGCGTTGCCATCGGCCGGCACACCCATGTTCGGCGGCGCTGCTGCTTTCTTCAGGAGAGCGATGCCCAGCCCCTTACCGACCATCGCCGCGAGCGTGGCATCGACCTCAGCGAGATGCCCGATTATGCGCTCGCGAATCGCGACGGTCTCGACCTTGCCGAGCTCGAACCGCAACGCATTGATCAGATGCTGCGTCTCCGGCTCGGATTGACTGCGGAAGAACATGCGCGCCTGGCCATAGTGGTCGAAGAAGCTTTCGCCGCGGGCCCGCACCTTTGCGCCGTCGAGTGGCTGACGATAGGAGACGTAGCCGCCCGCCGCCTCGGACACCTGCATCGGGCAGCCGCCGCCAATCGAGTTCGGCTGGTAGCTCGTCGCGCCCGCATTGATCTCTTGCCGCATGTGGCCGTCGCGCTGGTTGTTGTGCATCGGTGCGATCGTCCGGTTGATCGGGATCTCGTGGAAGTTCGGACCGCCCAGCCGGATCAGTTGGGTGTCGGTGTACGAAAACAGGCGTCCCTGCAAGAGCGGGTCGTTGGTGAAGTCGATGCCCGGCACGACGTTCCCTATATGGAACGCCACCTGCTCGGTCTCCGCGAAGAAGTTGTCCGGGTTGCGGTTGAGCGTGAGCTTGCCGACGCGCTGCACCGGCACGAGCTCTTCGGGGATGAGCTTCGTCGGATCGAGCAGGTCGAATCCGAAGGCGAATTCGTCCTCCTCTTCGACAATCTGCAGCCCGAGCTCCCACTCCGGGAAGTTGCCGCCGTCGATCGCCTCCCAGAGGTCGCGCCGGTGAAAATCAGGGTCCTTGCCCGAAATCTTCTGGGCCTCGTCCCAGGCGACGGCGTGGACGCCGAGCATGGGCTTCCAGTGAAACTTCACGAACCGCGACTTGCCCTTCGCATTGACGAGCCGGAATGTGTGGACCCCGAACCCCTCCATCATGCGAAAGCTGCGCGGGAGCGCCCGGTCGGACATCACCCACATGATCATGTGCATGGACTCGGGCATGAGCGAGATGAAGTCCCAGAAGGTGTCGTGCGCCGACGCCGCCTGCGGCATCTCGTTGTGAGGCTCGGGCTTCACTGCGTGCACGAAATCGGGGAACTTTATGGCGTCCTGAATGAAGAAGACCGGCATGTTGTTGCCGACGAGGTCGAAGTTGCCTTCGTCGGTGTAGAACTTGACCGCGAACCCACGCACGTCGCGCGCGAGGTCGGCTGAACCGCGCGACCCGGCGACGGTGGAGAACCGGACGAAGACGGGCGTCTGGCGCGCTGGTTCGCACAGAAACCCCGCCTTCGTGAAACGCGCCTGCGATTCGTACACCTGGAAGACGCCGTGCGCAGCGGAGCCACGGGCGTGCACGACGCGCTCGGGAATGCGCTCGTGGTCGAAGTGGGTGATCTTCTCGCGAAATTGAAAGTCCTCCAGCAGTGAAGGACCTCTATCACCCGCCTTGAGTGTGTTCTGATCGTCGTTGATCCGGACGCCCTGATCCGTGGTCAGCGCGGCGCCGTCAGGACGCTCCGTATGCGCAGCCAACTGCACTCGCTTCTTCGAATCGACACGGGGCCCGCGGCGATCGTTGGGTCCGGCCGCCGCCTGATTGCGCCGCTTGGGTGGCATGGGCGTCCTTCCTGTGTGACTACGAGCCATCCGGCTCAGTTCTTGGGATTGTCCTTGAGTATGTCGTCGCGCGATTGCTTCGCGCGCGCCGCGCCGATTGCCGTCGTCACCTTCTTTTCTTCTTCCGGTGGCGGGAGGACGGCGGGCATGCCAAGGGATTCAATCCAGAGTTCCCTGGCCCAACCTATGGTGTGGTACAGGTGCTGGTCTTCCTGCTCCTCGACTTGCGAATGCGCCTCGGTCAGGGCGGCGGCCGCTTCGCCCATCGAGTTCTTTGGCGACCCTGCCGATGAGCTCCCAGTTCTGATGGTCCTTCGTCTCGGCCTCGACCACGCACTCCGCCGCCACGAGCTGCGCCGCAACGGGGCCGCCGTCCTTCAGCGCCATCGCCATCGCCTGTACGAGCCCCTGGCCCTTGTGCCGGACGACGGCCCGCCCCGGCGTTTCCTTCTTCGCGTCCAACCCGATGCGTTCGAAGGTTTGCCGCAGGATTTGTTCGTGCGTCCGGGTCTCCTCGAGGTACTTGGTCCATTCCTTCTTCAGGTCTGCGTTTTGCGCGCACCCGATTGCCGATTCGTAGACCTTTTGTCCGCCCATCTCCGTCTCCAGGGCTTGGTACAAGATCTCATTGATCTGGTCTTGCTTCATCGGTCCTCTCCTGTCGGGCTAATTGGCGGGCACTCGACCGACCGCTTGATTTGCCAATCGTGCGCCCACCCTGCACTGCGAAGTGTGTGTCGCGAGCGGCTCGACTTCTCGGCGCCGAGCATCCGCACCGCCATCGGAATCTAATCTGCACTTGTTCGCCCGGTCAATATTGCGACACCGCGCTGCCGATGCAACTGCGTATCAATCGCTACCGGCCGGGTCGCCCCCACGAACGTGCTTGCGCGCGTCCTCGGCAGTGGACGCCTTCGCTGTGCGTTCCGATGGCGCCGCGCGCTTCGGACCAGAAACCGGTAGCGGTGATTTCGCCGCGGTCGGGATCGCCGCGGGCGTGGGTGGGAGAGCCTGGGGCGGGGCCACAGCAGGCCTTGGGTTTGATTGCGTTGGTGCCGCCGGCGCCGCTGCCTGCCGCGCGGGAGGACCGGCGGCAGCGCTATTCGGCGGCGGCACAGCCGCGGACACGCGCACGACCGGGGCGGTCGCAATCGCCGCGCGAGCGACGGCGGCAGCGAGCGCGGATCCCGGACCAGGCACATCCTCTGGCGCCGACGCGGTTGGGTCGAGCGATGACGGTGGTATCGGCGTCGAACGCGGTGGCAGCGGCGCCACCGCCAGCGTGAGGGCGGCGCCGCTGCCACCGAGGATGCGATGCGCGCCGACGCTGCCGATCGACGCCGTGAGCAGCAACGCAAGCGCAATGAAGAGCGCCAGCGGGTGCCGCCGCTGGATCGAACGCCGCGGCGGCGTCATCGCCAGGGGCGCCCGAGCCGCCCTATCAGTGAGCGTCGCCTGTCGAGGACGCGCAACCTGAGATCCGCCCGCATCGAATCGTGATGCGCCCGGACCACCCCGTTCAGGCCGGAACGGCGGCTTTGCAGCAGGCTCGGCCCGCACGGCGGTTGGCCCGCTGAGGCCGCGCCAGATCGATGCTTTGAGCGCGAACGGCGTCGGCAGCAGATTCCCGTGTTCCCCGATTTCGCGGTAGGGCAGCGGTCCCCAGCGCCCGCAGCGGCGGCAATGCGCCGCGTGCGCGTTGACGGCGGCGACCAGGCCGCTCGGCAGCGCCTGCGCGCGAGCGCCTGTCGGCTGCGTCGACCGCTCCGGGCGTGCCGCAGAAATGTGATATGCAGTCGCCGCAAGGCGGCCGCCTACGTCGCCCCGCCCGCGGACGAGCGCATCCGACTTCAGCCGGCCGAAGACCTCGCGCGTTACCTCAGCGGCGTCTTCTTCGGACGCCGCCAGATGCCACACGAGGTCATAGACGTTCGCAAACTGGTCGTCGAACACGCGAGCCAAACTGTCCGCCGCCACAACGCCGTTTCGCGCGGCGGGAGCGCCACCCGCGTGACGCGGGAGCCGGTCTTCCATGGTCTGATCGCCCCATAACGGATCGCGAGAGGACTGCTGCGTTCCGCATGGCAGGGGCGGGCGCGCGAAAGGGGGTGCGGGTGCCGTCAGACGGGACGTGCGACAGGATTGGGAGCGAATCACGCGCGGTGAGCACGAAATCGCGATGGCGCGCGACCCGTGGACGGGCGGGTCGATGGGAGACGCCGGCCCGAGCCGAAAACTCTTCCGTAATTGCGCGAAGCTCAGCCGGAGCCGGCGAGTGCCGCCTCCGGGATCGTCACGTCGTAGCGTTGGGCGAGCAGCGAGAAGAACGCGTGCACCGCACGGGGGTGCTTGCGATTCTTGCGGAAGATCAGCGAGATCTGACGGCGGGGGAGTGCCACGTTCGCAACCGAGACCGGAGCCAGCAGCCCCTGCTCGAACTCCCGCTCGGTGGACACCTTGGGCAGCAGCGCGATGCCGAGCCCTTCTTCGACCATCTTCTTCGTCGCCTCGATCGTGTCGAGTTCCATCAGCGTGCGCGGGACGATGCCGTGCTGGCGGAAGACGCCCTGGATCAGTTGATTGTAGCTGGAACCCTTGTCGAACAAGATCAGCGGCTCGCGTCCGACGTCCTCGATCGTCACGCGCGCGCTCTTTGCGAAGCGATGCGTGGGCGCCGCGGCGAGCACGAGATCGTCTTCGTAGAGCGGGATCGTCGCGATGTCCGCATGATGCACGGTGCGTTCGAGGGCGCAGTGCACGTCGTCGGACAGCACCATGTGCAGCACCTGCTCCGACCTGCCCGTGTGCACGCTCACCTCGACGCCCGGATACGTCGAGCAGTACTCCTTCAGTATCTTCGGGAGCACGTAGGTGCTGACCGTGAGCGCCGAGCCAAGCTTCAACGCGCCGATCTCGAGATTGCGCATGCCATCAAGCGCATCGCGTCCTTCCTGCAGCGCCTTCAGTGCGCGTCGGGCGTGCGGCAGAAACGTCGTGCCCATCTCGGTGAGGCGCACACCGCGCCCGTTGCGTTCGAACAACGCTTCCCCGAGATCGCGTTCGATCGACTGGATGCGCGCTGTGACGGAAGGTTGCGTGAGGAAGAGCGCATCGGCGGCTTTGCTGAAGCTGCGGTGCTGCGCGACTTGAACGAACGCCTCGATCTGGCCGAGGTCCACGGCGTTGCCCCCGACGGCCGCGATCGGCCGCCCACCTTCCGGAATCCCGCCCGTTGATATATCGGCGCCGTCTATAGAGACGCCAGTGTGCCACCGCGCGAGGTCGATTGCAAGCGCTCCGGTCGGGACGGCGTGGTTGGCGTGCGTGGGGCGTCAGCGAATGCCGCTGTCGTATTGAAGCTGCACCGGTGTCAGGCGGCCGCGCTCGACCGTGGCGGTGACTTCGACGCCGCGCGGGAACGCGCCGGCGGACTCTCCGACGACGCGATACGTCCCCGGGGCCAGCTCCGCCACAAAGTGGCCGCTGGCGTCGGAGCGGGTCTCCGTGGTCTTGCGCCCTTCCTGCCAGATCGTGATCGTTGCCGCATAAGGACGGTCGGGGCACGGGCTGTCGATGCGCTGCACCGGGCAGCTCGGCCCGATCGTTACGGTACCGGCGATACCCGTCTGGCCGGGGGGACCGGCAGTCGCCGTGGGCGTCGGCGGCGCCGGAGTAGGGTCCTCAGCAGGAAGGGTGGGCACTGCTCCGCCGCCACCGGTATCGGTGGTGGCCGCTCCCGCGACGGCAGTCGAGGCGATCACCGTCACCACGACCGGCGTCACAGAGCTGTTCACGGCGGTCGGCGCGGACGTAGAGGTCTCCGTGTACAGGGCGCGGCGGCCGTCGCCACACGCGGCGAGGAAGAGCGCCGTCGCGCACACGACAAGGAACGCTACGCGCATCACCCACGCCCCCTTTCGAACGAAGTCGCCACAGGCAACAGACGCTGCCGGACGCGAAATTGTTCCGCCGATAGTCGTAGTGTAGTTCGATATGCTGACATCGCGGACCTGGAACGACTGTCTGGACGGACGTTGAAGCGGGGACTCCCTACGGTGAGCGATGTCGTCGGGCGTGTCGGCCTTCTTTGGCGTGGTGATAGCGCCGCGCGCGCGACGCGGAAGGCGCCGAGCAGACTGCAACCGATCTTCGACGCCCTCGCGGCACGCAACGTTTCGGCCGAACCTGTCGTTTTCTCCGAGGACATTGTTGATGAGGCGCGCGAGCAGCTCCTTCGGCTCGATGGCGTCCTGGTCTGGGTCGACCCGATCACCGACGGCCACGATCGCTCGCGCCTGGACGCGCTGTTGCGGGAGGCGTCGACGGCGGGCGTCTGGGTGAGCGCGCACCCCGACGTGATCCAGAAGATGGGCACCAAGGAGGTCCTCGTCCAGACACGCGACCTCGGTTGGTGCTCGGACACCCATCTCTACCGAACCTTGAAGCAGTTCGAGGGCGAGTTTCCGGCGCGGTTGGCGGCGACGGGGCCACGCGTCGTGAAGCAATATCGGGGGAACGGCGGCATTGGCGTCTGGAAGGTCGAGTTGGTTGAGGATGCGCCTCACCCTGATGCCAGCGGACGCGCGCCCGCGGCGTCAGGCGAAGGAGCCGTCGTCCGCGTGCAGCACGCACACCCGCGCGACACGGCGACGGAGACGCTGCCGTTGGCCGCGTTCATAGAGCGCTGCAGCGAATATTTCTCGGACGACGGCCGACTGATTGATCAGCCGTTCCAGCCGCGCATCACCGACGGAATGATCCGCTGCTACCTGGTGCAGAACGACGTCATAGGCTTCGCGCACCAATCGCCGGCGACTCCGCCGTCGGCGGACGCGGCAGCCGGGGCCTCGCCCGGGCGCGTCTTCGGATTACCGGCGGCGAAGACGATGTACGACGCGGCTGAGCCCCGCTTCGGGCTGCTCAAGACGCAGATGGAGTCGCAGTGGGTGCCCTCGATGCAACGCATTGCCGGCGTGGACGACGATGCGCTGCCGCTGCTCTGGGACGCCGACTTCCTCTACGGCCCGAAGACGGCGGCGGGCGACGATTCGTACGTCCTCTGTGAGATCAACGTCAGCTGCGTGACACCCTTCCCCGAGCCGGCCGTCGCAAAACTCGCGGACGCGGTCGCCGCACGCCTCAATGCGGGAGCCTAGTTCGGCCACAGCAGTTTGTGTGCGGCGCCGATGGAACGCGACGGAGATAGGCCGAGCCGAAGGCTTGTCGGCTACGCCAGAACGCGCCGGCTAGTCGCGCCGCGAGATTGATTCGCGGATCCACCTGCGGTGTTCGAGATAGTGCAGGTAGGTGTCGCCGGCGATCTTGTCCAGCACGGTCCGCCGGTCGTCGGGCCAGTACGGTATCGCGAGCTCCGCATCGCTCAGGGTTTCGAGCAGCGCTAGTATTTCGCGATGCGCTTCCGCGAACAACCGCAGCACGTCGGCCAACGAATCATCCTTGTGCATCTCGTGGAGTCGGGCGTTGATCTCATCGAGCGTCGCGGCGGCGTATGCCTGCGCGGCCATCCCGGCAACGGCGGCGTCTGTGCCGTCGCTGAGATGGGCAACGATCATGCGCTCCCACATCGCGAGATGCGAAAGATGGTGCTTCGGCGACCAGCCGCCGCTGCCCGCGCGCTTCAGGCCGTCCGCGGGCAGCGCCGCGATCGTCGCCTCGATCGCCAACCGGGCGGGGGCGATTCGCTCCAGCAGTTCGAGCTTGTTCTGGACCGGCGGCAACTGCTCAAGTTCACGGAGGCTTGCCTCATTCACATCGGGCTCCTGATAGCGAATGTGCGGGCGAGACCGGCCGAACGCGTGATTCGCCTGCGCAGCCTACGGCGCGCGGCGCATGTACTGGCGGCCGGCGATGTCGCGCAGGCGCGGGAAGAGCGCGTTGAGGGCGTACGCGACCCGGAGTGGCGGCAACGGGTTCACCTCCGGGGTCGGGCGGGCCACCGATGCCACGATCGCGCCAGCCACGCGCTCGGCCGATTGCATCGGCCCGGGGGAGGGAACGCGGCGCGGGCTGGCCGCCGCTTGCGCGTCGAAAAAGTCGGTGCGTGTCGTCACCGGCAGCACCACGCTGGCGGTGATGCCAGTGCCGGCGAGCTCACCCCGCAGCGCCTCCGTCATCGCCACCAGCGCGCTCTTCGTGGCGGCGTACGCGCCGTGCAGCGGAAACGACATCTTGCCGACGACCGACGACACGTTGACGACGTGTCCGCTGTTCTGCCGCCGCATGATCGGGAGCACAAGCCGCGTGAGCTGAAACGCCGACATGTAGTTCAGCTCGAAGAGGTCGCGCATCACCGCTTCCGGCGTCTCCTCGACGGCGCCGCTATAGCCCGCGCCCGCGTTGTTCACGAGCACATCGACGCGGCCGAAGCGCTCGACCGTTGCGTCGACCAGGTGCCGGAGCGCAGCCGCATCACGCACATCGGTCGGCACAACGAGCGCTTGCGCCGCCAGCTGCTCGATCCGAAGCGCCACCTCCTGCAGTCGGTCCGCCCGGCGCGCCGCAAGCACAACCGCGTCGCCTCGGCGTCCGAATGCGAGTGCGGTGGCGCGTCCGATGCCCGAGCTGGCGCCCGTAACGATGACGATCTTAGGGCCGTTGTGGTGTGCCGCGCTCATGTGAGCGTGCGGACGGTGATCCGCTCTTGCGGCACGGAATCGATGGCGGGCGCCGCCGATGCGATCGCGCCGACAGCCGCTGCCAGCGTCTTCAGCGAACGTCGCATGTTGAGGGCGAGATGCGCGTAGCCCGCCCACTCCCGCGGCCGCGAGGCGATCGCCCGGACAAGCGCGCGCTCATCCTGCTCAGCGCTCCACGTGTGCAGGGACGGCGGCAGCGACATCGCTGCCGTATCGACGACGGAGCGCACGACGACCCAGGGGATGCCGCGCTCATGGAGCGCCGCGGCGATGGCGTACGACTCCATGTCGACGCCGGCGGCGCCGTAGGTGTTCCAGAGATCGGTTTTGGCCCGCTTGCCGGGGACGGGCACCGTCGTCGTCAACATCGCGGCGGAGACGAAGTCAATGCCGCGCCGGCGCAACGCACGCCGCGCCGAATCGAACGGCGCTGCACTAGGGATCAGGTCAGACGCTCCCCCGCGGAAGACGCTGCGCGCCAGCACGATCGTGCCTGCCCGGAGCGACGGGTCGAGGCCGCCGCAGACGCCGGCAATGATCACCGGCTCGCCCGCGTCTGGTGCGACCCGCGCGATAGCGGCAGCGATATCGCCCCCGGCGGCGACGACGCGCGCACCGTGCACCGCGCGCGCTTCGCGCGCCGTCGGCGTCAGGATGATCATGCCGAGCCCTTGCCAGCGAGCGTGCCGAGCGCGGCGCGGACGCCTTCGAGCGGGCTCGCCATCGTCGCCTTGACTGCGGTCGCCTCGTAGCCGCAGTGCGCCATGCAGTTCGTGCAGCGGGCATCGCGGCCGTAGCCGTAGCGGTCCCATTCCGTCTCCTCGATCAGCTCCCGGAAGGTGGTGACCGTCCCTTCGTTCATCAGGTAGCAGGGCTTCTGCCAGCCCAGCACGTTGCGCGTCGGATTCCCCCACGCCGTGCATTGCATCGCGTACTTCCCCTGCAGGAAATCGAGGAACAGCGGCGTGTGAAAGAAGCGCCAGCGGCTGCGGTCGCCAAACGAAAGGATGCGGCGGAAGGTCTCGATCATCTGCGGCCGCTTGAGGAAGACGCTCTGGTTCGGTGCCTTCGGGTAATCGTAGCCGGGCGAGACCATCATGCCGTCTACCTTCAGGTCGTCGGTCAGGAAATTGAAGAGGTCACGGATCTGTTCTGGCGAGCTGTCGGCGAAGACCGTCGTGTTCGTGCTCAGCCGGAACCCCCGGCGCTTCGCCTCACGCATGCCAGCCACCGCCTTGTCGAACGTGCCCTCGCGGTCCACCATCGCGTCGTGCAGCTCGCGAAGGCCGTCCATATGCACGCTGATCGTCAGGTAGGGTGACGGTGTGAGCTTCGGCAGCCAGCGTTCGAGCAGGATCGCGTTTGTGCAGAGATAGACGAACTTCTTCCGGCGGACGAGGCCGGCGACGATCTCGTCGATCTGCGGATGCACCAGCGGTTCGCCGCCGGCGATCGATACGACCGGCGCGCCGCATTCCTCCGCCGCCGACCAGCACTGCTCCGGCGTGAGATAGGTGTTGAGGATCGGCTCCGGGTGCTGGATCTTGCCGCAGCCCGCGCAGGCTAGGTTGCAGCGATAGAGCGGCTCGAGCATCAGCACGAGCGGGTAGCGCTTTCGGCCCTTCAGCTTCTGCTTCATGAGATAGGCACTGACGCTGACGGCCTGACGAAGCGGTACACCCATGACGTGACTCCTATGCTACTCCGGCGATGCGCGCTTCTTGTCGATTCACTCTCGGGATTGCCCCCACAGCTCGTGCCGCGGCGTGCCCGCTGCGGACCGCTGACTCCATCGTCGCCGGCCAGCCAGCGTCGGCGTACGCCCCGGCGAGCACGAGATTGCCGACCGGCGTCTGCGCACCGGGACGGATCAGACCCGCGGCCGGCACGAACGTCGCCTCCGGTTCCTTCACGACCGCGGCCCGCAACAGCTTCCGCCGCCTCGTCCGCGGCAGCGCCGCCTCAAGTTGCGGCAGCAGGCGGTCGAGCAGCTCTTGCTTGCTCAGATGCATGTACCGCTCGGCGGCGCTAAGCGACAGCACGACGTGCGTGCCGGCCGCCTGCGGCGGCTGCGGCGGCGGAACGAACAGCCACTGCAGTTCGCAGCCGACGAACGCGGCGAAAGGCACGTCGAGAAGCGGCCCGTCGAACCAGCAGTGGACATTGATGATCGGCGACGCGCGCAGCGCCCCTAACTCCGCGAACGGGGCCGACGCGCGCACCTCCGCCGGCAGCGCCGCAAGCAGCTCCCGCGGCGGCAGCGCTGCGACGTACGCATCGGCGGAGACGCGCTCGCCCGAGGTCAGCGAGATCTCCTCGACATGCGCGCTGTCCACCGTGATGCTCTCGACACCGGCGCCGGTACGGACTGCGCCGCCGCGCTCCGTGATGTACCGGACCGCCGGCTCGACGTGCAGCTCGCTGAGACCGACCGCCGGCACGCCGATCGCCGCGGCCGATGCCGAAGCCAGCACGCCCTGCTTGAACACGAAGATCGCCTGCGCGGCGCTGACCTCATCCGACGGTGCGTTGAGCGCGGGCACGACGATCAGGTCCCAGAATTCGCGTATCGCCGCGCGCCGCTGTCCGTGACTCCGCAGCCAATCGCCGAACGTGATCTGATGCAGCGCGAGGCGCTTCGCCTCCGACATGCGCCGCATGGCGAGCATCGCCGGGACCGCTCGCGCTTTATCGGCTGGCGAGAGGTGACGGTACAGCATGAACGAAAGCAGCAGGTGCAGCGGCGCCGGCAGCGCGGCGGCGCTCAGGTGCGAGCGGCGGCCGCGCGCATCAATCACCGGGACGTGCAGGCGGTCCTGCCAGCGGACGAGATGTTCGGTGCCGAGGCGTCGCAGCAACGCGCGATGCGCCGTCGTGCACTGCATAAGGATGTGCTGGCCGTTATCGACTGCTTCGCCGGTCTCCCGCTCGACGAACGAGTACGTCTTTCCGCCCGCCCACGGCCGCCGCTCGAGCACGGTCACATCATGCCCGCCATCGACGAGATCACACGCAGCGGTGAGCCCCGCCAGCCCTGCGCCAATCACGACAACCTTCACGCGCGCCTCATCACAGCGGCCTGTAGCCAGAGCTTCCCGATCGCCGTGATCTTCTCGCGATCTGTGAGCCTCACGCGTTCTGTCAGCACGTCGTAGTTGCGCGCTTCGATGCGCTCCAGGATCTCGGCGTAGACTCCCTGCATCACGTTCACGCACATCCGCGAGCGCCGGTCGAGCAGCGGCAGCAGCCGCTTGCCCTTGCGGAAGTACTCGTGGGCGCGCTCGCCCTGCTGCCGCATGAGGGCGGCGAAGCGCGCATCGTACTTGCACGCCAGGAGGTCGTCCGCGGTCAGGCCGTGCCGCGCGAGGTCGTCGGCGGGAAAGTACACCCGACCGCGCTCGGCGTCCTCCTTCACGTCGCGCATGATGTTGACGATCTGCAACGCAATGCCCATCTCGATCGCGAAGTCCCGCGCCTGCGGATGGGCGCGCGTGCCGAAGACAGAGGTGGAGATCAGGCCGACCATCGAGGCGACGCGATAGCAGTACGAATAGAGGTCGTCCCACGTGGCGTAGCGGTTGATCGTGAAGTCCATCTCAACGCCGTTCACCAACTCCTCGAAGTATCCGATGGGTATCCGGAAGTCGTCGACGGCGCCGCCGAGCGCGACGAACAGCGGCCCTGACCGCTCGCCCGCAAAGCATGCGCGAAGCCGTTCTCGCGCTGTTGCCAGCTCACGCTCCTGCTCGGCGCGGTCCGTCAGCTCGTCGGCAATATCGTCGACGTAGCCACTGAAGCTGTACGCGGCGTAGATCGCGTTGCGCTTCGCCTCCGGCAAGATGGCAAAGGCGTAGTAGAAGTTCTTGGCGCGCTGCTTCGTGTACTCCTTGCACCACGCATATGCCTCGTCGCGGCTCTGCGCGCCAACTTCGGGCAGTGTCATCGTCGTCATGCGTATCCTCCGATTTCCTCAGAACCCCAGCTTGATGCGGACGCCGTTCCAAAGCGCCATCCGCGCCTTGGTCGCCTTGCCGGTGCGCGGGCGCGAGGTCAGCACGTCGAAATCCGCGCGCTCGATCGCATCCAGCACCGCCTCGCCGCCCAGCCGGAAGAGGCGGATGTCGGCGCGCGCGCTGCGGTCGATCATCGGCTCAAGCGCAGTGCCTTCCCGGAAGAGATCCCGCGCGCGCTGCACCTCGAACCGCATCAGGTCGCGAAAGCCGGTGTTGACGACGCCGCGGGCGAGCGCATCCTCGCTGCATCCGAAGCGACGCATGTCCTCCAGCGGGATGTAGATGCGGCCCGTCGCCAGGTCGCGGGGGACATCCTGCCAGAAGTTCGCGAGTTGCAGGGCGATGCACGTCGCATCGGAGAGCCCTTGGCGCTCTTCGTCGCGGTAGCCGAGCACGTAGAGCACCATCCGGCCGACCGGCGCCGCCGAGTGTTCGCAATAGTGCAGCAATTCGGCGTATGTCTCGAAGCGCGTAACGCGCTGGTCCATGCGGTTCGCCTCGATCAGGCGCAGGAAGGGTTCGGCCGGGATCTCATGACGGTCTATCGTGCTGCCGAGAGCCTGCAAGAGCGGCGCCGCTCGCTCGCCCGCATAGCAGTCGCGGAGCGCGCGCTCCCACGCATCCAACAGCGCCAGCCGATCGCCCGCGGCCTCGTCGCCGAGGTCGTCGGTCCAGCGGCAGAAGGCGTAGATCGCGAAGAAGTCCGGGCGCACCCGCGCCGGCAAGAACCACGAGACGACGCCAAAGTTCTCGTCGTGCTCGCGGGCGTAGCGGCGGCACCAATCGTACGCGTTGGCGATGCTGCGGCTCGGCGTGGGGCGGGTCGTCGTGACGCTCATGCCGGCGCCTCCGAACCGGCACGATGGATCGCACGGCCCTGGAGCATGCGGCGGTAGCGGCCGAGCGCCCACAAGGGCCAGTAGTTGCGGTAGAGGTGATACTTCAGCATGAAATCGCGAGGAAAGCCGGTGCCCGTGAACTGCGGCTCGTCCCACTGGCCGTCGGGACGCTGCGTCCTGACGAGGTAGCGGACGCCGTCACGCACAGCGTCGTGCGTGATCTCACCGGCCGCCAACAGCGCCAGCAGCGCCCACGCCGTCTGCGACGCCGTGCTCTGGCCCGTCCCGCGCAGCGCCGGATCGTCGTAGGAGGCGCAGGTCTCGCCCCAGCCGCCATCCAGATTCTGGCGCTCTATCAGCCAGCCGGCCGCGCGGCGGACGCGTGGCTGCGTCATGTCTTCGCCGGCGGCCGCGAGCGCGGGCAGCACGGCGCCGAGGCCGTAGATGTAGTTCACGCCCCAGCGGCCGAACCACGATCCGTCTGCCTCTTGTGTCGACCATAGATAGTGAAGCGCACGCCGCATCGTGGGCGAGCCGGCGGGCTCTTCGAGCAGCGCGTATGCCTCGACGATGTGGGCAGTGACGTCCTCTGTCGGCGGGTCGAGCGCGGCGCCGAAGTCAGCGAAGGGGATCTGCGTCACGAAGCGCCGCGTGTTGTCGCGGTCGAAGGCGCCCCATCCCCCGTTTCGCGACTGCATCGCCCGCAGCCAGGCGGTCCCGCGCGCCATCGGCGGCGACGCTTCGGGGCCGAGGTCCAGCAGCCGGAGGGCGATCAGCACCTCGGCGCTATCGTCGGTGTCCGGATAGGCGTCGTTGGCGAACTCAAAGGCCCATCCGCCGGGCGCGGTGTCCTGCACCTTCACGCACCAGGCGCCGCGCGCGCGGATCTCGTTGCGCAGCATCCAGCGGCCCGCGCGCAGCAGCCGCGGGTCATCGCTCGCGACGCCGGCTTCGCGCAGGCCCGTCACCGCGAGCGCCGTATCCCACACCGGCGATACGCATGGCTGGACGGTGAAGGTGTCCGGCGTCTCCAGCGCGAAGCTCGTGAGCAAGCCGTTGATGCCCGCCGTCATCACCGGATGGTCGTTGCCGTAGCCAAGGCTCCTGAGGGCGATCAGCGCGTACACCCACGGCGGCTGGATGCCGCCCCATGAGCCGTCCGCCTCCTGGTGTTCCACGACCCAGCGTTCGCAGGCCCGGATCGCCTTGCGGCGGAGCGGCTTCCACGGAAGCCGTTCGTATCGCCGAAGCACGGCGTCGATGCCGAGAAACGCGTTGCGCCACGAGAGCCGCGCCCGTGTGCGGGCAAATGCGATCCGGCGGCGGTCCGCCGGGTCGGTGTAGAGCTCGCCCACGGCGTGCTCTGGCGAGATGGGGACGATCGGCTTGAGCGCGCGGACGATGAGGATCGGCACCATCGTCGCCCGCGCCCACGAGGCAAACTCATAGATGTTGAAGGGGAAGCGCGACGGGAAGAAGATCGCCTCCGGCGGCATCGCCGGCAGGGCGTCCCATTCGAGCTGCCCGAAGAGCGCGAGCCAGAGCTTCGTGAAGATGCGCGTGGCGCCGATGCCACCGTGACCGCGGATGAAGTCGCGGGCGCGCACCATCTCCGGCGATCTGGCGTCGATGCCCGCGAGTTTCAGCGCGAAGTACGCCTCCGTCGTGATGCTGACATCGCCGGGTCCGCCGTAGTACACCGGAAATGAGCCATCGGGCGACTGCCTGTCGAGCAGGTAGCGCGCGATCTTCCGGGTGCGCACGGGCTCGGCGATGCCGAGGATGCGTTCGAGCATCAGGTGTTCGGACGCCATCGTCGCGTTCGCTTCGAGCTCGCCCCACCAGTAGCCATCGGCGTGCTGGATCGAAAGCAGGTACTCGCTCGCGCGGTCGAGGCAGGCGTCGAGGCCGGCAGCCGTCTCCGGCTTCTGCGCGTGTGGTTTCAGGTCAAGCACGGGCGGCCTCTGTGATGCGGAGAGCGTCCGCTTGCGGCGCCAGTCGTGGATGCGTGCGCAAGATCATCGCGATGCTATGACCCGACCACCTGGACGATCACCTCGCGCGTCCGCGGGCAGTCCAACTCGATCAGAAAGATTCGCTGCCACACCCCGAGCAGCAGCTCACCGGCGGCGCACGGGATCGCCTCGCTGGCGCCCATCAGCAGGTGCTGACAATGCGAGTGCCCGTTCAGGTCTTCGTCCTCGGTCAGATTTACGGTGCGGATGGAGAGATCGTTGTGCTGGTAGTAGGCGCCCGCGGGAGCGATGCGCTCCAGCATGATCTCCATATCCTTCAGCAGGAGCGGCTCCGCCTCGTTCACGCGGATGGCGGCGGTGGTATGGCGCGAGAAGACGATGACGAATCCGTCGCGCACGCCGGACCGCGCGAGCACCTCGCGCACGTCGTCCGTGATGTCGACGAAGCCGGGGGCGCGCGCGGTCGCGTACGTCAGCCGCTCGAGCATGTGGGCCGCCGGATGTGGCCGCGGCGGCGCGCTCAGATGGTCTGGCTTCGGCAGGACCGACGTCTCAACGCACACGTGACGCTCCCTTCTGCTCGGCTTCCGTCTGCGAGTCAATCTCGCGCAGCCGCCGGACGACGGCGCTGACGGACTCGTCTGGTGTTGACGCGCCGGCCGTGACGCCGACGACGCCCTTATCGCGCAGCCACATCGGGTCGATCTCGTCCTCGCGCTCGATCTGGTGGGTCTCGACGCCAGCGGCGCGGCACGTGGCGGCGAGCTTCGCCGTGTTCGCGCTGCTCGATCCCCCCACCACGATCATCGCTTCCACTTCATCCGCAAGCCGGCGCGCGGCGGCGTAACGGTCCTCCGTTTCGGGACACGTCGTGTTGATGATGCGCACTTCGTTCACGCGGTCGATGTGCAACGAGAGGAACTCGGCCACGAACTCGCTGAACATCTGCTGGCTCTTCGTGGTCTGCGACAGCAGCGCCACCTTGCGGCGCGGGATCTCGACCGGGTCGCTGGCGTGGGCCAGCACGACACCGCGGCCGCGCGTCCACGCCAGCACGCCGCGCACCTCGGGGTGCTGCTCGTCGCCGTAGATGATCACCTTGAAGCCGGCGTTCACGAGCCGGCGCGCCGCCCGCTGCGCCTTCGCCACAATCGGGCACGTCGTGTCGATCAGCTCCAGGCCGTCGCCCGAGGCCTTCGCGTACACGTCGGGTCCGGCGCCGTGCGCCGTGATCGCGACGCGCCCCGCCGACGTCTGACCGAAGCCGCGCACAACCCCGACGCCCTGATCGGCGAGGCGCTCGGTGACGACCGGGTTGTGCACGATCGCGCCCATGCTGTCGATCGGGCCGGCTACCGCCGCGGACTCCACCATCTCGATGGCGCGGCGCACGCCGAAGCAGAATCCGAGGGAGGTAGCAGTCTTGATCTGGAGGGTCATGCGCCGCACCTCCCGCGAACGAAGGGGCCGATGCTTTCACTGGTTGTGGCTCGCGCGTCCGCATAAAGGGGAGCGAAAGTAATCAAGCGCTGCGCGGCGACGGGAGCCCCAGCGGCATCCGTCCAGCCAGCGTGGTGGAAGGTCAGGCTGTACCCGCCACCCGAAGACGGTGCGAGCTGCTCGCGCGTCCGGCCGGTGAAGGCGCGACGCCGTCTCTCGAAAGGGTGGGCGCTGATGGCGGGAACCAACGTCTACTCCGTGCTATGCACTGCATAGTCGACCAGGGTGAGACCATCATATCGCCGTCTTTCGGGCTGTCAACCCTGAGCGCGCCCTTCCGTTTGGGCAGGAGCCTCCTCCAACGCGCGTACCCGCCCTCCTCTCACCGCCTGCCGCGGAGGTGTCGGGCGCCAGCGACGGTCAATTCGCGATGTTCTTCCGGCGTGATCCCCTCAGCCCTTGTGGGAGAGGAGTCCCGAAGGGCGGTCGCAGACTCGCCGCGGAGAGGGTGAGGGCTACGGCGGCGTGTACGTGACCTGCACACCGACGTAGTCGAGCTGGAAGGTCTGCGTGGTCGTGTTGTCGACGTCGATGACGCGGAGGCGGAAGTTTGCGTCCGTCAGCTCCGCCACCGTCCAGGCGCGACCCCACGTGTCGGCGGCCGTTCCCAGCGTGTACGTCGCCTCGATTCCCGTGATCGTCGCCGTATTCTTGGCGGTCGTCCACGTCGTGCCGGCGTTCCACGAGAGCTGCACGCAGAGCTTCGGCACGGTGCCCGTGCCGCTCTTCAGCGCATCGAGCCGCACCTGGATGCCGTTGACGACGGAGGTCGCGGGAAGCGCGATCCCATAGTTGTAGAACCGATGCTTGTCCTTTGCGGCGGCGGTGCAGCTGGTCGATGTGCTCGTGCCGCTGTTCGCGTCCTGTGCGAAGACGGAGTCGTTCGTGCAGGCGCTGGCGGGCGAGGTCTCGTAGCCGTTCGCGTCGCCGCCCGCGTCCGCGGCGTTTGCCGTGCACTCCAGGTAGCCCGTGTTGGTGGAGACGCCGGCCGTCACCTGCGCAGTGTTGGCGCTGAGCCAATTCTGGACGAAACTCTGCAGCACGTAGTAGTGCGTGCCCACGGCCGGCGAATCGATATACGTCGCGCTGGTACGCGGCGTCACCTGCGCAATCTGCGCATACGGCCCGCCGCTTGTCGCTGAGCGGAGAATGTTATAGCCGGCGGCGAAGGTGCTCGTCGTCGCCGTCCAGTTCAGAACAATGTTGGCGCCGCCGGTGGCGGAGAGCGCCGTCGGCGGCGCCAGCGTGCCGGTCGCCAGTGTGTTGCTGGGAATGGTGTGGGTGTTGCCGAAGGCGGCCAGCGCCAGCCCGCTCCCCGCCAGCATCGCCACGTACAGTGCGACCGCGACCACAGCGACAAGCACGCCGGAGCTAGCTCGTCGCGACACGCGTCGCATGAGCTCCCACCCGCTGGTTGCGGCCGCGCCATCCATGAATGGACCAGAGGACGCCAACGACGGCCAGCACCGCGAGCGCCGCGGGTGTCCGCGCGTAGACGAGCGCGTAGCCCGCCCACGGGATCGAATAGACAATCACGTCGCCGCGGCCGGTGAGCGCGAGAGGCTCGGCGTCGTTCTCGCGATTCGCATCGCCACGCGTGGTGGCGACGCGCGCGGCGCCATCGCCACTGACCTCGACGATGCGGTGGACGACCGTCGCGCTGCCGGCCGATCCTCGGAAGGCGATAATGTCGCCCGCACGGACGTCCCTGGAGTCGACGGAGTGCGTGACGGCGACACTGCCGGCCGGAAGCGCGTGGCCCATGCTGCCGCCCGTGACGATGATGTTGTGATAGCCGACGAGGCCCGGGAGCGTCGCCGCGAGCAGCGCGCCGACGGCCACGAGCGCGGCCGCCGTCCCCGCCCATCGGCCGGCCACCCGCAGCCCCCGGCCGGCAGACGCCATGGTGTTTCGCCACGGAATCTTCATATGCGCATCCTCTCGAATCGGGCTCTGGCGGCCGCTCCGCTGCCAGACCGACCAATCACCAATCACCAGCGACCAGTTACGGATTGTTGACGGTCTGCTCTCCGACGAAGGCGAAGGTTGCCGTGCTGGTCAGGCTCTGGAACGCGTTGCCGGTGGCCAGCGGAAGACTGACGTTGAAGCACAGCACTTCGTTCGCGGCGGCGGCCAGCGTGCGGTCGCCCGCCTGGCTGCCTTGCGCCGGGTTTCCGACGGCGTTGACGGCGGTCGTGTTGCCGAGCACCCCCGGGCCGTAGATGACGGCCCCGCTCGCGCCGAAGGCGGCGTTCGTACAGGTCGTGACGCCGGATTTGATCGTCATCGAGAGCTGCGTCGCCAGCACGTTCTCCGTCGTCGCGCTCGTGATCGCGTAACGCATCGCCAGCGAACCGGCGTTGGTTACCGTCACTGGCGCCGTGACCTGGTCGCCGGGCGCCATGCCGGCGAAGGTGACCAGCGCCGTCGTCGGCGCCGTCGTCAGGCTGACGCTGCCCGTCGTGAAGGTGTTAGCGCCGATGTTCGCGGTGCTGGTGAAGACAGCCAGTCCACGCGAGCCGGCGACCCCGCCGATCACGGCAACGGCAATAGCGACGATGAGGATGCGATTCAGCATGCGACTGCTCCCTGCCATGTGATGAGATGTTCTCCCCTATGTAGTCGTCCCGCGGCGATTGCAAACCGGCATACACGCGTCGAGAAAGGCGGCGACAAATGTCGTGGGTTTCGCCGACAAACGTCTGGCTGACCCTCACCCCCGCCCTTCGGGCACTCCTCTCCCACGAGGGGAGAGGGGATCGCGCCGCGCAGATGCGCGTCACTCGAAGGGGCGGCCTCACGCACCACCCCCGGCGCAGTGGCAACACCTTCCAGCGATGGCCCAGCTTCCAACGCCAACGGGGTGGAGAGGCGCCGGTCGCAGACTCGCCGTGGAGAGGGGTGAGGCCGTGCGGCGCCCGATGTTGTTGACCAGCGCCGACGCGCCTAGGCAGCGTCGAAAACCTTCCGACCTCCCATTTCGGACTTCCCAGCGACCGGCTAGATCAGCCCGCGGCGCGTGGCGATCTGCACTGCCTCGGCGCGATTCTTCGCGCCGAGCGCCGCCATCACTGCGCTCAGGCGGTCGCGGACGGTGTGGTGGCTGAGGAAGAGCGTCTGGCCAATCGCCTTGTTCGTGTGACCGGCAGCGACGAGGTGCAGTATCTTCGCGTCGTCAGAAGAGATCTCCCGCCCGACGCTCCCGCCGCGCGCTTGCCGCACGATCGCCGCCGAGATCGCCGCATCGAACACCGTCTCGCCCCGCGCGACCCGGATGATGCTCTTCGTCAGGTCGAAATGCTCGGCGTCTTTGAGGAGGTATCCGTCCGCGCCCGCTTCCAGCGCCTGCTTGATCAGGGAGTCGTTCCAGTAGGCGCTGAGCACGATGACACCGACGCGTGGTTCGAGCGACTTCACCTCGCGGCAGAGTTCGACGCCGCTGCCGCTCTTCAGCTTGATGTCGACGATGGCGACGTCCGGGGCGGCCTCCCGGATGCGGTCGAGTGTCGCCTGCGAGCCGTCCTCTGCATCGCCGGTGACCGAGATCTCCCCCGACGCGCGCAGCAGCTCGCGCAGTCCGGCGCGCACGATGGGATGGTCATCGACGATGAAGACGCTCGTCGTCGGTCCCATCAGGCGACCTTCTCCGCGGCGGCGTAGGGAAGCACGAATCGGACGATCACCCCGCGTGGCGCCGCGTCCCGAATCTCGACCCGGCCGTTGGCGGAGCGGAATCGCCGGCGAAGGCTCTGCAGGCCGAATCCGCGCGGCGCCGCCGCGATCGATGCTGCCGTCCCAGATCCGTTGTCCTCGACTTCGAGCGACGCCGCGGCATCGGTCACGCGCGCGCGGATGAGGACCGCCGTTGCGCCCGAATGCTTCACTACGTTGTTCAGCGCCTCGCGCACTCCGGCGTAGAACGCGCGCACGACGCTGTCGGGGATGGATTCCGGGAGGGCGGTTGTGTACGCCGCCGTCATGCCGGTGGACTCCCGGAATCGGTCCAGGAGTCGCTCGATGCCCGCATCAAGGCCGTCCGACAGGTCCGGGGCGAGCGCATCGATCGCGTGGCGGATTTCCCTCCCGCCTTGCGCCGAGAGGGCGCGGATGCGCTTGAGCTGCCGGCGAAGCGCGGTCGGCGTCAATGGCTTTCGCTCGAGGGCGTCCTTCGCCGCGATGCCAATGCCAAAGAAGAACTGCGCGACGTTGTCGTGCAGTTCCTGCGCGATGCGTGCGCGTTCGCTGAGGATGGCGGCCTGCTCGCGGGTCTCCTGCAGCGCCTCTTCGGCGCGATTGCGCAGCGAGACATCGCGGCAGATCACCACGACCTCATCCTTGCCACTCGCGACGAACCGCGCCTCGTAGTCGAGGAGGTCGCCGTGTTTGACCAGACTGTACTGCAACGTATGGACGCCGCCTGAGTCCAGCGCGCGCTGAATCATCTCGTAGGCGGGTTTGCCGACCTCCGGAGGCAGAAGGGCGATGATGTTACTGCCCACCATCCGGTCCGGCGAGACATACAGGTCCTCCACGCGGTCGGCCTTGTATTCGATGTAGCTCCCATCGCGGGCGACGCGGAACATCAGGTCGGGTATCGCCGCGAGCAGCGCCTGCGATCGCAGCTCGCCCGCCTTCAGCCTCTCCTCGAACTCGAAGCGCTCCGAGATGTCGCGCAGCACGATGACGCTGTTGTAGTTGCCGAACTCGTCGACCAGACGGCCGCCTCGTGCCTCGCGCCAGCTCCAGTCGCCGCTGGCGTCGAAGATGCGGAATGTCGCGCCGATCGGCCCCGACCATCCCGCAGCGAAGTATCGCGCGAGGCCGGGCCGGTCGTCCGGGTGGACGACGTCGATAAACGAGCGCCCCACGAACTCAGCCGGTTCGCGGCCCGAGACGGCGACGGCGTTCTCGCTGACGTAGGTGATGACGCCGTTGTGGACTTCGCAGAGCACATCGCGCGAGTGCTGCGCGAGCAGCCGGAGGCGCCGCAGCGCGTCGGTGCCTTCGGAGGCACGAGGAAGCGCACCGCTGCGGCCCGTGGTTGATCTCATGCTTCAGTATCGGGGCAGGTTGCCGCGGCCGATGCGGCGAACAACCCTGATTTTCGTGCGTCCGCCGCCTCGTTTGGCGCCGTCTCCATCTTGCGTGCGGACAACGCCTGTTGCTCGACGGCGCGAGCGCAGCGCGGCAGGGGCGACGCAGCTTGTAAACATGTGGAAATGACAGATGTCTCAGATGCTCCGCCGCCGAACATTGTCAATTGGCTTATCTCCACGCTGTTATCACAGAAGCGCGACATAAGGCTGGAGGGACCGATATGCCAGTGACGACACCCACCCCCACCAAGACCGACGCCCCCGCGCGCTCGCAGCCGAACTTCGACCCCGAAAAGCTCTACAACCCCGAACGCCTCTGCCCCACCCAGCGCATGGACGGCGAGCGGTTCTCGCGTCCGTAGGGAGGCCCGGCGAAGCGCAGGACGATCTCCCTCCACAACACCCGGCCGACGAGCACACGCTGCTCGGCCAGAAGTACGCCGGGTACTTCCTCGGCCACCCGTATCGGGCCGTGCAGCAGAGCACCAGCCCCGGCGCGATCACCATCGACTGGCATAAGGCATGGAGGAGCCGGCTGTCGCCTCGGACGGCTGCGACTTCTGCGGGAGGCTGACCGATGCCGAGGCGGAGCGGCGCGTCGCCGGTTATCGACACGCCATCGATATAGAAGTGCTGCGCGCCCGGTCGAACCTCTACGCCGACTGGCTGGCGGCGGCAGACGGTGTGCCCAATGTGGAAGACGTGACCATCGCCGGCGTCGAAAAGCGCCGCGGCGTCTCCGCCGACCCGCTGAACCGCCGCCGCTTCATTGAGCTGCATGCCGACAAGTTCGACACCGTCGGCGTCAACATGATCGCGTTGCCGCTGCGCCTCAAGCGCAAGCTCTGCATCGAGTGGAACCACCTCTACCGCGACTGGCTCGCTGCGTGCCCGGAGGCGCACTACGACGCCGGGAAGCGCGAGTTCTACCACGAGGTCGCGGACTCCGAGCCAGACGTGCAGGTGAGCGCCTGGTGGGGCGCCGCGCATCCGCTGACGGGAGTCGTGCGATGAGACAGTTTGGCTGCATCGAACTCCAGTTGGAGCACGCGCTGCTGCTGCGCGACGCCCTGCGGCCGCTGGCGAAGGTCGACCCCTACGACGCGCACTCGATGATCGTGCTCTGCGAGAAGCTCTATGAGGGCATTCTCAAGCTCAAGTCGGAAGACGGCGGCGCGATCAATATCACACTTGAGGAGCACGAGGCGCTGTTCATCAACCACTTCGTCGGCAACGAAGACTGGCAGCACGCGCTGGCGCTGCTGGAGCAGACGTGGCTGGTGCTGTACGAGCGTCAGCACGAGCGCTGCTATCCCCGCCCCCTGCAGGACATCGACGCCGCAATCGAACAGGCGACGCGACAGCGATAGCCTTCTGGTCGATGGTCCGTTTGTGAGTGGTGTCTGGTGACGGGGTCGCGGGTCCCCGGCTATCTTCTGCGGGACGACCGCAGCGCACCACGCATTCCTCGCCACTGCTGGTCGCTGGTCGGCGGGCATGACTGTCAGACGCAAATACGCTAGCGCCGCCTATCGTCAGTCCCTACGAGAAGGCGGACGGAGCTAAAGCTCCTCCGCTACGAGTCCGCTGTCGCAGTCGGCGCCAACGCTAGACGGCTGGCGACACCGCGGAGCGCAGCGTGATGTCCCGTTTGCATCCGCTGCAACCGGAAATGGACGGAGCTTCGTCGTCCTTCGACCTTCGCTACTCGCTCGCCGCCGGTCGGGTTGACCGAGTCGTCGGCTGAAACGGCCAGCCCCCACGGCCACCAGCGACCAGAACGACCCGCTCGCGCACATAACGGATGATGATCGCAGAGGCCTGCGAGCGACGCAGCGAGCGGCAAGCCGGCCACCAACCTCCGGCGAGGGCGACCGCCTCGACCAGCCCCCCCCAACCCACGGGAACGCCGCTCGCCCAGCGACCAAGCGACCACCGACCAGACGACGAACTTGACGGGTTGGCGATTTTTTGAACATACCCCCTTTTTTTGCGCCGAAGGTATGGCGCGGCCTACCCTCGGCAGTCCACAATGTCGTGTCCTCATGGAGGTGTGCTCTACGGAGGGAGCCATCAGCCCAGTGGACTCCCCGAAACGCGGGGAAGTGCGTCCCATTCGTGGGCGGTCTACGTCATTCAGCGGCAGGCGCATGTTGTGCCGGCAGCCGCGGGTGATAGCGACTCACACGACGGACCGATGTCCTACCGAAGTCGTGCAGTCATTTTGTGGTAGGCACACATACTGTGCCGGCAGCCACGGGTGGTGGGCATGACACACAGGGACAGCATCCGGAAGTGGTGAGTGATGCGTCATTCGGCGGTGGCACAAACAGTGCTGGCAGGTGAATGGTTGTGACGCACACGACGAAGTCGACAGTCCCTCACGTGGACGTCGCGATCGTTTAGCGGTAGGCACACTACTGTGCCGGCAGCCGCGGATGATGGTGACACACACGCACGAAGGACAAGAAACTTTGTCGATGAGCCGATCGATCATGCATCAGCAAGCAAAGGCGTGTGCAGAGCCGCGGATGTTTGTGACTCGCACGGGTGGACCGCAGTCGTCATGGAACGGCAGTTACTCAGGCGGTGGGCGCAGCGTGTGCTGGCCGTCGGGAAGGATTGTGACGCCACCATGAGGCTCGGTGTGACACGTGGAAGTTTCAGAGATTCAGGCGGCGGACACAGCGCGTGTCGGCAGCGGAAGACTCAGACTTCACGCGACGGGGCGGACGATAATTTTGATCGATTTTTGACGGCGCCATTTGTGGCGCCATCAGGAGGACCACTTGATAAGAGCATCCTATGCATTACGCATAGGCGCTCTGCTCGTGGGGCTCATTCTCGGACTAATCGTATTGATAGGCGCGCCAAGCGCAGTCAATGCATCGGGACCGAACGATCCCACGACGCTGAGCGTCGGTTCAGGAGTCAACCTGGCATTGTGTCCAGGGACTCAATATGTAGGACCATCGGCAGCCATAGCACTCGCGGCACAGGGCCAGGCCGCCGCGAACTGCAGCATCGGTAGCTGGAACGGTGACACCGGCTCCGGCACATCCGGTCCGGCAGGGTCCATCTCCTTCTCCCTCCTCGGCGATGCAACCGCATCGGCCCAGTCGGGAAACTCTGGTGGCACGACGTCCACCGCCAATGGCGGCAACACGGGCACGACTACCAGCACGTCGACGGGCAACGCCTCGTCGGGCGGGACCGGGAACTCGGGCGCTGCGGCGACCGGCACCTCCGGCACCACCGGCCCGGCGACGTCCAACCCGGCCTCTGCGTCGACGGCCACCTCGGGCGGCGGCGGCGGCTCCGGTGGGACGGGGGCAGCGGGCTCCAACCCGTCCGTAGGCTCTGGCAGCACGGACACCGGCGGCACGGGCAACACGGGTGGCGCTTCGGCCATCAACAGTGGCTCGGGCTCGCCGACAGCGACGGCCCACACCCTCACCCCGGTCGGCAGCCCGACGCCTAGCGGCGGCTCGGTTGCGGCGGCGGCGTCGGGTGACTCCGGCAACAGCGGCGACTCCGGCAACTCCGGAAACGCCACCTCCAACCCGACGGTGACGTCGGGCGACTCCGGCAATGGCGGGACGAGCGGCAACGCCACGTCTTCCTCATATGCCTCCGGGTCGGCGACCTCCGGCAACTCGACGTCGGCCCCGGTCGCCATCTCGGGAAACAGCGGTAGCTCCGGCAACGCAACGTCCAACCCGCAGGCGAACGCCAGCTCTGGCGACTCCAGCGCGGTCTCGGTGGCGCACTCGGGCAACTCCGGCCCGGCGTTCGGCATCGGCTCTGCGACCGGCAACTCCAACGTCAGCGTCAGCTCCGGTAACACCGGCGCAACGACGTCGACGGCGACGTCGGGCGGCTCCGGCAACGCCATGGCCAGTGCGAACGGCACTGCGACCTCCGGCGCCACGGGCAACTCGACGGCGAACGCGACGGGCACGGCCGGCGACACCGGCTCGGCCACGTCGAACCCCAGCTCTACCTCGGCAGCACTCACCGGCTCTGGCGGCTCCTCCGGCGGCACGGGCGCGGCGAGTTCTAACCCGACGGTAAGTTCCGGGAACACGGACACCGGCGACACCGGCAACACCGGCAACGCAGCGGTTATTGGAAGCAGCAACCCGAACGCCTGCCAGTGCCTTTCGGCATCGCAGACCGCGACGGTCAACGACTTCCTGAGCTGGCTGCTCGGTGTGCTCGGCGCGCAGTCGGGCAATTCGGGCAATAGCGGCAACTCCGGAAACTCCGGGTCCGCCAGCTCGAACCCGAATGTCACGTCCGGGAATTCCGGCAACGGCGGCAATTCCGGGAACGCGAGCTCTGGCTCTTCGGTCAGCGGCTCCGCGACTTCCGGTAACTCGACGGCGAACCCTGTGGCCCTCTCGGGCAACACGGGCAGCTCCGGCGATGCAACGTCGAACCCGGTGGCGAACGCTGAGTCCGGCGACTCCAACGCGCGGTCCTACGCGCGGTCTGGTGACTCCGGTCCGGCTTCGGGCATCGGCTCGGCATCCGGCAACCTCAACTTGAACGTTAGCTCTGGCGACACGGGTGCAGCGACGGCGACGTCGACATCCGGCCGCACGGGCGACGCCAACGCGACGGCGACCGGCACGGCCCGCTCGGGCGACACCGGCGACTCGACGGCGACGGCGAGGGGCACGGCCGGCAACACCGGTTCGGCGACCTCCAACCCGACGTCGACTTCGGCGGCGGCCAGCGGCAACGGCGGCAGCTCCGGCGGCACGGGTGGCGCAAGCTCTAACCCCGACGTCAGCTCCGGCAACACGGACACCGGCGACACAGGCCACACGGGCAACGCCAACGCCATCGGCACCGGCAGCTGCGGATGCAGCGGCACGGGCACTGGCAGCGGCAGCCTGACGGCCAGCCAGTCCGGCAACTCGGGCAACAGCGGGAACTCGGGCGACTCGGGCAGCGCAAGCTCCGACCCGACCGTCACCTCGGGCGGCAGCGGCAACGGCGGAAACTCCGGCGCGGCCGACTCCAACTCCCACGCATATGGCAGCGCGACCTCGGGCGATTCGACATCGGCACCAGTGGCGATCTCGGGTAACACCGGCTCCACCGGCAACGCGACCTCGAACCCGCACGCGGACGCCAGCACGGGCGACTCCAACGCTTCGTCCAGCGCGGTCTCCGGCAGCTCCGGACCGGCGGCGGGCATCAGCTTTGGTTCGCACGAGTACGAGGGTTCCGCAACAGGGACCTCGAACGTGAACATCAGCTCCGGCAACACCGGCCCGGCGACGGCGACGTCGACGTCCGGTGCCACCGGCGCGGCGACGGCGAGTGCGACCGGCACGGCGACGTCGGGCAACAGCGGTAACTCGACGGCGACGGCCAGGGGCGACGCCGGCAACACCGGCTCGGCCACGTCGAACCCCAGCTCTACCTCGGCAGCCCTCACCGGCTCTGGCGGCAGCTCCGGCGGCACGGGCAGCGCAAGCTCCCACCCCGACATCAGTTCCGGCAGCACCGACACCGGCGACACGGGTCACACTGGCGACGCCAGCGCGATCCATGGCACGGGTAGCTGCGCCTGCTCCGGCACGGGCGGCAGTGCCACCCTGGCCGGTTCGGGGAACAGCGGCAACAGCGGTGACAGCGGCTCCTCCGGCGACGCCTCGTCGGACCCGACCGTCATCTCGGGCGACAGCGGCAGCGGCGGAAACTCGGGCGACGCCTCGTCCAGCTCCTACGCTTCCGGCTCGGCGACCTCGGGCGACTCGACGGCGGCTCCGGTCGCCATCGGCGGCAACACCGGCTCGTCCGGTGATGCCACGTCGGACCCTGAGGCGAACGCCGACAGCGGCGACACCGAGGCGGTGGCGGTAGCCAAGGGCGCAAGCTCGGGCTCTGCGGCCGGCATCGGCGGCTCCAACTCCTGCTCCTGCTGGGGCGAGCAGAGCACGGGCGGCAGCGGCCTCGAGGTCACATCCGGCGACACGGGGGCGGTCGACGCCTCTGCGACCGGCGGCGACACGGGCGCTGCTTCGGCCAGTGCGACCGGCACGGCGAGCTCGGGTGACACCGGTCACTCGAACGCGACGGCGACCGGCACCTCCGGCGACACCGGCAACGCGACCTCCAACCCGGAGTCCGCGTCGGTAGCGTCCAGTGGTGACGGCGGCGACTCCGGGGACACGGGCAGCGCAAGCTCCCACCCGGACGTCAGCTCCGGCGACACCGACACCGGTGACACCGGCAACACCGGCGGCGCA
>JBBRPY010000046.1:0-27262 GCA_038227375.1 Dehalococcoidia bacterium
CCGGCAAACCCAAGCGCGTCGCGCGTATTGCCAGCGTGCGCAAACTCGTTATCTTGCTCAACGCCCTCGTCCGTCAGCGCCGCCAATGGACCCTGGAGACGCCACTTGCCGCTTGACTTTCAACACAGATGCTCTGTGGATGTCACCAAGCGTCTCGCGATCCACGCGGGCGCCGAAACGACCAGTGTAGTCCGCAACGGTATCAGCCGCCGCGTTGGGCCGCTTCCGCTTCGCGCGCGTCGAACCGCGCCACCACTTCCCGCATCTTCCGCATCTGCTCCAGACGCTGCTGCTGCCCTGGCGGCAACTGGGACAGGTCGACCTCGGCGATGTTGTAGCCGTACGACTCGAACGCTGGGATCTCGTCGTCGCGCATCTCCGCCATGCGCTCCTTCCGCTTCATCGCAGCCTCAATGTACGGAGCGAGCTCATCATCCTTGCGGCGCATGCGGGCGGCTTCTTCGTCCTTGAATTCGGGCATCACGGCCTTCGCGAAGAGATTGAGGTCCTCGCAGATGTTCTCGTGCAGGTTGTTGCCGCCCTGCTGGATGAACACCGCCTGGTCGACGCCGGCGTCGGCGAAGGTGCGCAAGTGCCGCCGCAGTTGGTCGGGCGTGCCGATGCCGCCGGCGCCGCCGCCGAGCGCCTCGAGCCCGATCTCGTCGCGCACGGCGGTGTAGCGATCCCAGATGTTCGTGCGCCCCGGTTTGTGCTTGCCGAACCCATAGAAGTGGCCCAGCGCGAACTGAAAGAAGCGGAATCCGTCGGTGCCTCGCCGCAGCGCTTCCGCTTCGTCCGGGTGGCACGAGAAGCTCGACACCATCGCGATGTTCGGGTTCACCGCGTGGCCGATCGGGACGCATTCCCGCTTGAAGGTCTCGTAGTAGTCGGTCACCCAGTGCCGCGCTTCCTCAGGGTCGACGAACGCGAAGGTGAGCGCGCCAAGCCCGAGCTGCGCGGCGAGGTGGATGGTGTCGCGGTTCGAACACGCCACCCACATCGGAGGATGCGGCTTCTGCACCGGCTTCGGCACGACGTTCCTTACCGGCATCGAGAAGTACTCTCCCTGAAATCCCGGGTACGGATCCATCGCCATCATGTTGGCGACCTGCTCGATCACTTCGCGCCACATGCCGCGCCGTTCGGCCGGATTGATGCCGAAGCCCTCGAGCTCGGAGCGGCTCGCCGATTCACCCGTGCCAAACTCAATGCGCCCGTTCGAGACGAGATCGAGCGTGGCGATGCGCTCGGCGATGCGCGCCGGCGGGTTGTACGCCGGCGGCAGGAGGACGATGCCATGTCCAAGCCGGATCGTCTTCGTCCGCTGCGACGCGGCGGCAAGGAAGACCTCCGGCGCCGAGGAGTGCGAGTACTCCTCCAGGAAGTGGTGCTCGACCTCCCAGGCGTAGTCGATGCCGAGCTTGTCGGCGAGCTCCACCTGGTCGAGCGCGTCCTGAAAGAGCTTGAGTTCGCTGCCTTCACCCCACGGCTTGGGCAACTGATGCTCGTAAAACACGCCGAATTTCATATTCGTTTGCTCCAGTGACGCGATGTGCGGATGCCCGCGAACTCGCTACGCGTCCAACATCCAACGTCTAACTTCTAACATCCAAATCAGCGGCCGCCGGTGACGCCGCCGGAGCGGACCAGCAGATCCTCGAGCTCCATCTGCCACTCCATCGCGCCCCGGCGCTTCTCGGGCGTGTCCGCTAGCTCTTCGTAGATCGCCTGGCCCCACTTCAGGTGCCGCTCCTCCTCCAAGAGGATGTGCTCCAGGATGCGCACGGTCGGCGCATCGCAGACTGGGTCGGTCACCTGCACGTGATGGCGGTAGTACACACAGAGGTGCGTCTTCAGCACGCGATAGAGGCCGACCAGCCGCGGCAGTTGGTCCTGCTGGAGCTGCATCGCTTCGACGAACTTGAGGAAGGCCTCGTTCGGCGGCTCCGCCTTGTTCGACCAGCGAAACGTCGGCGGCAACGATAGCTCAACTTCCTCGGTCACGCGCAGTTCCGGCAGCCGCTGGCCGATCCACAGGGAGTGGATGGAGTCTTCGTAGCAGTGCTGCCCCAGCGCGAACTTCACCTTGATCAGCGGCGTCGAAGAAGCCCAGCCGCCGGCGGTTGTCATGCAGACGTTCTCGGCGAACTTGTAGTGGATCAGCCGCCGCGCGTTCTCCTCGACGCCGAACGCGCCCCCCACACTCCGCGGGTCCACCGCGAGCTCAGGCATGTGCGGCGCCTCCGGAGGCCAGCTTGGCGAGCGTGCGCTGGACGACAGTGTCCCGGTCGAGTTTGATCTTTCGCTGGCCGGCGGCGAACGATTTCGCTTTCCCCTTTGCCGCGATCAGCTTCTCTGCAGGCACGACGTACTCCGGCACCGCGTAGATCACGTCCACCGGACAGATCGGCGTGCAGATGCCGCAGTCGATGCAGCCGTCGGGTTCTACGACGTGCGTCCGATGTCCGGTCGCGAAGTACTTGATCGTTTCCGTCGGGCAGACGCGCCGGCACCAGCCGCAGTTAATGCACCCGGAGAGTTCGATTGCGACAACAGCCATAGGGTTATCCGAGCGCCGCCGTCGCGCGCGACATCTCTTCCGCGAAGAACTCTTTGAGCTCGTCGCTCTGCTGGCCGCTCAGCCTCGCGCGGAACACTTCCGCCATCGCGTGCACGCGCAGCGCCTTCGCTTCGGCTTCCGGGTCGTCTTCGGTCAGCAGCTTCACGAAGAAGTCGCCGATGGCAGTGTGCGTCACCTCATCCGCCCAATTGTAGTCGTAGCAATGCGCCATCAAGTGGTCGCCGATCTTCTCTCCGACGGCCGAGGTCTCCTGAAAGAGCGTTAGCGCACCACCTTCGAGCGAGACGTTCGTCATCGAGAGGCTGACCACCGGATCGCGCATCAGCTGCTCCGCACCGGCGGCGCCATAGGTCTGACCAAGCATCCCCTGCGGTGGCGTGACGCCGGGCGGTGGAGCGCCGCCCGCCAGCGTGTCTGGATAGTCACCGATTTCGCCGCCGTACGATTCCACCAGCCCCTTGGCGAGCGCCGCATGCCGCACTTCATCCCATGTCTGGCGCGCAATCGCCATGATCAGCGTCTCGGGCACGGGCCATGATTGCCACTCGACGACCTTGCGGCTGAAGGCGTCGATGCCGGCGAACTCCGCGCTTGCGATGCCGCTGACGAGCGCCTTCCGCAGCTCGATGTTCTCCGGCTGCGCGCGCACCAGTTCGCGCATCGTGACGAGGTCCTGGTAGAGGTCGGCGTCGCCGATCTTTTCGGCCAGGTCCGTCTTCTCTTCCGGCGAGAGATACATCGCCGGGCGGTATGCCGGCTCACGCACGGAAGGCATGGTCTGTACTTGTTCGGCAAACTTGCTCACGTTCGTCCTCCCTTGTTAGGAGCCTGTCGCTCGCTGTTGAAACTGCGATGACGAATCGACTATACTTCCGCCGAATCCTTTTGTAAAGGGCAAATATTGCAGATAAGGCAAGCATCGATGGTCCAGCGGAATGTCATCGAGCAACACGAGTTGGAAGCCGAGACCGCAACCGATCCGGTGCGCCTCGAACGGCTGCGCCACGTCGCGATGGAGTATGGCGATGCCGTCGGCATCATCGACGGTCTGCGCATCCAGGGCTGGTCCGAAGATGGCCTGACGATCCCCCAGATGCGCCTGCTCTGGGCGCTCCGCGACGACGACGGCCTGCCCGTCGGCGCGCTGGCCGATCATCTCGGGGTCAACCCTTCGACGATCACCGGCCACGTCGACCGCCTGGTCCGCCAGGGCCTCGTCCGCCGCGAGGAGGACGCCGACGACCGGCGCATCGTGCGCAACTATCTGACGAAGTCCGGCGACATCGCCGTCGGCGCGCTCCGCCGGATCGCCGGGACGTTCGTCATCAACATCCTCAAGCGCCTCGACGACGGGCAGCTCAGCCGCCTCGAGACCGCCCTGGCCGACCTCAACCGCGCCGCCGCGGAGTCTCGCCGCGAGGTCGAGTAGCGGCCTTACCCCTCGACGCGCGGCGCATGCGGCCACTCTCCGCCGCGCGTCGAGGAGAGCTTGTTCCTGAGCAGTAGTTCGTTCAGCGGCGAATCACTGCGCAGCCGAGCCCTCCAACATCCAACATCCAACTTCCAACTTCCAACATCCAACTTCAAACTAGCGGTAGCCTTCGACGACCGGCCGCCGCGGCAAACTCCACCATGCCGCATCGCACGCCTCCCGCAGTCCGTCGTCGAGCTGCAGGTCCGCGGCAGCCAGCGTGCCATCGAGCTGCTCCGGTTTGCTGGCGCCGATGATCGCCGACGTGATGCCGGGCTGCTGCAGAACCCACGACACCGCGACCGCTGGCATCCGCTGCTCGCGGGCAGCCACCGCTTCCTGCAGTGCCGACACTGCATCGAAGTGCGCATCCTGCCAGTAGCGGTGCTGGTACATGCGGCCAGCCGTGCCGAGCGTAAAGCGCGTGTTGTCTTCCGGCGCGTCGCCCTTCGCGTACTTCCCCGAGAGGAACCCGCCGGCGAGCGGGTTGTAGACGATGACACCCAGGCCCTCCTGGCGGCACAGCGGCAGGATCTCCGGCTCAATGTCGCGGTACAGCAGGTTGTAGCGCGGCTGGAGCGAGTCGTAGCGCGCGAGGTGCAGCCGCTCGCTGGTGGCCAGCGCCGCGCCGAGCCGCCACGCCGGATAATTCGAGCAGCCGACGTACCGCACCTTGCCCGCCCGCACGAGGTCATCGAGCGCGCCCAGCGTCTCCTCGATCGGCGTCACGGGATCGAAGGCGTGTACCTGGTAGAGGTCGATGACGTCGGTGCCGAGCCGCCGCAGGCTGTCTTCGACCGCGCGCTGGATGTGATACCGCGAGAGCCCCATGTCGTTCGCGCCATCGCCCATGCGCCCGGCGCACTTCGTCGCGAGCACAAGACGGTCGCGATTGCCGCGCTCGCGCATCCAGCGCCCGATGATCTCCTCGGTGCGGCCGGCGGTATTCGTATCGCCGCCGAGCGGATAGACGTCGGCGGTGTCGATGAAGTCGATGCCGCCTTCGACCGCGCGGTCGAGGATCGCGAATGAGGTCGCTTCGTCGCACTGCAGGCCGAAGGTCATCGTGCCGAGGCAGAGAGGCGGCACGCGCAGTCCCGTGCGGCCGAGTTGGCGCGTCTCCATGGTGATGCTCCTTGCGCAACCAGGTGTGTTCTCGCAGGCGCGACGCCGCGGTAGCATCAGCGTGACAGACCGTGCGCAGACGGGATAGCGGAGGCGACATGAAGCTCGGACTCTCAGCAGGCTACTGGAGCAGCGGGCCGCCGCCCGGCATCGAGGACACGATCGCCGAGGCCGAGCGCATCGGGTTCGACTCGATGTGGACGGCAGAGGCGTACGGTTCCGACGCACTGACGCCGCTAGCCTGGTGGGGGGCGAAGACCTCGCGGATCAAGCTCGGCACCTCCATCGCCCAGATCTCCGCGCGCACGCCATCGGCGCTGGCGATGGCGGCGATGACGCTGGACCATCTTTCGGGCGGGCGCTTCATCCTCGGCATCGGCGCGTCCGGGCCGCAGGTGGTGGAGGGCTGGTACGGGCAGCCGTACCCGCGACCGCTCGAGCGCACACGGGAGTACGTCGAGATCATGCGGCAGATCTTCGCCCGCGAGCAGCCGGTGCAGTTTCAGGGCACCCACTATACACTGCCGTTCCCCGGCGGCATGGGACTCGGCAAGCCGCTGAAGTCCACCATTCATCCGCTGCGAAACGACATCCCGATCTATCTCGCCGCGGAGGGGCCGAAGAACGTCGCAATGGCAGCGGAGATCGCCGACGGCTGGCTCCCTTTGTTCTTCTCGCCGAAGAGCGACGCCTTCTACCGCCAGGCACTCGACGAGGGCTTCGGGCGCAAGGGCGCACGGCGCACCGCCGGCGATTTCGAGGTGGCGGCGATGGTGCCGGTCGTCGTCAGCGATGATGTTGAGGCGGCCGCGAACATGATCCGCCCGATGCTGGCGCTCTACGTCGGTGGCATGGGTGCGAAGGGCGCCAACTTCCATTTCGACGTGCTGGCGCGCCTGGGGTACGAAGAGGACTGCAACCACATCCAGAAGCTCTACCTCGAGGGCAACAAGCGCGACGCCATGGCCGCCGTGCCGACATCGATGGTCGAAGACACCGCGCTCATCGGCCCAATCGAAAAGATCCGCGACGAGCTTGCCGCATGGAAGGAGACATCGCTCACCACCATGCTCGTCAGCGGCCCGCCCTCCGTGCTCACGGCGATCGCCGATGCCGTGCTCGGGTAGCCCTCACCCCGCCCGTTCGGGCACCCCTCTCCCGCGAGGGGAGAGAGGATCGACACGGATGAGTCTCGATTTGAGGCTTATCGTTGCACACCAAGTGCCGTTGTGCTCCCCTGTTCACGCGGTGCAGAGGAGCCCGGCCGCAGACTCGCCGGGGAGCGGGGTCAGGTCGCGGCGATCCGACTTCCGACTTCCAGCGCCTTCCCTCACGCCGGCGGGCCCAGCCGCTCCTCGAGCCACGGCGCGATCATGTCGATGAGCCGCTCGCGCGGGTCGGCGAGCTTGCGGCCTTCCTCGCCGACCGGGTGCAGGTAGTGGTCGGCCCACGGCAGCTCGCAGAGCGTCTTGTCGGCGGCGCCGCTCTTCTCCATCAGCTCCCGTTGCTCGGAGGGGAAGATGTCGCAGTCAGCGTCGGCGTAGACGATCAGCGTCGGCACCGTAACGTGCGCGATCGTATCAGGGAGATCGGCCTGACTGCTGAGGCCGCTCCACGTGCTGAGCCAGGCGCGCGGCGTCATCACGCGCGCCAGCCCGCCGGGCCCGTAGTTGCCGATGATCGGGTCGCCGGGCAAAAAGATGCTGCCGAGCGGGCGGTGGCTCGGGTCGATCGCCGGGTCGAGGTACGCGGGATTCGCCAGTGTGCGATAGATGACCATGTAGCGTGCGAGCCAGGCCCGCCGCGTGATCATCGCGGCCGCATCATCCGCCATGGACTCCGTGCGGCGCATCTGCGCGCGAAAGTGCGCGTGCTCCGCGAGATAGCCGCGCGCGATCTCATCGAGCCGACGCACGCGGTCGCGCTGCCGCTCCCGATAGGCACGCAACCACGCTTCGTCGTACGCGCTCGGCTTCGGGTAGGGTTGATAGCCGTTGGCCGGGTTGTACATGTCCCACGCCGGGTCGCTCGCCGTCGGGTCGTGCTCGTCGACGACGGCCGGGTCGATGGCGCCGAGCATGAAGCGCCCCTGGCCGAGGTGCGCGGCGACCGCGATGTAGACGTCGCCCTCCGGCATGAGCTCGCCGGAGAGATCGATGCGCTCGCCCGCGGGCGTCGTGGTGAGCTGCTCGCCCGGGTGCCGGCTCGCCTGCGACTGATAGAACGCGAGCAGCGAGCCGCCGCCGCTGTTCCCGAGCAGCACGATGCGTTCGAACCCCGCCTCCTTCAGGTGCCGCATGCCGGCGGCGATGTCGAACAGCAGGCGCTCGTGCACCATGTCAGTGTCGTTGTTCAGGTAGCGGCTGTTGTGGCCAAACACGGCATAGCCGCGCGCCGTCAGCTCCGGCACGACGTAGTGGCGGGCGAAGTCGCCGCGTGGGTGCATCAAGTACACCGCCGTCCGCGGCTCGCGCTGCGCCGGCCGGTAGAGGACGCCGAAGCTCTGCCCGGTGTCGGTCGCCTCCAGGTACACGAGGTCGCGGCGGACGCTCGTGTCCAGATGCGTGTAGGCGAACGGCAGGCGGCGGACCCGCTCGTCGGATGCCTGCGTCACAGGTGGCTCCTTTACGGCGCCAAATTGGCGCCGATGCTGTATTCAAAGGCGGGTCGATGAGTGATATGATAGCCCTACGAAACGCCAGTCAGGAGGCCTCATGAATCTCAGCACGCGCGGCATCCATCACCTCGTCTTCGTCTGCAAGGACCTGAAGGCGTCGCACGAGTTCTATACCAACGCGATGAAGATGCGGCTGACGGCCGCCATCCACGTGCCGCCGATGCCGGCGGAAGACGCCATGCACCTCTTCTACGACATGGGGGGCGGGAACCAGCTCGCGTTCTTCTGGTTCCGGGAGGCGCCCGTCGCATTGCCCGACCAGGCGCACCCGAAGAGCTTCGCCCACGTCAGCGCGCACGGCTCGATGCACCACGTCGCCTTCGAAGTGGACACCGAGGCGGACGTCCTCGCCTGGCACGAGCACCTCGCGTCGCAAGGGGTGAAGGTGACGCCGATGATCGACCACGACTTCTGCAAGTCGATCTACTTTCAGGACCCCGACGGCGTACAGCTCGAGATCAGCTACTGGGTGCGCGTGCTCGACCAGCGCGACATCAGCGACGCCGTGCTGGCGCAAGCCGGGATCGCGGTCTCCGAACCCGCACTCGCCTAAGCGTCGCGCGATGATCGCGCCCGCACGCAAGAACACGCTCCTTCACTGGACGGCGATCGCTGCGATCGCCGTCCTGTTTTCTGCGTGCAACGGCGGTGCTTCCTCCACGACGACGCCTCCGGCTGCGACGGACGCGGTGATGGCAACCATTACGCCGGCGCCGCAGATCACCGCATTGACCCAGACCGCACCAACGCCCTCTCCACCACATCCGCACGTCGTGGCCATCTCTGCCGGGCACGGCGGGCCGCGCAACACCGGCGCCGTGCACAAAGATCGCGCCGGTAATGTCGACCTGATCGAGAAGGATCTGAATCTCGACGTCGCGCGGCGGCTCGATCCGCTGCTCCGCGCCGATGGCTACACGACGGTGTTGCTGCGCGATGGCGACTACAGCGTCTCGCCCGAAGGAGGCGCCGAGACGCCGGACCAGATCCGGGCGGAATCGCAGGCCCGGGCGGACCTCGCCAACCAGGCGCACGCCGACGCACTTGTCGTCATCCACCACAACGGCTCGGACGACCCACTGGTCGCCGGCACGGAGGTCTACTTCAACCCGGAGCGGTCGTTCGGCGACCAGAGCAGGCGGTTCGCCCAGGCGATCCACGATGGGATCATCACCCGGCTGCGCGCCGTGCCGTACGCCATCACGGACCGTGGCGTGAAGAGCGATGCACCGATCGGCGCGCGCTACGGCCAGCCGCACACCTACCTCTTCGGCGAGGCGCCAGGATTTCGTTCGACCACGATGCCGGCAGTCCTCGGCGAAGCGCTCTTCGTCTCGAACGACGCCGAAGCCGTGCTGCTGCTGCGCGACGACGTGAAGCAGGCGATCGCCGAGGGCTATCGCGACGGCGTAGAGGCGTACTTCCAGTAGCTCGCCCTACCTTCTGGGGCGATCGATACTGAAGCATCCAATTCCTCACAAGAACAGGAGCAAGATCATGACCACGCGCCTCGGCCTCGCCAGCATCTGGAGCGAGGACCTCACGAAGAACCTCCTGCCGTTCTATCGCGACGTCATCGGGCTGAAGCCGAGATTGGAGAGCCCCGGGTTCGTGATCTTCGGCGACGCCGATGCGCCCGCGCTCGCGCTGGGCACACACAGCGAGGTGCACGGGAAGGCGACCGACCCGGCGCGGCACATGGTCGCGCTCGAAGTCGACGACATCGCGGCAGAGCACAAGCGCCTGAAGGCGGCTGGCGTCGACTTTCTCGATGCGCCCGCGAAGGCCGGCCCCGAAGATGGGGCGCCGATCATGACCACGCTCCGCGACCCCGAGGGCAACCTGATCCAGCTCATCCAGCTCTCCGGTGGCATGTGACGGTCGCACCGGGGGCGTCCTTCGGCGCCGATGAGTTCAGCCTCGCCTTCCACGGCGGTGCGGGCACGGTCACGGGGTCGCGCCACCTGCTGACGGCGGCCGGACGCCGCGTACTCGTCGACTGCGGGATGTTCCAGGGACTGAAGGCGCTGCGCGAACTGAACTGGCGCCCGCCCGCGTTCGACCCGGCGACGGTGGACGCGATGATCCTCACACACGCGCACATGGACCACGCCGGCTACATCCCGAAGTTCGTGCGTGAGGGGTTCGCCGGGCGGATCTCCGGCACGCGCGCCAGCGGCGAGCTCGGGAATGTAGTGCTGCTCGACTCCGCAAAGATCCAGGAGGAGGACGCCGCGCACGCCGCGCGCAAGGGGTACAGCAAACACGACCCGCCGCAGCCGCTCTACACCACGCGCGACGTCGACACGGCGATGAAGCGCTACTCCGCCATCGAATACGGCAACTGGCTCGACCTCGGCGCCGGCCTGCGCGCGCGGCTGCACAACGCGGGCCACATTCTCGGCTCCGCGTTCGTCGAGGTCGAGGTACCTCGCCCCGCAGGCAGCGTCGCGCGCGTCGTCTTCAGCGGCGACCTCGGCCGCTACGGCGTGCCCCTGCACTCCGACCCCGACCCGCTGCCCGCCTGCGACGCGCTCGTCATCGAGTCGACCTACGGGAACCGCGTGCACAGCGACACGCCGCTGGTCGATCAGATACGCGGCCCGTTCGCCGAGTGCCTCAACCACGGTGGGACCGTCCTCATCCCCTCATTCGCGATGTCGCGCACCCAACTGGTGACGCTGCTGCTGGGCGAGCTGATGACCTCGGGCGATGTCCCGCGCGTGCCCGTGCACGTCGACAGCCCGATGGCGGTCAAGGTCACGCGCATCTACAACGAGCACCTCAACGCCAGCGAGCTCGACACCGACCTGGGGACCGAGAATAAGTCGATGCTGCTGCCGCCTGGCACGACGTTCTGCGAAACGCCCGAGCAATCGAAAGCTCTGAACCGGCTGCCGGGCCCGCGCGTGATCATCGCATCCAGCGGCATGCTCACGGGCGGCCGTGTGCTGCATCATCTCGAGCGGCTGGCGCCCGACCCGAAGAATCTGATCATGCTTGTCGGCTATCAGGCGCCCGGGACGCGCGGCCGCCTGCTCGTCGACGGCACCCGCTCGCTGCGCATGCACGGCGCCGACGTGCCGGTGAACGCGAAGGTGCTGTCGATCGACGGCATGTCCGGCCACGCCGACAGCAATGAGCTGCTGCGCTGGCTGCGCTCGGGCCCATCGCTGCCAAAGGTCGCCTTCGTCACTCACGGCGAGCCCGAGGCGTCCGCCGCGCTGGCCCAGCGCATCGGCAGCGAGACGTCGGTGAAGGCGTACACACCGACAATCGGCGACCGCTTCGACCTGGCGGCCCTGCTCAGCGCTTGAGGCGGGGGCGCCGATGCAGATGAGCATACTCCGTCGCGTCCACCCAAACGGCGGCCGTCGTCTCCGCATCCCACCGGCCATCGCCGCGACCGCGACCGTCTGCGCCCTCGCCGCGGCTGCGTGCTCATCAGGATCCGGCGCTGTGGCGTCACAGACGGTGCCCGGAGCTGATGCCGGCGCAACTCCGGGCGCGGCAGCCGCCGCATCGCTTGCCCTTGCGCGCCCCTCGGCCGGATGCGAATCCGCCGATGCTGGGACAGCCGGCGCGACCACGCAGAGCATCACGGTGGCCGGCGCCGGGCGCACCTACCGGCGATTCATCCCCGCTTCCGGCAACGCTGGCGTCACGCCGCGGCCGGTCGTCATCGACCTGCACGGCCTGACCAGCAACATCGACCAGGAGGTTGCGGTCAGCGCGTTCGAAACCCTCGCGCAGCAGGAAGACTTCATCGTCCTCACCCCGCAAGCCGCCGGCACGCCGACGCGCTGGGACACCTCGAACAACGCCGGGAACCACGATGTCGCATTCATCGCGTCGATGCTGGACGCGGTCGAGGCCAACGTGTGCATCGATGCGGCGCGTGTGTATTCGGCCGGAATCTCCGACGGCGGCATCATGTCGGCGCTGCTGAGCTGCCGGATGGGCGACCGCATCGTCGCCGTCGGGCTGGTCTCCGGCATCACGCATCCGGACGGCTGCCAGCCGCCGCGTCCGGTCCCCATGATCATCTTCTGGGGCAAGCGCGATCGCGTCTGCCGTACTGCGGCGGCCTGGGAAACATTGTGAGCGCGCTGACCCGAAACGAACCGCTCCCCGCCCCCGCCGATCCCGTGTGCCCTCCCGACAACTTCAACCGCTTCCCACCCGTCGAGCAGGTGGTGGGCGAGTGGGCGACCACCGACGGCTGCAATGCCAGTCCAGGCATCCGCGCGATCAGCGCCGATGTGGAGCTGCGGTTGTTCGCGGGCTGCGGGCACGGAGCTGAGATCGACTTCTACGTCGTCGCCGACGGCGGTCACACGTGGCCTGGCAGCAAGCTGATGGAAGCGATCAGCAAGACGGCGGCCGCATCGATCATCGGCTTCACCACGGATGACATCGACGCGACAAAGCTGATCTGGAGCTTCTTCAAGCGCTTTGCGCTGGAGGGTGATGGATGCAGCCGACGCGGGAGCCAGGGCCGCAGCGAGGTGCAGGCCGTATGCGCCGCTATGACGCCTTCTGCACCAGCGAACGCACCCGATCGACCAATTCGTCGGGCTCGAAGGGCTTGTTGAGGTAGCTCTCCGCGCCCAGTTCCGCGCGCGCCTTGTCGGCGCCGAAGGCGGAGAGGATCATCACGGGCGTGCGGAACCCGCGTGAGCGAAGCTCGCGATAGAACGCACGGCCATCCATCACGGGCATCTGGAGGTCCAGCACGATCACGTCGGGCTCGGATTCATCCAGCCGCTCGAGGCCGTCCTGGCCATGCACGGCGATCCGCACGGTGAAGCCATGGCCGAGCAGGCTCAGACGCAGCATCCGGGAGATTGCCGGATCATCGTCGATGATCAGTACGTTCGCCACGTCTGTCTCCGATACGCGCGACTGACCCATCGCCCCACGTCCTTCCACTGATCTCACGGACACACGTCGTGGCCGCCGCGCCTCCGCGTAGCCTATTCCGCCGGCTCTTCCACCGGTAGGGCGAACCCGAATTCCGCGCCGCCGCCGTCCCGCGCCTTCGCCCAGATCCGGCATCCCTGCGCTTCGAGGATGCGCTTGCACACCGCCAGCCCGATGCCCATGCCGGGCGCGTGATCGCTCGTGCGGTTCGCGCGGTAGAACGGCGAAAACAACTGCTCAAGCTCATCCGGCATGATCCCGTCGCCACGGTCGAGCACCGTGATGTGCACCTCGGACCCCTCGCGCCGCGCCTGCAGGTCGATTGCGGCGGACTGAGGGCTGTACTTGTCGGCGTTGCTCAGGAGGTTTCCCAGCACGAGCTCGAGATACGTGGGCTGCACGGAGACGAAGCCGACATCATCAGCAATATCGAGCTTCACATCGCGGCGCTCGCGCCGGCGCTTGAAGTTCGCGACGACCTGCCGCGCCGCGTGCTTCAGATCCACGGGTTCGGTCTCGATCGTCTGGGTGGCGTCGAAGCGCGCAAGAATCAGCAGGTTCTCGATGATCCGCTGCAGCCGGTCGGATTCATTCTCGACGTCGGCGAGCGCGGCCTCCCGGTCTGCCTCGTCGAGGAGATCGCCCTGCTGCCGCAGCACCCTGGCGTTGCCATAGATCGTCGTGATCGGCGTCCGGAGCTCGTGCGAGACGAGGCCGAGGAACTCGTCCTTCGCCGCATTCGCCAGCGCGAGATGCTCAGCGGTCGCTTGCAGTTCGTCGAAGAGGCGGGCGTTGGCCAAGCCGTGTGCCGAGCGCCGCGCGATCTCGTGAGCGACGCCCACGTCGCGCTGGTCGAAGCGGTGCTCCCCGGCGGCGGTGAAGGTGAGCGCGGCGCACACCTCGCCCCGGACACTGATCGGCACGGCGATCAGCGCACCGTGCCCGGTCGCATCGGCGTCGAAATGAGGAGTGCAGGTCTGCAGGACTCCCGTCGGACCGATCGCGGCGATCGCGCCGCCACCCGCGACGGCCAGTCGCGTGACCGAACCATCAGACTCGACGACGTCGACAGCGGCGCCGTCCGCGAACTCGGGCACGACGGCGCGCGCGATCGCCTCGGCGGTCGCTTGCACGTCGAGCGCCGAGCTGAGCGCCTCGCCCAGACGCACGAAGAGGTCGCGTTCGCGCTCGATGCTCTTCCGCTCGTGGATGTCGGCCGACGCATCGATCCACAGCGCCGGCTCGCCACCGCGAAGGACAGGCGTCGTGATGAAGCGGTGCCAGCGGTACTGGCCGTCGTGCCGACGCAGGCGATACTCGGTCTCCATCTGCGTCTTCGAGGCGATTGCATCCTTCGAGCATTCGGCCAATGCCTGGAGATCGTCCGGATGGACGGTCTCCTGCCAGCGTTCGCGCAGGTCGTCGCTGGACATGCCCGTGTATTGGAGCCAGCGCGCGTTGTGGTAGTCGGCGACGCCGTCAGGACTCTTCGTCGCCACCATCACCGGCATCGACTCCGCCAGGGTGCGATAGCGCTCTTCGCTCTCGCGCAGACGGTCGGTGGTCGACACGAGCGCAGTCTCTGCGCGCTTCCGCTCGGTGATGTCTCGCGTGGTCTCGAGCACCAGGCGGCGGCCCTCGGCGTCGGTGACCAGCACGTGATGGCTCTCTACGGTGATGCGGGAGCCGTCTCGGCGGCAGTGCGTCAGTTCTCCCTCCCAGACGCCATCGCGCACAAGCGCCGCATCGAAGGCTTCGCGGCCGCCGGGGTGCCGGGTGTCGAGCAGCTCGTGCGTGGCGCGTCCGACCGCCTCCGCCGCGGGGTAGCCGTACATGTGCTCGGCGCCGCGGTTCCAGTACTCGATGCCGGATGATTCCAGCCCCCACACCAGCACGGCGTCGTGGGTCTGCTCCAACAGGTCCGACTGGCGCGCCAGCCGCTGCTCGGCGAGCCAACGCTCGCTGTCCGGGCGGACGCAGCAGCGGGTGTGCAGGAAGTTGCCATCGGCGTCTCGCAAGACGCTGGAATCGATGAGGACATGCCTGATCGAGCCGTCGCGGGTAACGACGCGCGCCGGTTCGTTGTGCACCTCTTCGCCGCTCGTCAGGCGGCTGAGGATGTCCAGGATGACGTCGCGGTCGGCGTGAAACTCGGCGAGATTGTGGCCGACGAACTCATCGGCGGCGTAGCCAAAGAACGCAAGCACCGTGCTGTTCGCCCGGAGAATGGTCCCATCCGGACCGATCCAGTGCATGCTGATCGGCGCGTTTTCGAAGAAGTCACGCAGATCCCGCAGTTCGAGATCGTCCGGCACGGCGTGCGAGTTGTCGCGTCGTACGATGTTGCGTTGCGCGGTCGAGTCCGTCGTCACGGTTGGCCTTCCGTTGCGCATGCCACTGCCGGCGGGCTTAGCCTCGGATCAGTGTACTAGCGTGGACGCCGACGGAGGTTGCAGAACCGCATACTTGACCCCTGCGCGGATCAAGAGGCGATACCGTATACGGATGACTCGCCTCGGTTGACGAAAGAAGACACGATGAGCGTGGATGCAGGCCAGAGACGAACGCCGGCCGCAATGACATCGCCGGAAGGGGCGTCGGACCCGATCACGCCGCACGTGGCAAAGAACATCGAGGACGTCGCTCGTCTCGAGAACCGTGACCACGTCGAAATGGGCGTTAGCGACCACTTCGCCGATCTGATGACCCGGTTCAGCGGCAGCATGAAATACGTGTGGCTGCACGTGGCGTGGTTCACGGTCTGGATCGTCGCAAACCTCGGGCTGTTTGGACTGGCGCGATTCGACGCGTTCCCGTTCGGGTTCCTGACGATGATCGTCTCGCTCGAAGCGATCTTCCTGTCGACGTTCGTGTTGATCAGCCAGAACCGCCAGGCGATGCAGGCCGATCGGCGCGCGAAGGTCGACCTGCAGGTGAACCTGATCTCCGAGCAGGAGATCACGAAGCTGATATCGATGATGGCCGAGCTGCACGAGCATCTCGGCCTTCACCCGGCGCAGGATCAAGAATTGGACCACATGCAGCAGCCGACGGCCGTCGAGAAGCTGGCGGACGCCGCCGATGAAGCCGCCCTGAGCGGGTCCGGACCGAAGAGCGCCGCTGACGCCGAGAATTGAGCCAGAAGGAGGAGACAACGACGCCGGCCGAGGATCCCGCCACAACACCCTCGAACCGGCGCCGTATGACTGTCGACGGTAAAGTCTCCAGCCACGAACCGGGTGGAGGATCATCTTCCGCGATCGGCGGTCATCGCCGATGATCCACCGCAGCTCACAAGGAGCTGCATGACGAGCGCGAACGCTCGTCCCTGGTTCTTATGCACGCAGGATAGCCCCCTCGCCGCGCTCGCCGCGTCATCATGACGCCCCTCGATGTAACGATTCCGTCTCGTTCTGGCCACGCGCCTCGGTCGCAGTGGCGAACTCACGCCACCGCGTTCCGACAGAACGTTCCGTTGCGGAGCAATTGGCTGGCGTCTGGCCCGAAATCCAGAAAGCGCGCCCGATGTTGAGCGCGCTTTCTGGCATCATCGTCGGGCGGGACCGGCGCGACGCCTAGCGAGCGCCCACGGCGTTCATCAGTGTCTGCTTCCGCGCCATCATGGCGTCGCCCAGCGCATTGATCTTGTCGTCGCCGAGCGACTTCTTGGCATCGGGCAGCATCTCGTCTTCTTCTTCCTCGATGTGGTGCTCGACGTTTTCGGTCAGCACCTTGAACTTCGCGTCGAACGCGTCGTCTTCCGGCGTCAACTTCTCGAGCTCCTCCATGAGGACCTTCACGACGTGATGCTCCTCCATGCCTTCGTCGACCAGATCCTTGCCATCCTGGTCGGCTTTGGCCTTCACGGCGGGATAGAAGATTTCCTCCTCGAGCTCGGTATGCACCTTCAGCTCTATGAAGACCTTGTCCGCGATTCCCTGCTTCGTCTTGAAGGCGTTGTCGCCCGCCGCCTCGTACTCCCGGAACAGCGCCTTTACCTTCTTGTGGTCGTCCTTGAGCAGCTTGATCGCGTCCATTTGGGGGTACTCCTTGGGTTGCGTGATTGTTGCTGGAGCACTATGCCCCGGCGTCGCTAGGGGCGGAGGCAACGGAGCAGAAGGGGCGCATTGCAGCTGTATGCAGATGATGCAGCGCGCGCTGGCGACTGCTCAGGCGGCGACGAGGCAGCGGATCTTCGCTGAGAGCTCCTCCGGCACGAACGGCTTCGACAGAAAGCCCTCAGCGCCGAAGAGACGGCTGCGCGCAGAGTCACATGCGGAGAGCACGAGCACCGGCGTCCGGCAGCCCTGTTCACGAATGCGTCGCAGGAACGTCGGCCCGTCCATCACCGGCATCTCCATATCCAGCACGATGAGGTCCGGCGCGCAGCTATCGAGGTGGTCGAGCGCATCGAGGCCGTGGATGGCCGTGCAGATGCGGAAGCCGTCGGTCCGCAGCACGAGCTTCAGCAGCCGAAGCAGAGCCGGATCGTCGTCCACCAGCAGCACCGTCGGATTTGATTCATCCATGGCATCATCGTACGTGACCACATTTTCATAGCCGTGCCCAATGCGGACGCGAAGTATCGTGATCCCATGACAAGCCGCCTCTTTCTTGATCGATCTGGTTTTGTTATCGGAGGCACTTTCGTTCGATTACGCCTGAGACAGGCGCCGCTGTAACGCCGCGCCCGCAGCGTGTAATCTCAGCCCATGACGATACGCACGCCGATCTGCGACCTGCTCCGGATCGATGTCCCCATCGGCAACGCTGGCATGGCCGGGACGGCCGGACCGGCGCTCGCCGCCGCGGTGGCCGAAGCCGGCGGCCTCGGCGGCCTGGGCGGCATCAGCAGCCAGGGGCCGGAGGGGCTGCGCCTGGCGATCGCCCGCGTCCGCGACCTGACGTCAGCGCCGTTCAGCGTGAACCTCTGGGCGCATGTCCTGGAGGCGGCGCCGCACTTCCTCAACGTCTGCATCGACGCGCGCGTGCCCTCCATTACGCTGAGCTTCGGGGATCCGGCCCCATACGTGGCGCGAGCGCACGCGGCGGGTGTCCTCGTGCTGCATCAGACGCAGACGGTCGCCGGAGCGAGACGTGCGGCCGCGGCCGGTGTCGATGTGATCATCGCGCAGGGTGGCGAAGCCGGCGGCCACACCGGCAGCGTGGCGACGATGGCGCTCGTGCCGGCCGTGGTCGACGTCGCTGGCGCGATCCCCGTGATCGCCGCCGGCGGCATCGCCGACGGCCGCGGTCTCGTCGCCGCGCTTGCACTCGGTGCGCAGGCGGTGATCATGGGCACGCGATTTGTCGCCGCCAATGAGTCGACACCGATGGCGGCCCATCATCGCGATCGCATCATCGCCGCAACCGCTGACGACACCGTGTTCACGGACATCTTCGACATTATCGACGGCCTGCCCTGGCCCGCCGGCATTTCCGGTCGCAGCATCGCCACGCCGTTCGCGAGGGAGTGGCAGGGACGCGAGGAGGACCTCCGGAACGAACGCACGAAGATCCTCGCCGAGTCGGACCGAGAAGGAGAAGCGCCCGAGCGCGCGCACAGCGCATACGCGGGGCAGTCCAGCGGGCTGATCGCGGACGTGCGGCCAGCGGCGCGCATCGTCAGCGAGATCATGTCGGAAGCGGAGCGCGTGCTCGCGCGCCTGCCACGCGGCGAGAAGCCGTCGCGATAGTGACGCGAGGGCGATATTGGCGTGGGGCTGCCCATCCGCTCGGGACGATGGCCGTCATCGAGAGAATCGCGCGCGGCAACTCCCCTCCACGCGGTGGAGAGAGGGGCCGGTCGCAGACTCGCCGCGGAGAGGGGTGAGGCCCCGGCGGTGGGGGGCAGCGCGGAACGATCACCGCGTCAAGTGAAGTGCCAAAGCGATGGATGGATAGCGCGGGGGAGTCAGTGCATGAAGCTGGGTGGGAATTTCTTCGAGGACCTGTCGCCGGGTCAGCGGCTGATCAATCCGATACCGCGGACGATCACGGCCGGCGACGTAGCGATGTACATCGCCCTCACCGGCGACCGCAACCCAACGCGATGCTCCGACGAATTCGCCCGGAGCGTCGGGTTTGAGCGCGCGCCGGTCGCCGACATGCTCGTATTTCACATCGTCTTCGGCCGCACCGTGGGCGAGATCTCGCTCAATTCGCCGGGCAACCTCGGCTACGCCGATCTGCGGTTCCTACAGCCGGTGTTCACCGGCGACACGCTGCGCGCCGAAACCGAGACCCTCGGCTGGCGGGAGACCTCGAAGGGCGACACCGGCGTCGTCTGGGTGCGCACGGCCGGCTTCAATCAGCGCGACGAGCGCGTCCTCGAGTTCTATCGCTGGGTGATGGTGAACAAGCGGGAGCCGGCCAAGCCGACCGGCGCCGACGATGCCCCGGAGATGCCCGCCGAGGCGTCATTGACAGCCATCTCCTTTCCCAACATCGCGCGATTCGACGGCGCGGCGACGGGCGGCAGTCGGTTCTGGGAGGACTACGCTGCCGGCGAGCGCATCCTCCATCCACAGGGGATGACGCTGGAGGAGGCCGAGCATCAGCTCGCGACGCGGCTCTATCAGAACACGGCGCGAGTGCACTTCAACCAGCATCAGCAGCAGGCGTCGCGGCACGGCCGGCGGATCGTCTACGGGGGGCACGTCATCTCCGTCGCTCAGGCGCTCTCATTCGACGGCCTCGAGAACGTGCTCGGGATGGCAGCGTGGAACGGCGGGTCGCACACCGCGCCGACCTTCGCCGGTGACACGCTCTTCGCCTGGACCGATGTGCTCGGACAGATCGATCTCGGCCGCGACGACATCGGCGGCCTGCGTTTGCGACTGGTCGCCGTCAAGAACGCCGACCCATCCAGCGACGAGATCGCCCTTCGTATCACCGGCGATGACGGCCGCGAGCGGTACGACCCGCGCGTGGTGCTGGACCTGGACTACGTCGCGCTCCTGCCGCGGCGGGCGGTCGCGGTCTGAGGCGCAACCGGCGACGTCCGTCGCGAGGCACGCGGCGCCGGCTGACACTTCGGACAGAAGACGCTGCTGCGGCCGCCGATGCGCAGCCGCCGCATGGCGGTCCCGCACGCGAAGCACGGCGCGCCTTCCCGCCCATACGCCTGCACCGTCGCCTGATTCTGCCCCGGCGCGCCGTCCACGTTGATGTGGTCCCGCAACGTCGTGCCGAGGCTGCTCCCGCGCGCCTCGATCCCCAGCCTGAGGGCGCGAATGATCCCCGCGTGCAGGCGGCGCCAGTCGTCCGGCTTGAGCTTGTTCGCCGGACGCAGCGGGTGGATCTTCGCGTAGTGCAGCGCCTCGTCGGTGTAGAGATTGCCCATGCCCGCGAGGACCGTCTGATCGAGGAGCATCGACTTGATCGGCGCGGTGCGCCTGCGCGCGCGCTCGCGAAGGACCTCCGGCGTGAATGCCGCTTCGAGCGGCTCCGGCCCCAGCGTCTCCATCACCATCGTTGCGTCTTCGACGATCCACATCGTGCCGAATTTACGGAGGTCGGTCCATCGCAGCTCATGGCCGTCGTCGAGCGCGAAGGTCGCGCGCACATAGTCGTCTGCCGGGTCCTGCGGCACGCGGTAGAGGATGTTGCCCGACATGCGCCGGTGCAGGACCCAGGCGCGCTCGTCGTCGAGGTCGATGATCAGGTACTTGCCGCGGCGGCGGATGCCGGCGACGCTCCGGCCGCTCAGCTGGCGGCAGAACTCGGCGGGCGTGATCAGCTGCACCAGCCGCGGCGCATCCGGAGCAATCCAGCACGAGGTGATCCTGCGGCCGACGATCAGCTTCTCGAGATCGCGGCGCACGGTTTCGACTTCGGGTAGTTCAGGCATGGCCAGCATTCATCGCCGGACCGCCGGGCGCGCTTCTCACGCCGTCTCCGCGAACTCGAGCTCCGCTTCCGCATCGGAGACGAGCGGGCCGCGCGCAACCTCCAGCTCGCCCCAGTTCTTGCCGGTCTTGATGTCGATCTTCAACGGGACGATGAGGTCGAGCGACTTCGGCATCAGGCGCAGGCACAGCCCACGGACATCATCAAGCTCCGAACGCGGGCCCTCGAAGATCAGCTCGTCGTGGACCTGCAGGATCATCCGGGACTGCAGGCCGCGCTCGCCGATCTCCTCATCTATGCGGTTCATCGCCACTTTGATGATGTCGCTCGCCGTGCCCTGCACGGGCATGTTGATCGCCATGCGCTCGCCCGACCCGCGCACTTGGAAGTTCGGAGACTTGATTTCCGGGATGTAGCGGCGGCGCCCCATCAGCGTCTCGACGTAGCCGAGCGTCCGGCACTGCTCGATCGTGCCGTCGCGCCACGCCCCGACCTTTGCGTACTTCTCGAAGTAGCGGCGGATGAAGAGCGCCGCCTCCTCGCGCGGAATGCGCTCCTTCGTCGACAGGCCGTATTCGCTGAGTCCGTACAGCACGCCGAAGTTGAACACCTTGGCGCGGCGCCGCTGCTCGGAGGTCACCTCGTCGAGCGGCGTGTCGAACACGTTCGATGCGGTCGCGGCGTGGATGTCCTCGTCGTCCTGAAAGGCCTCGATCAGCGCTGGATCCTGGCTCAGATGCGCCATGATCCGGAGCTCGATCTGCGAGTAGTCGGCGGCGAGCAGCATCGGGTCATCGCCGAGGTCGCGGGCAATGAACGCGCGGCGAATCTTGTTGCCGTAGCCGGTGCGCACCGGGATGTTCTGCAGGTTCGGGTCGTTCGAGGAGAGCCGCCCGGTCGCCGCCGTCGCCTGGTTGAAGGTGGTGTGAATGCGGAGGGTCTTCGGGTGGATCAGCGTCGGCAACGCATCGACGTACGTGCCTTTGAGCTTCGACATGCCGCGGTACCGCATGATCAGGTCGATGACCGGATGCGCGCCGCGCAGACTGTCCATCGAGATCGCGTCGGTGGTGTACCCGAGCTTGGTCTTGCGCGTCTTCGGCAGGCCAATCTCCTCGAACAGAATGTGCGAGAGCTGCTGGGGCGAGCCGATGTTGAACTCGTGCCCGACTTCGCTGTAGATCTCGCGCTCGATGCGCAACAGCTCCGCCTGCATCTCGCGCGACATCTCGACCAGCGACGTTGGGTCGACGGCGACACCGGTCAGCTCCATGCGCGCGAGCACGCACATCAGCAGCATCTCCACATCGTCGAACAGCGGCCAGAGGTTCCGGGATTTCAGTTCTGCCGACAGCACGTCCGCTGCGCGGATCTGGGCATCGACCTGCCGGCAGCAGTAGTCGCACACCGTTTCCGTCGCGACGTTCGACATCGTGATCTGCTTCTTCCCCGCCTTGCCCACCAGATCGATCATGAGGGGGATGCGCATCTTCAGGCGGTCAAACGCGAGGCTCTGGATCGACATGTTCGATTCGCCCAGCAGGTAGGCCGCCAGCAGCGTGTCGAACCGCACGCCGCGGATCGCGATACTGTTGTTCGCCAGCACGAGGATGTCGACGTGTCCGTTGTGCGTGACCTTCTGCACGCCCGGATCCTCGAGCAGCGGCCGCAGTGCGTCCAGCGCCTTCGTCGTGTCGAGTTGCGGAGGCGCATCCACCGCCAGCGTATGTCCGAGCGGAATGTATGCCGCAGCGCCGGCGGCCGTCGCGATGGCGATGCCGATGAGCACGCCGCGCATGCCGTTGGCGTCGGAGTTCTCGACGTGCAGCGCGAAGCGGCCGGCCGCGCGCGCCTGCGCGATCAGCGCCTTCAGGTCGGCCGCCGACGTAATGGTGCGATATTCGTGCGCTGTCTCAACCGCCACCTCCGGCTCGACGGCGCGCGCGTCTTCGCCGAGCGATTCGGGCAGCCGGGCGACGAGCGAGCGGAACTCCAGTTCGTGGAAGAGTTCTTCGACGCGGTTCCGGTCGAAGCCGCGGAGTCGGCACGCCTCGACATCGAGGACGACCGGCACTTCACGGCGGATCGTCGCCTGGTCGCCGCTGAGGCGGGCCTCACCTTCGTGCTCCTGGAGCTTCTGCCGCAGCTTGTCCGGCTTCACCTCATCGATGCGGCGATAGATCTCCTCGATCGAACCATAGTCCTGCAGCAGCTTCGTCGCTGTCTTCTCGCCGATGCCGGGCACGCCCGGGATGTTGTCCGAGGTGTCACCCTTGAGCCCCTTGTAGTCGGCGATCTGGTCCGGACGCAGTCCGTACCGCTCGAAGACCGCCGCCTCGTCGTAGGCGACTGAGGGCGCGCCCTTCATGTACGGCCGGTAGAGGTGCACTTCGACGCCGGGCTCGACCAACTGCAGCAGGTCCGTGTCGAGCGAGACGATCGCGGCCGGCACGCCCTGCGCCTTCGCCTGCATGGCCAGCGTGCCGACGAGGTCGTCCGCTTCGAAGCCGGGCGTCTCGAAGACGGGCATGTCGAAGGCGGCGATCACCTCACGGATCCGGCTGATTTGCTGGCGAAGCTCGTCCGGCATCGCCGCGCGGGTGCCCTTGTACGTGGCATCCTTCTCGTGCCGGAAGGTCTTGCCGGGCGCGTCGAGCGCCATCGCGAGATGCGTCGGCTTGAGCTGGTCGAGGATGCTGAGCAGCGTGCTGGTGAAGCCGTAGACCGCGGTCGTGATCTCGCCCGTCTTGCGGATGGAGAACTCGATGGCTTTGCTGCTGCCGCTCCCCTGAAAGACGGTAAACGAGCGGTAGATCAGGCTGTGGCCATCGATCAGGACGAGGCGGGGTTTGTCGTCAGGCACGCGGTCAGTATACCGGCGGCATGCGCCGGGACGCCGGTGCGTCCCGTCGGCCGGCCAAGCGCGACAGCCGCTGTTCCGCCCGCGACGCGCACTCGACATACTGGGGAGCGAGTTCAACGAGAAGGAGCAACCATGCCTGCCTACGAACACATTCTGTACGAACCGCGCGGTGGCGTGCTGCTGATCACGCTGAACCGGCCGGAGAAGCTCAACGCCTGGACGCAGAAGATGGAGAACGAGTTCATCGATGCGATCACCACGTCGGCCGCGGACCAGGCGATCGGCTGCGTCGTCGTCACGGGCGCAGGCCGCGGCTTCTGCGCTGGCGCCGACATCAGCGGCTGGGACCGCGGCCTGAAGCAGGGCGCCGATGCGGCGCGTCCGTCGAAGATGCTGTTCGAGGGCGGTAGCCCGGAGGTGCCGATCGCGCTGACGCGCGGGAAGCCGGTGATCGCCGCGATCAACGGCGTCAGCGTCGGCGTCGGCCTGACAATGACGATGTCTTGTGACATCCGCATCGCGTCGACGGCCGCGCGCTTCTCCGCGCGGTTCGTGCGCGTGGGCCTGACGCCGGAGTGCGGCAGCAGCCGCTACCTGCCACTGGTGGTCGGCCTGCCAAACGCGCTCTTCCTCACGCTCACGGGAAGGATCATCGACGCCGAGGAGGCGCTGCAGCGGCGTCTCGTCGACCGCCTCGTCGCGCCGGATGAGCTGATGCCGGAGGCGATGAAGCTGGCCGAGGAGATCGCCGCGAACCCGCACGAGGCGGTGTGGGCGGCGAAGCGGCTGCTGCACGCAAACGTGACCGAAGGCGACATGCGGCGGGTGACGGGCATGGAGTGCTACTCGATCCGCGAGCGGCAGACGGAGCCGGACCACAAGGAAGCCGTCACGGCATTCATGGCGAAGCGCGAGCCCGTGTTCAACCAGCGATAGCTGCCCGTAGCGCCGTAGGATGCGCGGGCGAATGAGGGACATCATCAGATCATGACGGAACATGCGGAGGCCACCCAACAGGATCCGGTCGAGGCGGCAGCGCCGGACGTCGTCGAGCTCGTCGCTGGATTTGTACGGACGCTCGACGTCGAGCCGGCGGACAACGATCGCTTCGTCGGCCAGGCGCAAGACGATGAGCACGACCACGAGTTTCCGCGCGTGTTCGGCGGCGTCGTACTCGGACAGGCCGCGCTCGCCGCGGGACGCACGGCGCCCGGCCCGACGCTGCACTCGCTGCACGCCTACTTCCTCCGTGGCGGGCGCAACGGCGTGCCGATCGACTACGCCGTCGAGCGGGTGCGCGACGGACGGACGTTCACGTCGCGGCGGGTGCTGGCGCTGCAGGAAGGCAGGCCGATCTGCGACCTGACGATGAGCTTCGTGCATCCCGAAGAAGGCATGTCACACCAGGAGCCGATGGCCACCGTCCCGCTGCCGGAGACCCTGCTCGATGCCCGGGACGCCTATCCGATGGACGACGGTTCGTTGTGGCCGATCGGGCCGATCGAGTGGCGTCGGTGGGAGGGCTTCGACCTCGTCGCAAAGCCTGGCGAGCCCGCCGTCGTGCGCGAATGGTTTCGCATGCGACGGCCACTGCCCGACGACCCGGCGCTCCACACCGCGGCGCTGGCCTTCGTGAGCGATGCCGGATCATTCAGTGGCATCGAGCGCCGCTATGGATGGGAAGACATCACGTTCAAGGCTTCCGCGAGCCTGGACCATGCGCTCTGGATCCACCGCCCCGTCCGCTGGGACGGCTGGATGCTGATGGAGACCGACACCCCCGTCGCCCATGCCGCCCGTGCGCTCACCCACCGCCGCTTCTACAGCGAGGAAGGCACGCACATCGCCTCGGTCGCGCAGGAGGCCGTCGTCCGCCGCGAGCGCAGTAGCGAAGCCCCGCCGTCGTCGGCGTAGCGACTTCGCGCTCGCTATCCAACATCCAACATCGCTTGCTCCCGGCGCACGTCATCCCCAACAGACCAACCTACGGCCACCACAGCGCGCGCGCCTGCGCACGCAGGCCATCGCGGTGGTCCGGGTGGGCGACGGCGATCATCTCCTCTGCGCGCTCCCGGTGGTTCTTTCCCCAGAGCCGCGCAACGCCGTACTCCGTGATGATCGTGTCGGCGTAGAAGCGCGGGATGGTGACGAACGACCCCGCCTCCATCTGCGCGACGACGCGCGAGACGGCGCCTCCCATCGCCGTCGAGGGCAGCAGCGTGATCGCGCGGCCGCGCGGCGAGAACGCGCCGGCGAGGTGCATCTCCGGCTGGCCGCCGGTGCCGTTGATGATCCGCCCGCCGAACACCGTCTCGGCGTTGATCTGCCCCAGCAGGTCCACGGTGATCGCGTTATTGATCGAAACGAAGTGGTCGAACTTCGTCAGCGTCCGCGGATGCAGCAGGTACTCCGGGTCGTACAGCTCGAAGTGCGGATTGTCGTCGATGATGTCGAGGTCGTTGGGGTCGCATCCCGTCCACGCCGCCGCGACGGTCTTGTGCGGGTGCAGCTCCTTGCGGCTGCCGTCGACGATGCCATCGCGCCACATCCGCGCCAGACCCGGCCAGCCGAGTTCAGTGTGAATGCCCAGATGCCGCCGGCCCTCGAAGGCGCCGAGCCGCATCATCCCACGTGAAGGCTCGCCGGTGCCGATCTGGATCGTGTCGCCATCTTCGATCAGATCGTGGAGGTAACGCGCGATCGGCCCCGCTTCCGGTGGCGGCTCCGCGATGCCCAGCAGCCGGCTCACGTCTTCGGGGGCAAGCGCGGGTATCAGCGCGCGGATCGAACTGAGGATCTGCAGGCTGGGGAGTTGCGCCCCGAGTTGCGCCCACCCCTCGCGGCGGACGGGATCGGCGATCGCCGTCAGCGACTCCGCGAACGCTTCGCGCCCGAACGGAGGCGGCGTGTGCTCGACGAATTGGTCGATCTCAGAAACGTGGATGTAGACGTCGCCGTGCACGGGCGTCAGCATTTCGTTCACTTCGGCGATCACCATCGGGCATCGCCGGGCGTATGAGCGCTGCACCCAGTGGTGTACGCCAAAGTGGCAGAAGCCCGCGCGGTTCGGCTTCGAGACGGTGCAGAACAGCACGTCGGGCACGCGCACATCCGCCCGGCCCTGGTCGTACGCCTTCATGCCCAGCGAAAACAAGTTGGGGAGGTAGGCCCCGCGCCGTTCGTCCGTGACGAAGCGGGCGAAGTCGCCCACGTACAGCTCGAATTCGACGCTGAAGGTCCCATCGTCGGGCATGCGCAGCCAGCCGGGGTCGGATGCCGGCGCCAGAAGGCGAATGCGCACGTCGCGCAGCTCGCCCCCGCGCGCGGCGAGCGCTGGCGGAAGCGTCGTCGGCGGAAAGATCGGCACCATCACGGTGTCGCCCGACTTCACCGACTTCACCGCCTCGGCCGGCGTCGTGAGCCGCTGCCTGTACAACTCCTGCCAGTCCATGCACCCCTCCCGCTCTTCTGCGCGCTCGCCACCGACGAGAGGATTATGCGTGCGGCGGCGGCGCTAGCGGAAGCGCACCGTCACCGCTGACCGCTGCGTGTGGATCCGGACGCGCTGTCCACAGAGACACAGAGATCACAGAATTTGATGCGGGAAGATCACTGCGAATTTCGGCACGCAAACACGTCCATATTCTGTGATCTCTGTGCCCTTGTATGTTCACGTCGGCTCGTGTTCGATACACGCGTGCAGGGTCCACGAGTGCGACGGACCGTTGTGTCCTGGGTCCGCAAAGAGACCGTCACAGAGTCTTGGTCGTC
>JBBRPY010000047.1:0-27030 GCA_038227375.1 Dehalococcoidia bacterium
CCGGCGAGCAGGCGACATGTCTCATGAAAGGCAGTCGCACGCCAGTTGATACGTTGGGTCAGCCTGTCTCGCCGCGCTCGAACACTACACGAAGAGCGTCATCGTTCCCCGCGTGCGCAGCGAGGCTAACAGAGAGTTGATCGTGGCGGCTAGAGGGCAACGGAGACGCAACTCAGGGTTCCGACGCCTGCCTCACGGTAGACTTGCCCCAATGTCTCGATTCTCGAGGGGGTCAGCATGTCAGAGACTGACGGGGCGAAATTGGGCGACGGCCTGTTCGGTACGCCAATGGGTTCAGCTTCTAGGGAAAAAGGGGGACCCCAGAAGGGCGAGTTCATTCCACCGCCGGACGTGCCCGACGCGGACGAGGCCCGCGACGCGCTGCCCGACCAGGAAGAGTTCTGGCGTGCCCCGGTGCGTTTCGGCTCGATCCCAGTGGAGACGGAGCCGCTAGGGTGGGATCGCCGCCGCGGCTTCCGAAAGCACTACCCTCAGGTGATGCTTCCGACGCAAGTGGTGGATCGCGTTAGCTTCGGGCACGCGGAGCTGGAGCCGAACCGTCTGTTCTGGGGAGACAATCTCCACGTCATGCGCCAATTACCGCCAGAGAGCATCGACCTCATCTACATCGACCCACCCTTCTTCTCCGGTCGCAACTACAACGTGATCTTCGGTGATCAGAACGAGCTTCGATCGTTTTCCGACATCTGGGACGGTGGGATGGCCGGTTACCTCGTCTGGCTGAACGCCCGTTTGCACGAAATGAAGAGGCTGCTCAAGAAGAGCGGAACGATCTTCGTGCATCTCGACGAACACGCTGTTCACTACGTCAAGACCGAGATGGACAAGTTATTTGGCCACGAGCGCTTCATCAATGAACTGGTTTGGCACTACACCGGGGGGGGGGCGTAGCAAACGCTATTTCTCCAACAAGCACGACAATTTGCTGTGGTATGCCGCAGGGGCGGCGTGGACGTTCAACATTGATGCCGTGCGCATTCCGTACAAGGAAACGAGCGGCTTCGCGAAAGGCGGAATCGTCAGTGCCGCTGGAAAGAAGTACGAGCCCCACCCGGACGGCACACCGGCTGACGATGTTTGGGATATACCGATTATCAATCCCCTCTCACATGAGAGGATCGGCTACCCGACTCAGAAGCCTGAGTTGTTGCTGGCAAGGATCATCGAGGCGGCATCGCATCCAGGTGAGGTTGTCGCTGATTTCTTCGCGGGCGGAGGCACAACGGCCGCCGTCGCTCAGAGGCTGGGCCGCAAGTGGATCTCCTGCGATCAGTCTCGCGTAGCTGTGGCGATCACAGCCGATCGAATCGCTAACGTGGTGGAACAACGCGAACTCGAGTCGACGGTTCGCGTGGTACCAGACTTCACTGTAGAACACTGGGGTATCTACGAGGCCGCATGTCTCGCCGAGACACCCGAGGGGCAGTTCCGCGACTTCGTGCTACGTGCCTATGGTGCGGTGCCACAAGTAGCCGAAGATGGATTCCACGGTCACAAAGCCGCCGTTCCGGTATGGGTCGGGGAACCAAATCAGATGTCGCAGGTCACGGCGAAGCAGGTAGAGGACTTCGCCAATGCCGTGCGGAAGACCGTGCGCTACCAGCAGGACAACCTCCGCGACGGCGTTATGCTCGCCTGGGCCTTCCGACCCGATGCCGTTGAGGCGGCTGAAAAGCTCCGCGCATTCGAACAGACCGACCTGAATTTCATCCGGCTCGACCTGTTGCGAATCGACGAGCCAAGGTTCCGCGAGCACATCGCTTCTCTGTCGACCGACAGGGCGGACTACGGCACGTTCCTAACGTTCGTGCAGCCGCCGCACGTCGAAGTTGGGCACAAGCGCGTGACAGGCCGTGCGTTCAAGTTCGACGTGAGCGAGACTGCTGTCCTCAATGTGGGCGCGAAGATCATCAACGTCCAATGGGACTTCGACTACGGCGAGCGGTTCAGCAGCACGCAGGGGTACTCCTTCGTGCGCACGAACAAGAAGGGGCCGGCGCTCGTAGTGGACTACGCGTTTCCTCGAGGCGGGAAACACCGGATCGCCTGCAAGGTTCAGGATGATGCAGGCGGCGAGGGGTTGTGGGTCGGCGAGGTCGAGGTCTAACGCGTGTTCAACGAGTTCGCGCGCTTCGAGGATCAATTCGCGCAATGGCGCGCCGACGGCTATCCCGGCGTTGTACCGCGCACGTACGACTACATCGCGTTCCTCTCCGATCCGCTCGACGACAGCCGGCCGCGGGAGGGGGCGCTTTGGCCTCACCAATGGGAAGCGTTCCTGCGAGTCATCTACTCCCACGAGATCCTCGGGAAGCCTGTCATCGCCGACGACGGCGCGCTGCTCAACATTGTTACAGGGGGCGGAAAGACAGCGATCATCGCCGCGCTGATCGCCTGGCTGCGCATCGCGCACGCCGTCGAGAAGTTCCTGCTGCTCTGCCCCAATCTCATCGTCCGCGATCGCCTGCAGGATGATTTCGAGAAGGGCAAGGTGTTCGCCAGCCGCGATCTGCTTCCGGATTGGGGTCACGCGAAACCCGACGACTTTACGTTGACGACCCTCGGCAGCGGCAAAGATGGCGGGATGGCGTCGTTTCTAGGCGCAAGCATCGTACTCGGCAACATCCACCAGTTCTACACAACGAACCGGTCCGGGCAGAGCCACCTTGCGGCGCTGATGCGCGGCCCAGACTTCGCGCTCTTCAACGACGAAGCGCACAACTCGCCCGCCGAGGAATACGAAGCGACCCTCCGGCGCATCGAGGGGAAGACGATCCTGCGCGTTGATACAACCGCGACTCCCGACCGGGCCGACGGAAAGACGCCGGACAGCGACATGATTTACGAGTACGGCGTGGCCGATGCGTTGTTCGACGGCATCATTAAGACGCCGGTTATCTACCAGCCGGACATCCGCGTCGTGGAGCTGACATATACGGACGCCGTCACAGGCGAGCGCGCGAATGTCGAGGAGATCAACTGGGAAGAGATTGACCGCAAGGGTATCACCGCCACGCAGTGGGTTACCGATGACGAGCCGATGCGCCAGCAGATGGCGATCGCGCTGAAGCGTCTGGAAGAACAGCAGATGCGCGCGCGGAAGCGCTATCAGCCGATCCTGTTCGTCATCGCCGTCTGTAAGGCCGACGCGAAGAAGGCTGCCGAGACGCTAACGAAGTACTTCAAGCTGAAGACCCTCCTCGTGACTGAGGACAGCGACGAAGCCGACCGAAAGAAGGCGAGCGAACTCGGCCGCAGCAAGAAGAGCAGCGACGCGTACAAGGCGGTCGTGAGCGTCCTCATGCTGCGAGAAGGCTGGGACGTTCCCGAGGTCGGCGTGATCCTCCTGCTGCGCAAGTTCAGCAGCCGCGTCTACGGGCAGCAGGTGATCGGCCGTGGCTTGCGCCGTGTCCGGACGAAAGACGTCGCAGACGATGAACCACAGATCTGCGCCGTTGTGGATCATCCCAAGCTGGAGCACGAGTGGCTATGGGACATCTTCGGTAGCCGTATTCGTCGCAACGTCGAAATCGACCAAACGTTCGATGAGACGGAGGATCTGCCAGAGCCTCCGCCTCGGCAGGACGTCGTGCGACCAGAGCTGATCATCGACCTGCCCAAAGAGCTAGAGGGGACCGACGATGACACGCCGTTCGACGTTGGGGACATCGCAGGGCCGGCGGCGCCGCGGAGTGACTGGCGCGACATCCTGGCGGGGTTTGAGTATGAGCAAACAACGATGGAGATCACCCGCGTCGATATAGATGCGGTGATCGGCAAGGAACTGGCCGGGAAGGGCTGGACGCAGTACCACAGCGCACCCGACAAGATCGTCGGCGACGCGGTGAAAGTGGAGATCTCGGATGAGGATCTCCGGCAGATCGTCAAAGACCGCCTCTTGGAGGATGCCGAAGAGCTGACGGTGCTGGCCGGCTACGCGGCGGCATTCAAGAGCCAGGTGTACAGCGCGATCCTCGCGCACGTACGGGAGAAGTTTCTTGGGGGCGCGTCGTTGGGGCTGGCCGACAAGCGCGAGCTCACGTTCGCCTTCAAGAAGCTGCCAGAGGTTCGTCGTAAGGTCATGAACTATCCGGGTCTCGTAGCAGGGATCATCGAACATGGCGCTGAGTAAACACGGCCGCTACGTGGCACCCCAGAAGTCGCCGTACAACTTCGAGGCGTTTGATTCGGCGATGGAGGAATTGTTCATGACGAAGCTGGACGCAGATCCGGTCGTCGTGAAATGGATGAAGCGCCACGGGATCTCGATTCCGTGGGTCGATGCCCAGAAACACATGCGCCGTTACCGCCCGGACTTCCTGGTGGAGTACGCGGACGGTCGTATCGCCATCATCGAGGTCAAAGATCCCAGCCGCATCGATTCACCAGAGGTTCAGCGCAAGCGGAAGGCGGCAGAGATCTGGTGCAAGCGGCGCGGCATGGAGTACATCGTCGCAACTTACTAGCTTGGGTAGCAGTCCCGACTAGGATTCGAACCCGAGACGTTGGATCAAGAGTCCGGTGCACTACCCGCACGATGTGCCGATCGTGATACGTCGCCTCTTCGCTGCGAGTGTAGTGGTTAGGGAGTCAGCTCACGCGGTTGGGCTCAATAGTCGCAGCCTCGGCGTTCCGCCGCCTGCTGCAAGTACCTGACGAACGCGCGGTGCCCCGGCGATCCGACTTCCCCAATCGGCGGCAGCCGCTCTTCGAGGAGTCTGCGCTTGAGCGCGATGATACGGCTCAGCGCATCGTCGACGCGCGCTTCGCTGAGTCTCCCTTCCCGCAGGGCGGCGATGATCGCTCCATGGATGGGTCCCACATCATCACCGGAACTGGTGAGCAGAAGATCCACGCCGGCGTTGAGCGCCATCACGGCAGCGTCTCCGGTGCTCCAACGCTCCTGAATGGCACCCATGCTGAGAGAATCTGTCATCACAACGCCGTGAAACCCCACGTCATCGCGCAACAAACTGACCATCGCCGACGAAAGCCCCGCGGGCACGCCCGAGTTGTCGAGCGCCGGAACGTCGACGTTCGCCATCATGAACAGGTCAGCCGTCTTCGCGATCGAGCGGAAGGGGGCGAGCTGGGTGCTCTCGAGCTGCTCGCGGCTCTTCTCCACAAGCACGGGCCCATCGTGCGAGTCGCCTTCGGTCGAGCCATGACCCGGGAAGTGCTTGGCGGTCGAGGCGATACCTGACTCGGTAAGGCCGCTCACATACGATGGCAGAACGTTACCTACGGCATCTGACGTTGTGCCGAATGCACGGTCGCCGATTACCTGGTTGGCTGGGTTGTCGACGACGTCGGCGACCGGCGCAAGGTCCACATTGATTCCCACAGCGAGCATCTCTTCGCCGGCGACCTGTCCAGTCTGCCGGGCGAACTCTTGCACGCCGATGCAACCGATCTCGCGAGCTGGCGGGAACTGGACCCACGGAGACGGCAATCGCTTGACCCTGCCGCCTTCTTGGTCGAGCGCAATGAGGAGCCCTTCGGCATTCTCCTCTTGGGCCAGCTTCTGCAGATCGTTTGTAAGAGCCAGCACGTCGTCGGGCGATCCGATGTTGTTCCCGACAAGCACGATGTTTCCGAGGTGGTAGCGAGAAATGAGCCCGGCCACGGCGTCTGATGTGGTGCCCGGAAAGCCGGCCATAATCAGTTGCCCCACCTTCACCGATAGCGGCATCTGAAGCACGAGCGGTGTGGCTACGGGCAACGAACTCGGGGTTGGCACTGACGCCTGCGCATCAATCGTCGTCGCCCTATTGTGAGCGGTCGACCCGGAGGATGTTCTCGCAACCAAAAACCCGAGCGCAAACATCGCGCCCGTCGCGACCGCGAACACTGCGGCGGCGAGGTGCCGTCGATAACGCGTGGGCGGCCTCGTCCCGGCGATTAACCCCTCCGCATGAGCAGCACGATCAAGATGATGATCAAGATGAGGACGATCGCGCCGCCACCGATATACATAACCGCTCCTTAGGTGATCAGGCCGGCCGCACCCACGCACGGATACCTGTGTCCGTATGCTCGGGCAAGACGGGTTACTCGTCAAGTCCTGCGGGCGCTAGGTTCCATACTGGCCGGCTACCACCGGGTCTCGGGTCAGTGTTTGCTGCCCGCACCCAACTGCGTCCGACACGACGCAATCTTAGTGTGCGTCCGGACTTGATAGTGTCTGGCGTCAGAGCGTATATGGTGTCGCCTCGAAGGAGGAGGCACCAGATGCAGACGACGATCACCACGTTCGACAACAGCGCACAGGGCTGGGAGCGCGCGCTCTACGGCTTCCTCGCCGAGAAGGAGAGACGCAGCGGCAGCCGGCGCACCGTCGAAGGCTACAGCCGGATGCTGCAGCACTTCTTCGGGACGATCGGCAAACCGCCGGACCGCGTGACGAGCCAGGAAGTGTTCGCCTGGGCCTACGGCGTTGGCCTCTCGGGCAAACAGCCGTCGTCCGTCACGATCGGCGCCCGGCTCGCCTGCCTCAGTTCCTTCTTCCACTTCCTGATCCGCATGGAGGCCGTCTTTTCGAACCCCTGCGACGCGCTCGAACGCCCGAAGGTCTCGGTCGCACCACCACGCGGGCTGGGCGGCACCGACATCCAGAAGCTGCTCGCCGTGATCCCGGAGACGCCGACGGGTCTTCGAGACCGGGCGATCGTGCTCACGCTGACGCTGACCGGACGGCGCCGAGCGGAGGTGCTGAACATGAAGGTCGGCGACATCACGCAGGAGGATGGGAAGACCTGGTATCGCTACCGGGGCAAAGGAGGAAAGACGGGGAAGCGGGAGCTACCACTACCGGCGTTTGTCGCCCTGACGTTGGCGCTGTCGGCGTTCGGGCACGACATCATGGGTATGGCGCCGGATGCGTCGTTGTGGCCGGCCCGTCGGGGCGACACGCGCGGGATCACCAGCGGCAGCTTCTACGGCAATCTGCAGCGCTACTTCCGGCTGGCGGGGCTGCCGCCAGCGGGGGTGCACATCTTCCGGCACTCTGCGGCAAAGCTCCGGCGGGATGCGGGGGAGTCGATCGAAGACGTCAGCCGGTTCCTCGACCACTCGTCGCTGGCGGTCACGAGCGTGTACCTGCGGCGCCTGGAGGGCGAGGAGGACAGGAGTTGGGCGAAGGTGGCCGCGGCGATCGGGGTGTAGCTTAGCCCCCCAGGATGGGCCTCTCTAGAGTCTCCCGTTCGGGCGCGCGCTCGATTTCGCCAACGGATGGGCTTTAAGGTTTATGGCCGAAAACCTTGATCTGCTGGCGTCCATCAAGCTAGGATTTGATTGGGTTGAACGCGTATAGGGATGAGCCTTTTAAGCTTTTGGCGCGGAAACCTTAGATCCGCGACCTAGATCAAACTAAGGTAAGGTCATGGACACAGCGCGCCTCGAAAAGAGCCCAATCGGTCGGTTGGTGCCGAGCTATAAGGGCGAGCTTGCGTTCGCTCCTGATCCGTTGCCTCGCGAGCTGGCTCTGAGCCCTCGCCTCGTAAACCAACTCGATCGCGCATCTCGTGCCGTGTCTGTGCTCGCTGGAATCGGAGAGACGCTTCCGAATCCTCACCTCCTGATTCGCCCGTTCCTAAGACGCGAAGCAGTACTGTCGTCGATGATCGAGGGCACACAGGCCTCAATCTCTGACGTCTACTTGTACGAAGCGTCCGGAAGCAAGCGCAATCCTTCCGGCGACGCTCGGGAAGTTGTCAATTATGTGTACGCGCTGGAGCATGGCTTGGAGCTGTTGAAGACGCTGCCACTGAGCATGCGTCTCTTCAATGAAGTCCACGCCGTACTCATGCAAGGCGTTCGCGGGCGCGAACGTCGACCCGGCGAGATACGAACCGAGCAAGTGTGGATCGGAACGGTTGGAACCGACATCGGAGAAGCTCGATTCGTTCCAGCGCCGGCGGACTATGTGCGAGATCTGCTCACGGATCTTGAAAACTTCTTGAACGAAGAGCTCGAACTCCCGCCTTTGATTCGATGCGCGTTGATGCATTACCAGTTCGAGACGATCCATCCGTACTTCGACGGAAATGGACGGGTCGGGCGGCTCCTCGTTGTCCTGCACTTGTGTGCGGCCAAGGTGTTGCCTACGCCCATGCTTTACCTGAGCGCTTATCTCGAGCACCATCGCCAGAGATATTACGATAGCTTGTACGAACTTAGCGCTACTGGCGATTGGGAGCGGTGGCTGACCTTTTTCCTAGCAGGCGTTGAGGAGCAATCGAATGATGCGATTGTGCGTTCCCGCAGGGTGCGTGACCTACAGGATCGGTATCGAAAGGAGCTCCAGAAGGGACGCGCGTCCGGAAACGCGCTGCGTCTCCTCGATGCGCTTTTCGAAACCCCATTCATGACCCCATCGTCGGCCGCGACTATCCTCGATGTGACGTGGGTGGGCGCCAAAGGGGTCTTGGAACGGCTACGGACTGCTGGGGTTGTAGAACTCATGCGGGAACGGGCTCCGCTTATGTACGTCGCGCGAGATCTTCTGCGTGTCATCGAGGAGCCCTTGTCGAAGTGACGTACAAGTGACGGTTCGCCTGTCACGTAGCGCCTTGCCGACATTTGCCGACGAGTGCGTTGGCAGCGGCCGTCATCAGTTGCCACCAGTTGGCATGGCACCGCGTCATTTGTCGCGTACAGTACGCGGACGCACAAAAGCTGGTGATGGAGTCTCCGAGCCACGGCGAGCGCGCCCGCGAACGGGACGACCACGCCGCGATTGCCATCGTGATGCTGAGCGGGCGTTGACGGATGCCATCCACCGACGCGACACCGGACTCGATATTTGCCGGGGGAAGTTGACGGTCGGAACGTATCTGGAGCGCTGGCTTTCCGATTACGCCGCGACCAACGTCTGGCACGCAAGGAGCGTTCAAATCAACAACTGGACGCTACACGCGTCGGCGCTACACGACGTCGAGCGCCGGCCACGGCGGACCCTGGCGCACGGCGCTGAGCCATTCCGCCCTTCGTGGACCGCTCGGGTGTTGGTCGTCTCGACGCCAGCGGTGCGCGGCGATGATCGCCAGCATGAGGCCCCGGCACTCGGCGACCAGTTCTTGATCAGCGTCCGGATAATGCTTGCTCACATCTTCGGGCACCCAGGCAAGGTCGAACTCGACAGGCCCGCGGACAGAGTTCTCGAAGTCTATGAAAAGCGGCCCGTTCTTCGTGCTGAGCACGTTCCCCGGGTGCGGCTCGCCGTGCAGCAGCTGCTCGGCGGCGCCCCGGTCGACGATCGACTCCCTCAAGCTTCGCAGCGTGTTGGCGAGAAGCTCCCGGTCCGCGTCGGGGAGCTCCGGAGTGACGTCGCGACTCGCAACCCATTGTTGAGTGTCCACGACTCGATCCATGAAGTGCCGCGTCGGGACATCGATCTGCCGCAAGCCGGCATGCAGGCGCTCGAGCGCGTGCGCGTAGTCGGCTGGCGGAAGCTCTCGGGCCGGCACAGGCTCGTAGTAGGTCCACAGCGTGACCGCGAAGCCGTCACGCTCGTAGACGCGTGGCTCCACGCGAGCCTCAAGAGCACACACAGGGCTCTCGGTTTCGGCGAGCCGTTGAGCAACCTCGACTTCGAGCTGTGCGCCCTGATGCGCCATGGGCGCGACCCGGGCAACGACGTCGCAAGGCATCAGGCGGAGGACGAGCCGGTTCGAGTCGTTAAGAACGATGGCGTCGTCGACCGTCAGGGCCAGCGCTGACGCCGTTGACATACTCGCAGCCACCGCACGCCGAACTTCCGATCCCTTCATCTTCCCTTACTCTCACCGCTGCACCAGGAGCTCTGGAACGCGTGCAACTTGCGCACGACACCGAACTGTACATCTCGACGTGCCTGCCGCAGTCTCACAGAACGCACTATCGTGCAAACGTTATTGATCAAGGTGATCAAAACGCAGAAAATTAGTGTCTATAGAACCCAGGAGGGTTCAGAAAGGATCGAGGAATGTCTCAACTGGTGCGAGTGCAGAACTTCTGCGTGTCGATGGACGGGTTCGGCGCTGGCGAAGGCCAGAGCCTCGAGGCGCCCTTCGGACATGCCGAGCGCCGAGGTGGTAGTGTTGCCCGCCTCCCGGCCGACCTGGCCTCGTGGGCGTTCGCCACCGCGAGCTGGCCGAACCGAACCGAGCCCGGCGGATCCCGAGGGCTGGACGACTACTTCACTTCCGACTTCACGCGGAACATCGGTGCCGAGATCATGGGCCGCAACAAGTTCGGGCCGCAGCGTGGCCCGTGGGAGAATCTCGACTGGAAGGGATGGTGGGGAGACACCCCGCCCTTCCACACCCCCGTGTTCGTCCTCACCCACCATCACCGACCCAGCTTCACGCTCGCCAACACCACGTTCCACTTCCTCGATGCGACGCCCTCGGAGGCGTTGCGGCAAGCCAAGGACGCCGCTGAGGGGAAGGACGTACGGGTTGGAGGCGGCGTCGCCACTGTTCGGCAGTTCCTCGAGGCGGAACTCATCGATACCATCCATATCGCCGTCGCGCCGGTCGAGATCGGCCGAGGGGAGCGACTCTGGACCTCCCACGAGGACCTGCTCGACCGGTTCCACTTCGAGTCCGTGCCCAGCCCCAGCGGCGTTACGCACCTACTCTTCTGGCGGCGGTAACCACGGCGGACGACGGGCTCCAGTCCGTGGCCGGAACAGGCGCGCGGCGGTTCGCGCAATGGGCGGTTTGGCACCCCCGGCAGGATTCGAACCAGCGGCAGCCGGACTAGAAGTCGAAGCTCTCGGATCGGCTGTCGTGGCGAATCGCTCGCGCGACGCGCTAATCCGCGCGCGCGGCGTGGGACATGCGGTTGATGCTGGCGGCGAGGTAGCCGCCGCCGAAGCCGTTGTCGATGTTCACCACGCCCACCCCGGCCGCGCACGCGTTCAGCATCGAAAGCAGCGGGGCGAGGCCGCCGAAGCTGGCGCCGTAGCCGATCGATGTCGGCACCGCGATCACGGGCGCCGACACGAGGCCCGCCACCACGCTGGGCAGGGCGCCCTCCATGCCCGCGACCACCACCAGCGCGCGGGCCTGGCGCAGGGCGGGAAGCTGGTCGAGAAGGCGGTGGAGGCCAGCGACGCCGACGTCGTACATCCGCTCGACCTCGTTGCCGGCCATCTGTGCGGTGATGGCGGCTTCCTCGGCCACCGGCAGGTCGGCGGTGCCGGCGCACAGCACGGTGACGCCGGGGACACGGAGCTGCGGCGCCCGCTGCACCGTCAGGCAGCGCCCTACCGCGTGGTGCACGGCATCCGGGATCGCCAGTAGGAGTGCAGCTGCCGCTTCCGGCTCTACGCGCGTGACCAGCAGGCGGTCGGCGCGTTCGAGCAGCTTCCCGGCAATGGCGACGATCTGCGCCGGCGTCTTGCCCAGCCCGAGGATCACTTCGGGCAGCCAGTCGCGCAGGCCGCGATGGTGGTCTACCTTCGCGAAGCCGATATCTTCGTATGGCAACTGGCGCAACTCGTCGAGGGCGGCGCCAATCTCTGTCCGCCCTGCGGCGACCGCTGTCAACAACTCACGAAGCCTGTGTTCGTCGATGATCCTACTCCGGTCGCCGTGGCGACCTGCTTCATGATAACACTGGCCAGCTTGACGCCCTGGACGGCGCCATTTGCCCGCGCGCGCGCGCAATTCGATACTCACGCCATGCATATGCGCCGCGTCTGGTCCCATCGCGCCGATGTCGCGTTCTTGAGTGCGTGGCTGATCGGCGTCGCCGCGTTCGTGGGGCTGGCCGTCTGGTGCTCCCATCGCTACGCGCTCCCCCTCGACATCCGGCTGACGCAGTGGGTGCAGCGCCTCGACCGCTACCCGGTGGCGGACCGCGTCTTCGGCGCCGTCAACAATCTCGGAGAGTTTCAGTTCATCGCCGGTGTGCTGCTCTTCTCATTCATCTGGCTCCTGCTGCGCGGATTGCGGTTTGAGGCGTTAACGATCGCTGGCACCGGCGCGCTGCACTACGTGCAGCTGGCGGTGCGCGACCTCGTCCACCGGCCATTCGACCTGCAGAACCCACCGTGGTTCAACGATGCCTTGCCGCAGCTTCGCCAGTGGCCCGGCCCGGACGGCTTTCCCAGCGGTCACGTGTTTGGGGAAGTCGCCGTGTACGGGCTGATCTTCGCCTATGCCCACCGGGCGATACCGCTGCGGCCGCTGGCCTGGCTCGTCCGCGCGTTCTGCATCGCCGAGATCGCGCTGGGCGGGCCGGCGCGCATGTACACGGGCGCCCACTGGCCCAGCGACGTGCTCGGCGCCGCGCTGCTGGCGTTGCTCTACCTTGCCCTCGCCTGGCGCCTCGACCGGGCGATCACGCACGTCCGCGGCCTCGCCGATGATCACCGCCACTCCGTACCGCGGCGCAGTCAGACGCGCCCGGCGGTTGCCCGCGGTGCCCCGAAGACGTCGTAGCTATAGCTGTTCGTGATCGCGCCGGCCCTGTCGGTCAGCTGCGTCGTGCGGGGCCGTCGGCGAGCTCGCAAGACGTGCCATTCAAGTCTTGCCATCGCCTTCATCGCTGTCGTTAAGCGACGAGGCAGGAAGGATCAAGGGCCAAAGGATCTTCTCGCCAATGACAAGTCCGACGAGTGTCGCCAGCGTCACAACACCAAGGGCTATCGCCGTCGGTCTGATGATGTCGGACGACAACCCGTCTTTCGTGATGGCAGCGACGCTGACGATCCCCAAAATGGATATCGCGCCAATGAGTCCGAAGACCACCCTTAGTGTGCGTGTAGCCCTGCCATCAACAACCAGCGAGCACATCTTCATACGCTCCGACTTACCGGCGTCGGCCTGGAGTATCGCCATGTAAAAGACCCGTTCTTAAGAGCACGCAGACAAGTCCTCCGATCATGGTTGCACCCAAAATGGTAGCGAAAAGCAGTCGCCCGGTTGACACGCCCGACAGCACCGACAAAGGAACGCTTAGTGCGACGGCAACGGCGACCATCGCTGCGTATCGCTTAATCATTTTGGACACCCGGGTCCGCTTCGTCGTAGGTCTGCACGGTCGCCGGGTTGGCGTCTACCTGCTGCGTCAGCCGGGTACCCACGCCGTCGTAGGTATACGCCGTCGTCGTGGGCGCGGCCGGCAAGGTCACGCTACTCAGGCGGTCGAGCACGTCGTAGCTGTACTGCGTCACGCCACTAGTATCGGTCATTTGCGACCAGTTCCCGTTGGGGTTGAGCACGTAATTGGCAGAATGGGAGGGGGACTCGCGAACACGGAGAAGGTTAGGCTACACCCCCAACAGCGCGCGGCCCTCGGCCAGGATCTGCGGCACCAGCGCCTCGTCGCCGACGACTTCGGTGTAGATGCGGAGGAGGGGCTCGGTGCCGCTGAAGCGGAAGAGCAGCCAGCCTTTGCCGTCGAGCAGGAATCGAAAGCCGTCGGTCGTGTCGGAGCCGGTGACCTTGATGCCAGCGACACTCTCGGGATGCGCCGCTTGCGCCCGCTGCCAGACCGCATCGCGCTGCTCGGGCCGCAGGGCGACGTCGAGCCGGTCGTAGTAGTGCGGGCCCACCTTTTCGTACAGCTCCGCCAGCAGCTCGCTCGGGCGCTTACCGGTGCGCGCCATGAAGTCGAGCATGTATAGCCCCGCGAGAATGCCATCGCGCTCCGGCACGTGGCCGCGGAAGCCGTAGCCGCCGCTCTCTTCACCGCCGATGAGGGCGTCCGTCTCCATCATCTTCGGGCCGAGGAACTTGAACCCGACCTGCGTCTCGTGCACCGGCACGCCGTACAGCTCGCCCAGCGATTGCACCATGCGCGTCGTCGTGACGGACTTGACGATCGCGCCGCGCTCGCCGCGCGCCTCCAGGAGGTAGTAGGTGAGCAGCGCAAACACCTGCAGCTGATTGATGAAGTTGCCGTTCTCGTCGGCGATGCCCACGCGGTCGGCGTCGCCGTCGGTGGCGATGCCGACGTCGTAGCCGCCCTTCGCCATCAGCGCGGACAGGTCGTCGAGATTCCGGGCAATCGGCTCGGGCGCGTGCATGCCGGGGAAGGCCGGATTGCGGAATCCATGCAGCTCCGTCACCTTCGTGCGGCCGCCGTCGAGGAGCTCGCCGACATAACCGGCGCCGGTGCCGTACATCGCGTCGTACGCCACGTTCAGCCCGGCGGCCTTCAGCCGATCGAGGTCGACCAGACGCCCCAGATGCGCGAGATACGGCGCGCGGGCATCGAACATCGTCACCATGCTGGCGCTCTTCGCCTCGGCGATGTCCATGCGGGGGAGCGCGCGGCCGGCAAGCTCCGGCAACGGCGCCTCGATCTCGGCGACGATCTGGGGCGAAGCGCTGCCGCCGTACTCTGGCTTGTACTTGAAGCCGTTCCACCGCCAGGGATTGTGGCTGGCGGTGATGACGACGCCGCCACCAGCCTTGCGATTGATGATCGAGAAGCTGACGACCGGCGTCGGGCAGAGGGCGCTGCTGACGTAGACCTTGATCCCGGCCGCCGCGACGACCTCGGCGACAGCGTCGGCGAAGTCCTCTGACGCGAATCGCGCGTCATAGCCGACAATCAGGCCGCGGTCCGCGAGGCCGTGCGCCTTCAGGTACATGGCCACGCTGGCCGCGCAGGCGCGGACGTTATCAAAGGTGTACTCCTCGCCGATGATCGCGCGCCAGCCGTCGGTGCCGAACTTGATCGCGGTCGGCGGGAGCACCGGGTAGGTGGTCACCGGTCGTCGGTCGTCGGTCGTCGGGGTCTCATCAGGCCGATCGGTGCCTCCAACATCCAACTTCTAACTTCCAACATCGAGATCACTTCGGCTTGGGTCCCGCTGCCTTCGCCTTCGCTGTCTTCGCGGCAGTCGCGGGCGAGGAGGTCTCCTCCGAAAGCGAAAGCGTCTGGGCGAGAATGCGCGACATCTCCAGCGAGTCGAACGCGCGCATCGTCGTCGTGGTGACGTTGCCGGCGCCGACGACGTTCAGCATCGCGCCCATCATCGCTTCCTCCGACGGCGCCTCGACAATCGAGATCATGTCATACGGGCCCTGCGTCCAGAAGACGTCGAGAATGCGAAAGCCGACGCGCGCGTTCTCCTGCCGGATGCGCCCGGCGCGCTTGACCGAATCGCGGATGTTCTTCGCGCCGTCCGCGGTGAACTTGTAGAGCACGATGTACGTCGCCATGGTCGGGTACTCCTTCCGCCGCCATCATAGAGCAGAGGTTACAGCGCCGAGCCGACAGGGGGTAGCTTTCTCCCGGCTCTGTGTTGCCCGGCCCCGTGTCGCCGGCTCTGAGATCTCGTATGAGATGCGTACGAGCTACCAGAGCATGCCCAAAACGCCGCCCGGCCTTGCAGATCGCTGTAAGCAGCACGCGGGGGCGTGGCGGGCATCCTTCCCGACCCTGCCGCTTGCTACGGTGGGGGTACGCGGCGCCGGCCGCAGACCAACATAGCGATGCAGGATGTGGCCACACCATGATCGATCGACTCCCGGAGACCACGGCAGAGGCCGCGCCAGGCGCCGCAAGAGACGCAGATGAGATTGTCGGGCTGCCGATCATCGCGACCAGCGAAGGGCGCGAGATCGGCCGCGTGAAGGATGTGCTCTTCGACCCCGACGAGCAGGCGCTCCTCGGCGTGATGGTGTCGCCGAGCGACTCGGACGATGTGATGTTCTTGAACCGCTCGCAGATCCGCGGCCTCGGTAACGACGCTATCACGGTGGAGAGCGCGAGTGCGCTGACACACATCTCGACGGAAGCGCGCGCCAAGGAAGTGCGCGATTCGGGCATTCACCTGAAGGGCGCGAACATGCTGACGGAGGACGGCAACTCGATCGGCACGGTAGACAAGATCATGATCGACAGCGATTGCCGGATCAGCGCCTACCGCGCGCGTTCCGGCATCCTCGGGTTGGGCGGCAAGAATGAGATCGAGGCGAGCGACGTCGTAACCCTCGGCGCCGACGCCCTGATCGTGCGGAGCAGCGCCACCAGCCACTGACGCAGCACAACCTCACGCCTGATGCATACTGTGCTCCGGGTGCTGCGCGTGTTGCAGCGGCCCCAGGATGAGCGCGAACGCGAGCGCCGCGCTGATGCCTCCCACGACGAACAGTACGGCAGGCGCCCCGACCAGATCGATGACGATACCGGCGCCCACCGCTGGCACGATGGACGCAATGCTGCTGATCGCCGACTCCGTCGCGAAGACCTGCGCGACGCAGCCGTCGGGCGCGTGCTGGTACACGGCGGTGTTCGATGCCACGTGCACCAGCGTCATCCCCAGGCCCGCGAAGGGCAGCAGCAGCGCCAGCACGGCGATGTCCGCCGGCACACGCAGCCACTGCGTCGCCTGCTTCACCGGCGCATACGGCTCGAGCTGCGAGGAGAGCGTCTCGACGAAGGGCATCGTCATGATGACGCCGATCGCGCAGATGAAGCCCAGCGTCACGACGACGCGCGGCGGACTCGCCCGCAGCAGGATGGGCGCCACCACGAGGCCGGCGACGATGCCGGCGGCGCCCGGAGCGGCGATGTAGACGGCGTTCGCGGGATCGGTCCGCAGCACGTCGCGGATGAACGTTGGCGTGGCGACGATGACGACGAAAATGGCAGTGTCCAGCACGATCGTCAGCATGACGATGCGCCAGAGCTCGCGGTCGCCGTTGATCGCGCGCCACCCCGCCGGCAGCGCCTGGAAGATGTTCTGCCGCAGACCACGCGTCGCCCTCGGGGCCGAGAGGTGCGGCACGGTTGCGAAGAGCCAGGTGCTGACGATGAGCAGCGCCAGCACGATCAGGAAGAGCCCGTCCGACCCGAACGCCTTCACCGTCAGCGGCGCGACGATCCCGGCGCCGCCGACTTGGCCGACCAGCGAGATGCCATTCAGCCAGGCATTGGCCGAACCTAAGCGCTCCGTATCGACGACCCCCGGCAGGGCGGCGCTCTCGGCTGGCGAATAGAACTGATAGATCGACCAGGTCGCCAGCGTCAGCAGGATCGTTGCGGCCGCCCCCGGGTGCAGGGAGAAGAACCACCAGACGATGGCGATCCGCGCTCCGAGTGTGATCAGCAGCGTGGCCTTGTGCGGAAACCGGTCGGCAACGACGCCCGACGGCAGTCCGAGCACGATCGATGGGATGTTCGCCGTCAGCACGAAGGCGCCGGTCGCCAGCGCCGACTTGTGCTGGCTGACGACGAGGATGAAGAGCCCGTAGATCAGCGCATTCTGCCCGAGGAGGTTCAGCAGCTTCGCCGACGCAAAGCGGACGAACCGCGGGTCGCGCCGCAGCGGCTGATCTCGCGGGTGGGCGATGGGGCCAGCGGCGCTCAGCACAGGGGGACCTCTAATGACGCCGGCGTTCGGGAGCGGTGCCGTACGCGACGGCACGCGCCAGTTCAACCTTAGCACTGCCGACGGGCGAAACAGCTACGCCGGGTGAGGCCATGCTTACGGCGGCGTGAATCTCACCGAAAGCGGCCGCCCTCATCCCCTCCACGGCGAGTCTGCGACCGGCCTTCGGCCACCCTTCTCCCACAAGCGGAGAAGGGATCATGCGACGGACGATTGCGGGATGTGAGCACGTTCTCGGCCCGCGATTGGAACTACGCTCCGCTCGTCACGCGGTGGAGAGGCGCCGGTCGCAGGCTCACCGCCGGAGAGGGGTGAGGCCCGCTACAGCGAGAACTGCTCCCGGCCCTCGTACACCGCCATCGCTTCGTCGACGTTGCGGCCGCCGTAGGTGATCGCGCTGACCGCGTTCGTCATCTGGATCGCCTCGCGCAGGCTCTTCTGGTGGATGTTGCGGCCGGTCGCGCTGCCGTAGGCGCCGGAGATGGAGATCTGGTCGTACAGCGTCTGGAGGAACTTGCGGACGTCAGTGCTGCCTCCGCCCGCCGTGATCACGCGCGTGCGGCCGGCGGCCTTCACCGCCTCCTTGAACGCCTCCGCCGCCGGCACGCCGTCTTCCGGCTTCGGATAGTTGACCTTCACGAAGTCCGCGCCGAGCGCGGCGCCGAGGCCGGTTGCGCCGGCGATCAGATGCGGGTCTTGCTCCTTCGGGACGGCGGCGCCACGCGGGTAGATCCACAGCACGGACAGCATGCCGTTGCGGTGTGCCTGGATGCACGTTTGCGCCGCTTCGGCCATCTGCTCGGACTCGAAGGCGCTGCCCAGATACACGGTGTAGCCGACGCCGACGATGCTGACGCCGGCGTCGCGCAGCGTCAGCGCATCCTCGACCGTGGCCCAGCCGAGACTGCGCGGGTCCTGCTGCGATGTCTTGATCAGGTGGGACTTGGAGTTCAGCTTCACCAGATAGGGCACGGTCATGTAGTCGCGGGCGTAGCGCGCAATCAGACCAAACTGCGTGGCGAAACAGCCGATGATGCCGTCGCAGGCAATCCGGAACAGGTGCTCCGGGTCGGCGTCGTCGGACGCGATCGCCTCGCCACTGCTCAGGGCGCCGTAGAAGTCGTCGTTGAGGTGCTCGACCTTCTGGTCGCCGGCGAAGAGCATCAGCCGCCCGGTGCCCTTCGTCATCGTCTGGAAATTCTCTTCGTAGCGGGCGCGCATGGCCGACGGCACATCGGCCGGTACGTCGATTTTGGTCAAGAGCTGGGTCATCTCACTCCTCCGTCAGCACGCGGTCGGTTCGACGCGCTGCGATCACGTGGCGCAGATTGGGTTACCCAATTATCGGCGCGGGGGCATGTGTCGGGCAACTGTGAGGATTGGGTTAGTCGCTCGCATCGCGCGGGCCTCACCCCCGGCCCCTCTCACCGCGTGGAGAGGGAGCTTGGTACCGGCGATTTCGATTCGCCGTATCCGCGCCAAAGTAACGGCGGATATGCATTTGCGCTAGCGGGCAGCCTGCTCCATCTCGTTTCGGGCGACGAGCAGGAAGTCGTCGGCAGAGCAGTCCAGCAGGTCGCCGAAATGCTTTACGACGAAATCCGGGGTGTAATCGACGGCGTGCTTGGGGTCGAGCGCGTACTTCCCCTGCAGCACGTGCACCGTCGTCAGCCGGTCGCCGAGAAGCGCTTTTGAGCGCATGAGGATGCCCGGTTTGTCGTCGATCAGGACGTAGTGCCCCGCCTTGAACCGCGCCTCGACCGCCGGCAGGTACTTCTCCTTGTGGACGAAGATCAGGACGTGGCCATCGACGGCTTCGGTGACGCCGCACTGGTGGATCTTGCTCGGCTGGAACACCGGATCCCCGTCGGAGACGATGACCGCCGTGCCGAACCGCTTCAGGCGAGCGATCGTCTCGAGCGCCTGCGGGAAGAGGCGCGGACGGAAGTCCCACTCCATCAGTGCGTCCAGCCCGGCGTCGACGGTCTCCGCTTGGTCCGGAAATTCCTCACGCAGGCGGCGCATGCTCTCGTAGAAGTCGATGATCTGCATCTCGTCGCGGACGGCTTCGTACAGCTCCCAGAAGCGCGCCGCCAGCTCGCTCCCGAGGATCGCCAGCAGCTTCGCCTGCATGTCCTGCTTGACGCCATCGTTGTCAAGGATGGTGTTGTCGACGTCGATCATGAAGACGAGCTGTTGCACGCGATCCTCCACGCCGGGCGCGCACGAATGCGGCCGCAGCCTTTGCGAGAGTATACGCGCCCGCGCGCCTACGCCAGACGGCGCCCTTGGGCGCGGCCGCCCGAATGCACATGGCGCAACCGCCCGAGCGGGCGATCAGCATAACGCCGGGCATGCCGTCGATGTGTCAAACGCGGTCTGGCGCGGTGGGACATCTACTCACGAACACGGGCGACGCGGGCAGAAGCACAGCGGCGACGGGTTGCGCCCGCTGAGAGGCCGGCCCGCCACCCGGCACCCCCATCACGATTAGCGCGCGAACAAGCCCACCAGCAGCGCCTCGCCCAGTATGTGACCGGGCGTCGCGGCCAGCAGGTCGGCCTTGCTGCTGCCCGGCGGGAGGTTCAGCGGCGTGTCCAGTGCGTAGAGGTGGAAGCGATAGTGGTGCGGCGCGCCGGGTGGCGGGCAGGGGCCGAGATACTCCTGCGTCCCGCGCCCGTTCTTCCCGGGAACCGCCTGCGGCGGGAGATCGGCGCCCGCCGGGAGCTGCGTCGTGTCCGGGGAGAGGTTGAACAAGACCCAGTGGTCGAAGCCCGCGGCGAACACGTCCGGATCGTCGACCGTTAGCGCGAAGGCGGCCGTCCCGGACGGCACGCCGGTCCAGGTGAGGGGCGGCGACGTCTGCGCGCCGCTGCACGTGTACTCCACCGGGATCGTCCCACCGTCGACGAACGCGGCGCTCGCCAAGCGCATGCCGGACGCCGGCGGCGTTGCGGACCCCGTCGTTGCGGTGGCGCCCGCGCCCGTCGTGCTCGTGGCGGCCGAGGTCACGGCGGCGGTGCGCCCGGGAGTCGCCGAAGCGGCGCCGCTCGTCCGTGTTGGCGAAGCCGTCCCGCCGGAGGAGCAAGCGGCAAGCGCGAACGCGAGGGCGGCCAGCAGCGCGATGATCATGAAGGGACGGAGACGCATGTACGGCCACCTATTCATCATCAAACAGAGACCTCCCGGCGGCATACCCCTGATAACGCCTCGTATTGTGCTTCCGCTTCGTCACTACATCGAGCGCGGACGGTACGCCATCGAGAATCCCTCGGCTGCCTCATCCCTCTCCGTGCGATGCAGACGGGCCGTCGCAGACTCGCCATGGAGAGTCGCGGACTCGCCGCGGAGAGGGGTGACGCCAACACTACAGCACATCCACCAGCCGCTCGCGCAGCGCCTCGACGAGACCGCTGATCGGCACCCGCACCTGCGCCATGCTGTCGCGCTCGCGGATCGTCACCGCTTGATCTTCCTCCACCGTCTGAAAGTCGACGGTGACGCACAACGGCGTGCCGATTTCGTCCTGGCGCCGGTAGCGGCGGCCGATGCTCTGCGCATCGTCGTACTGGACCATCCAGTGCTTGCGCAGCGTGGCGGCGATCTCGCGCGCCGCCGGGGTCAGCGTCTCCTTGCGGCTCAGCGGCAGCACCGCCACCTTGATCGGCGCCAACGCCGGGTGCAGGCGCAGCACGGTGCGCTTCTCGCCCTTCTCATCGAGCTCTTCGTCGTACGAATCGGACAGGAACGCGAGCATCGCGCGCCCGACGCCGAGCGCCGGCTCCACCACGTGCGGCACGACGTGCTGGTTGCGCGTTTCGTCGAAGTAGGACAGCGCCTTGCCGCTGAACTTCGCGTGCTGGGTGAGGTCGTAGTCGCCGCGATGCGCGACGCCTTCGAGTTCCGCCCAGCCGATCGGGAACAGATATTCAAAGTCCGAGGTCGCCTGCGAGTAGTGCGAGAGCTCTTCGGCCGTGTGCGCGCGCACGCGAATGCGGTCCACCTTCAGCCCAAAGCGCACGTACCAGGAGAGCCGCTCTGCGATCCACTCCTGGTGCAGGCGCACGGAGTCCTCGGGATAGCAGAAATACTCCATCTCCATCTGTTCCAACTCGCGCACCCGGAAGATGAAGTTGCGTGGCGTGATCTCGTTGCGGAACGACTTGCCGATCTGCGCGATACCGAATGGGAGCTTGCGGCGCGTTGAGGTGAGGACGTTCTCGAAGTTGACGAACATCCCCTGCGCCGTCTCTGGCCGCAAGTACACGGTGGCGGCTTCATCCTCGACGGGGCCGAGGAAGGTCCGCAGCATCAGGTTGAACATGCGCGGCTCGGTGAACTGCCCGCGCACGCCGCAGGTCGGGCAGACCTCGGAATCCAGCTCGTCCGCGCGGAAGCGTCCCTGGCAGTTGCGGCAATCGACCATCGGGTCGGTGAAGGTCTCGACGTGGCCGCTCGCGCGCCAGACGTCGGGGTGCATGAGGATGGCGGCGTCGATGCCGACGATGTCGTCGCGCTCCTGGACCATGGCGCGCCACCAGGCCCGCTTGATGTTGCTGGTCATCTCGACGCCGAGGGGACCGTAGTCCCAGGCGCCCTGCAGCCCGCCGTAGATCTCGCTGCTCTGGAAGACGAAGCCGCGCCGCTTGCAGAGAGACACCAGCGTCTCCATATCGACGGCCGGCTTCAGTTCGGTCTCGTTGCTCACCTGGACCTCCCGCCCTGGTTGGGCGATGACTCCGCACGTACGCGAAGCCTACCGTCTGCGCGCTCGTCGTGGCAGCGGGCGAGGCGGATGCGCGTGCGTGGCGCTGATCTGACGGCGGGCGGGTGGACGGCAGCGGCGTTGACAGGCTCGCGCAGGCGGACTTACGATGCGGCTGAGCGAGAGCGATGGAGGGCACGTGGACGATCGCATCGGTATAGGCAACGGCGACAACAACGGCAACGGGGAGCTGAAACTCGTCGTCATCATCGCTTCCGACCCCGACGCCGAGAAGCTGACGCGCAAACTGATCGAGCAGGGCTATCCGGCGACGAAGGTGAGCAGCACCGGCGGCTTCCTGCGCAAAGGCAACGCGACGATCCTTTCGGGCGTCGAAGCAAATGAAGTCGACGGCATCGTCGCGATGGTGCGGAGCGAGTGTTACGCCCGCTCGGAGTACGTCCCCGTGCAGACGCTGCCGTTCTTCGGGGAAGGTTCCGTCCTGCAGGAGCCGATCGAAGTCCGCGTCGGCGGCGCCATCATGTTCGTGCTGGACGTCGAGCGCTTCGAGAAGACGTAGCCGGTCGGTGGGCGGTCGTCAGTCGGCAGTCGTCGGGGCGCTCCATCCGACATCTATATTCGCCGCTCGTCCTTCGGGTCCACAGAGAACACCGAGGGCACAGAGGATTGTGGCGCGAGGTATTTGCTGCCCTCTGGCCTCCAACATCCAACCCCTAACGTCCAGCATCCAGATATCCCCTTGTGGGAGAGGGGTGCCCGGATGGGCGGTCGAAGACTCGCCGCGGAGAGGGTGAGGGCCGGCTAATCGCCGCCGAGGAGGGGTCCGCCGCGGTCGAGCACGGCGCCGGAAACAGCGATGACGCTCGGGCGCTCTTCGCAGTAGCCGCCCAATTCGCACTTCTCGAACAGGAATGCCTCGCGGTCGCGGCTGTACAGGATCTGCCAGCTGCCGCCGACAACCCTCTCCTGCGGTGGCAGCGCCAGTTGCTGCTGTAACACCGCGATCAGCGCCTCGATCTCCTTGCGGCCCACGGTCCCCCCTGTTCTGCCCCTGAGAAGTGGTTGAGTACTCCGAGCAGTCTAGCGATCTGCGCGCCTCACACGGTCCGCTAACGGCGATCTCCCTCGCGCACGAAATAGAAGAGGCCATCACGCGGCGTCTGGCTCCAACCCGCGCACCGCAGCCTCACCCCCCGCCTCCATCTCCAGCGTCCGCCCTCACATCATGCGTCCGCCGCGGAGTGGCTGTCATAGCTGTTGCGTAGCGAATAAGGGAGACGTCCCGTTGGGCTCCCGTAGGCGGCGCATCGGGGTCGGAGTATGGCGCCGCTGCTATACTTGCGGAACCTTCCTGTATCCGTGTGCGTATATAGCTCTGAGCACCCCCCGCTTTCGCCGGAGGCCCCATGGAAGACCCCAAGATCATCGCCGAACGCGTCATCGCCAACGTCGAGAAGGTCATCATCGGCAAGGAAGAAGAGGTCCGCCTGGCGCTGATCGCGCTCCTCTGCCAGGGCCACATCCTCATCGAAGACGTGCCCGGCGTCGGCAAGACGATTCTGGCGCGGAGCCTGGCCACCTCGACCGGGTGCAGCTTCCGGCGCATCCAGTTCACCCCGGACCTGCTGCCCAGCGACGTCAGCGGCGTTTCGATTTACAACCAGAAGACCGGAGATTTCGAGTTCCGACCCGGCCCGATCGTCGCCCAGGTCGTGCTGGCGGACGAGATCAACCGCGCGACGCCGAAGACGCAATCGTCACTGCTGGAAGCTATGGAGGAGCGTCAGGTGACCAGCGACGGTGTCACGCACAAGATGCCTGCGCCGTTTATGGTGCTCGCTACGCAGAACCCGATCGAGTACGAGGGCACCTTCCCGCTGCCTGAAGCACAGCTCGACCGCTTCCTCATCCGTATCCACCTGGGGTACCCAACGATGATGGACGAAGTGCTGATCATGGAAGGCCAGCAGCGGTCGCACCCGATCGACGCGCTGGAGCGGGTGACCGACGCCGACGAGCTGCTGAGCATGCAGCGCGCGGTCAAAGAGGTGTACGTCGACCCGCTGATCAAGCAATACATCGTCACCATCGTCGATGCGACGCGCAAGCACGGATCGGTATACCTCGGCGCGTCGCCGCGCGGGTCGCTGGCGCTCTATCGCACCTGCCAGGCCCGGGCCCTGCTGGATGCGCGCGATTTCGTCGTCCCGGACGATGTGAAGGCGTTGGCGTACGCAACGCTGGGCCATCGCATCATTATCAGCCCGGCTGCGCGCGTGAAGAACATCAGCGCGAAGGAGGTCGTCGAGCAGACGCTGGAGCGCGTGCCGGTGCCGGGCGCCCGCGCACGCGATACCGCACCCATTCCTTCCAGCAGCTCGTCCGAAGCAGCGAAGCGATAGGCGGGCGCAATGAAGCGCCTGCTGTCCCTCTACCGGACGATCTTCGTCACGAACCGTACCCTGACCGCGGTCGTGCTGATGGCGAGCATCTCCAGCGCGATCGCGATCTCCACCGGGTTCTGGCTGACGTGGCGGATGGTCTACGTCGCGGTCATCGGCGTGCCGGTGGCCTACGCCTGGTCGCGGCTGAATCTCTGGGGTCTCGAAGTTATTCCCGACCGATCGGCGGACCGCCTGCAGTCCGGCGCGCAGTTCGAAGAGCGGATCACCGTGCGCAACCGCAGTTGGTTCCCGAAGGTGTGGCTCGAGGTCGACGATCCGAGCGAGATGCCCGGCCACGTCGCAAAGCGCGTGATCACCATCGGCGCGCGCAGCAACAGGTCGTGGCGCGTGCGCTCCACGGTGCAGCGGCGCGGCCTCTACAGCATGGGGCCGGTCGAGGTGGCCACGGGGGATCCGTTCGGCATGTTCCATCACAAACGCCGCTTCGGCCGCGCGCAGAACATTCTCGTCTATCCGCGCGCGGTCGAGCTGCCGAATTTTTCGGTGCCCGCCGCCAACCTGCCCGGCGAGGGGCGCTTTCGCCGGCGGACACACTACGTTACGCCAAACGCGTCGGGCGTGCGGCCATACGAGTACGGCGATAGCTACAACCGCATCCACTGGACCAGTACAGCCCGCACGGGCGAACTGATGGTCAAGATATTCGAGCTCGATCCCGCCAGCGATATCTGGGTGATCCTGGACCTCGAACGCCGTGTGCACGTGGGTGAAGGCGACGACTCCACCGAGGAGTACGGTGTGAGCATCGCGGCGTCGGTCGCACGCTACTTCCTCACCGCCAACCGCACCGTCGGCTTCCTGTCGTACGGCCGCAGCTTCGACAATGTGGAGGCGGACCGCGGACTCCCGCAGTACACCCGCATCCTCGAGTCGCTCGCGATGGCGCGCGCCTGGGGCGACGTCCCGCTCGGCAACCTGCTCTCGAACGAGGCCCGCCGCTTCGGCCGTCACACGACCGTGGTCACGATTACGCCCTCGACCGACGAATCCTGGGTCGCGGGCCTCGGAGCATTGCAGGCGCGCGGCGTGAAAGTGGCGGCGATCATCCTCGAGCCCAGCACCTTCGGAAACGGCGAGAGCTCGCTCGGCGTCTTCGCATCGCTCGCATCCACCGACGTCTACACCTACATGGTGAAGCACGCCGATGACCTGCCTACGGCGCTCGGCGCCGGTGTCGGGCTTAGCTAGATGTTGGGTGTTAGATGTTGGAGAGTCCGTTTGCTGTTTGCTGTTTGCTGAGATGTTTCGGGCAACCGTCACCAATCACCAATCACCAATGACCGATGACTGACGACTGACGACTGACGACCGACGGACTGAGCACCATGCGTGAAGCCAACTGGGACGAGATCTTTCAGAAGCGGACGGCGACGCCGTTGCCTGCGGACGAGCGCCTCAATTCGTTCATCCCCTGGGAAGACTGGCTGACCTTCGCCATCACCGCGCTCGTGTTCATGAGCGTGGTGGCCTCCATCGACAGCGCCCACTGGGTGAAGGACATGCCGTCGCTCTACCCGATCGGCTTCTCAGCGCTGATCATCGGCTACGCGCTTACGCAGGTGCGCCGGGCCGAAGCGCTGCTCCATCCGGCCGCCTTCCTGCTGGGCGCCTCGCTCGTGCTGCTACAACTCGTAGCGATCGTGCCCGGCGGCTCGCCCGCTATCCGCATCGACCACATCGTCGACCGGATGCACATTTGGTGGAGCGCCGTGACCCAGAACGGCATCAGCACCGACACGCTGCCGTTTATCGTGCTGCTGCTGGTGCTGACGTGGCTCGGGACGTACGTCTCGTCGTGGGCGATCTTTCGCTGGCGCAACCCGTGGCTCGGTCTGATCCCCGGCGGCAGCGCGCTGATGTGGAACATCAGCTTCATCCCCGGGCAGTTCAGCCCCGCGTTCGTCGTGTTTGTCTTCGGCGCCGTATTGCTGATCATGCGCCTGCACCTCGCGCGCAAGGAGCGGGAGTGGGAGGGCGGCGGCGTCACCTATCCGGAGTTCATCAGCCTCTCCGTACTCAACCTGACGCTCTGGGTGACGGTCGGCTTGCTGGCCTTCGCCTGGCTGCTGCCGCTTGCCGACCGGTCGGAGTCGGCGAACGAACGCTGGCATGCATTGTACGCGCCCTACACCCGCAAGCTGGAGCCGCTCGCGCGCGGGTTCGTCTCGATCAGCTCGAAGAAGCCGATTACGATCCACAATCTCAAGGATGCGCTGGCGTTCCAGGGAAAGATCGCGCTCAACGGCGGCGACGCGGTGCAACTCGAGGTCAAGATCACGCCCGAGGTGGCGGCGTTCCTCCGATCCCAGTCCTTCGACGAGTACACGGCCGACGGCTGGAAGATCAACGTGCAGAGTGATGTCCCCTTGAGTGCGGATAGCCACACGGCACCGCCACCGGACACAACGGACCCGACGGCGCGGAAGGAAGTGACGGTCCACGTGAAGGTTGAGGGCGGGAACAATGGCGTGCTCTTCAGC
>JBBRPY010000048.1:0-26360 GCA_038227375.1 Dehalococcoidia bacterium
CAAGCCTTGGTAAGGTTCTTCGCGTTGCGTCGAATTAAACCACACGCTCCGCTGCTTGTGCGGGCCCCCGTCAATTCCTTTGAGTTTTAGCCTTGCGGCCGTACTCCCCAGGCGGGGCACTTATTGCGTTAGCTTCGGCACGAAGGGGGTCAATACCCCTCACACCTAGTGCCCATCGTTTACAGCGTGGACTACCCGGGTATCTAATCCGGTTCGCTCCCCACGCTTTCGCGCCTCAGCGTCAGGTGGAGCCCAGTGAGCCGCCTTCGCCGCTGGTGTTCCTCTCGATATCTACGCATTTCACCACTACACCGAGAATTCCACTCACCTCTGCTCTCCTCAAGTCCGCCCGTATCCGAAGACCCCTCCCAGTTGAGCCGGGAGATTTCACCTCGGACGCGACGAACCGCCTGCGCGCGCTTTACGCCCAATAAATCCGGACAACGCTTGCCACCTACGTATTACCGCGGCTGCTGGCACGTAGTTAGCCGTGGCTTATTCGCCGGGTACCGTCATTATCTTCCCCGGCAAAAGGGGTTTACGACCCGAGAGCCTTCATCCCCCACGCGGCGTTGCTGGGTCAGGCTTTCGCCCATTGCCCAAAATTCCCTGCTGCTGCCTCCCGTAGGAGTCTGGGCCGTGTCTCAGTCCCAGTGTGGCTGACCATCCTCTCAGACCAGCTATCGATCATCGCCTTGGTGCGCCGTTACCACACCAACTAGCTAATCGACCGCACGCCCCTCCAGAAGCGCCTTTCGGCTTTCGTCATCCCCTTCCAAGGGGTGACCACATGCGGTATTAGCCAACCTTTCGGCTGGTTATTCCCCACTTCTGGACAGGTCACGTACGTGTTACTCACCCGTCCGCCACTAGACGTCAAACCGAAGTTTTAATCTCGTACGACTTGCATGCATAAGGCACGCCGCCAGCGTTTATCCTGAGCCAGGATCAAACTCTCCGACAATTTCTCCTCACCGAAGTGAGTCAGATTCGAACGGAAAACCCTCACCCGCACTTACTTCTTACCGCTATCCAATTGTTAAGGTGCCCTGCCCACCAACGAAGCGGCGCGCAGCGAGCGAGTCTAGCGCGGCGTCCCATGCGTCAAACGAATGTCCGACGCGCCCGGACAGCCCCGCGGCTCGCTCTGTTGACTTGGAAACTCTGCTGCGCCAGGGCTGCTTGCGCTTCGCCGCGAAGGCGGAGGTGGGCCGTTCTGTGCGCCCGTCCGGCGTAGGAAAGACCCCGCTGTGCGGGGCCACCGGACGCTCCGGGCCTCACAGGACCCGTCGCTTTCGTTCGTCGTTGCATACTATCCGCTCGCTTCCGCCGAAGTCAAGAACCGAGCGGGGTATCTCCCTTCCTGGGCGGTTGGAGGCTGGAAGCTGGAGGCTGGGCGCTCGGCGCACCTCCCCCGACCCACCACCGGCCTTCGGCCAACCCTCATCGACGAGAGGACAGAGATCGCGTCGTCCTCGTGGAGCGAGGCCCAGCTTCCAGCCTCCAGCCTCCAGCCTCCAGCCGGAGCGCCTACGCCGCGCCGACCACCGCCCCCACCATCGACCGGAAGACCAGCAGGCCGTCGGTGCTGCCCAGCAGCGCCTCCGACGAGCGCTCCGGGTGCGGCATCATCCCCAGCACGTTTCCGCGCTCGTTGACAATGCCGGCGATGTTATGGACGGAGCCGTTCGGGTTCGCTGCGGGCGTGACCTCGCCCTCGCCGGTGGCGTAGCGGAAGATCACCCTGCGCTGGGCCTCGAGCTGCGCCAGCGTCTCGGCGTCCGCGTAGTAGTTGCCCTCGCCGTGCGATACCGGCGCCTGGATGGTCTGTCCCTCGCGGCCAGCGCGGCTGAAGACCGTATCCGCGTTCTCGATCCGCAGGTGGGCCGGCATGCAGCGAAACTGCAGGCTGTCGTTGCGCATCAGCGCGCCCGGCAGCAGGTGAGATTCGCAGAGGATCTGGAAGCCATTGCAGATGCCGATGACGGGCTTGCCCGCCTGGGCGTGGCGCACGACGGCGTCCATCACCGGTGAGAAGCGCGCGATGGCGCCGGTGCGCAGATGGTCTCCATACGAGAATCCGCCGGGGATGACGACGGCGTCGTAGTCATCGAGATTCGACTCGCGGTGCCAGACGATGTCGGCCGTCTGACCGAGTTCATGAGCGAGCACGTACTGGCAGTCGCGGTCGGACCAGGTGCCGGGGAAGGAGAGCACCGCAAACTTCATCGAGCGGAGTATATCGCGTCGCGCGGCCATTCCTTCCGCGCTCGGCGCTTCGTCGCGAGCGCGATGGCCGGCGGCGGAGTGCTGGTATACTTCGGCGCGCAAACACAGGCAATCGACGGCCGGATCCGGCCGGACACAATCCGCATCGGAGACGCTTACTGGAGTCCGCGGACCTCGCCCAACGCATCGCTGACCTGCTCTCCGAACGCCAGGCGGAAGATATCGTGCTGATGGACATCAGCAAGGTGTCCACGTTTACCGACTACTTTGTCATTGGCACGGCCAACAACGCCCGGCAGATGAACGCCCTCATCGACTCGCTCAGCGTCGACCTCCGGCCCGACGCCCGCCCGCATCGTATTGAGGGCAGCGCGGATTCCGGCTGGGTGCTGATCGACTTCAGCGACGCCATCGTCCATCTCTTCTCCCCGGACGAGCGTGACTACTATCGCCTGGAAGAATTGTGGGCGCAGGGCGTGTCCGTCGTGCACATGCAGTAGCGGGAAGTCGGAAGTCGGAAGTCGGAAGTCGGAAGTCGGAAGTCGGAAGTCGGAAGTCGGAAGTCGGTGAGGTTACGCCGCCGGACACGCCTCCGCAACAGTCCTGCGGCTCCGTCCATCCCCTCTCCCCTTGTGTGGGAGAGCGGTGCCCGAAGCGCGGTCGAAGACTCGCCGTGGCGAGGGTGAGGGCCGCCCGGATAGTCGGTAAGGCTACGCCGCCGAGCTCGCAGGCACCAGCTCACGGCTCCTTCCGTCCCCTCCCCCCTTGTGGGAGAGCGGTGCCCGAAGGGCGGTCGAAGACTCGCCGTGGCGAGGGTGAGGGCCGCTCCAGCTTCTTCGTGATCTCTTCATACCGCACGCCGCGGGCTTCGATCTCGATCCGCCGCCCTTTCCCGGCGTAGCTCAGCCGCACCAGCAGGTGTTCGGGCGGCATCTCCTCGCTCGCGCGCTCCGGCCACTCCACCACCAGCACGCCCGCCGATGCGAGCTCTTCGAGCGCGAGCTCGGCCACCTGCGCCGGATCCTCGAGGCGGTAGAGGTCCGCGTGGAAGAGGCGGAGGGCAGCCCCGTCATACTCGTTCATGATCACGAACGACGAGCTCTTGATCGGGTCGCCGACCCCGAGTCCGCGTCCGATCCCCTGCGCGAGTACGGTCTTCCCGGCGCCCAGTTCACCCGAGAGCAGCAGCACATCGCCCGCCCGCAGCAACCGGCCGATGCGCTCGCCGAGCTTGCGGGTGGCGCCGGGGGTCGCGCTCTCGATCTCGAAGCTCACCGGCGTCCCTGTGTGAGATGGTCCCATCCGGCTAACTCAATCTGCATTTCGCCACCCCCTGCATCGAGCGCGCGCACACGGCCGGCGCCTTCAAGAACGCGCCCGATGCGGGTGAGCGGCGTCCCGAGCAGGTCGCTCGCGTGCGCCAGCGCCGCCTCGGGCGCGACAAGCAGGAGTTCGTAGTCTTCGCCGCCACCAGTCGCCATGTTGATCGCGTCATCGGGAAAACAGGCGGAGAGTTCCGGCGGGGCCGGCACGCTGGGCAGCCACAGCTCGGCGTCGACGCCGCTCGCCGCGCAGACATGGCCGAGGTCCTGCACCAGCCCATCGCTGATGTCGATGCCGCAGCGCACGCCCGCCGCGATCGCCGCCTGTCCCGCATCGACGCGCGGCCGGGGGCGCATGTGCCGCTCGATCAGCCACGCGATGTCCGGTGTCAGCGGCGCATCGTCGAGCAGGGCGCGAAGGCCGCCGGCGGAGCCGCCGAGCGGGCCAGTCACCGCGATCGCATCCCCCGCCCGCGCGGCCTCCCGGCGCAAGAGCAGGGGCGAGCCGTCGGCCGCGACTGCGGCCTCGCCGGTGAGCGCAATCGTGATGCCGAACACGGGCGCGGTGACGATGTCGCCGCCGGCGATGGTTACGCCGTAGACGCCGGCGCACTCGATGAGCCCGGCGTAGAGCTCGTCCACCGCCTCCACAGGCGTGTCAGGGGGCAGGCACAACGTGACGAGCGCGAACGCCGGCGTGCCGCCCATCGCCGCGATGTCGCTGATGTTGGCGGCGAGGGCCTTCCAGCCGGCGTCGCGCCAGGAGACGCGCCCCGGCAGGAAGTGGACGCCGGCAACCATCGTGTCCGTCGTCGCGAGCGTGTAGGCGGGGGAGCGCCACGCCGCCGCATCGTCGCCGATACCGACGACGAGACCGTTGGCGGCGTGCTTGGGCAGCGCCGCCCGCAGGCGCTCGATCAAAGCGAATTCGCTGGGGCCGCTCACGTCCACGATGCAGAATACCGGCTTGTCGCGTGAGGCTCACTCGACGCGACGCGCGACCGGCCGGCCGGCGGCACTCACGCATCGCTGACTGGAGCGATACCATGCGGCCGTGCGCATCGCCGTCATCTCCGACGTCCACAGCAATCTTGAGGCGCTCAGCGCCGCGCTTCGCCACGCCGAAGCGGGCGGTCCGCTTGATGGCGTCTGGTGCCTTGGCGACATCGTCGGCTACGGGCCCGAACCGTCGGCGGTGCTTTCGATGCTGCGCGCGCGGCCGCTGACGTCGGTGGCGGGGAATCACGACCTCGCGGCGTGCGGCGCGATGGACGTCGCCGAGTTCAACGCCAGCGCGGCGGAAGCGGCCCTGTGGACGCGCGGCCAGCTCTCCGAGGACGAGCGTCAGTTCCTGCTGGAGTTGCCGCTGGTGAGGAGCACGGATGGCTTCACGCTCACCCATGGCTCGTTGCGCGCGCCCGCATGGGAGTACCTGCTCTCGGCCGAGCAGGCGCTGGCGCAGTTCCAACTGCAGACGACGCCGTACAGCCTCGTCGGCCATTCGCACCTGCCGATGCGCTTCGAAGAGCGCTCGGGAGACGCGCCGCGCCCACGCTTGTGCGAGGACGGTGACGTGGCGCAGCTCGACGGGCAGCGCCTGATCCTCAATCCCGGGAGCGTCGGCCAACCGCGCGACGGCGACCCCCGCGCGTCGTATCTCCTGTACGATGAGGGCGCCGCCAGCGTCTCGTGGCATAGGGTCGCGTACGACATCGCCTCCACCCAGCGCAAGATGCGGGCGGCGAAGCTGCCGCCGTGGCTGGCGGAGCGGCTGTCGATGGGGAAGTGAGTTGCGGCCCAGTTCGGGGGACGAGCAGATGACGTGGACCGTCGTCGGACAAGAGAGCGCCGTTGCCGTGCTCTCACGCGCGGCCGAACGAGAGCGGATCGCGCACGCGTATCTGTTCGCCGGGCCCGCTCACACCGGGAAGACGCTCACCGCGCTCCAGTTCGCCCAGCTCCTGAACTGCATCGGCGAAACGCGGCCGTGCGGGCGCTGCCGCCAGTGCGAACGCATCGCTTCGATGACGCATCCCGACGTCGAGATCGTCACCATCGGCAGCATCTGCGACGATTTGGATCACAAGCACACCAACGACGATGCGCGCGACATCCGCATCTGCCAGATCCGGCGACTTGAGCGCACGATCAGCCGGGCGCCGTACGACGGCCGCTACCGCGTGCTGATCATCGGGCCGGCGGAGGCGATGAACCCGATCACCGCGAACGCGCTGCTCAAGACACTCGAGGAGCCTCCCGAACAGGTTGTGCTGATCCTGATCACCGACCGCGAGGAGATGCTGCTGCCGACGATTCGGTCGCGGGCCAGGCGGCTCCCATTCTCGGGCCAACCGCCGGCGCTGATCGAGCGGACTCTGCGCACGCGCTGGGATGTCGAGCCGGAGCGGGCGGCGGAGCTCGCGCGGCTGTCGGGCGGCCGCATCGGCTGGGCGGTGATGGCGTTGCACGACGACGGCCTGCTGGACCAACGCCGCGAGGCGCTCGACCGGGCGCAGGCGCTGGCGTGCGCGCCGGTTGCGGAGCGGTTCGCCTTTGCGGCCGAGCTCGGCGGCCGCTACACGAGGAATCGCGCCGCCACCCAGGAAACCCTGGAGGCGTGGCAGGCGTGGTGGCGCGACATCCTGCTGATCGCCGCGGGGCGCGAGATCCAGGCGGTACACCGCGACCGATTGGACACCCTGCGCCCGCTCGCGGCACAATGCGACGTCAAGGCGGCAGTCCGCGCGCTTCGCGGCATCTCCGAGGTCCGGCAGCAGCTGACGGAGAACGCGACGCCCGTCCTCGCCCTCGAATTGATGATGCTTTCGCTGCCGGTGCTGAAGCCGAACGCAGTCGCAGACCGGCTGGCCGCCCCATAACAGAAAGGACGCGGACGCGAACAAACGCGCCGCTCGGAACGGCTATGACAGACCACCAGCGCACCCCCGTCGGCGTCCGCTTCAAGGAAGCCGGCAAGGTCTATTACTACGACTGCGCCGACCTCCAGCTCGATGTGGGCAACTTCATCGTCGTCGACACGTCGCACGGGCTCGAGGTCGGCCGCGTGGTCATCTCACCGGACCAGGTGCTCGCCAGCGAGATCAAGGAGTCGCTGAAGCCGATCCTCCGCGTCGCGACTCCGGAGGACCTCGAGCAGCGGCAGAAACTCAAGGATCTTGCAGCGGAGCAGCTGCGGGTAGCGAAGCATCGCGTCGCCGAAGACCGCATCGACATGCAGATCGTGTCGGGCGAGTACGACCTCGGCGGCGTACAATTGACGTTCTACTACACCGCGAACGACCGCGTCGACTTCCGTGGCATCGTGCGCGAGCTGGCCGACCAGTTCGGCACGAAGGTGCAGCTGCTGCAGATCGGCGATCGCGACCGCGCGAAGCTGCTCGACGGCTACGACGTCTGCGGCCAGCGGCTCTGCTGCTCGTCGTGGCAGCCGGCATTTCCTTCGGTCTCGATCAAGATGGCGAAGGAGCAGGACCTGCCGCTGAACCCGCAGAAGATCTCGGGCGTCTGCGGCCGCCTGTACTGCTGCCTGACCTTCGAGTACGAGGGCTACCGCGAGCTGCGGGGGCAGATGCCACGCGTGGGCAGCATGGTGTCGACCCCAGTGGGTGAGGCGAAGGTCAACAGCGTCAACGTGCTGAAGAAAACCGTCAGGCTCTGGCTCACCGAGCAGAAGCAGGTGATGGAGATGCCCGTCATCGACCTGCAGATGCAATACGGCCTCACGGTGCGGCCAGTAGAACTGGTGCGCGAGATCGAAGACCCGCTGCGGCACTCGGCGCCGGTCGCGCCGGATGAGGCGCCGCCGCTCGGCATGCCGGAAGGCACGCCGGTGGGCCTTGCGCCGCCGACTCCGGCCGCAGCGGAGGCCGGAAGCACATCTGACGTCGACGGCGGCGCTAAGCGGCGCCGGCGAGGCCGGCGCGGGGGCCGCCAGCGCAACCGCGAAGGGGGCGACCGTACCGGCGGACCGGAGGACGCCCCGGGTGGCGACGCGCCGACCACGCAGGGCGGCCCCCCAGGGCCACCGCCCGGGCCACCCGCTAGCGGGTAACTGCGGCCAGTCATCGGGTGTTCCAGTGGTTCGAAGGCTCGCGTCGCGAGTTTGAGCGAGCGGTATCGTTCTGGGTTGAGAATCCGGCGGTCGTGCCTTACAATCGCCTTTTCAGCTCTCGTGTTTCTCCATCGCTCTTCGAAGATTAAGGAGACTGTCCATATGAGCACCCGAGCAGAAGAGTGGGCGCAGCGATTCGAAGAATCGATCAAGGACTTCGAAGGTACGATCCAGTCGTGCTCAGAGGAACGGTGGTGTGCGACCGGCGGCGCCGAGGGTTGGACCGTTGCGGCGACGGCGCAGCACGTGGCCGGCCAGTTTCCCCTAGAGCACGAATATATCAGCGCTGCCGCCGAGGGGCGGCAAATGCCTGCGTACACCTGGGACGACATCAACGGCAAGAACGAGCGGCGCGCGGCGGATCACAACACGTGCAAGAAGGAAGACGTGCTCAAACTGCTGCGTGAAGGCAGCTCTTCGATGGCGTCATACATTCGCGGCCTGAGTGACGAGCAACTGGACCGAACTGCCAGCCTGCCGCTCGCTGACGGCGCCTCCGTGACGACGCAACAGCTCATCGAGGGCGGGGTACTGATTGATCACGTGCGCGGACACATGCAAGGCATGCCATCGGCCGGCTGATGCGCTGAGGGTCTGTTCGCAGAAAGAGGAGGCCCGGCTTCGATGGAGCCGGGCCTCTTGCGATCAGTTGGAGGTGATGCTTAGGGCAACCCCACGAAGTTCGGGTTGTCCTCGACGTAGCGGCCCGGGCCATACGGTGGCAACACGTAGTTCCAGAGGTGCAAGAGCCAGCCGACGTTGGTCTGGTACGAGCCTCCGCGCGAGGTGCAGGTCGGCTGGTCATCCAGCGTCACGATGCCACCGGGATAGAAGCAGAGGAAGTCGTGGTAGTGCCAGGCGTCGTCGGTGCCCGGGAACCCGTCCGGCACCAGCGGGTTGAGCTGGAACGGCATGATGTAGATCGCGCCACCGAGACGCCACCCGCCCGGCGTACTCGGGTCCGGCTCGTACAGCAGACCTTCGGGCTTCGCGGGATCGAACGTCGTGTCGTACAAGGCAGACTTGGTCATGTGGCGACCCTGCTGCGGGATGAACTGAGTTGCCTGCGTGTAGCCATCGGAAATCGCCTGGTTGATGTTCTGATACTTCTCGATGGCGACGGTCGCGGTGCGATCCATCTGGTCTTCCAACGAGCAGCGGCCACCCATTGTTTGGCCTCGAGCCTCGAGGAGCAGGTCCGTCGAGTTGATAACGCGGTCACTGTTTGGATCCTTGATTCGCACGTAACCGACCTGGCCGAAGCGACTGTTCTGAGCTCTCGCCACCAGGAGCAGGTCAAGCGAATCGACCTTCGTGTCGCCATTCACGTCGGGGCAGTAGAAGGGACTCGGATTGAGCGGGCCCGACGTGATCGTCACACGCACGGCGTCCGTGGATGTCAGATTATCGTTGTCTGTGACGGTCAGCGTAATTGAATGGACACCCGTAGTCAGCTCAGCGACGACTTTATTCGTCGTGCCCGTTGATAGCACGGTCGCGCCTTCAGTCCAGGTGTAGTTCGCGATAAAGCCGTCAGGATCGAAGGAAGCGCTCGCATCGAGCGTGACGTGCCCGTGATTTGCGTGGGAGACGGGAGCAGAGATGTCCTGGCCCGCGTTGGCGACCGGCGGAACCGTGCCGCCGCCGACGACGTAGTTGTACGCATTCGCCAGCGTCGCGGCGCCGACGGAGTTCGTCACCGTCACGCCCTTCAGGCCCGAAGTGTTCGGCGGCGTCAGCGCCGTGATCGTGGTCGAGTTCTGTACCACCACGCTGGCCGCAGCCTGGCCGCCAATCGTCACGGTCGTGTCCGCTGCCGTCGTGAAATTCGTCCCGCTGATGCTCACGGGCTGAGCTCCGGCGATCGGCCCGGCGTTCGGCGAGATGGCCGTGACTGTGATCGCGCTCACGGCCGATTCGTCCGGCTTCAGGAAGGTGATCTTGTTCGCACCGTATTCGGCGACGTAGATCGTGCCATCGGCGTCGGCCGCCACGGACAGCGCGTTCTGCAGCCCGGTGGCGAGGGTGGTGTCGGAGACAACCGAGCGCCCGTCTGCCGATAGCTTCACTCGGTGAAGCTGACTGTCGACCCAGGCCGCGTAGAGCAGGTCGCCCTGCATCTGGCCGGCGAACTTGGAGGACTTGTACTCGACCATGCCGTCGGACGAGGCAGGAAGATTCGCCTCAATCGGCGAGGTGTAGTCCACCGTGCCCGGATCGGTTCCGTAGTGGTAGACGCACTGCCGGGCATCGGCGGCGCCGCGATTGCGGTTCGCGTGCCCGTAGTAGTTTCCGGCCTCCACAACGTTCAGCTCATCGAGCCCTGTCGCATCGCCGACGGATGGGTTGCTGCACGAAGTCGACGGCCCACCATAGCCGGCGTTCGGTCCGTTGTCCGTGGCGTAGAGGCGGCCGTTGCTGTGCCAGACCAATCCGTACGGGTTGCGGAAGCCCGGGGCGAAGACGCTCACATCGCCGCCGGTTTTGACGATGCTGCCGTTCGTGGCGTCCATCGGGCTGTACGTGATGTTGCCGTTGAAGCCGGGCGCCTTGATATCGGCCACCAACACAGCGCCAGAGACCGGCGTGTCGGGATAGAGAAACAGCGGGAAGCCGGGGTTCGGCGCGGGATTCACGATGCCGGCGTTCGTGCTGCTCCCCTGTGCGATGTACAAGCGGCCGTCTGGACCAAACGCCAGGCCGTTCGCCTCATGCGCCGCCTTCGAGATGGGCAGGCCGGTAATGATATCCGTGAGCGTGGCGTACGCGGGCCCGCTGATCCGCGTCACTTTCCCAGGGAAGGTGCTGGGATTTGTCGGGTCCGGCGGAAGACCGGCGACAGTGTTCGTGACATACACCGTGGGCGGCGATGAGGCATCGGTGGGGTCGAAGGCGATGCCGTAGACCTCCTGGAGCGCCGCGGCGCTCGCGACGAGTTGGACCGCCGTGACTTGCTTGGTCACGGGATCAAGCGTCAGCGCCTGGACCTTGCCGTCACCGTCGGCGACGTACAGCCGGCCATCGGGGCCCATTTGGGCTACCGTCGGCGAGGTCGTGGCGAAGCCGCTGCCGGCCACGGTGCCTCGAAGGAAGTTGATCGGCTGCACACCGTAGGCCACGGTCGCACCGCGCGCCGACAGCATGACGACCAGCACAGCCACGGCGGGCAAGAGCATGCGACGAAACAAGAGATCCTCCAATTCGCGAGGCGACAGGCGGGGATTAGGCGTATCGTAGCACGTTAGATTGGAAGCAATCTATCTGAAGACGTAAAATCTCGCCTCGTTGTAGAGATGCGGGAGGCTGGACGCTGGAGGTCGAAAGTCGAGGCTGGACGGTCGAGGCCGTCTCGCACTTCATCCGGTCTGTCGCAAAAGGGCTAGACGAAGCTGAGGAGTCGGCCGTGGACGCGATCCAGCTTCCGACCTCCGACTTCTGACTTCGATCGCCGGGCGACGGCCTGAAGCAATCCGCCTCGATCCCCTATAAGCTCTCATAACGGAGAGGAGCGGACGGTGCGCCCAAAGATCGGCATTATCGGCGGCGGCGTCATGGGGACGACGCACGGCAAGACCATCCACTTCTGCCTGAAGTCCGGGCTGATCGATGGGGAGTTGGTCGGCATCGCCGAAGCCGACGCGGAGCGCCTCGCCGCGTTCGCGCGGGCGTCGGGCGCTTCCATGGTCACCACCGACGCGGCCGAGCTGATCGCGTCGCCGGACATCAACACCGTCTACATCTGCACGCCCACCTACAACCACCTCGACCTCGCTCAACAGGCGCTCTCGCGAGGCAAGGCCGTCTTCTGCGAGAAACCGCTCGCCTTCAACGCCCGCGACGCCTCGGCGATGCGGGACGCCGCCAAAGCCGCCGGCGTGACGCATCAGGTGGGGCTGGTGATGCGCTTCGCGCCGGTGATCGCCGTGACGCGCGATCTCGTCAACGACCCGGCGTCTGGGCGGGCGATGACCTGCAGCATGGTCGATGACCAGTTCTTCCCGATCCAGGGGCACTACGCCAGCACGTGGCGCGGCGATGTGAGCAAGGTCGGCTCGGGCACGCTGCTCGAACACGCGATCCACGACGTCGATATCCTCATTTCCTACTTCGGGCGCGTCCGGCGCGTGTTCGGCATCACGCGCTTCTTCTTTGAGAAGGCCGGCGTGGAAGATGTCAGCAGCGCCATCCTGGAGTTCGAAGCGGGCGCCATCGTCACGCACACCTCGATCTGGCACAACGTCCTGCATCGCGGGTCGAGCCGCCGCATGCTCGTCGTCTGCGAGAACGCGCAGTTCAGCTGGGAGGACGACGACTATGCGGGCGCAATCCGCTGCGAGACGAATACGACCGGCGGCCGCAGCGACATCTCGTCGGAAGAGGTAATCGCCCGTTTCCTCGAGAGCGCCTCCATCACCGACGCACGGCTGAAGGAAGCGGTGATCCCGCATGATCTCGGACAGGCGTACCTGCTTGAGGACTACACGTTCCTCAAGGCCGTCAGCGAAGACCGCCAGAGCTGGCTCGACTTCGACGCCGCGGTCTACGCGCACGAAGTCGTCGATGCGATCTACGAATCGGCGCGCACGGGCTCGGCCGTCGGTCTTGCCTGACGGGTCCGCGGCCATCACCCTTCATTCGCTCCACAGGCAGCTCCGGAAAGGACCGACATGGCCGAATACGATCTGATCATCCGCAACGCCAACATCATCGACGGCACGGGCGCGCACGGACGAGCGGGTGATGTCGCGGTCAGCGGGGACCGCATCGATGCGGTGGGCCGCGTCACGGGCGTGGCAAGCCGGGAGATCGACGCACACGGTCTCGCGGTGACGCCCGGCTTCATCGACGTGCACACGCACGACGACGCCGCCGCCGTCCGGGAGCCGCGTCTCGACTTCAAGATCATGCAGGGCGTGACGACGGGCGTCGCCGGCAACTGCGGCGCGGGAGTGGCGCCGGCAAGCGAGGGGTTCCGCTCGTACTATCGGTCCGCCTTCGCGCCGATCCTCGGCGAATCATCACTCGCGTGGTCCACCACCGCGGAGTTCTTCGACGCCGTCGACGCCGCACATCCAGCCTGCAACATCGCGGCGTACGTGCCGCACGGCGTCGTGCGCTACAACGTAGTCGGCTTGAACAAGGCAGCACCCACGGCGAGCGAGATGGCGCGCATGAAGGAGCTTGTCGACGAGGGGATGGGCGCGGGGGCAATCGGCATGTCGTCGGGTCTCGTCTACGTGCCCGGCGCCTATGCGCAGACGCCCGAGCTGATCGAGTTGGCGCGCGTAGCCGCGCAGTACGGCGGCATCTACACCAGCCACATCAGGAACGAATCAGAAGAGCTCCTGGCCGCCGTCGACGAAGCGATCCGGATCGGCGAGGAAGCCGGCTGCGGCGTCCAGCTCTCGCATCACAAGTCGGCCGGCGCCGCAGCCTACGGCCTCACGAAGCAGTCGCTGCCACGGATCGCGGCCGCGCGCGCGCGCGGCGTCGATGTCACGATCGACTGCTATCCGTATGTCGCGTCGTCATCATCGCTCGCCGCGATGTTCCGCATCGGCCAGGGGCGCGCGTTTGATGTGACGCCGGCGATCATCGCCAGCGTGAAGCACGACCACGAGCGCTATGAGGGCAAGTACATCGCGGACATCGCCGACGAACTCGACCTCCCGGTCGGCGACGCGATCCGCAAGATCCTCCACGACGAGGAGAATTCGCCCAGCGTGATCATGTTCGTCATGGACGAAGCCGATGTGACGCGCGTTGTCGCCGATGACCACTGCATGATCGGGTCGGACGGCCTCCCGTCGGAAGGGAAGCCGCACCCGCGGCTCTACGGCACGATGCCGCGGGTGATCCAGAATTATGTGCGCGAGCAATCGGTGATGGCGCTCGAAGAGGCGGTGCGCAAGATGACGTCGCTGCCGGCGCGCAAGCATCTCCTCTCCGATCGCGGCGTGCTCGCGCCGGGCGCCTTCGCCGACATCGTCATCTTCGACCCCGAGACGATCGCCGACGTGGCCACATACCAGGAGCCGCGGCAGTACCCGCTGGGGATCGAATACGTCATCGTGAACGGCAAGATCGCGGCGGAAGGCGGACGGCAGACGGACGCGCGCGCCGGGCGCATGCTGCGCCGAGGGGCTTGACCGCGGCCGCCCGGGTGCTCGCAGCGATGCGGACCGAGCCCGCTGACGAGGAGGAGCCATGGACATCCCGTCGATCGACAACCAGATCCGGCGTCGCGTCGGCGCCGAGGCCGAGACGGCGGACTTCGGTGGCGTGCACTGGGCCGTGCGCGCGGGCTCGCCGGCCGGCGCGGAGCTGACGGTCGGGCTGGCGACGTTCGACGCCGGCAAGAGTAACGCCGAGCACATCCATCCGAATTGCGAGGAGGTGGTCTTCGTGATGGAGGGCGAGGTCGAGCACACGCTCGGCGACCAACGGACGACGCTCCGCGCGGGCGACCTGATCGTCGTGCCGCGGAACGTGCCGCACCGTCTGATGAACGAGAGCGCCGCCCCCGTCCGCGCCTACATCGTCTTCTCGTCCCCGGACCGCCAGTTCGTGCCCGTACTACCACGCGAGAGCTGACGCATCGAACGCATCGTGCAGCGACCTGAGTGCTCGTGCATGTCGGGCGAAAGCTTCCGTACGCACTCCGGCACGCCCTCGCAGCCCCTCTGCTATCCTCACGATCATGCGGTTCGACACGCTGTCCGTCACCCGCGCCGGCGCCGTCGCCCAGATTCGGCTCGGCCGCGCCGCGCTGGGCAACCCGATAGACGATGCCTTCCTCCGCGAGCTCGATGCAGCGGCGGGCGAGATCCAAGACGACCCCTCGGTCGTCGTCGTGCTCTTGACGGCGGCGGGGGACCATTTCTCCTGTGGTCGCGCATCCGTCGATACCGGCGCGCTCGCCGCCATCGACGCGATGGCGGCGCCGCTCCCCTTCCGCTGCCTCGAACTGATGGCGCAGCCCGTCATCGCCGTGATCGAAGGCGATGCGGTCGGCGCCGGACTGGAGCTCGCGCTCGCCTGTGACGTGCGCATCGCCGCCGAGGACGCGATGCTGTCACTGCCGGACGTAATGATCGGGACGATGCCCGCCGGCGGAGCGACGCAGCGGCTGCCCCGTCTGGTCGGCCCCGCGCGGGCGTCGGAAATGATCCTCTTCGGCACGCCGGTCGGCAGCGCGAGGGCGGCCGCCTGGGGGCTGGTCAACGTCGCCCTCCCGAAAGCCGAGGTGCGGGCCGCTGCGGAACGCCTCGCAAGCAGCATCGCCGAGCGTGGCCCGCTAGCGCTGCGCTACGCCAAGGAGGCGATGCTCCGCGGCCTCGACATGCCACTGGAGCAGGCGCTGCGCTACGAAACCGACCTCACCGTCATCCTCCAGACGACCCGCGACCGCGCGGAGGGTGTGCGCGCCTTCGTCGAGAAGCGCCCGTCCGCCTTCGACGGGACGTAAGTGGCCCTCACCCGGCCCATTCGGGCACCCCTATCCCCAAACAGCGGTGGAGAGGGGCTCGGCAGTGAGGCCGGCGCAGGCGATACCCTTGCCTGCATGATCAAGGCGATCTTCTACGACGCGGGGCACACGCTGGTCCGGCCGCGCGCCGAAATCGACGAAGTGTGGGACTTCCTGTCGCACCAGCTCGGCGTTGCAATCGAGGCCGAGCAGCGCACGGCGTTTCCGGACGTGGCCGCGTTCTTCTATTCGCGGCTCGGCGAGGATGGCCTCGGGGCGTACGCTTCTGACCGCGCGGCGCGGACCTTCTGGACGGAGTATTACGCCTATGCCCTGCGCAACATCGCGCCGGGCTTGCCACGCACACAGATCGAATCCGCAGGTAGCACCCTGTACGACTGGTACAAGGAGCCGGCGCAGTGGCAGCCGTTCCCTGAGACGCTCGACGCCCTGCAGGCGGCTCGCAACCGCGGTCTGATCCAGGGGGTCGTATCGGACTGGGGGAGCGACTTGCTGCCGATCCTGCACGCTCACGAGATCACGCGGCTGATGGACTTCGTGGTTGCGTCTGCGGTGGTCGGCTCGTCGAAGCCGCACCGCGAGATCGTCCTCTACGCCCTGGCCCGAGCCGGAGTTGCTTCCGGCGAGACCGTGTACGTCGGCGATTGGTATCTCGCCGACGTCCTGGGTTCCCGAGCGGCGGGCATGCACCCGGTCCTCATCGACCGGGACGGCACGGCGCCGGGCATCGACGCGCCGGTGGTGCGCTTGCTGACGGACGTGCTCAGTGTGGTCGACGGCATCGACACCGGCGCGGCATAGCCCGTCTGCGCCGTCTGCTCGCCTTGAGCTCGTTTCGCGTGGCACTGAGGGCGACGCAGCATTCGCTGCGCAGCGAATGCACCACCTGATCCCTTCTCCCCTTCTGGGAGAAGGGTGGCCGAAGGCCGGGATGAGGGCCGCCCTACGCCGCGGCGGTGACTTCCTGTGTGCAGAACGCGCAGCGCTTCGCCGCGCGCGGGATCGAACTCAGGCAGAACGGGCACTCGCGCACGATCGGGTCCGTTGCCGTATCGGTTTTGCGGCGCTCCATCAGGCGGTTCACCGGCACCACAACGAAGAAGAACACGACCGCTGCGATGATCACGAACGCGATCACCTGGTTCAGAAAGTCGCCGTAGCGGAACGTGCTGCTATTGATCGTGAACTGCAGCGCGCCAAAGTCGCGTTTCCCGCCGATCGCCGCGATCAGCGGCGTGATGAAGTCGGCGACCAGCGCATCGACGATCGATTTGAACGCCGCACCGATGACGACGGCGACGGCGAGGTCGACGACGTTGCCGCGGAGCAGGAATGCCTTGAAGTCTTCGACCAGGGTCATGGTGGCGTCTCCTTCTGTTTCCGGTTGCGAGGCGCCAATCATAAACCGTGGACATGGAGCTATCAAACGACTCGTCAAAGCGGTGTTGACAGATTCGAAGCGACTCTGCGCCCGCCCGGGACATCAGGAATTCCCCTAAGCGCTCATCGATGCGCGGCCGACCCTCTGTGAACTCTGTGCCCTCAGTGGATTCCAACAGAGAGACGGTCCCAGCCACAGCCAACCCCATCACTGCGCCTCCCCAGCGCGCCAGCCGATAACGGATGTATGGAGCAGGACGAACACTTCCGCATCTTCTTCTGGCAGAACGTGATCCCGCTGGTGGCGCTGCCCATCCTCGCCGTCCCCTTCGCCATCTCACCAGTGACGGAGAGCTGGTCGCAGACGTCGTGGTGGGTCGCCGGAGCGATCGTCGCCGTGGGTATCGGCTTCTATCTTGCGAACGTCTGGCGTAAGTCCGATGTCCTGCTCGACGAAGACGGCATGACGCTCTACATCGACAACGCGCCGCAAGCCTGGCGCTACGAGCATTTGCTGAAGGTGAAGCAAGTCGGGCGCTACCGCGTCCGCATGTGCTACGACGTGGACCGCGATGACGGCCAGCATATGCACGTTTCGGTCGATCTCTGGGGCAGTGACGCCTTCACCGACGCCCTGCTGGACCGCTACGCGCTCTCGCAGGGCCACGAGCTGGACGACAGCCTGGCGCATGCGGCGTGATCTGGAGGCCGGAGGCTGGAGGCTGGAGGCTGGAGGCTGGAGGCTGGAGGCTGGGAATGTAACTCCCCTCTCCGCGCGCGGTGGACAGGGCCGGTCGCAGACTCGCCGCGGAGCCGCGTGAGGCCGCGGCGACTCCGACTTCCGACTTCCGACTTCCGACTTCCGACTTCTCGCTTCGCCCGCCCGTCTCGGCCGGCGCCAAAAAGCGGTACGCTCTGTACCGCTTTTTGTTCGTCAGCATCGGACGCAGCGGCGTATGATCGACGGCATGCACGATGACGCATGGCGGCGGCAACTGCGCAGCGCCCGCAAGATGCTCGGGCTGAACCTGCGGGCCGTGGCGGCGCGCGCCGGACTCTCCTACGAGACCGTGCGCGGGTACGAGAACGGGCGACGGACGCCGCGGCGGGAGAGCTTCGTCCTCGTGCTCGATGCGATGGGCCTCGGACACGTCGAGCGGCGCTTGCTGATGGCCAGCGCCGGCTTCGCCCCCGAAGACCGCGGCGCGCGCTCCCCCGGCGAGACCTGGTACTCCGCCGACGAGGCCGTCGAGGAGACGCGCCGGTTCCGCTGGCCAGCGTTCGTGCTCGACGAGTTCGCCCGCGTCGTCGGCGCGAACGACGCCGCGCAGCGCCTCTGGGGCGTCGATCTCCGGCACGAGTTCCTCGACCCCGTCGCGCGCAATCTGCTCTCGGTCGCCAGCGACCCCCGCTTCGCGGAGCGATGCGTGAACTGGGACGAGGCCATCGGCGCCATCGTCGCGGTGTTCAAGGCGCACGACTGGGCGCCGGCGCGCATCGAGAGCCCGCCGCCGTACTTCGGCGCCGTGCTCGAGCGCTTCCTGCAGGGCGACCCGGCGTACGTCGCCCGCTTCGCCGAGATCTGGCAGGCTGCCCCCGATGTCTGGCAGAAGAAGGCGCGCTGGACGTACCCGGTCGTCTGGCAGCAGCCCGGCGTCGGCGTGATGCGCTTCGAAGCGATCACCACGTCCGCGAGTGATGTCGAAGGCCTTGCGTTCAACGACTGGATCCCGCTCGACGCCGCCACCTGGGACGCGCTCGGTCGCATGATGGGCTCGACGCCCGCCGGCGGCGCTTCGGAGAGCGCCACCGTCCTCGGCTAATGCCATCGCGGGCCGGCGGTCTCAGTCGGCCTCTCTCCGCTACGCGGGCTTCGGCTCGGTAAACGAGATGACGCGGCCGTTGATGTAGACGCGCTCGCCATAGCGGACGATGCCCACCTCACTCGCCGCATCGTCATAGAGGTGTACCCCGTCATCTTGCGGCTCCATGCGGCGGACGCCCAGGAAGCTGCGGCCGCTGCCGCCGGTGGGGCGCAGAGCATCGGATTGGTCGGGCATGACCAGATCGTACCGCAGCGCCGCGAGCGATGCCGCCCGCGCGGCGGCCGACGCCGCATTCGCGCGATGTCTCACATGGGCTGCGGCGTTACCGTAGGCGACGTCTCTTCCGGCCCGCTGCCGAGCGAGAACGGCGGGTACTCCTGCACCAATCCCGCCATGTAGGCGAAGACGCGTCCGTGCCAGCGCAGGTAGCCGCTGACAAAGTTGAAGATGCTTTCGGAGTAGCGCTCGCTCAGCAGGATCTGCACGCCTGCGACGATCAGCAGGACGAACGCGACGATGCCCAGTATGCCGAGTACGATCGCGTGCGGGATCGCCGTGATGATCCGCAGCAGCGTGCCGCCGGCCGATGGCGTGCCCGCGGGCGCAATCGAGAACCGCGCAGGGTGGGCAGCGTCCTCGCTGGGATAGGTGTCGGTGAGCAGGGCGATGTAGGCGTACGCCCGCATCAGCATGCGTAGCCACTTCGTCATGTTCTGCTCGGCGCCGGCGACATATTGTTCGCCGCCGCGCTGTGAGATCATGATCACCGCCACCACGGGGACGCCGAGGTAAATCAGGCCGCTGCCCCAACTAAAGGCGACGCCGACCAGCGAGAGGACGATCAAGATCACGAGCCGGATCGCCACCTGCGTCTTGTCGTAGCGCTCCTGCCGCTGCACATCGAAAATCACGGGATAGGCTGCCATTTGGTCTCTCCTGTTCATATGGTTCGTATGAGTCCCGGGCATCATAGGTGATCCAGGATGCGTTTTCGGCCGATCCGCCTCACCATCCTGCTACCCGGCGGCGGTGCCTTCCGGAGCAGGCTCCCTGACACTGCGGTCGAGCACGCCGTCGATGAACCGCCTGATCGCCGGCACGACGAGGTGCGTCGGGATGTCGGCGTGGCCGCCGTCTGGGAAGCTGACGTATGTCTTTGGCTCGGGCGCGGCAGCGAAGACCTGCCGGCCCATGTACTCCGGCACGGTCTGGTCGCTGTCGCCGTGCATCACCAGCAGTGGGCGGTCGAGTCGCCGGATCTTCGCGAGCGTGTCGAAGTTCGTGAGCGGCAGCCACGGCGCGGCACGCAGCAACGGCCGCAGCCTCGGGAACCAATCCCAGATCATGCCGCGAATCGACGTGAAGGGCGCGCGCAGGATCAGGCCCGCCGCCGGCTCCCGCATCGCGAGCTCGGTGGCGATGCCGGTGCCGAGCGAGAAGCCGTAGAAGAAGATCGTCGCTGGGTCCACGTCGTCGCGCGCGTAGAGCCAGGCAAGCGCGGCAGTCGCATCCAGCACGGTGCCTTCTTCGGTTGGCGTGCCGCCGTTCCGGCCGTAGCCGCGATAGTCGAAGATCAGGAAGTTGCAACCGACGCCACGGAGGAAGTCCCGGAACGCCTCGGTGCGCTCGGGCGTCACCCACATGTCGCTGGCGTTGTAGCTCGTGCCGTGACAGAAGAGCAGCGTCGGCGCGGGATGTGGCGCCTTGAAGAACCAGCCCTGCAGTTCCAGCCCGTCGGCGGTATAGATCGCCGCCTCTTCGTACGGCACGCCGACCCCGACGGGCGGCTCGATGTGCCAGTCGCCCGTATAGAACAACCGCGGCCGGATGATCCGCTCGGCCGCCGCCGTCAGCGCCAATCCGGGCGCCGAGAGCGCCGCCACCGTGTACGCCAATCGCTTGATCATGCTGGTTTGAGTGTAGCGTCTCTCTGGTCTGCTGGTCGCTGGTCTCTTGTTGTGGTCACTGATCTCCGGTCAACCCGTAGCAATCACCGACGATGGCCCGTTGCGAAACGGCCTCAACACAAGGACCGCGGGTTGGCTAGAGTCGGGGTCGGGGTAGGCGTCGGTTCGGCGCTGGGCGTACTGCGCGCGCGCTGCGTCGCACAAAATGAACCGACAGCGGAATCGATCGTTTCTGCCGGACGGGTATCGAAAGTCGCGGTTTCGGACAACGCCGCGCGGTAGGGGTTCAAACTCGTAGCGAGCCCGCCGCTGCACGCCGCCAATGCGATTCCCCCAATCACAATCAGCAGGTACCTCATCGGGGCAGTATAGACCGAAGGCCCCCGAGTAGACTTCGGTGGATGACCAGCCCGCTTCGACCGTTGACCGGCGCCGAACGTGCGATACTCGATCACCTTCTGGCGCGTCCGTTCCCGGGCCGCGACGAGGCCGTTCGCCAAATCGAGACCTGTCGAGTGCGCCCCAACGATGAGCCGCATTGCGCCAGCTTCGACTTTGAAGTTCAGAGTGACGTCCTGATCCCAAATCCCAACAGCGCCGCCATGGAACAGCTTCTTCCGGTCGAAGCCGCGGGGTCGACGTTGACGGCATACCGCTCGAAGTCCTTCTATTTCAACGAAGCGGCGTGCTGACCCGGCTGGAGTTCGTGGTGTATGGCGACCGCATGCAGCGCCTACCACGCCCCGATGAGATCGAAATCATTGAGCGCGATTGACGAGTTTCGGAACGGGCTAACCGCAAGCCGCGAAACCAGTCACCAGTCACCAGTCACCAATCACCAGTCACCAACCACCAGACGATGGCGGCGCCGGGTGGTACTCCATGAAGTTCTGCACTTTGCGGGCGTCCTCGGGGCTCTTCAGCATGCCGACCACGTAGAGCGCCATATCGATGCCCGCCGAGACGCCGGCGGCCGTAATAACGTTGCCATCGTGCACCCAGCGGCCCGCCTCGACGACCTCCGTGCCGCCGCCGAGGTCGCGCAGCTCCTGCTTCGCGCCCCAGTGGGTGGGGGCGCGCTTTCCCGCGAGGAAGCCCGCCTTGTGCAGCAGGAGCGCGCCCGTGCAGACCGACGTCACGTACTCAGCGCCGCTGCCGGTGCGGCGGATGTAGTCGAGGAGCGGCGCGTGCTCCATGCCCGGCCGCGTGCCGAAGCCGCCCGGCACACAGATCAGGTCCGGCTTAGGGGCGTCGGCGAAGGTGTGGTCGACGACCACGGTGAGGCCGTGAAACGCGCGCACGGTGGGCGTTTCGGCGACGCTGTACGCGCGCCATGACGTGTCGATGTACTTCGACGCCATCGCCAGCACTTCATACGGCCCGACAAAGTCCAGCTCTTCGAAGTCAGGGAAGAGGATGAAGGCGATGTTGAAGCCCATAGGCCATCTCCGATGTCGGTTGCCGGATGTGGTCTGATGCACCCGCCGCGATGCGAGCAGGATAGCGCGGGAGCGAGGGTGGTGAGGGGACGCAGTCGCCGAAGCGGCGACGCGCGGCTACGCGCCGGGCGCCGCCGACACCGGGGGTGGCGCGCCATTCTCCGGCATCCGCTCTGCGCGGACGACGAGGCGTTTGTCGTACTGATGCGTCGACGGGTTAAACGTGCCGCCGCAGGTGATCAGCGTCACCATCTCGGAGGGCGTCGCGCCGACAATCTGTTCGACCGGCGCGGACTCGGCGTCGTACTGGCGCTTGGAGATCACGGCGTACTTGTATGTCGTGCCGTCTTGCAGACGCACCTGCACGAGATCACCCGGCTCGAGGTCCTTGATGTTCCAGAACACCGCCGGTCCAACGCGGATGTAATCGACGTGCCCGGCGAAGACGGCGTTGCCGCCGAAGCCCGGCGGTGCGCTGAAGTCGTACCAGGCCGTGTCGTAGGCGTTGTCGGGGGCCTGCATAACGCCCTGGCCGTCGACGCCCTTGATTACCACCGGGGCATCGATCTCCGCCTTGGCGATGACCAGGCGGGCGATGGGCGAGTTGTCGCCCGGCGGGAACTGGCCGGTGGGCGTCGGAGATGGGCCCAACGTGGGCGTGCTGATGACGTCGCCGAAGCCGACGACCGTCTCCAGACTGCTGTTCCCGGCGGTCCCGCGACCGACGACGCCGGTGACAATCAGCGCCATCAGCGTCACGGCGGCGATGATCAGCACGGAGCCGAGGGAGATGAGGGCGAACGACAGTCGATTTCGGTTCAAAGACGTATCACTCTTATGTCACCTCACCCTGGCGTACGCCCAGCCCGATAGGCGCGCTCTGGCGTGCGCATCTCTGCGCTGCCGTGTCCTGCCTAATCTACGCCACACGGCCGCGCTTAGACGCGCACACCGCGGACGATCAGCCGGTTGCTGTAGTGCCCGGCGCTGAAGCCGCCGATGCACGTGACAAGCGTAATGCTGTCCTGCCCCGTCTTCTGCACGTACTGCGTGAAGTCGATGTCCGGATCGCTCCACTGGCTCCACTGGATCGCGTAGCGCACGGGGCCGTTCGGCGTATCGACCGTCAGCTGGTCGCCGGGCGCGAGGTCGCGGATGCTCCAGAAGACCGCCGGACCAACGTTGATGTAGTCGACGTGCCCCGCGAAGACGGCGTTGGCCCCCGGCTCGCCCGGATAGCCGCCCAGCCCTTGCCAATCGGAGAAGTCGTACCAGATCACGTCCCAGGCGCCGCTGGGGTTCCCCATCTGCCCGTTTCCGCCGACGGTGCGGCTGTAGACCGAGGCGTTGACGCCGATCCTCGAAATGGTCAGCCCCATGCCGGTGCCCTCGCTTGGGCCCGGACCCGAGAGCGACGGATCGGGCGCCGATGCGCGGCGGGCGCCGTTCTCGCCGCTCGTCGTGGCGCTTCCGGGCGGTGGTGGCGCATCCGTGGCCTGGAGCCCGGCCGATGCAGCGGTCGCCGTGGCGGCCGGCGTCAGCGACGGCGTCGGCTGCGGCGTATCCGATGCTGCGTCCGTCGCGTCGGCAACCGCCTGTTTTGGCGACGAAGAGCCGCCGCCAGAAGCGGCGACGCCGATGCCGACGCCGGCGAGGGCCAGCACCACCACGGGCACGCCCACGATCAGGCCGCGCTTGAGCGGAGTCGCCTGACTCCAGAGTGACTTCAGTGCATCAGCTCGCATCCCCGTCTCCTCACCTGCATCCGGCGCCCGGGCGCGCCGCTCGACAGTATAGTCGGTCACCGCCACGCGGACATAATCTCCCGAAACGCCTATACCTTCCGTCCCCAGACGATTTCGCGGCTGTTATAGTGCCCCGCCTCGAACTGTCCCGTGCAGGTGATCAGCGTCAGCGACTCGTCGGCGGTGGAACTGACGATGCCGCTCCAGTCGGTGACATCGCCGGTATCGATCGTCTTATTGAACTCGATCTTGTACGAGATCTCGCTGCCATCCTTCGTGCGAATCGTCACCAGGTCGCCGGGCGCCAGCTCGCGCAGCCGCCAGAAGACCGCCGGTCCGTAGCGGATGTAGTCGACGTGGCCCGCCAGCACGACGTTGCCGCCGCGGCCGGGCAGACCGCCCTTCAGCGGCCACTGCGAGAAGTCGTAGTAGGCGACGTCCTCCGGCCCGTCCGGGTTGGGCATCTGCCCGTCGGTGCCGACGGCCTTGACCGAGAACGGCGCGTCGACGCCGATCGCCGGGATCACCAGGCGCTCGCCGGCGAAGTCGCCGCGGCCGGGCTCGCTGCTGCCGCGCGCCGCCAGATCGGCCAGCGTCAGCGAATCCCCGGGCGATATCGCGATCGGCGTCTTCAGGCCGGCGCTCGCGGGCGTCTGCGTGGCGGTGGCCTCGCTCGATGCCCCGACCGACGGCGTGGAGGTCTGGCTGGACTTGCTCTTGCCGCCGCCACACGCGGCTGCCGTCGCCACCAGCGCAGCGGCGCCTAGCATCAGGATGGCAGCGCGAGCGATCCGGCGCGCGTATGGCCGCCGCCGCGTCCGTGCGTCCGCCGCGGCGGACGCCTCGCCCGCTTCGGTGCGTCCGGTATCGTCCTGGGTGTTTGTTACATGCATGCTTCGCTATCCCCTTGCCATCGCCAAGATTCGACTACCGCATCCGCCGGCTCCGCCGCGTCCGCCGTAGCGGAGGAGCTTTAGCTCCGTTCGTGTATCACACCTGCGCCGTGGCGGCGGAGCTTTCGCTCCGTTCGTGTCGGATTGCGATCGAAACGATGGAGCTAAAGCTCCTCCGCTACGTGCACACGCGGGACGGACGGAGCTAAAGCTTCGTCCCTACGGTTCCAACATCCAACCTCTAACATCCAACATCCGCTCCCCTCAAGCCCATACGCCGTTGCACACCCCCCGGATGCACGTGGGGCCCCTCTTGCGAGGGGCCCCACGGTCAGGACCTATGTCCGGGTGCGGTTACTTGCCAGCGCGGCGCGTAACCATGCCACCGGCGACGAGGGCGACGCTGCCCAGGGCGAGCGCAACCAGCGTCCACGTCGGGATGCCGGCAGAGCCGCTCTGGCCCAGGTAGCCACCGTTACCGGTGTTCGGGCCCGTGATCGTGCCCGTCTGGCCGCCCGTCGGGGGCGGCGGCGGCGGCGGGTTACCGCCCGGGGTCTGCGTCGGCGGGATCGGCAGCGAGCAGTCGACGCGGAGCGAGGACTGTGCGCTGTCGGTGCCCGTGCCGGCGGTGACGAGGACCGTCACACCAGCGGTCGCGCCGGAGAGCGGCGTGATCGTGCTGGAGGCCGAGCCGGCCGCCGTCTTGACGTTGATCGGGTTCGCCGTGCCGAGGGCGACGACGCTGAAGTTGACGTTGGTGCCGTCAGCAACCGGCGCGCCGGAGGAGTCCGTCACCTTCGCCGTCACCGTCGACGTCTGCGAGCCGTCGCAGGCGATCTGCGCCGGCGAAGCCGTCAGCGCGACCGCGGCCGGCGTGCCGACGACGGTCAGGGTCTGCGACGAGACGTCCTCGGTCGCGAGGGTCGCGTTGATCGTCGCCTTGATCACGCTGGTACCGGTGCCCTTGCCGCCGCAGATAACGGCGAACTGGGCGATACCATTCGTGCCGGCGTCGACGGTCTCACCGGAGTTCGACGTGACGCCATTAGCCTTGGACCCAGTGGCGAAGTCAGCCGCGTTGGTGGTCGCTGAGGTCAGTTTCACCGGGACGCGAGTGAGCTTGGCGCCGCTCGCGTCCGTCACCGTGGCGATCGCGATCGTCGAGTTCGCGTTCGAGAGCGACGAGGAGTCCGTCACGTCACTCGTCGTCGAGCACGTGGTGAAGTTTGCGTTCGAGTTGCTGCTCTGGATCGTCGACTTCACCAGGGCGAGCGAGACGTTGTGCGCCGGGCCGACGACGTTGATGTCAGCCGACTGCGGCACGCCGTTCTGGTCAACGGTGATCGTCTTGGTCGTGTCGGCGGCCGCAGGGCCAACGGAGGCAACGAGCAGGCCAGCGACAACAACGTTGTCGGTAGTCGCGACTGGTCCTGCGCAATCCAGGTCTTCGGCCTGCGTGTCGCAGGTGAAGTTGGCGGTGGGCGGCGCCGTGTCAGCCGGCGCGAAGGTGAGGCCCGTCGTCGTCGTGAACTTCACGGTCGACTGCGTCGTCGTGAAGGCGAAGACGTCGAGCTTGCAGAAAATAGACGCCGGCACGACCGCGCTCGTGCAACCGGCGCCAATCTGGTTCCCGCCGTACCCCTGGACCGTGTCCAGGTCGCTCGCCTCGAGCACACCGTCCTTGTCGCCAAGGGCGTTCGCGAGGTTGGTGATGACAGCGGGCGTGATCACCTGTCCTAGCCCTACGCCGTCGCCGCAGACCGTCGCGTACTCAGCCGCGCTCGTCGCGGCATCTGTGGTGCTGCCGTCGCTGGCGTCAGCGATGGCTTCACACGGGACGACCCGGATGGCGGTCACGTCCGCGTGAGCGGTGGTGGCAGAGAAGCGCGCGCCGAAGCCCAGGATGAGGGCTGCGACGACCGCGACTGCCGCGATTCCAAAAGTCTTCAAGTGGTTCCTCCTGATGATGCACGCGGGGCTCTCTTCAAGTCCGCCGCG
>JBBRPY010000049.1:0-25559 GCA_038227375.1 Dehalococcoidia bacterium
GAACTCGTACCACCAGTTCTCGACGCTGCCGCCGAGCCGCGCCAAGCCCATCGTCAGGGCGATGCGGACATCGTTCACGGCCAGGCGATGATCGAGAAACTGCAGGCCAACACTGTTCTGGTACTTGCGCCATTTGACGTGCCGGCGATCGATGCCGAGGCGGTCGGCGACAAGACTCGCTCCGCGCTGGGCGAGCGCGTACACGATGTTCGGAGCATAGGGGTCGAGGGTGGGACGTTTGATAGGGGTGAGATAGCCGGCGTTCACCAGCAGCGATACGGCGTCGTCCGTGGTGTCATGGTCCTGGGGAAACAATCGCGCGATCTGCGCGGTGGTGAGGAAGCGGCAACTGTACACCGCGTGAACGATCTTGCCCGTGAGGGCATCGATGGCGGCGGTCTCGGTCGCTGGTCGTCGCGCGGAGGCATTCATGACTTTACACGAGAAAGTCCTCCACGTTCATCCAGATGAACTTCGTACTCGTCCGGTCTTCAGGGATCGGCTTGTGTTCGAGCGTCGCCTGCATAATCCGCAGGCGGATACGGTCCTCGATCAGTTCGAGGGCCTCGTGCTTGTCCTTGCCGGTGACGGCGCAGTCAGGCAGTGCGTGGCACACGGCGTGAACCGTGTTCCCGTGCTCTGCCGGCGTCAGCGTGACCGTAAATGTCTTGATGTGATGCATATGTTCTTCAAGTCGGGCCGCCCGCCCGATTAACTTTCGGCGGACTTCCTCGCCGGCAATGCGCCAGGGGTGGCTTGTCCTTCCTGAGCTCAATGCCGGTTTCCTGATCTCTCTCCTACTCACCGATCCGCTTCGACAAGGAAGCGGACAAACCCTTTACCTTTTAAATGTAGGCGGGTGTACCGGATCAGGCGGCCCGAGCTGACGTTGACTTATGCTCTTAGAAGAAGAGCATTCAAGTTATCCACAAGTGTCCGCACGTAGTTATCCACAACGGTCTTGTGCCTGTGCACGCTGAGTTATCCACAACGCGACCCCTCCTCTACTAAGTTGTTTCTCTTTATCTATTGTTAGTGTCAGGTTCTCCCGCGTCGGGCGCCGTCGTGTCGGGAGAGCCCGTGTCGGGAAATGCCGACATGGGCGATTTCTTGCTGGAGCGCGCTGTTTCGTCCTTGCCGTCGAAGATCTGGAGCTTTGTCACGGGCAGGATCGTGTAGTGATTCGCCGCGAAACGTGTGCCGTTCTTCGTCTTCCTGTTGTGCTTGTCGATGAGCAACACCGGCTTGCCCTGGAACCGAAACTCGGCCAGCGATCGGATCCGCTCGTTGGCGGTCCCGCGGTTGATGCCGAGGGCGCGCGCCAGTCCCGCCTGTGACGGATAGCAGCGCCCGTGCTTGTCCATAAACGTCGCGAGCGTGCAGAGCGTCTTCCAGTCGCGATCGGACATCGCGGCCAGGAGGCCGCTGGTGCGCGCCGCGACGTAGAGCTTCACGAAGATGCGGTCTTCCCATTTCTTCGAGAAGACGTCCAGTTCCTTCTGTATTTCAATGGCAACCAATTTCCTCTCTGGGCCGGTAACGGCGGCAGAGGCAGTGTCAGTCATAATGGGCCGATTATAGACCTAATGTTCTAGTTTGTGAAGATAGCTGTTTGGCCTGGGATCGCGCGGAATCAGCGACCGTGCGAGGTCGTCGAGGCGGACCTTAAATCCCATTTCGAGCACCCCGATCAGGAGTAATAGGAACGCGAGCGCGACGATAGCGCCGACAAGCGCGAGGAGCCCGGGTTTCATCCATGGCCTGTTGCGGAATGTGTAGGCTGGCGGATCGACAAAGCGCGGTCCGGTCATGCCTGCCCCGTCAGCAATCGGATGATGTGCGTCACGATCTGGCCGACCGTGAAGTGAAACTGCAGCTCCAACAACCCGATGAGCAACGTGTAGATGATGAAGGCGGCGAGCGAGCCCATCAGCGCCCCCATCCGGCCAGCATGCCAAGAAAGATCAGCGCAGCGGCTGCGCCGACGACGGCGGCAACGCCGGGGTTGATTGCGTTGAGCAACAGCGCGGCGAGCGCGAGGACGAACGAGAGTACTAATGATGGTGGTACGAAGATGTTGTGCATGTCTTGCTTTCGCCGGATCTCTCCCCGGTCTTTCTTCGACACTACCACCCCGCGTTCGTGCGCCGTCAAGCCGGACAAACTGGATCAGTTTCGATGATGGATCGGTCGTGCTGAGCCCTGGCGAAACCTAGCCGAGCACGCCGCATACACCTCCGCAGCCACCGTTCTCCTTGTTGCACCTGCGATGCGCTGAGCGGCAACACTGGGGGTGCCGGCAGACAACGGCATCAGTGCCGGCCGGATCGAGACTCCGCAGGCACCACGGACACGGATCAGGGCGCGGTGCTGCGCCTTCGCCGCGTTCGATGATGTTGTACGTCCGTCCCGCGACCGTAATCGTAGATGCGGCCTTCGAGGGCGCGCCGTCCCCGATCGTCGGAATCCGCCGTGCCCGGATCCGGATCCGCCTTGGTCGTCGTTGTTGCCACAACGCCACCAGCAGTATCGCCACAACGAGCGCACCGAGGATCGCGACGGCACTGAATGCTTCCGTCACCGCGTCCTCGCCGAAGTCGATTGCGCCCGCTTGGCCGCGAGGCCTTCGTAGTGCCTGAGCAACGACGCGAAGTCTGCGCATCGCACGAACTGGCCGCCGGTCCGTTTCGCAATCTCCTTGAGGAGCGCGTCCCCGGCACCACCGATGGCGATGCAGTCAACGATGACGCGCGCCCGCTTCAGCCTGTCCACGATGCCGGCGTCGATCGGCGCGGAGCCCGTGTTGTGCTCGCCGTCGGTGAGCAGCACGCAGCGCAGCGTCGGCGACGACAGCCGTTTGCCTTCGGCCGTCACGGCCTCCAGCGCGGCAGTGAGGCCCGCAGTGATGTTCGTACCGCCCGCCGCGGTCAGTTTGCGGACATCTCCTTGCGCTTCGTGCGGGTGGCGGCCAAATGCCGAGCAGACTCGCGCGGAGGTGTCGAACGCGATCACCGCCGTACGGTCCCGTCCGTCGAGGACACGCTTGCGCCTGATGAAGGCGAGCGACGCCTCCTTCGCCGCGTCCAACCGCGTCGGCGAGAGATCTGTGGCCGACATCGAGCCCGTCTTGTCGATGCAGAGCGCGCTGACTTCGATCTGTTCGTTCATCGTCCTTCCTCCAGTTGCACAATCCTGACCTGGCGGTCTCGCGCGTAGGCGATGACTGACTTTCCGAGAGCGATGCCAAATTCGCTGAGTCTCCGACCGCCTCCGTCGAGCACCGTGTGCACCACGGGCTCAAGCGCAGAGCTTCCGCATCGCGAGCAGTTCGCGACGGCGACATCCGCCGACAGCAACAGCGGCCGGTGCACCTCCGTCCGGCGCCCGCAGGCGGTGCAGACGAGAGCGCTTAGGAGCTCGCGTTCCGACGCTAGGGCGACGTCGCATTCCTCGACGTGAAGCTCGTGAGCAGCGAGCGCGGTAAGGTCCCCAATTCGGTAGTCGGCGACTGGCACGACGATGTATTCCTCATACTCCGCGAGCCGGCGGTGAGCCGTACACATCGGGTCAGGAAGGATCGAATAGACACCCAACGAGTTGCGCCCGTAGTCGAACGAGAGCATCTTGCCGGCAAAGCGCGGACCGTCTCCCCCGAAGGTGGCAACGACCTCGGCTACGATCTTCACCGCGGCGTCGAGCCCAGTAAACGACGCCGAGGGGTCGGCGCGCTTCTCTCTGGCGCCACCGATGACACCGCAGCCGCCCTCTTCGTCTGCGCGCGCGATGTCGGAGCCGTGCGGGCACTGCGCGCAGCCGAGGCCGCTGCCCGGCACCGACGATACGACGTCCCAGGACAGGCCCGCTATCCCGCCCGAGACAACGAGCTTCACACGTCCTGGTAACGCATGCGCCCAGCGATTGACGTGCATCCGCGAGCTCCAGCTGTCGGTGGCGATGACGACGGCCTCGTGCGCGCTGAAGATTCCCTCCCCGACCTCGACGCGAAGATCGGCACGCAGGGCCGTGACGCGCGTGTGCGGCGCGTGCACGGCCAGCCAATCTTTCGTAGCCGCGACCTTTGCCTTACCGACGTCGCTCGGACCGAAGATGCCGCGCGAGAGGTTCTCCTCCGCCACGACGTCCTTGTCGATAAGCGTCAACCTGCCGATGCCGGCGCGGCACAGCTCCACCGCGACGGGACCGCCCACGTTGCCGAGCCCGTTCACGAGCACGCTGCTTCCGCGCAACCGGTCGATGTCAATCGCCGGCAAGAGACGCTGGCGGGCAAAGTATTTCTGTTCGTTGGTCATCTGATCATCTCCTGTACGGCCGCCCACGCCTGATCCGCGGGGATCTCCGGCACGGGGCCGAAGCCGGATCCGGCGTAGAGGTAACCCGGGATCTGCTCGGTGCCGAGCGCGTTCTTCACGAACACCGCGCGGTCGAGCGTCAAGGGGTCGACGACGACGCTCACTTTCCAAGACTGCGGGTGGCACAGTCGGAAGTACTCTGCGTCGGTCGCCGAGAGAAAGCAGCCGTAGCCGGGATGCGAGTGCCAGAGCCCGAGTTCGTCGAGGTCGTCGGGAAAGCCGAGCTGGCGGAGCATCCGTTGGCCGACGACGTAGCTCGCCGGATCCATCTGGAAATCCACGGCGGTAGCGCGCCCGATCCCGGGGGTCATCGCTGCGATCCAGGCGACCGCGCCCCGCGAGCCGCTGCAGATCCGTCCCCAGACGAGGCCCCCACACTCGCTCTGCCGCTCCCGCCAGGCAATCAGGCTGAGGTCCTCGGCGGTGCGCGCAGCGCTTACCTGGAAGAGGGCCGCGGCGGGAGTAATGACGGCGGTCATTGGCACACCTCGCGTTCCCGTGAGCCGAACGATGTTCCTCCCGTGACGCGCACGCGGCGCGCCTCGGGAACACCGTCAACCTGGAGCAGAAGCGTTTCACCCGGCCAGATGCTCATGGGCCGGTCAAGAAGAGCGGTTGCGGCGCGCAACGCCCCACCGTCCACCAAAATGTGCGCAGCGCGGACGCCGGCGTCGTTGTCCAGCGTGAACCTCAGCGACGCGTACGGGCCACTGAGCGTTCCGACGAGGACACCATCGCCGACGCGGTCGTTCGCGACGAAAACCGTCATGTCGTCCGCCAGGCAGCGGAGCGTGTCGGCGCCTCCGCTGCCGAGGGCGCGCAGCTGTGACACCGGCGCCTGGACCGGCTGTTGCTTTGGAGTCGTCCCAGGTCGCGTGACGAAAATAACGGTCGCCACCCCGAGCATGATGAACGTGGACAGCGCGATGAGGCTGAGGCCGATCCATCGGGCGATGCCGCGGCGCCTCGTGCGGGACGTGGTGTTCAACGGCGTGGACAACGCCGCATAGGCGTCGGTCGTGTACGGCAACAGCCGTTCGACATCCTCGGGCAGCGGCGCCAGGCGCTTCGGCGCGGCGGCGGTGGTGCTGACGATGCGCAGCCCTTTCATCGGAGCCTCGGAACCGGACGCACGTGCAGCCGAACGCCGCCCGCGGGGAGCCGGAAGCGCACCGGGCGGATGCCCACGCGCATCTTCGCGGCGTTCTTCAAGAAGTAGAAATCGGCATCCCAGTTGGCCGGGCTGTCGTGATTCACGGCGCGGCACTGCATCATCTCGAGCACGCTGTGCAGCTGCTCCGCCAGGCTCTTCGCCGGATGGAACTGTGAGTCGTAACAGCAGTATCCGTCGGTCGGCCAGACATTGGGATGGAAGAGCCGTTCCCCTTCGCGGCGGATCCGGCTCTTCACGAAGAGGCCGCTGGCGTCCCGGCTGAGGTAGTTGTCCGGGACTTCGATCGAAAGTCTGTGTTCGGGGACGATCCGGTAGCCCTCACCGTCGGCGATCGGCGCGTCCACGCGCGCCTCGACCACGAAGTTTCGGAGATCGGGCCCGCGCTGCTTCACCTCTAGGTGCTGAGGGTTCAGCGTGGCAAATGCAGTGAGCGATGCGGCGTCCGCCTGTAGTCGTTCGCGTACAGCCAGCATGATCTATCACCTCCTTAAGCGACGCGCGCGCCGGGCTTGACGCGGAGCTCGGTTCCGTCCTTCAGCCCGACATCGATCTCGATACGGTCGCCCGACAGCGTCGTCAACGTCGCCTTCACGTTCGTAGCCTTTGCCATGACATCGATCCTTTCCGCTCGATCCAGCTGATACAACGACGATAGCGCAGGAAAAAAGGACGCCGATAGTGACGCGCTGGCAACACGACGTGCTACGGACGGTGGATGTTCGGGCGCCGTCGGCCGCCGGGCGGCGTCCATTCGAACAACCGGGGCTGCGGCGGCGCCGAAACCATTCGCAGGGTGATCGCGCGACGCGCTGTGCCCGACGGCGGTGCCGGGCGCCGCGATGCAACCAGGGCTTTGAAGCGCGCGATCCGCTCCTCGGAGATGCGCCGGTCGAACGACGGGATGTCGATCGTGCGCAGGCGCACCGCCGTGTTCGTGGCGGCCAGGTGCACCCAGAAGTGACGGTCCGGTAGGCGGTGCAGCGACTCGCGGTAGCTGCGCATCTCCTCCGCGTGGCTCAGGTAGGTGTAGTCGAAGCCGATCGGGATCGGCACCTTGTTGATCGTCAGGAAGCGCAGCGAACGCGAGGAGACGACGTTGCCGCGCCCGGTGAACAGCTCCTTCGCAAGTGACTCGCTGTCGCTGTGCGAGACGCGGAAGCAGGCCTTGATTTTTGCATTGGTCATGATCGATTCACGCAACGGCGCGTCGAGCTGCGACAACGACTGGTGCGCCAGCATCAGGCTGATGCCGTAACCGCGTCCTTCGGACAAGAGGTCGCGCAGTCCGCTCGACACCATGTACCCATGAAACTCATCGCACGCGATATAAAATCGGCGGCGCGACTCGGGTGGCCAGATGTGCTGCCGCGACTCCGCGGCCAGCTGGAGCTTCGTCGCCACGAATCCGCCAAGCAGCTGAGCCGACTGCAGGCCCAGGCGGCCGGACGAGAGGTTCACGAGGATCAGTTGCCCGCGGTCCATCGCCGCGCGGAAGTCGATGTCGCCGCGCGTGCCGCCGAACATCGTGCGGATCGACGGGTCGTCCAGGAATGATTCGATCCGCGTGATGATGCTCGACGTCCACTGGAACCTCTGCGTCTCGGACGCGGGCAACTGGTGCAGCCAGAAGTTCTGAAGGTCGGGATCGGCGGTGTGCTTCAGCAGGCTGTCGCGAAACGGCGCGTCGCTCAGCACACGCGGCATGTCGACCAGGGATAGTCCGCTGTCCATCAACAGCTGCAGCGTGCGCCGCAGCACGAGGTCCATGCGTGGCGTCTGGGTGTCGCTGATGCCCCAGATCTTTTGGAACGTCTGAAAGAGATCGGCGCGCTGCCGCGCCGGCGTGGTCCCGTTGCGCACGGACAGGGGGTTGAACGTCGCGCTCGTGGCGGGGTCGGACGGATCGATGAGGATCACCCGCTCCGCGAGCGCGGGCCACCACGACTCGTCGAGCGATGCGAGCGCGGCGAGGAGGTCAAAAATCAAATCGCCTTTCGGATCTATACAGGCAACTCCATGACCGGCGAGCACGGACTGGAGGATCCAATCGAGCATGAGCTTACTCTTTCCAGCCGAACTGCTTCCGAGGATGTAGTGGTGAACGCCGCGACTCGATTCAAGAATCGGCACGTGGTTCGTCGGGTTCGCGGCGTCCACGCCGAGGAAGAACACGTCCTGTTGGTAATTCATGGCACCCGCCTTCTCATCGCCGGCAGGCGCCGCGGCGCCGTGCGTATCACCGGTCGGCCGCGCTCCAGCAGTGCGTGGCGCCCGCCGCGACCCGCCACCTGCCAGAGCGGATCAACCAAGAGGTCGCCGGCGAGGACGCGGTCGTGTTCCGCGAACCAGAACAGCGAGCCGCCGCTCTCCTCCTCGGTCCAGCGGCGAAGGCGATTCAGGCGCCCGCCCGTCGCGGAACCGGCCGCAACGACGAACAGGACCCGAAGCGTGTCGAGCTGGAAGCGGCGGGCGTAACCTCCGGACTGCGACCAGGCTCCGTAGAGCCGTGCCTTCTGCCGCATGCGCTGCTCTTCTACCCCGCCGCGATCGAGCTCCAGCGCGAAGGCGTAACGAACGCCTTCGACTTCAACCGTGAAGTGCCCGTCGGGGATGAGGGCGCGCGAGCGTCCGGCCGTCCCCGGGTCCGCGACCTTATCGCCGGCGAGCGTGCTCCTCAGCGTGCGCTCTTCGATCCACTCCAATGGCCAGCCGTGGTGGCTGCAGGCGTTGCTTGTCGCGATGCGCACGTCGTTCGCGGCCAGGGTGTGCGCGAGGAAGATGAGGTCGCGGTCGTTGTCTTGGCGGCGCCAGTCGAGCTCATCGGTTCGTGCGTTTCGCTCCGACGCCAGCAGCTCCGCGCCACGCCGGCCGAGACAATAGACCGCTCGCGGCGAGCCGTACGGCAGTGTGACCGGGACGTAGAGTCGGTCCAGGTAGTTGTGGTGGTAGAGGAGCGTCAACCGCCGCTTGCAAGACGACGTCGTCGTCGGCGTGAAGGCCAGTCGTTGGATCCCGGGTGGCGCACCTGTATTGGGTTACACCTCTCTCGGCAAGTATCCGCATCAGCAGGAGGCGGAACCAGGAGCGGTCGTTCGGTTCTTTTGCGTTCGTGGCGATCATTGGCTTGGATCTCCTTCGGTGAATACGAAGGTCCAGTGATAGATGGAGCGGGCTTTACGGTCTGACGATTTGACGAGACCGTCCGGCCAAAGCACAATGACGTTCAGGATGCCGTGGCGATGCCGTGGTGTCCGCTCTGCCGCCCCACCGCCTGGACCTCCAAGTACGAGCGGTGTGGGCGGCTCCTTCATGTCGACGACGGTTGTCATCGTCCTCCTCCGGCGTTAGGCGCCTAGACGAGTTCGGGTCGCTCGTGCTGCCGACGCGCTGTCTACCTCGGTGCTATTGAAGCACTTCTTTGACCAGCTATCGGACAGCGACCGACGTAGATCCACGACTTTCGCCGCATGAATCGCCGTTAGGCTGATGCTAGTATCTTGGCAAGTTCGCGCATGAACGGATCGCCATCTTCGTAGCAGATCAGGAACCCGGGACGATCGAGGATCGAGAGCTTGCGCTTGTCGCCGGGTAGACGCACGTCGTGATTGTCGGACGCGATGGCGTTGAGCGGCGGATGCCTGAGGCGGCGAAGTGTGGTTTCGAATCGACGCCGTGTTGTGCGCCGTTGCATCCTTGCCGCATCACGGAAGTACTGGGTGACATCCGGCGTCGTAATCGGTCGCCGAAGCTTAATGGCTACGCCAACCGTAAGAGCATCATGGCGATCCACGACGTGAGTCGTACCGTTGTCCGCCAGACTCGCTGTTGTTCCCCGCACGTCGAGTGTCCACATATCGCGGCTCAATTCCTCGATGTCCTCGTCGGAGGGATCCTCGATCGAATCGCCGCGCGGCCACGGAAAGGCGAGAACCTTCGAGCGCTGGTGACTGCGACCGGCGAACTCAGTGGACAGCGTGCGGATGTCCTCGTGGAGCACGCTAAGCGCCGGCGCTGAACAGCCGGCGAGCGCGTGAACACCAACGCGAAGCCATTCCTCCGGATCTTGACGCGAGAGAACGGCTCTCAAGATGTGCAGCGCCAGATCCAGGTAGCGGCGCTCGCCGAGGTCATGATCGGCTTCGACATCCTCGACGACCAGCTCGAGCATCTCCAGAAACTCCGGGATGGTCGCGGCCGCGACGAGGGCACCCAGCCGAAATGAGAGGCGGCACGACCGTGGGCGTGTGACTTCTGGTGGGAGCCCGATGCGTTCTCTCGGGTCGAGCCAAAGCAATGCTCGCTCCCGCCAGGCTGGATCGAGTTCTGCGAGGCATTGGACGATATTAAACGTACGGAACTCGAGTAACGCGTCGCGGATGATCGTATCCATCGCACGCGTGTGCGACGTAAGCCTCTGGTGATGCAGAAGCAATTGGTTCCACTGCTCACTAACGCCGCAATTCGGCTCAAGCTCGAGTAGAGCACTCGCATGGCCCGCCCGGTGTTCCTTCGACCTCGGGGGCCAAACATGATCCGTGCTCAACTTGCCATACGCGTCCAAGGCGAAGGCTGGCCGATCGGCTTTGCCTCGCGCCATCAAGCGAGCCGCGTCCTGCACTTCGTGCGCCAAGCATGATGCACGGTTCGCGCGGACGTGAGCGACCGCGCTGTGGAGGGCAAAGACACGGATCTTTACATCATGCTCTGTGACTCGGTCGAGGACGAATTTGCCGCGCTTGTCCAGCTTGTCCTCGAGGACGACTGCGGCGACGACGCTAAAGCCACACTCTTCGACCTCAAAAACCATGTCGATCAGGGCTTCACCCCTATTCCTTCCGTCGTCGAAAATCACGACGGACTCGCCGCGTCCCCTGAAACCAGCGGGCAGCGACCACCCGCCCTCGATGCTCTGCGTAATCGCTTGTGCCGGCACGGGATCGTGGAGCGCCTTAACACGATTCACCATGGCTTCAGCCGCCGGCGTATCGTGATACACCATCATCTCCATGCCGAGCGAAGCAAGTTCCGGAAGGACACCTTCCATCAACGCGTCGAGATGATCCGGTTCTAGACTTGGCTGCACAAACGAGTCGTGGAGATGTCTCGGGTCGTGATTGGGCGGCGCGCCGATGCGGCCGCCCAAGAGCACCGAACTCCAAAACACCGCTCGCCGCGGCTGCGAGGCGAGGGCCCCGTGCGCTTGGGGTTCGGCGGCGGCGGAGTCGACGCGAATCGGCTGCACCTTGCGGCGGAGCGGGCATTCTACTTCGCCCGTCCCGCTCGAATCGCGCAGCCTCGACAACGTACGCGGCCAGACGCTCGCATCGACGTCGGCGAGCGACAGGATGTCCGCGGTTTCGATCGGCGGGAGGAATTTAGCCCGCCGTAGGAATGCGAGGCTGATGACGGGGGATATATTAAGTCGCGACAGCGCGTCCCGCGCCGAAGCCATCCGCTTTCCCGCGCCTGTAATGTCCTCGATCAGTACGATTGGGCGATCTTGCGCGACTTTTGCGAACTCTTCATCCGAGAGACGTGGCGCGGCATACGTTCCCGTGATCCGGACGTCCTCGACGTGTCTACCCATTCTCAGCAAGTTGCTTCGAATATCGCGAACCATTCGTGGCAACACCCGATCACGGATATCTGTTGAGTACACGAGCGTTCCTGGCTTGTATGGCGTGATCACGCGCGCAGCGACGCATCCTAGGTACCCACGCAGCCCATCCATACCAGGCGTCAGACTGAGCAGGCTGCCGAAATTGATTCGGACGTCTGTATGGTGGCGTCCTCCGGGCAGTTCGAAGTGGCCGCTCGTGAAGAGGTTGAGAGCCGACAACCGGTTGTTTATCAGATCAGACGAAGTTCGCCTAAGCACCTCCTTGATCTCTGACAGCACCTTCGCGTTGCAGCGGCTGTCGTGCCGGAAGAGTTGATCTAGGAGTGCGCACGTCTCGGCAATGATCTTCGGGGACCGCCCGGCGTTGAGATCGTCGAACGTGTCCGGGGGGAGATCTACGAGGATGGGAGATCTGCCAGTCGCACGGGCGACCGCACGGGTACATTCCTTCAGCAAGGCGAGCATCGATGCATTTGGGTGCCCAGGCGGCCAATACGCCGCGCTCAGAACAACAACGTCGCGCGGCTTTGCGGCAGACGCCCTCTTGATCATCGTCGTAACGTCAATCGCTAGTGATCGCGAATCATGCCGTGGAACCATGACGATGAGGACATCCATGCCGGTAGCTCAGCACAGGCGGTGAATTTTGTCCAGCGCCCCTCGCGGAGGTGCGGCGTTTATTGCGGCGGTTCTGTCAGGTCAAGTTGATGGTCTGATGGCCGTCCGGCTCCATGTCTCCGGCAGCCATTCGTCGGGTCGGCCAATCCGCTGTAAGGGCTCGCCCCAACGTTTCAGTCGCGCGTCGTTGATGGTCGAGCGAACGCGAGGTTGGGGTTTCATGCCACCAAGTGCTGAGCCCTACCTGCCTGCCCCAACGCCAATTCCCCCGCCTCTCGCACGGTCCGTAAAATTTCGAGCATGACCGCACGCCGCAACGACAGCTGGAATGCGTCCATCCCTTTTGAGCGCCACTTTGATGTGTGGGAAGACCCGCCTCTGAGGGAGCTTACTCTCATCGGTGGAGTGCGGTGGTTCGCGATTGTAACTATGCTGGTTCTACTCGCAGTCGCCACGATTACGATGGCGATCATCGGCGTCATATTTTCCGCCGGTGGTTTCGACCCGGGATACGTCGAACCACGCTACCCGAGACCCGACGGCTACAGATTCAACGATTGGCGGATTGAGGGCCACCGGATCATGTGCGTTGACCCACGCAACGGACCAGCGGTGGAATGGTCTCTTCTCGACATGGCGGAGGACGCAGTCGCGACGTGGAAGCGCGCTGCCCCTTCGCTGCCGCTGTCGATCAGCGGGATCTGCAAGTCGGCGGGCGGCAACGCCGATGATGACGGAGATATTAAGTGGGGCAAGTTAGACGGCCTATCCGGTAGAGCACGTGTCCATTCAGGCGATGTCGAGATTGTCCTGAGCCCCGACCTTGGTCCTGCATCATGGGACTGCGTCCGTAACGTACTCCTGCACGAGACCGGCCACGCGATCGGGCTAGACCACCAGCCAGATGTCACGCCGAGCATCATGAACTGTAGCGGTTGCGAACATCCCATCACTCCGCTCGACGTCGCTGCGGCGCAGTATCTTTACGAGGGCCGTGCCAAGAAGTAGTTGGGCGCCGGCCGGATCTCAGGATGACGAGATCCCTCATGGATCATCCTGCCTGGCAGCCGTGAGGAGCATTTTGATCTCAAGTCCACGCTTGGCATGGCATTACACCACCGGAGATCGCTACGCGCGGATCCTTGCCGATGGCGTTCTACGACCAACGACAGCGTCAGTGCCCAAACATGAACGTCCCATCGTCTGGTTCTCATTGAATCAAGCATTGGGAGGAGACGGCAAATAAGGCGCTCCTATTGGACGACGGCACGATGATCCCCTTGAACATGCACGAGACGGCCTTGCGCGCCGGTGGCCTTGTTTGTATTGGTGTCGATCCGGACCGCGCCCCGCATCCGTGGTCGCCACTGAAACGCATCGCGGGCATCTCGAAGAACGTGACACGCGGAATAATCCTCGCGGCCCGAGAGGCTGGTGCGGATCCCGGCGACTGGCGCGGAACTCTCGAACCCGTGTCTCAAGCCGACTGGTCAGCTGCAGAATGCTACGTCGACGGCGCTTGAGCCTTTTCGCCCGACTCCACAATAGCGCCGCAGAATCCCGCGCCCCCGTCGAGAACGTCAAAATGGAAAGTCATCGAACCCTCTAACGACCGGGATGTTAATTTCTATTGCCAGTCGGTTCACTCCGCCAACGCGCTCCAGCGGTGGCTCTGGCGGAGCCAGCGCATCTTTCGCGACGACGCGGCCGCGCTCGAGGGCGCAAACGAGTTCGCCGTCTGGCCGGATCTTGTGCTGTCAAGCGACGTCCCGATCGGCACCGCCTGGACATCGCGCCTTCCAGCAGGTACCGCCAGTGGTACCAGGGCATCGAAGACTGGGTTCGGCACCTGCTGTCGTGGAATCCGAGGAAGAACGTCGCGCTTCATGAGCGGGAAATCGATCGCGTCATCGAGGCGAGGGGGTTGGTTTAGCTACCCGCACCGGACCTTGCGCAACTGCCGGCGGTTGACGTGGCGGGCGACGAGTTGGCCACGGTCGTGCGTAACCTGAGCGAGCGCGTCCTCGCCCTCGAGTCGATGTTCGCTGGCGGCCCCCTATCGACCTTGGTGATCGGGCGTACCGCGCTCGCGATGAATGGAAGCGCCGTTGGGTCGTAACGTCTACGCCGCGCGCGACGAACAACGAGGAGTCAGGCGCGCGCCTGGCTCCTCGCCTTCTCTCTGCTGCATGGGAACCGCGGTTCTTGGGACGGGGCGATGCAGTTTAGGCGCACCTGTTTCGTCGCCACAGTGGCTGTCGTCAGCAGCCGGTGCCGCAGCCGGCACAACGACATGACACCAGCCTGATGTCCGCGCTCGAGCTCAACTCGCGTTCCTTCGTCCACTCCAAAGCTTCATTGCAGCGACTGGTGAATAGAGCTTGTGACGGGCTACGACCTGGCCCGTCGCCATGTGCGAATAACGCCTGACCATCTCGAGGCTCGAGTGACCCAAGATGAGCTGGAGGCTGAACAGGTCTCCCCCATTCTCGAGGTAATGCGTCGCAAACGTGTGCCTGAGCAGGTGCGGGTGGAGCCGCCTGAGCCCTGCGCGCCGGCGGAGACGGTCGAACAGCAGTCTCAGCGTCGCCGGCGTCATCGCCTCGCCGGAGCGGGTGAGGAAAAACTCGTCGATCGACGGGTGGGCTGGCGTCGGCCGCTCCTTTCGTTTGTACTGCACAAGGGTGCGCTGTGTGTGCGGATCGATCGGAACAACGCGCTGTCGCCCGCCTTTCCCCATCACGAGCAACGTCCCCGTGGTGTCCTCGATCCGCGCGTCCGACATTTTCATGGTCAGGATCTCGCTCGCCCGCAGCCCCGTGTCGACCATCGTGGTGACCAGCGCCCGGTCCCGAAGGGTCATCGCGGCGGCGAGAACCGCTCGGACCTCGTCCGCAGTGAGCGGCTCAATGATCGGCGGCTTTGCCGGTCGGTGCTTGAAGCGTCCCAAGGTGTTGTCGGCCGTGTATCCCTGTTCATACAACCAGGACGCAAACGCCCGGAATGCGCGAACGAAACCGTCGACGTACCCGCCGGATACGCACGCTGACGACGTCGGTTTCGTCGGATGGGATTCCCACTTGCGGCGCTGGCGCAGGCCGGACAGGAAGGCTTCTACGTTGGAAACGGTGAAGTCGTTCGTCGTGGGCTCGGTGCCCGACCTGATGTACCAGACGACGAATTCGGCGAGCCGAGGGCGATACCAGAGCACGGTCCGCGGGCTCTTGCCGCGCGCCGCACAGGACTGCAACCAGCCCTCGACGAGGAGCGCTAGACTTTCAGCCCGTGGTAGTGGCAGTTGCGATCCGATCTGCATACCGACACGGTACGACGGATTCGATGTTCCTTTGTGGCGCCGCTGTGGTCCGTCTGTGGCCGATGTGTGGCTTGCGCGTGACGTACGAATCCGTGGCATCTTTGATGCTCCTCGCCGCTCAAGATCTGGCTGCCGCCGCGACAACCATCGGATCGGACGAGAGCGATAATCTGTCGCCGCCAGATTCGAAATCGGGCGGCACGCGGAGCGAGTGCCGGAGCGTGTAAGGGGAGATTGGTGGGCCCTCAGGGACTCGAACCCTGGACCGACGGATTAAAAGTCCGCTGCTCTACCAACTGAGCTAAGGGCCCGCCGCGCGCAGTGTAGCGAAGCACCTGCGGGTGCGGGCGGGGTCGTCGTCCGCACCGATTCGCCAAGCAACACCACGAGCGCCTTCGTACGCGGGGCGCCCCGGGGGGGGCCGGTGCGACCGCGGCAGGGGAGCGTGATCTCGATGTCGATTCCTCGCGGCGGCGGCTCGCGCGCTCGGATAGCACTGGCTTCCAGCTCATGCTACCTTCGAACCGCCCTCGATCGAGTCGCGTGAGTGGATAGAAAGTGGCGGGCCAACTGGACTGGCGCGCACGGTACGCCGACAAGGTGACGACTCCCGAGCGGGCGGTCGGCGTCGTGCGCGACGGCGATCGCGTCGTCATCGGCATGCACTACCAGACGCCGCTCGCCCTCTGCCGCGCGCTCGCTTCGCGCGGTGGTGAGTTGCAGCGGATCGAGATCGAGAATTCGATCGCCACATTCATCTCATGGTGGAAGGACGACGAGCCGAACGGATTCAGCGTCCGCTCGTTCTTCCTCCAGGCGGGCGACCGGCCGGCCATGCGCAAGGGGCTACTGGACTACGTCATCGCGCCGCCGACCCGGTCGGATGAGAGCTATTGGCTCGACCGGAAGCCGGACGTCTTCCTCGTCAGCGTCTCGCCACCCGACGACGATGGTTGGTGCAGCTTCGGCATGAGCGTCTGGGGCGCGCCCGAGGTCGCGCGCGAAGCCACGCACGTTGTGGGCGAAGTGAACGATCGCTTCATCCGGACCGGGGGCGACAACCGCATCCACATCTCCCGGCTCGACCAGCTCGTCGAGGCCCCGCGCGAGTGGAAGTTCCTGCGCCGTCCGCCACGCACGAGCGAGGAGGATGAGGTGGCGGCCGTCATCTGTTCGCTGGTGGGCACGGAGATCGTGCAAGACGGCGATACGTTGCAGATGGGGACGGGCACCGTATCGGCCGCGCTCGCGCCGTTTCTCTCGCACCGGCACGATCTCGGCGTGCACTCAGAGCTGATCTTTGGCGGCATACCAGCTCTGGTCGAACAGGGCGTCGTCACCGGCGCGCGAAAGACCGTGCATCCCGGCAAGCTCGTCGGGGCGTCGTTCGGCCCGCTCACGCAGGACGAATTCGTGGCCGTCGATGGCGATTCCCGATACGAGCTCTACTGCATGAGCCATACGAACGACATCGCTGTGATCGCGGCGCACGACAACATGTGCGCCGTCAACAATGCGCTGCTCGTGGACCTGACCGGTCAGATCAACGGCGAGACGCTCGGCACCGAGATCTACAGTGGCACCGGCGGCGCCTTCGCCTTCGCGGTAGGGACGCTGCACGCGAGGAACGGGAGGTCCGTGACGGTCGTGCCCTCTACATCCGTCGTGGAAGGCGAGCGCCGTTCGCGCATCGTGCCGATGTTCCCACAGGGGAGCGCCGTCACGGTGCCACGCGGCTACGCCGATATCGTGGTCACTGAATACGGTATCGCGCGCCTGAAAGGCCAGACCCTGCGGCGCCGGATCGAGGAGCTGATCGCCGTCGCTCACCCGGACTTCCGAGCAGAGATGCGCGCCGATGCGCGCCGACTCTATGGCGCATGATCGGGCGCACCGCAGCGTGCGTTCCCTACGGGCGGGAGTACCGCGAACGCGGCTTCCCTCGTTGGCATTCCGCGCCGGGACGAGTTGCCCAGATGGCGGAGACGGTCTAGCCGGCCCGGGCGCTGAGCCGCCGCCGCTATCGTCCGGCGGGCCCGCGCTGCGGCTCGTCACGCTCGGACGCATCAGCCTTGTTGGGGGCGCCAAAGATGTACGTGATGTCTTCGCGCCCGGATGCGCCGGCTTGCCGCACGTAGCATGACGCCAGGTGCTCGGCGTAGTCGGCGCGCAGGCGAAACGGCTTGGTGCAGTTCGGACAGTCCATCGCTTCCTCCCGGACGCGTCGGGCGCGTCCGCTTCAGGGTAGCGTGCGCCTGTATCCAGCATGTCTCTAGAGCGAGGCGGAAGATCACAGAGCGGTCACAGCCGATAGTCTTCGCAACGTACCTCGCCGGGCGGCACTAGCCTGGCGCCGCCCCCCGTGGCTGGTTCACGAAACGTGCGAATCAGGGGATTTCTGGGGCAACTCTTCCGCTATTTCTCCCAACTTCGGAGAAGTGGGCAAAACTTACCCTTCTTTAGCTTCGGTTCGAAGCTGCCCGATATCCGCGCCAATACCTCCTTCTGGAGCTCAACCGGCGGCTGTTCTCACCCGTTCGGGGTTGATCCACCGGCTTCGAGGGTTATAATCGCACCGTTTTGTGCTCCCTGTCCTGGTGGCGCAAACCCTGCCTACGGCGGGGCATACGATTGATCTTTACCGGGCAAGATTGAAGGAGGAACTTTCTGAGTTACCGCAGAATTGTTGCAGGCGCCCGAGCGACCATGCTGGTTGCCGGCACTGCCGCGTCGGTAGGCATCGCTTTGGCGAACGACCGGAGGCTCAAGCCGGTATTCGTCGAAGCGGCCCCGCGCACCACGCCCGTACTCGTGCCGTCAGGCGGCATGGCTATCGGGGCAGTCTCGGCCACCCGCGATTTCTTCGCGCGGCGGCTGGCATGGGCGACACTCATCGGTGTCGCCGTCCTGATGATCGCCGCCTCCATTCCCGCCATGACGGCGCTGGCCAGCAGCATGCGCTCTCCCGCTTCACCACCAGCACCCCTTGGGCCGCCGATGGAGCTGCGCGCCGCGGCGGGCGTCAGCGGCAACTGGGAGCGGTCGTACGCCAACGCGGCGCCGGCCCCGGCGCAGGTAGGCGCGGCCCTGGTTGCGGGCGCCGCCGACCTGCGTAGCTGGGATGTCTTGCGGGCGATGAACAGCATCGCCGCCGGCCAGCAAGCAGCGCAGGAGCAGGCCACTGCGAAGCAAGCGGCAGCGGCGCCGGCCCAACGCGCTGTAGCCGCGCCTGCCTCGTCCTACAGCATGGATGCAGCTTCGGGGGTGGCGGCCGGAACGGTCATCCGGGCGCGGATCACGATCTATGGCTGCACCGGCCCGGGCGGCGGCTTCTGCAACCACATGGCGAGCGGTGGCACCGCCTTCGCCGGCGCGGCCGCCTGTAGCTCCAACCTGGCGTTTGGGACGCGATTGACCATCTCGGGTGACCCGACCGGGCGCGTGTACGAATGCCTCGACCGTGGATCCCTCGCACCGACGTGGATTGACGTCTACTTCGAGGACACGTCCGATGGCATCGCTTGGCAGAGCCAACTCGGTTCGACCCTCGCTGACATTCACATTGTGAATTAGCGCTCAGCACCCGCGGGCAAAGCAGACGGCCGGACGAAACTTGTCCGGCCGTGTGCTATCCCGTCGGGACGGCCGGATGGCCGCGTTATCCTGCGCGCATGCCGTCATCGCGGGCCGAGAAGCCAACATTCCGCCGCTCGGCCAGGGCCACGCGCGAGCGTGTGCGCGAGATCGTCAACCGCCTCGACGAGGCGTACGGCGTGCCCGACTGGCGGCCGCACGGCGACCCTATCTCCGAGCTTGTGCTGACGATCCTGTCGCAGAACACCGCCGACACGAACTCCGGGCGCGCGTTCGTCCGCCTGCTAGAAGCGTTTCCGTCGTGGGATGCGGTGATCGAAGCGCCCCTGCCGCTGCTGATCGCAGCGATCCTGCCGGGTGGCCTGGCGCCGACGAAGGCGCCGCGCATCCAGGCGGCGTTGCGCGACGTCCGCGAACGCGCCGCCGGGTTCGATCTCGATTTCCTCGCCACGATGCCGCTGGACGAGGCGCAGGCGTGGCTGCGCGCGATTCACGGCGTCGGGCCGAAGACGGTCGCCTGCGTGCTCATGTTCGCCCTCGGCCGTCCGGCGATGCCTGTGGACACGCACGTACATCGCGTCGCGATGCGGCTGGCGCTTGTGCCGGCCAAGGCGGGTAAGGCGGTGATGACCGCCGAAAAGGCCCGCGCGTTGCTCGAACAGCTCGTGGCGCCGGAGGACTTCTACGCCTTCCACATCGGCCTGATCAAGCACGGGCGGCGCACCTGCACCGCGCTGCGCCCGCGCTGCCCGGACTGCGTCCTGCGCGACATCTGCCCGCGGGTGGGGGTGCTGGAAGTCGGAGGTCGGAGATCGGACGTCTGAGGCTGGAGGCTGGAAGGCAGGGTCGGAAGTCGGAGGTTTGATTCCACGCTGCGGCTCCCGCTTGCTGGTTGCTGTTTGCTGTCGGGACTCCGACTTCTGACTCCTGACTTCCCAGCGACCCCAGCACGAGCGTCCATCTGACCGGTGGGGTCGTATTGCTATCATTCGTGCGCCTGCCAGCGCCGATGCGCCCGCTGAAACCCGGCGAAACTCGTCCGACTTCCGATGTCCGACCTCCGAGCGACCCAGCTATTGAGCACCGCCTCACGGGAATCCCAGCAGCCAGTGACCGAGCGCAGGATCCGCGCGCGTGTCCTCGCGCAGCTCGGTGCGCTTTCGCCAGGGGTGAAGGTAGCGATCGCGCTGGCGGTCGCGGTCAACGTCGTGTTGGCCGCCGCGTACGTCTGGAGCCGGCCCGGGCAGACCACCCACGTCCGCTTCGAGGCGCGCGACCGGACGTTCTCGGCCTACGTCGACGGCAGGCTCCAGTCGACGGCCAAGTTCGACGCGCCTGCTCAGGGCGGCGTGATCCTGACGGTGGAGGACACGAAGGGCCTCCCGAGCCTGCCGAAACCAAGCGGCATCGACAGTGTCCGCGTCACCGACCTCGACAGCGGCGACGTGCTGTTCTCCGATGACTTCTCCGGCCCGTCATCGCGCTCCCCCAGCGCCGCCGTGGCCACCTCGCTCCTGCAGGCGCAGTTGGACGTCCACGGAGGGCTCCTGCAGGCATACGCGCCGCCGAGCGTGCCGGCAGCGTTGTTCGCCGAAGCCGCCATGCGCATCGACGGCCCCACGTGGCGCAACTACGCCGTGGACGTCACGTACCGCAACCTCACGACCGGCATCATTCGGGTGCGATCGGCCGACGATGGTTCCGGCGTCGAGTACGGTCTGCGACCATTCCGCCATCTCGATAACCGGATGTCGCTCTTCAAGGCCGGCGTCTACAGTGACAACCGAAATGGACCCCCGGTCGAAGCCGGCGAGCTCGAAACCGTGCGCTCGATGGTCGCGATGGCGCTGCGGCCGTATCCCATCTTGCTGCTGCTGCTGTTCGCCGCCACCGTCGCTGTCACCATCGCGCAGTTCGTCCCGACCCCAAGGTTCCGCCGGCTGCGCATCCGCGCGGACCTTGACCCTTATCGCCGCTGGCTGGCGTGGGGAGCCGTCCTCGTGCTGGCGGAAGCGGTGTTCGGGCTGCTCCTGTACTACAACTATTCGTACGGCTCGCATATGCCGCACGTGCCGGACGAGGTGTCCTACATCTTCCAGGCGAAGGTGCTTGCCTCCGGGCATCTCTCTGCGCCACCGCCGCCGGTGCTCGACTCGTTCCAGCTTGGGAACCCGCCGCTGACCGTCGTCAACGGTGGCCGATGGGCGAGCCTGTACCCTTTCGGGCACCCGCTGATGCTGGCGATCGGCAGCCGGTTTGGCGCCATGTGGGTGATCCCGCCGCTGCTCGGGTCGATGTCGATCGCCATGGTTTTCGCGATCGGCCGGCGGCTGTACAACGTCCGGACGGGGTTGCTTGCAGCCGTGCTCTTCGCGGCGTCGCCGTTCTTCCTGATGACGGCGAGCAACTTTATGTCGCACAACACCGCGACCTTCTACCTGCTCGCGTCGATCCTCTGCCTGGCGTACGCCGACCGCCGGCCCGTGTTGTTCGCGTTTCTGGCGGGCGCCTTCTTCGGCCTCGTCGTCAATACGCGGCAACTCTCCGGCGCCGCGCTGATCCCGCCGTTCGCGCTGCTGCTCCTGACGTTCCCGCTGGCCCGCGGGCGGCACGTGGCGGGCGCGAAGCAGATCGCGTCGTTTGCCGCCGGTGGCGCGCTGATGCTCCTGGCGTTCCTCGCGTACAACTACGGCACGACCGGGCACTTTTTCGCGTCGCAGGGGATCCAGACGGGAGATAACGCCATCGGCTTTGGCGGCGCCCACTCGGTCAGCGCCGGGCTCGAGCACGAGCGCACGCAGCTCACGTATCTCGTGATGATGCTGAGCAACTGGCCGGTGCTGATCGGCTTCATGTTCGTGCTGCTCCCCTTCGTCCTCGGCACGCGCAACCGGTGGGACTGGTTCTTTCTTCTCACGATCGCCTTCCTGATGGGCGTCTACACGCTGTACTTCACCGACGGCTTCATGCACGGCCCCCGCTACTGGTACGAGACGACGCCGCTGCTGCTACTCCTCACCGCCCGAGGCGCTGATATGGCGGCGGAAGCGATCGCCGGCGCCGCTTCGCGCCTACGAGGCCTGGTGTCGGGAACGCAACGTCCGCGGCATTGGGCGGCGATTGCTGTGGTCTACGGATTCGTGCTCGTCCTCGCGTTCACGGGGTGGCAGCGCTGGGCGTTCGGTTCGGGCGCGAGCTGGCGGGGCGACTTCGCGCCGTTCAGCGCCAAGGAGCTCCGCGGGTTCAACGGCATCAATGACCAGCTCACGCGGCAGATCAGTGACGCCGCGCCGCACCACGCGCTCGTGCTGGTGGGCGAGTGCACCGGCTGGCAGTGTTATGGCAACGTCGACTGGATGAACACACCCCGGCTGGATGGCGATATCGTCTACGCCCGGGACCTCGCCGCGCGGAACCCGCTGCTCTTCGCGGCGTTCCCTGACCGCGTCGTCTACTACGCGCGGTACTTCCCGAAAGCCGTCTTCGCGCCGTACACGGGTGCCCCGCTACCGGACGCCGTCCCCGCGCCCGGAGGCGAGGCGCGCCGGGCCGACAGCTTCCCGCCGCCGTCGGTACCGACGCCGACGCCCGTCAACCCGCTCGACGTGATCGCCCGGGACAAGCAGCGGCAGGACGGCCTCGCTGCAGCCGCGACAGCACTGGCGCAATATCGCGCGTCGCACGGTGTCTATCCGGTGGCGCCAAACGTGCAGACTCTCTGCGTGTACCCGGGCGACGCCGGCTGCGCCTTGAAGGACCTGCTCGACCCGCTGCCGACAGACCCCTCGCCGGAGGGCATCTTCTGGTATCAGTCGCCAGACGGCGCCCATTACACGCTGTTCGCGCGCTTCGAGAACGCGGCCCCGGCTTCGGCCTGCCCCTCGCCGATCCCGGAGCATCTCGCCAAGGTCGACCACCTGTACTGCGTCAGCGGCTAGTCCCCGAACGTGCGCAGGAACCCTCTCGGGCCAGCGGATGGAAGATGGACGATGGAGGGAGCCAATCCCCGAAGACCGACGACCGACCCCCAACGTGGCCCCGATCCGGTAGCATTCCTTGACTCGATGGCGTGCCCCTGGCATAATGTTGACTAAATCGATTCACTTTAGGTGTATCGGAGGATCCCACCATGGTTCTGCAAGCCACCCGCACCGAATTTGCGCAGGACAAGTCGGCCGACCCCATCGTCAAGGCCGAGATCGATAACTTCGAGAAGGAAGCGCTCGCCTGGCGCGCCGGCGGCGGCCTCGGCGACGACTTCCGCCCGTTCCGCCTGCAGCACGGCACCTACGGCCAGCGTCAGGCCGACAACCAGATGATGCGGATCAAGGTGCCCCACGGCACGATGACGCCCGACCAGCTGCACGCCATCGCCGAAGTCGCCGAGATGTACACCGTGCGCAAGCTCGGCCACGTCACGACCCGCCAGGCGATCCAGATACACTTCGTCAAGCTCGAAGACGCGCCGAAGGTGATGCGCCGCCTCGCGGAGGTCGGCATCACGACGCGTGAGGCCTGCGGCCACACCGTCCGCAACATCACGGCCGACCCGCTGACGGGCATCGCCGAGGACTGCGTCTTCGACGTGACGCCGTACGCGGAAGCGGCGATGCGCTACTTTCTGCGCAACACCGTCAACCAGAAGCTGCCGCGGAAGTTCAAGATCTCCTACTCGGCGAGCGAGGCCGACCGCGGCTTCATCCCGATCCACGACATCGGCCTGATGGCGGTGGAGCGCGGCGGCCAGCAGGGCTTCCGGGTAAGCGTCGGCGGCGGCCTCGGCGCGGCGCCGCGCGTCGCCGATGTCATGCTCGACTTCATCCCAGTGAGCGAACAGCTGCGGACGATCGAAGCCGTGATCCGCGTCTGGGACCGCATGGGCGAGCGGCGGAACAAGAACAAGGCGCGGATCAAGTTCCTCATCGCCAAGCTTGGTATCGACGAGTTCCACCGTCTCTACGAATTGGAGCTCGCGACGCTGCCGCCGGCCGGCGCCGAGCAGTACCGCGAGCCAGACTTCACGCTCCTCGAAGAACCGCCGGTGGAGGGCTCGTACGCCTCGCGCAACGGTGGCCGCGCCGCCCCGCGTGAAGGCTTCGACGTCTGGCGCCGCACCAACGCGCTCAAGCAGAGCCAGCAGCCGTACTTCACCGTGTACGTGCTTTTGCCGATCGGCGACGCTACCGTGCCGCAGATGCACGCGCTCGCCGAGATCGCGTGCAAGTATGGCGGCGGCCACATCCGCACGGCAGCGACGCAGAACTTCGTGCTGCGCTGGGTGCACGCCGACGACCTCGCGGCGGTCCACGCGGAACTGGCCGACATCGGCCTGGCGGAGGATCACGCGATGACGATCTCCGACGTGATGACCTGCCCGGGCGCTGACACGTGCAGCATCGGCGTCACATCGTCGAAGGGGCTGGGCACCGAGCTTCGCGCGCGCATTCTTGCCGGCAACGGCAAGTACCGCGACCCGCTCGTCAACGACATGAAGATCAAAATCAGCGGCTGCCCGAACTCATGCGGCCAGCACCACGTCGCCGACATCGGCTTCTACGGGATGGCGATCCGCGTCGGCGAGCGGCAGATCCCGGCGTTCCAGCTGATGCTCGGCGGCAACGCGCAGGGCGAAGGCAAGCTGGCGACGATCACGATGAAGATCCCCGCCCGTTATGTGCCCGACGCGATGGAGAAGCTGGTCGACGCCTACGTCGGGGAGCGCACTGAAGGAGAGAAGTTCCAGTCCTGGACGTCACGCATCGGCAAGGCGCACGTGCAGGAACTGCTGGCGGAGTACAAGATCGTGCCCGAATTCAACAAGGACCCGATGGCGTACGTAGACTGGGGTCAGAGCAAGCTGTTCACACTCGACGATATGGGCGAAGGCGAATGCGCGGTATAGCCCCGGCCCGCAGCGACGGCAAAGGCAGCGAACGCATGACGCAGGAAGCGGCACGCACGCCCGCGACGGCCCAGCTCGAGGCCGCATCGGCGGCGCTAGAAGGCAAGTCGCCGCAGGACATCCTCACCTGGGCGGCACAGGAGTACGAGCCGGGCCTCGCGCTGGCGTGCAGCTTCGGCGGCCCGTCGGGCATGGTGCTGCTCGACATGATGATGCAGATCGACCGCGGCGTGGAGGTCTTCTACCTCGACACCGACTTTCTGTTTCCCGAAACGCACCGCCTGCGCGATGCCGCGGCCGCGAAGTATGACTTCAAGCCCGTCGGCTACATGTCGTTGCTGACGCCGGCGCAGCAAGCGGCGCAGCATGGCGAAGCGCTGTGGGAGCGCGACCCCGATGCCTGCTGCGCACTCCGCAAGATAGAGCCGAACGGCCGCGCGCTGGCCGGCAAGCGCGCCTGGATCAGTGGCATCCGGCGCGACCAATCGCCGACCCGGGCGGAGACGCCGATCGTCGAGTGGGACGCGAAGTTCGAGCTGGTCAAGGTGAACCCGCTGACATCGTGGACGGAGTCGCAGGTCTGGAAGTACATCCTCGACCACGGCGTGCCGTACAACGAACTGCACGACCAGAGCTACCCCAGCATCGGCTGCACACACTGCACAAACCCGGTGCTCGAGGGCGCGGACCCGCGCAGCGGCCGCTGGCAGGGCTTCGACAAGATCGAGTGCGGCTTGCACGTGCCCGACGGCCACACCGGTGAACTGCACGTGGTTGAAGAGGTGGCGGCGGAGTAGGTGCAAGCGACGGATGGACCATCGTGCGGCCGCAGCGCCGCTTGGTGCCGCCATGGCGACAGAGCAACAGCGCGACGAAGGAAGGGACGGGATTTGGAACAGCAGGGATTTACGATTTGGTTCACAGGGCTTTCCGGCGCGGGCAAGACGACGATCGCCGACGCGATC
>JBBRPY010000050.1:0-25535 GCA_038227375.1 Dehalococcoidia bacterium
CCCAGCTTCTCCATCAATTCCTCGAAAGGAATCGCGATCGAGGGGTCTCGCAAGTACTCCAAGCCGCGCTGAGCCGCGGCGACATCGAGCTCATCCTCGAACGCCTTTTCGATCGCGTGGCGCACAAGTTCGGCCATTGGCACCTTCTTTTCGAACGCGAAGCGGCGAAGGTCTTCGTATCGATCCTCATCCAGACTCACCAGCAGCCGTTTCATGCCGTCGCCTCCATCCTGTGATGTCGTGATATCAGCATATCACGACACCCACGCCGGCAGGTAGCTCAATGCCCAGCTTCTCCATCAATTCCTCGAAAGGAATCGCGATCGAGGGGTCTCGCAAGTACTCCAAGCCGCGCTGAGCCGCGGCGACATCGAGCTCATCCTCGAACGCCTTTTCGATCGCGTGCTGCACCAGCTCGGCCATCGGCACCTTCTTTTCGAACGCGAAGCGGCGAAGGTCTTCGTACCGGTCCTCGTCCATGCTCACGAGCAGCCGCTTCATTGGATCCCCTCCTGTGCGTGATATCGCGATATCATGGTTTCACACGCACCTCCAGAAAGTTGCGCAGCAGATGATGGCCGTCCGGCGTCAGTATCGACTCCGGGTGGAACTGCACACCCTCCACGGCGAGCGTCTTGTGGCGCACGCCCATGATGACGCCACTTTCGGAGCGCGCACTCACCTCCAACACGTCCGGCATGCTGTCCGGGCGAATCGCCAGCGAGTGATAGCGGGTCGCGTCGATTGGTGACGCCAGACCTGCGAAGACACCTCGGCCGTCGTGCGTGACTCGCGACACTTTTCCGTGCAGGATCTCGCCCGCGCCTTCGACCACCCCGCCGAACACCTCGCCGATGCACTGGTGCCCGAGGCAGACGCCCAGGATTGGCACGCGCCCCGCGAAGCGGCGGATGACCTCTTTGCTGATGCCTGCCTCGGCGGGATTGCCGGGACCGGGCGAGATGATGATGCGCTCGGGCGCCATGCCCTCGATATCTTCGAGGGAAATCTCGTCGTTGCGGACGACTTCGGTCTCGGCGCCAAGCTCGCCCAGATATTGGTAGAGGTTGTAGGTGAAGCTGTCGTAGTTGTCGATGAGCAGCAGCATCAGCGTTTTCTCGCTTTCATACAGAGGCTGTACGGGACGCGCTTTCCCCGGGCGTCGTCGCCGCGCTCTTCACCGCCAGAGGCATCCGCCGGCTCCAATATCCGCTCGACCGCGAAGCCGGCTTCCGTCAACATCTGGAACCAGTGCGATACCGTCCAGAACCACTGGCGGAACGGCGCCTTCTCGCCCGTGTCGAACGACCAGGTCCAATCGCGCTGCGCGTCCCAGTATCGATGCTCGACACGAAACGGCGGCAGCTCGGACAACGTCGCATCGAACGGGTGGCGGGCGGAGAATGCGAATGCTGCGCCCGGCTTGAGGATGCGATGCGTCTCGCGGATCGCGTCTTCGATGCGCTCGACGTAGTTGAGCATGTGGGCGGAGACCGCCATATCGAAACTGTTGTCATCGAACCGCGAGAGGTCCTCCACCGTGCCTTCTACGAACGACGCGTTCGGAGCGGCGTGGCGCGCCGCGTATTGCTTCGCGTACGCGATCTGCTCGGCCGATTGGTCGATGCCGATGGCGATGCCACCCATCCTGGCCAACGCGACGCAATCCTGACCGCCGCCGCATCCAAGCACGATGACCCGCTTACCCCGCACGGCGTCCAGGAGATGCAGGTCATCCTCGGAGCTCGACCACGACCACATGAACCCGTCGCCAAATCGCTCGCCGAAGATCTGCTCCTGGTACGCCGCTGCGATCGCGTCCCAGCCGGCGCGGTTGTCGGGCGCCGGACCGGCGGACGCGAGCGGTCGCTCCGCAAGCGGCGTCGCCTGGCCGGACGTCCAGTCGTGCGTTGGCGCTGCGTCCGGATCCGTCATGATGCGAAATAGTGGCTCACGAAGCGATGGCGGCATCCATAGCGCGTCGAGGTCCGCGGCAGCGACCCAGCGGCAGTCGTCGTAATCGCCCTCGGCGTTGAATCGCATCGGCCCGACCTCGATCGGCGCGCGGAAGATGTTCGTGACGTATTGGCGGCGGTCATCCGGGTCTTCCATATACACCGTGTCGACGAACTGCTCGACACCGAGCGTCACGGCGAACTGCTCTCGCGCGTGGCGGCGCAGCGCATCCTCGGCCGATTCGTCGTCGCTCACGACCGACATCGGCAGCAGCCACTGCGCCGCGAACGGCGGCCGCCCGGCGCGCCGGTGCGCCACCAATGCGAGCTCGCCCCGCGAGAAGAGCGCGGCCGACATCAGATCAGGCATACGTCACCTTCGGTGATGGGCTGATGGAAGTCGGAAGTCGGATCGGGCGCCTTCCTTCTGGCGCTCGACCACGCTCCAACTTCCAACATCAACATCCAACATCCAACTAATACCCGAGCGAGCCGCGCGGCGCGTCGGCCTGGCGCTCTTCCGCCAACTCGACCGCGCGCATGGTGGCCGCCGCCTTGTTGTACGACTCGCGAAACTCCTCTTCGGGCGTGCTGTCGAAGACGACACCGCCGGCCGCCTGCGCGTACGCCACGCCGGGCTTCATCCAGAGCGTGCGGATCGCGAGGGCGGTGTCGCAGTTGCCCGACATGTCGAAGTAGCCGACGCAGCCGCCGTAGCCGCCGCGCCGCTCGCCTTCGAGTTCGGCGATGATCTCCATCGTGCGGATCTTCGGCGCGCCGGTGACGGTGCCGTGCGGAAAGTAAGCGCGGAGCGCATCGTACGTGGCGACGCCGTCACGCAGCTTCCCGACGACGTGCGACACCATGTGCATGACGTGCGAGTAGCGCTCGATCTCCATCAGCGACGTCACCTGCACCGTACCCGGCTGGCAGACGCGGCCGAGGTCGTTTCGCGCGAGGTCGACGAGCATGATGTGCTCGGCTCGCTCCTTTTCGGAGGACTGCAGCTCTTCCGCCATGCGCCGCTCATCGGCGGCGTCGCGGCCGCGGCGACGGGTGCCGGCGATGGGATGCGTCTCGAGGATGCCGTCTTCGACCCTCACCAGCATCTCCGGCGAGGCGCCGACGACGTGCACGTCGTCCAGCTCCAGGTAGTACATGTACGGCGATGGGTTGATCTGCCGCAGCGCGCGGTACACCTCGAACGGATGGGCGTCGGTGGCGCGCGTGAATCGTTGTGACACCTGGATCTGGTACGTGTCGCCGCGCCGGATGTACTCCTTCGCGCGCTCGACCTTGGCCATGAATTCATCCTGCGTGTTGTTCGACACGAACCGGCGGTCGATCGCCGCGTCGCCGCGCGCGATCTCGTACGGCAGACGCGCGAGCGGCTGGGCGAGGCGGGCGACGAGCTCTTCGATCTTCCACGCCGCCTGCCGGTACGAAGCCTCGATGTCGCCGTCCAGTCGGGCGTGGCTGACCACCTTGATCTTGCGCTGGAGGTGATCGAAGACCAGCAGCGTATCAATGAACAGGAAGATCGCTTCCGGAAACCCCTGCGGATCGGTCTCCGGCACGGGCAGCTTCTCGTAGTAGCGCGCGCACTCGTACGCGATGTAGCCGACGGCGCCGCCATGGAAGCGCGGCAGGCCCTCGATAGCGACCGGGTTGAAGCGGCGAAGCTCCTCTTCGATCGCGATCAGCGGGTCGCCGGAGCCGCCGTCCCCGTTCGCATCGACGCCGGTGCGCAGCACCCGATACGGCTCGGTGCCGATGAAGCTATAGCGGGCGATGCGCTCGCCGCCCTCGACCGATTCGAGGAGGAATGAGTGCTTGCCGCGCGCCACCTTCAGATAGGCCGAGACCGGAGTCTCGAGATCGGCCACGACCTCGCGGTAGATGGGCACGATGTTGCCCTTGCCGGCCATCGCCTTCACGTCGTCGAGAGAGGGATAGTAGGAGGCGCTCATGACGTCACCTCGATTCGGCGCGCGCCAGCGGTCGCCGCGGAAGCCTCATGCGCCCGTGCGCGAATGACGACGCACAACCGGGCCATGCGTGGCTGATCGGTCGGCGGTGAAAGATGCATCATCGTGGCATCCCGCTTTCGATGTAGTCCAGCCGGAGCGCGGCGCGGACGGCGACCATCGTCTCTTCGGCGGCGGCGTAGCCAGCGCGGCTTCCCTTGGCGAGAGCCTCCTTCACCAGCTCAGGTTGCGTCTCGAAGTGCGCCCGCCGCTCGCGGATTGGGTCGAGGAGATTGTTGATGGCGACGATCAGCTTCTTCTTCACCTCGACGTCACCCACGGCGCCGCGCAGGTAGCGCTCCTTGAGGTCGTCCACCTCGCTGGTATCGGGATTGAAGGCGTCGTGGTACATGAAGACGGGATTGCCGTCGACGTGCCCCGGGTCGCTGGCACGCAGGCGCGTCGGATCGGTATACATGCCCATCACCTTCTGCCGCACCGCCTCCGCATCGTCCTTAAGGTAGATGGCGTTGTTCAGCGACTTGCTCATCTTCGCCTGACCGTCGAGGCCGACCAACCGTGGCACCCGCCCGACCAGCGGCTCCGGCTCCGGAAACACCTCGCCGAAATCTCGATTGAACTTGCGGGCGATCTCGCGGGTCATCTCGATGTGCGGAAGCTGATCCTCGCCGACGGGCACCAGGTGTGCGCGCGGCATCAGGATGTTCGCCACCTGCATCACGGGGTAGATGAAGAAGCCGACGGGGACGCCACGCTTGCCCTCCAGATCCTCCATCTCGGCCTTGAGCGTAGGGTTCCGTTGCAAGCGGCCGAGCGGGATGAACCACGACAGCAGCACCGATAGCTCGGCGTGCTGGGGCACCATGCTCTCGATGACGAAGTGGCTGCCATCCGGGTCCAGCCCGACGGCGAGCCAGTCGAGCGCCACTTCCCAGACGGACGTGCGGACGCGGTCGATGTCGTCGGCATAGTCCGACACCTGGTAGTCGGCGATCAGGAAGAAGCACTCGTACTCCTTCTGCAGCCGCAGCCAGTTTTCGAGCGCGCCCGCATAGTGCCCGAGATGGAGCGCACCGGTCGGCCGAATGCCGGTGAGGATCCGCTGCCGTTGTAAGGTCATTGCGCTGCCTCGCCTCTACGGTTGTCTGTCATCACACCCTCGCATTTCGCACACAAAAAAACTCTCACCCCCTGAGGGGCGAGAGTTGCTCGCGGTACCACCCTGCATCACCCCACCGCATCAAAGGAGGGGCATCTCTGCTCCGCACGGGAGCGCTTGTGGCGCACCGATGCGGCGGGCGTGCTAACGGCGCCCATCCCGTCGGAGACTACTGGCCCGCAGAACCGGGCATTCGGTCCGAAGCTCCCAGGTCCATTCGGCCGTCCGCGCAGCCGCCGGTTCTCACCACTCCCGGCTCTCTTCTTGGCCCGCCTGTCCAGCGTACTAGCCCTGATCGTCGCTGATCTGTATCAGAAGCGTCCCGCAGCGTACCCACGCGCGCCAGAAGCTGTCAAGCGCAGCCGGTTGACGAACGGTGGCCGGCGCACAGCCACCTGGCGCGGCTGGTGTGCTACGGGCAGAAGTTGCCCTGCAGCTTCTTGACGATGGCTAGGTCGGTAGAGTTGATCACCCCGTCCTTGTTGATGTCGTAGAACACATAGTAGTGAGGCCCGGGCGCGTACCCTGCGACTGCGCGACGATGAGGAGGTCTCGCGAGTCGATCTTTGTATCGTCGTCCACTGAACCGATCTCTCTCCCGTCGCCGCAGGCGTCGCCATCCGTGTTCGTCGAGAGCGGGTTGCTGTTGTACCCCTTCACCTCGACGCCATCAATGATCTTGTCGCCGCCCGTATCGGCGACCGCCGAGTCCGTGCCGATCGCACGCAAGAACCGCGACGAAGGCGCGACGGCGGTACCAACTCATTGTGCTGCAGCGGCCGTAGCCAGCGGAGTCTTGTTAAACCGGCCTGTAAGGTCGGCCGTGGGGCGCTGAGCCGCTGCGTCCGCCATCCAAAGCGCGGTGCCGAGGACGAAGTCGGGCTGGCCTTCCGCCCGCACCCGCAGCGTGACTTCTACGCCGCCTTTACCGCACCCGGGTCGCAGCTGGTCGGGATCGACCGTCACGTGGTATCTCAGCAGGGCATCTAAAAAGACTCGCGAGACGCGATCCTGTCCGCACACTACGTCGCCGACGTAGGCAACAACATCAAACGGAACGGTGGCGTCGTCCGCCTGCAACACACCGTAGTACTGCGCGAACGCGGGACCTGCGATCAGGTTCGTTGGCTGCTGGAAGCCAGCCTGCCACGGAATGGCGTTGTTCATCGCGCGACCGTTGATCGTGATGGTGACATCCGCGCCGGGTGTCCCGCACCCCGCTTGCTGGGCATCCGAAGCGATCTGGACGACGAAGTATGGCACCCCATCTCCATCCGGCAGCGCCGTGGACTGGCCGCGACCGCATTGCTGGCCATTGATAAGCGCGAGAACCTCGCCGAACGCGGGACGTGCATCCACCCATAGGGTGCCGCCGATGGTCATGGCGTCCGACGGTGAAGAAGGCGTTGGAAGATGTGCCAGCTCTGGAGTGCCCGTCGCCTGTTCGACCGGAGTCGCCGTGGGAACCACAGTCAGGGATGGTCCCGCGGTCGCGGACTGCTCCGCGGTGGTCAAAGCAACCATGGTGGAGGTCTTGGGCTCGGGTGTCGGCTGCGGAGCGGGGGAACCGCACACGGGCGCCCCGGCAACCACCGCCAGGGCGACAACCAGGAAGATGAACCATGTGTGCCGCCGGACATCCGGGATTTTGTGAATGAGCGTTCTCATGACGCCTGCCGCCAGGGGCACGGTTCCGAGCCGCAGCCGCCAAATGCGCGTAGCCGTCGCACGGCTCTCGCGGTCATCAGGGCTGCTTGAAACCCACGAGCATCTTGCTCCTGTTTGCGTTCATTGTCAAGCCCCAATACTTCATCATGTGGCCCGCCTGCAATGCCTACAGCGTCAGCGCCGCGAACGTGCCCATGCGATCGTGCGCTGCAGGCCCTCGCGCAGGGGGACTTGCGCGCGCCAGCCGGTGGCGTCGGCGAGCTTCTGGCTCCAGGCGTAGCTGGCAGCGACGTCGCCTGCGCGCTCGCCGAGGTCCTCGACGTCGACGTGGTACTCGAGGATGTCCGTGATCAGGCCGAGCACGTCGATCATCTTCGTGCCGGTCTCGCTGCCGACGTTGTAGTACTGCAGCCCCTTCTCGCCGAGGACTGCGGTGTGTGCGCGCGCGAGGTCTTCGACGTAGATGAAGTCGCGGACCTGCTCGCCGCCCCAGTAGAGCGGGATCGGCTTGCGGTCGAGCGCTGCGCGAATGAAGTTCGGGATCGCGTGCGTCTCCGGCTCGTGCCGTTCGTTCGGGCCGTACGGGTTGAAGTAGCGGAGGATGGTCGCGTCCATGTCGTACAGCTGGTTGTAGGTGGCGACAAAGGCCTCGGTCGCTACCTTGCTGGCGCCGTAGGGGTTCGATTGCGTGCCGAGCGGGTCGCTCTCCCGGATCGGCAGCGACTGCGGCGTGCCGTACACGCACGCGCTGGAGGAGAAGACGATCTTCCCGACGCCCGCGTGCTGCATCGCATCGAGGAGGCGGACGGAATTGAGGATGTTGTTCTCGGCGAAGACCAGCGGCTCCTGCACGGACCGCCCGACCTCGATGAACGCCGCCATGTGGATGACGGCGTCGTGCCCCTTGAGCCAGCCTGGCAGATGCGCTTCGTCGCGGAGGTCACCCTCTATAAATCGCACGTCTTCGGGCACGAGGTCGCGAAACCCCTTCGAGAGGTTGTCGAGGACGGTGACGTCGTGCTGCTCATCGAGCAACACGCGCGTGACCCAGGAGCCGATGAATCCCGCGCCGCCGGTGACGAGTACGCGCACTACTCTTCGAACTTTCGGAAGACAAGGCAGGCGTTCTGGCCGCCGAAGCCGAAGCTGTTCTTCAGCACGATCTTCACATCGACGTCGCGCGCGACGTTCGGCACGTAGTCGAGGTCGCAGTCGGGGTCGGGGTTGTCCTGGTTGATCGTCGGATGGACGCGGCCGCTGAGGATCGACTGCACGCAGGCGACCGACTCGATCGCCGCGGATGCGCCGAGCGTGTGGCCGATCAGCGATTTCGTCGCGCTGATCGGGATCTGGTACGCGGCCTCGCCCAGCGCTCGCTTGAGGGCGATGGTCTCGTACTTGTCGTTCATCTGCGTGGACGTGGCGTGCGCGTTCACGTGGTCGACGTCCTCGGGAGCGACTCCCGCGTCGGCAAGCGCCAGCGTCATGCAGGCGGCCGTCGTCTCGCCATCCTCCACCGGGACGACCACGTGATGCGCGTCGGAGGTGCAGCCGTATCCCGCCAGCTCGGCCAGGATCGGCGCGCCGCGCCGCTTCGCGTGTTCCAGCGATTCGACAACGAACACCCCGGCGCCCTCGGACGACACGAATCCGTCGCGCTTCGCATCGAAGGGGCGGCTGGCGCCCGACGGCGGGTCGTTGTTCGTCGAAAGCGCCTTCATCACCTGGAACGCGGCGAGGCCGAGCTCGGAGAGGCCGGCCTCCGAACCGCCGGTGATCATCACGTCGGCGCGGCCCGCGCGGATCATCTCCAGCGCCTCGCCCATCGCGTTTCCAGCCGAAGCGCAGGCGGTCGAGATGGTGGCGTTGTAGCCCTTCGCTCCGTACCGCATGGCGACTTGCGCCGCCGCCATGTTCGGAAGCATCTTCACCATGTAGAAGGGGTCCATCCGGTTACCACCCTTGTGCACGATGTCCTTCACGGCCTTGTCGGTGTCGGGGTAGCCCCCCATGCCGTTGCCGAAGAGCACACCGACGCGATACGGGTCTTCGTCGCTCATCCGCAACGCAGACGACTCCAAGGCCTCCTTCGAGGCGGCGAGCGCGAGCTGCGAGAATCGCGCCATCCGCCGCGCTTCCTTGCGGTCGATGTAGTCTTCCGGCACGAAATCCTTGACCTCGCCGGCGATGTGCGTGGCGTAGTTCGTGGAGTCCACCTGCGTCAGCCAACCGACACCGGATTTACCGGCGAGGGCGGCATCCCAGAACTCGGCGACGGTGTGGCCGAGCGGGTTGATCGTGCCCATCCCCGTGATGACGACACGCGTGCGGCCGTTGCGGTTCGCGCCGTTGCTCATCGCTGATCCTGTGTGCCTGGGGCGTCCGATTCCGCAGAATGTGGCGATACAAATGCCATTCTGAGCATATCTGATTCGATACCGAGAAGGTACTCGCGCACCGCCGCCACGAAGGCGATCGAGCCGAACGCCACCACTGCCCCACGAGCGCTGGCGTCCGCCGCCGCCGCTTCGTATGCGGCGCCAAGATCGCCATGGATCGAGACCCCAGCATCGGTGGCGCGAAAGGCGTCGGCCAGCTCGCGCGGGTCGGCGGCCCGGGCGTGCCGCCAGCGGGCGAGATGCACGTGGTCAGCGAACGACCCCACGGCGCCGGCCATGGCGGCGGCATCTTTGCCCGCGAGTGTGCCGAAGAGGAAGACCGCGCGCGCGAGTCCGAAGTATTCGCGCAGCGCCGCCACCATGCGCTTCGCGGAGTCCCCGTTGTGCGCGCCATCGATGATGACGAGCGGGGTGCGCTTCAGCACCTCCAGGCGTCCGGGCCAGACGACCTTCGCCAGCCCCTCGCGTACGTGCGCCGGCGTCAGATCGAAGCCTGCGCACGACGCCAGTGCCTCCGCGGCGACGATCGCCGTGGCAGCGTTGTCGAGCTGATGCCGCCCCGCCAGCGGCAGCGTTGCGCTGTACGTCCCACGTGCGGTCTTGAGCTTGAACTCCTGAGCGTCCGCGGACGCCGAGCTGCGCGTCATCTGGCAGACCCGCGCGACCTCGATCAGCTGCGCCCCGCGCTCGGCCGCAACGGCGCGGAAGACATCGAGCGCGGACTCCCGCTGCGGCGCGACGACGACGGCCCCGCCGTGGGTGATGATGCCGGCCTTTTGCGCCGCGATCTCCGCAATCGTCGACCCGAGGACCGCTGTGTGTTCGAGGCTGATCGGCGTGATGACAACGACGTGCTGCTGCGGCGACCGCTGATCGCGGCTTGCCGTCTGCATCTCCTGAAACACGTTCGTCGAGTCGAGCGCTCCGCCGAGTCCCACCTCGATGACCTGCGTATCGACGCCAGCGTCACGAAACGCGACGAAGCCGGCCGCCGTCAGCGCGTCGAACGCCACGAACGCGCGGTCGGGAAAGCGCGGCGCGACCACCTCCATCGCCTCGCGCGCGGCAGTAAGCGCGGCGGCGAACACAGCCTGCTCGCACGGCACCCCAGCGACGCGCACGCGCTCGGTATAGCGATGAAGGTGCGGGCTGACGTAGGCGCCGGTGACGCGGCCGCCGGCGCCCAGGATCGCCTCGACCATCACCGCCGTGCTGCCCTTGCCCTTCGAGCCCGCGACGTGCACCGTCGGCCGCCGGCGATGCGGGTCGCCGAGCACCGAAAGCAGCGCATGCATCGGCACGAGATCCGGCCGTTGGGTGAATTCGCCCGTGCGCTCGAAGTCGAGCAGCGTCGCGAGCCAGTGCAGCGAAGCATCGTAGTCCACGCCCGCATTGTAGGCGCGGAGGGACGGGCGATTGCACATGCGCCCGTGGCTCGATGCGAAGCCGAACGCCTGGGTGCGCGCGATGGATCGCCCCTACGACGTGCGTTCGAGGGCCTGACTTCCAGACCCGCCGAAGCATTGACATCTCGCACCGGAGCGCACTATCATGCCGGACAGGCCCGCAGGCTGATCGCAGGAGACAGAGGCACGATGCAGAGCACCAGAATTCGCACCAGCAGCCACGCCCCGCGCCTTGCCGCGAGCCGCGGACTGCGCGTGGGTGGGATGAGTGTGTCCGGCGGAGCACTAATGCATTGAGTTGACCGCACGGCCCGACGAATGTTCCCACCCACAAGCCGCATGGCTGAGTGGGTTTTTTGTTGCCCGTGGACAAGCGAGTGAAGGACGAAGAGGGATGGTTGAGATGAACGGACATATGAACTCGGAAACAACGGCTGCGGCGGGCCGCAGCGCGTCACCGCTGTTGCCGCTCCAGGTGCGCGACGTCATGAAGTCGTTTGGCGGCGGCTTCGACGTCGGCCGCCTGTTGCCATGGCAGCGGGCTAAGCCGCCCGGCGACGGCGCACGCCGTGTGGTGGATGGCATCTCGTTCGAGATCCGCCGCGGCGAGATCTTCGGCGTCATCGGCGCAAACGGCTCCGGCAAGTCGACGCTGATCCGCATGATCAGCACGCTGCTGCTCCCCGACGAGGGCGACATCCGCATCTTCGGCATGGACGTCGTGCGGCAGTCGATCCAGGTGCGCGCGCTGATTAACCGCGTGTCGGCGGACCCTTCGTTCTTTCGCAACATGACGGCGGCCGAGAACCTGCTGTTTTTCGGCCGGGTGTACGGGCTCTCGCCGCGCGAAATTCGCGAGCGCCTGCCGGAGATGTTGCGGCGGCTCGGCTTCGAATGGGAGCGCGCGCTGGAGCCGATGAGCCACCTTTCGCGCGGTCAGCAGCAGAAGATCGCCGTCGCCCGGGCGTTCCTCACATCCCCCGTGTTGATGCTGCTCGATGAGCCGACGACCGGCCTCGACCCGCGCAGCAAGCGCGACGTGCAGGCGTTCGTCCGCCAGGTCCAGCGCGAGCACGACGCGTCGATCCTGCTGACGACGCACGACATGGAGGAGGCGGAGCTGCTCTGCGACCGCATCTCCTTCATCTCCGGCGGGAAGATCGTCGCCGAGGGGACGCCGCTGGAGCTGCGGCAGCTGGTCGCGGGCGCGCGGCCACTCGAGAGCATCAATATGGAGACCGTGTTCATGGAATTGACCGGCCGCAGCGTCGAGGAAGACGAAGAGCCGGAGGAGGCGCTCATTCATGCTTAGCATTGCGGAACAACTACACGTACCGCCGCGGCCCGCGCGTCCCGTCCTCGCGTGGGCGTTCATAGAACGGCAGAAGAACCTGTGGAAGCGCTACTGGGCGTGGGAGCTCGTCTGGCTCGTCTATGGCGTTGTGAACACGCTGGCCGTGACGCTCATCGCGAACCAGGTAGGCAACTCGGGCCTCGCGGACAAGGAGGCGATCTCGCGTCTCGTGCTCTTCCTCTTGATCGGCACGCTGGTCTGGGCGTACCTGTCGGCGGTGCTGGACGACATCAGCATGGTGGTCCAGTGGGAGCGCTGGGAGGGCACGATCGAGCACACGCTGATGGCGCCCGTCGAGCGCTGGCTGCACCTGACCGGCATGGTGCTCTTCGGCATCCTGCACGGCATCGTCAGGACGCTGCTGATCTTCGCCATCGCCGTGCCCTTCTTCACTGTGCACCTCGGTGACGCCGACTGGCTCGCGGCAACGGTCGTGCTGTTCGTCGGGAGCTTCAGCGTCGCGGGCCTGGCGATCCTCGCCGGCATTCTGCCGATGCTCTATCCGGAACGCGGCCAGCAGATGTCGATGATGGTCCAGGCGTTCGTGCTCCTGGTATCGGGTGTGTACTACGAGGTCGGCGTGCTGCCGGCGTGGTTGCGGGCGTTCTCGTACATCTCGCCCGCGACGTACATCCTCGATGGCATCCGCGGCGCGATCATCGACGGCAAGAGCGTCGCCGACGTCTGGCCGCAGATCGCCGCGCTCGCCGGCTTCGGTATCGGCCTGATCCCGGGCGGGATATTCCTCTTCGCAATTGCCGAGCGCTGGGCGAAGAAGACGGGGCGTCTGAAGCGGCAGGGGTGATCGGTCGGGTTGGACGTTGGATGTTGGATGTTGGAAGCTGGAAGCTGGGCGGCCGCTCCGACCCGGCGGGCTTCGCTGCGGTGCAGGCGCGGGCGCCGCGGCGCGCTAATCTGGCACTTCCGGCGTCTGCGTCCGTCCGGCCAGCCGATCGATATGCCACGTCGTGACCCGCGGCTGCGGTTCAGCGTGAGAGAAGGCTATGCCCAACACCCCGCTCGCAGATGACCGCGCGGCACAGCTCTTTGCCGAGGGTGCGCGGCTGCTCGAATCGCATTGGGATGAATCCGTGTCCATGGTGCGTCTGCCGGAGCACCCGTCGTATCACGATGCGCGCGGCACCCTCACCTACGCGATCGTGCTGCTTCGGCAGGGCGATGGAGCACGCGCGGACCGCGCCATTCGCGCCGTGCTGGCGCTTCAGGAGTTGCGCGAGCAGGACGCGCATTACGGCAACTTCCGCTGGACGCTCGAGGAGGAAGTGGTCTCCGACCTGAACGGCGTCGAGTTCGTGCTCGAAGGCCTGAACTACCTGCTGCGCTTTCATTCCGAGGGCCTGTCTCCGGATCTCGCGCGCGACGTCCGCGAAGCTCTGGCGCTCGGTCTGGACGAGATCGACCGCCTCGACGTCCAACCGTCGTACACGAACATCGCGCTCAGCGACATCTGCAACAGCATCCTCGGCGGTGAAACCCTCGGCGTGCCGTACTACGTGGAGCGCGGCGCCCGCCGATTGGATGAGTGGCTGGAGTTCACGAATCGCTCCGGCGCGCCGCACGAGTTCAACAGCCCGACGTACATCGGTGTCGACATCCAGCGCCTCGCGTTCCTCGCCGAGCAGGCTTCCGAGCCGGAGATCTCGCTGAGAGCGCGCATCGCGGAGGAGCGGCTTTGGCTGCACGTGGCGGCCCACTATCATCCGAGACTCGCGCAACTCGCCGGACCGCACTCGCGCAGCTACTTCGATGGCTGGTCCGGCGCCGGCGGCTACCTCAAGCTGATCCTCTGGCGGATCCTCGGCGACGACAACCTGCGCCGGCCGACGCCCTACGTGCTGCGGACGCGGGAGGAGGCCGAAGTCGAGGTGGCGCTCGATGTCTACCACTGCCCGGACTACATCATCGAGATGCTGCGCGCGAGGCCGTTCCCCTTCGACGCCCGCGAGATCACGGACGCCGCGAACGGCCTCGACATCACGACGTATATGACCGACAGCTACGCGCTCGGCACGGCGTCGCACGCGTACGGGGTAGGCGATCCACCCGAACCTTGGCCAGCGTTCAACTCGCTGCTCCTGCACTTCCGCCGCGACGCCGCACCCGGCTACGGCACGCTGTTCGTCCGATTTCTCGTCGGCGACGGCCGATCCCGCCGCCAGAGCGCTGAAGGACCGGCGGAAGACCTCTGGGACGAGGGGCAGTTCGTCGCCGCGCAGCATCGCAACCGCGCGATCCTCGCCTACGGTCTCCGTCCGCGCATGCGCCCCGCCACCAGCTACCGCCTCTCGCTGCGGATGCTGGGCATCGCCCCCGATGCGGAGATCTGGGCCGGCGATCGGCGGCTCGATTCGCTGCCGGCGCCGATCGAGCCGGGCGAGCCGCTGGTGATCGCGGCGGGCGAGGTCTACGTGGCGATCATCTCGCTCGAGCCGTCGGCCATGGGCAACGGCGTGACGGTCACGCTCAGCATTTCTGAAGGCGTGCTCACGCTCGACATCTACAACTACGCCGGGCCCGCGAAGAGCTTCTGGGAACACCGCTCCCAAAGCGGACCGTTTTACCAGGGCAACGTCCGAAACGCCGTGGTGCTGGAGGTGGCTGAGCGGACCGAATTTCCCGATCTCCGCGCATTCCGCACGCACATCACGGCAGCGCACGTCGCCGACAGCAGCGGCCCGGGCCACGAGCGAGAGATCGCGTATTCATCGCGCGGCGGATCGCTCTCGCTTCGCTACGACCGCGCAGACATGCGGCTGATCGAACGCAGGCACGACGGCGTGGTCTATGCGCCGCCGATGGCGAGCGCCCGCCAGGCTACGGCCATTCCGCCGGGCAGAGACGGAGGCGCCGCCGCGGACGAGCCCGCTGGCGCGCAATGGGTACAGAGCCGCGAGCCGATCATCGAGCTCGCGGACGCCCGGCTTTTCGCCGGCACGACGCCGAAGTGGTTCTTCGCTGATCCGGCGCGGGGCCGGTACGCCTTCGTCAACCCCGGCAGCGACGAAGCGCCCGTGTGGCTGGAGACGCCCGACACCGTCATCGAATGTGACGCCTTCTCGTTCGGTCGCGTCGACCTCGACGAGCAGGCTGCCGTCGTCCGCATCGAGGCGGTGGGCGAGATCGGGGCCGTACGCCTGCGCAGTGTCGCTGGGCTGCGTCTGCACCTCAATGGCGTGGACGTCACGGATGCGATGACGCAGCTTGACGACAGCGTGCGCGAATTCGCCGGGTTGTGACGCGACGAGACGGGGAAGGCTTGATCGTCGGGGAAAAGACGACGGCGCCGCGACCGGGGGAGCATGGTCGCGACGCCGTGTGTCTACGTGGCTATCTTAAGCTGGCACTGTTAACCGATCGTCGGGATCATGTTAAATCAACGTCATCATTGGCCGGGCACGGATCGGGCGCGGCCGAGCCGCCTTGTGTGAGGTGACTCCGGTCGTCCCGAAGGAGAATCAGAATGGCACCCGCCGAAGAACGCATTGCCGCCCTCGGAATCGTGCTGCCACCCGTCGCTAAGCCGCGCTGGACGTATGCACCGGCTGTCCGCAGCGGCAACCTGCAGTTCGTCTCAGGGCAGATCGGCGTCGAGAACGGACGCGTCCTGCATCCCGGCAAGCTCGGACAGGAAGTCGATGTCGAGCGCGGCGCGGAAGCAGCGCGAGCCTGCGCGATCTCTGCTCTCGCCGTCGTGCGGAATGCACTGGGTTCACTCGACCTCGTATCCCGCGTCGTGAAGCTGACCGTGTTCGTCGCCTCGGCGCCGGGATTCAGCGACCAGCCAACGGTGGCGAACGGCGCCTCGGACCTGCTGCGGGATGTGTTCGGCGACGATGCCGGCGTCGGCGCCCGCTCCGCCGTCGGCGTCGCCGAGCTGCCGCTGGGCGCGAGCGTCGAGGCCGAGTTCATCTTCGAGGTGCGCGCGTAGCCATACCGAGACCGCCGTCACCTTCGTCTCGCTCAGCCATCCCGAACGTGCCGCGTTCGAGCCGGCCAGCGGCGCACGTGCGCTACGCCAACTCCGGCGTGTCCACCTGTGCCAGCTCGTCATCAGTCAGCAACTCGCGCAAGATGGCGGGGAACCGCGGCGGATAGAGCTCGTACAGGTACCGGTACATCTCTTCGATCATGCCGTCGGTGTCTTCGACGCACTGCCATGCGTGCTGGATCTCGTTGATCGCGAGATAGGCCTCTTTACAGTGCTCCTGCAGAAGCGCCAGTAGGCGTTGCACGGCGCGGGCATCGATGGCGCAGCTCGTGATGAACTTCGTGTTCTCCGCCCGCAGTTGCCGCGCCAGCGAGGATGCGCGCGCACGCCGGCGCTCGGCGTTCTGAAGATGCTCTTCCGCCTGCGCCCGGCGCTCTGGTGGGCCCGCCCGCTCGCCGAGATTCGCGATGCCCTGTCGCAGGAACGCGACGCGCGTATCGACGAATACTTCGAGCACGCGATCGAGCCCGCGCAACGCGCGCTCGGGTAGCGGCCGGAACCGCTCGGCGATGCCCGCCGCGACCTCCGGCCGCCGCAGCTCCTCCCGGAGGATCTCGCATGCCGCGAGGCCGTGCATGTAGAGCCACTTGTGGCGCGATTCGTCCGGCTGCCAGCCGGTGTTGCACGCGCGCTGCATGATGCGCACATGCAGCGCGAGGCGCTCGTTTGCGTTGAGGTCGGTGAAGCCGTATCCGCGGCTGTCGAGTTCGGCTCCAGACAGGGGGATTTCCAGCGGGTAACCGAAGCTCGCCAGCAGCGACTTGAAGGTGTCGGCGATGAAGCGCCCGGGTTCCCAGAAGATGAACGGCCAGCGACGGAACACCTCGATATCGTTGTCGATGCCGCGGAATTCGCCCGCGTGCAGCGGCGGGTAGTGTCCATCGCTGCGCAGCACGAGCCGGATCTCCGGCGCCCATGAAACTTGGTGGAAGCGCATGTGCGGCAGTGCGCCGCCTCGCCCGCGGATGTCATCGATGTACCCGTCGGGTGTAACGAAGCGGACTTCCGCGATCTCTTCGTTGCGCACCGCGGACCACGCTTCGCTGAGGATGTCGAGCGCCTCTTCGCCGAAGTCCATCAGCTCCAAGTCCTGGATGTACAGCAGCAGACCGCCATCCGGCGCCTCGCGCAATGCCGTACGCAGCGTCTCCATGTACTCGTCTACCGCCTGCGCGCGGGTGATCGGGAAATCGACGGTGCGTCCGCTGCGGTACTCCTCGTCGAGCACGGCGTAGGCGCCGAGGATATACCCTTGCGGCGCCAGCCGCTCCGGCTTCCACTTCGTGATCGGGCGCCAGATCTCCTGCGAGATCGGAAAGTGCCGTGGCAGCGCCAGCAGTCCATCACCGACGGTGAATGCGCCGTACGTCGGGTCGGCGGCCGGCGCCAGCCCGTCGAATTCGTATCGCGCCTTCATCGGACTGAGGTTCGGGAAGATCACGAACTCCATGCCGGCTTGACGGAAGCCATCGAGCTTCTGCGCGTCTATTGAGCCCTCCATCGGAAATGCGCCGAGATGCCGCGGCTCGGGCGCCCTCATGACATCGCGCAGGAATTCCCGATTGAGCCGCAGTTCGTCCGCTAGCTCAGTGTCAGAAAGCATCGCGATGTGCGTGTGAAAGGCGTTGCCGTACACCGGGTACAGCGCGCCCGAACGGTAGGCATCGCCGAGGCGCTCGAAGGTCTCCGGGAAGTAGCGCCGTATCTGCATGAGGATTTCATTGGTCGCTTCGAGGCAGACGGGCGCGCCCAACCGGGCGCCGAACGCGATCAGGTTGGCGTAGATGTCGCGGCCCGACTCGGCGCGCCTCTTCACCCAGTTGTCATTGCCGATCGCCTCCCGCCGCACATCTTCGTCGCGCAGCGTCTCGATGACCCGCTGGGGCAGGTCCCAGAGCGGCTCCTGTGCGTGAAAGGCGAGGATGACGTTGACGGTTTTAGGCATGGTTGTCGGTCGTCGGTCGTCGGTCGTCGGTCGTCGGAGAATAACTCGTCGCGAATGCGGGAAGCCGTCGCCGATTCAGGTTTTTTGGATTCCCGTCATTCGGCCGATAACAATCGCGCCACGCGAAGCTCCCCTCTCCACGCGGTGGAGAGGGGTCGCGGTGAGGCCTCGCCCCACCTACACCGTGTACGGGAACGCCGTCTCCGACGCGCGGATGGTGGTGCCGCTGGCGATGTAGCCGTCGTCGCCTGTCGCCTCGGCCGTCACGTTCGCGCCGATCACGCAGTTGCGCCCGATCCGCACATACGGCGGCAGGTGCGCGCGCTTGCCGACGATGGTGATCCCGCAGTTGACGATATCCGGCCGCTCGAAGTTGGCCGACCAATCGTCGCCGTAACCGACATAGGCGTTCTTGCCGACGAACACAGCTTTGTCGATGATCGAGCGCTCGACGATCGCGCCCGACTCGATCCGGCAGTCGTCGAAAATGATCGAATCGCGCACGACCGCGCCCTCTTCGACGTACACCCCCGGCGATAGCACAGAGTGCTCGACGTGGCCATTGATGATGCAGCCAAGGTCGAGCAGCGAGCGGGAGAGATAGGCGCGGTTGCCGACCTTCGCCGGCGGATATCCGGTTACGCGCGAGCGGATGCGCTGGTCCGGGTCGTACATGTTCAGCGCGGGCAGGTCTTCCAGCAGATCCATGTTGCCGTCGTAATAGGACTCGATGGTCCCGACGTCCCGCCAGTAGTCGTTGAACGGGAAGCCGTAGGCGCGCATCGTTGGATCGTCGACCATAGCCGGAAGGACGTCGCGGCCAAAGTCATGCGTAGAGTCGCGTTGCGAATCGGCAACGAGCTGGTCAATCAGCGTCTGGCGGTTGAAGACGTAAATGCCCATGGAAATCAGGGTCGAGCGGGGGTGGTCCGGCTTCTCGTCGAACTCGACGATGCGATTGTCGTCGTCGATCGTCAGGACGCCGAAGCGGTGCGCGTCTTCCACCGGCACTTCGTAGAGCGGCACCGTGACATCGGCGCCTTTCTCGAGATGGTGGGAGATCAGCTCGTCGTAGTTCATCTTGTAGACGTGGTCGCCGGCGAGGATGAGGATGATGTCGGCGCGCGTCTCCTCGAGGTAGTAGATGTTCTGGAACACGGCGTCGGCGGTGCCGCGATACCAATCGGAGCTCTCGTGGCCAAGGTAAGGCTGCAGCAGCGTGACGCCGCCGCCCTGCCGGTCGAGGTCCCACGGCCGGCCGATGCCAATGTGGTCGTTGAGCGATCGGGGACGGTACTGCGTCAGCACGCCGACGCGCGTGATGCCGGAGTTGACGACATTGCTCAGTGCGAAATCGATGATCCGGTAGCGGCCGCCAAAGATCACCGCCGGCTTCGCGCGCTCTTCGCTCAGCACGCTCAAGCGATCGCCCTGGCCGCCCGCCAGGATCAGTGCAACCACGCGCTTCATCGGCACCCTTCGCTCTAATGGTACACGCGCTGCGTCTGGGGCTGGCGCTCGCCGGGCAGCTTGAGGCCGGACACGAGACAGAAGATGTTCAGGTAGTCCCTCAGGTAGCGCGTCGTAAGGAAATTCTCCCGTACGTACTCCACCCCCGTTGCACCCATCTGATCCGCTTCGTCGCGGTTGCGAAGCAGGAAGAGCAGCTTCTCCAGGCATTCGTCTGCACTGTTCACCAGGAAGCCGGTTTTGCCGTTGACGATCTGCAACGGAATGCCCCCAACGTTCCCCGCGACGACCGGACGTCCCTTCCATAAGGCCTCCGACACTACCAGGCCGAACCCCTCGCGCGTCGACTTCTGGATGACGACGCGCGCCGCGCGCTGGAACGCGTTCACCTCGATATTCCCGACGCCGTTTAGGTTCGACAAAATGTGCACGTCGAAGTCCTCGCCGGCGCGCCGGACGGTGCGCTCGTACCAGTCCCACCCCTCCGGGTCGTCGCTGGCCATCGATGCGATCATCACGAGCTGGAGGTCCGGGAACTCGCGCTTGGCCGCGCGATAGACATCGATCACGCCGAGCGGGTCCTTCCACGGGTCGAAGCGCGAGATCTGCGTGACCATCGGACGCTCCGGGTCCACCCCATAGCGGGCGAGAATCTGGTGTACCGTCTCCTCCGGCAGGTCGGCGTTCTTCGGGCTGAGCGGGTCGATCGCTGGCGGTACGGAGAATATTTCGGGCCCGTGCAGGTCGTCCTTCACATAAGAGGGCAGCGTGAAGATGGCCGCGTCGTACTTCTCCACATGCGGGCGCAGAAAGTCCCAGACCTGAACCTGCGCTTCCGTCAGGTCGATGTGACAGCGCCACACCCATTTCCCCTTCCGCCCGTCGCCGCGTTCGTCGAGAAACGTGGGGATAGCGGCGGGCTGTGGGTCGTGGATGACGACGTAGTCGTAGTCTTCGTCAAACAGGTCCGCGTTCAGGCGGTTGTAGTTCAGCCAGATCTCCCGCATCGCCGGGGTCCAGTCGTAGTACATGCCCTGCAGGCTGTTGTGCATCGACTTCGTGACGGCGAAGAACTCATCGGCGCCGCGGATCACCTGCCAGTCGGCGTTCAAGCCAATGTCGTTCATCAGCGGGATCATTGTGGCGAGAATCTCGGCGACGCCGCCGCCGAACCCGGTCGCATTCACGTGCAGCACGCGCGCGCCCTTGAGCTGAGCGGCGAGCGCGAGAATCTCCTCCGTGCGCTCGTCGCCGATGACGGGGCGATAGGCCTCGATCGATTTTGGTGTGGTGGGGACGGATCCGAGCAATTAGCGGTCCCTGTGCAGCGCGTTCAGAATCTGAAGATAGTCGCGCAGGTAGCGCGTGATTAAGAAGCGTTCCTGCACGTATTCCCGGGCGCGTTCCCCTAATTTTCCGGCAAGTCCGGGATCGGCCAGCAGGCGTTCGACCGCGACCGCGAACTCCTCGGTGGTCGTGGCGATGAGGCCGGTTTCGCCGTCGATCACCTGCTCGGTGAGGCCGCCGGCCGGAGCGACGACGCAGGGGCGCCGCTTCCAGAGCGCGTCCGACACCCAGAGTCCGAAGCCCTTCCGCAAGCCCTTCTGCATGATCACCGAGGCGGCGGTCTGAAAGACGTTCAGCTCGACGTTCCCCAGCTCGTTCCCGACAGAGAGCACGAACGCCGATGGCTCGCTCTGAGCGCGGCGGGCAAGCTCTTCGAAACACGCACGGCCCTGCGGATCGTTCGGCTCCGTCGTCAGCACCATCACGAGCTGCAGGTCCGGCCGGTTTTGCCGCACCATCTCCCACGCATCCACAGCGCCGACGAGGTCACTGGCCGCATCGCATGGCGAGATCTGGCAGATCATCGGGCGGTCGGGGTCGATGCCGTACTGCTCCAGCACGTTGCGGACCACGTCGTCCGGGAGCGGCATGTTGCGCGCGCTCTTGGGGTCGATCGCCGGCTCGATGACGTGCGACGGGATGCGGACGTCCGGCCGCGCGAAGTGCGGCGCGGAGAAAATCGCCGCGTCGTACATCTCGACGTGGCCCCGCAGCAGCATCCACACATCTTCTTGCGCCGACGAGAGGTCGAGATGGGAATGCATCACCCACTTGGCATCAGTGTTCGTCTGCACGAACGAACGCAGCGCCAGCGGCTGCGGGTCGTGCACGATGATCACGTCGAAGGGCTCAGTCAGGAGGTCAGCGTTCATGGAGGCGTTTCGGAGCCAGGTGTCGGTCATCTCCTGCGTCCACGTGGTGTAGACGCCGCCGAGCGCCGCGTACATAGCGCGCGCAACCGTGAGGTCCTCTTCGGACGAGCGGACGACCTGCCACTGCACATCGAGGCCAAGGTCCACCAGCAGCGGCACGGAGGAATTGAGGAGCTCCGCCGTACCCGTGCCGAAGCCGTTCATGCTGAGGTTCAGGACGCGCAGCCCTTCGACGGGCCGCGCCAGCCGTCGGAGCTCATCCACCCCAACGCCGCCGACGCCGTCGAGTTCATCGAGCCCGCGATGCGAAAGCGCGAGTGTGCCGTACATATGGTTCCTCCCTGAGGCGCCGTGTTCCGCAGATCAAAAAAGGCCCGGAGGCAACGCCCGGACCTGCGTCCTGGGTAAACCTCTCTCCGCGCCTACGGGGTTAGCTGTCGGATTCGGGCTCGAGAGTCGCCCTACCCGCCTCATCGGCGAGATTCACCCCTCGTACCGAGCGTAGCAGACGCGGCTTGCAAAACTATTGCGGCCGCTCCTACCCGCGCTTCGGGACGCTAACGTGGTTCCCCCGCTCCTCGCCGTGAAGCGAGGATTCGGCATGCTCTGTGGCCCAATGCTATGCCTCAAACACGAGCGTGTCAATTTGGCGCTTACCATGCGGCGTGGCTTTGACGCCCGTAGATGCCGGGCGTGTTGGCGCACGAGTGAGCTCAACCGTACGCTGCATGCCACGGGAGGCGGCCAATGTCGAGTATTGAAAGCAGCATCACGGATGCTAAGCAGCGTGCCCGTGCCGCGCTCGATGCCATCGCGCCAGAACTGATCCGCATCTCGCGGGAGATTCACGCGCACCCGGAACTGGCGTTCGAGGAGCACCACGCCTTTGCGCAGCTCGTACCGTTCCTCGACGCGCATCAGTTCGCGATGGAGAGTGGCGTCTACGGCATGGAGACCGCCTTTCGCGGCGAATGGGGCCATGGCCCGACAACCATCGCTATCTGCGCGGAGTATGACGCGCTTCCCGAGATCGGCCACGCATGCGGCCACAACCTCATCGCCACCGCCGGCGTCGGCGCGGCGGTAGCCTTGGCCGCGGCGATCGGTCCGGCCGACGCGCGCGTCGTGATTCTTGGCACGCCCGCCGAGGAGATGTATGGCGGGAAGTGCATCATGGTGAACAAGGGCTGCTTCGACGACATCGACGTCGCGATGATGGCACACCCGATGGCCATCGACTTCGCCGACCCGCCGATGCTGGGCGTTGCGCACGTCGATATCGAATATACGGGCAAGGCCGTCCACGCTTCGGTCGGGCCGGAGCAGGGCGTGAACGCGCTCGACGCGCTCGTCACAGCGTATCAGGCGGTAGCGCAGCTCCGCCAGCACATCCGGCGCGACGCGCGCATCCACGGCATCATCACGTATGGCGGCGCCGCGGCGAACATCGTGCCGGACCGCACTACCGGCACCTTCTATGTGCGGGCGCAGCAGCCGAAGTATCTGCAGGAGCTGAAGGAGAGGGTGCGCCATTGCTTCGAAGCCGGTGCCCTGGCGACGGGCTGCGAGCTCTCGATGGATTGGCACCCCGACCTCGAGTATGCCCCGCTCCGCAACAATCGCCCCATGGTCGAGGCTTACCGCCGCAACGGAGAGGCCGTGGGCAAGCAGTTCGTCGACATCAAGAATGTTTCGACCGGCAGTACGGACATGGGGAACGTCAGCCAGGTCGTGCCCTCGATCCATCCGACGTTCGGCGTCGGACAAATGATCTTCAATCACACCGCCGACTTCACCGCCGCGGCGATCACCGACGCCGCCCACAACTCGATGCTGAAGACGGCCCAGGCGCTCGCGATGACCGGCGTCGACCTGGCGCTGGACCCCGACCTCCTAAAGCGCGCGAAAGCAGACTTCGCCGGCCGCTGACGCTGCACCCGCCGTAGAAGAGGAGCAGCTCCGGCCCCGCGCGAACCAACGAAGCCGGGGGGGCGCGCACGCACGCCGTGGCAGGATCCTCTCGCTGATTGCTCTCGCGCTCGCGACGGCCATTCTGCCTACAATGCCGAATGGCACGTACGCTCAACTGGCCCATACGCGTTCGGCGTCCGAAGCCAAGGCGGGCGCGCGCGATGCCCTATCTGGCAGTAGCTCTGGCGGTCACGGTCGTTGCAATCATCGTGGGCCTCGCGGTGCTCGATTTCCTGAAGCGAGATGCAATCCCGCATCTTTCGCAAGCGGATGTCGACTCTGGATGGTCGCAACTCATCGACGGGGAGACGAGCGGGACTAATCCCCCGAACCCCCATTTCGATCCCACCAAACTCTGTGGCCGGATGCGAAGGATCAGCCAGGGAGACACACCAATCTTCGGCAACTCTTGGCCGTCGCGGGAGGTTGCGACAAAGTACGTCAGTCTGCTCTGCCACGCCTCTCTGTGAGCGCCGCGTACACCGATCTGGTTCGCATCTGTGTTTGCCCGCGCGCCGACTGGAGCCACCCTTCACGGAGCGCCCGACGGCGGGTCGAACTCCCCTGCCACCACCGCGAGCCCGATCATCCCCGGGCCGCCGTGGACGCCGAGCGAGGGGCCGAAGCGGCCTTCGTGCACGGTGATCCCCGGCAACGCCGCCCGGGCGCGCTCTGCAAGATGCGCGGCGTCACCCGCCGTCGTCGCGTGCAGGACGGCCGCCTCGCTCACGCCCGGCAGCTCGCAGAGCGCGAAGAGCGCGTCCAGCGCTTTCGCCCGCGATCGCGTACGGGTCACCGGATAGGCCTCGCCGTCCTTCACCGTAAGAATCGGCTTCAGGCGCAACAGCCCGCCCAGGAACGCCTTCGCGCGGCCGATGCGGCCGCCCCTGCGCAGATACTCGAGGGTCTCAAACGCGACGGCGATCCGGAGCCGCGGGGCCACTGATTCGGCGGCGGCCGCGCAGTCCTGGCGCGTGCCGCCGGCTTGCGCGATGCGCGCGGCCGCGAGCACGCACATGCCCAGTCCCATCGACACCGAACCCGTATCGACCACGGAAATTCCATCGGCCGCGACGGTCTCGGCTGCGAGACGCGCGGCCTCGACGGTGCCGCTGAACTTGTGCGAGAGATGCACCGAAACAACTTCACCGCGCGAGGTCAGATGGCGGTAGGCGTGCTCGAACAGAGCAGGCGGTGGTTGCGACGTCGTCGGCAGCGTCTTCGTCTCTTGCAGACGGCGATAGAACTCGTCCGAGGGCAGGTCGATACCGTCGCGGAAGGACTCCGACCCGAACGTGATCGTCAGCGGGATCACGGTGATATCCAGTGCGTCGGCGAGCTGGCGCGGAATGTCAGACGTGCTGTCGGTGACGATGTGAACGGCCACGCTACTCCACGCCGATCAGATACGGATAGTGCGGTTGGCCGCCATCGACCAGCTCGACCTCGATCTCGAATTCGGCGCTCAGTTCGTCCGCCAGCTCCGACGCCGCCAGCTGATTCTCGCCCGCGCCCACGTAGAGGGTGACCAACGTTCCGTCGCACGCAGCGAGCATGATGGCGACGCACCCGCGGACCGCCTCCGCGACGGTGCGCGTGGCCAATTCGAGTTCGCCATCGATAATGACGATTGGCTGCCCCTGCAGCACGTCGACCCCGCCGAGCCGCGTCGAGCGCGCGGCAAGCGTCACCTCTCCTGAGTAGACGGCGGCGGCGGCGGCTTGCATCATCTCGACATTCTCATCGAGCGTCGCTTCCGGACTGAACGCGATGAGCGCGGCGACGCCCTCTGGGATGCTGCGCGACGGAAGCACGCGCACGTCCGTCGCCAGGCCGGCTGCCGCTTGCTGCGCGGCGAGCACGACATTCTCGTTGTTCGGGAGGACGATCGCCCGCGCCGCGCCCGTCGACGCAATCGCGGCGCGAATGTCACCCGCGCTCGGGTTCATCGTCTGCCCGCCCGGGACGACGACGCTCGCGCCCATCGACGCG
>JBBRPY010000051.1:0-25530 GCA_038227375.1 Dehalococcoidia bacterium
CGGGCCGCGAATCACAGCGCAGCCGTGCGCCAGGTCGAACTGGCTGCCGTGGCGCGTGCACGTGAGGACGTTGCCGTCGATCTGGCCCTCTTGCGCGAGCGGCGCGCTGGCGTGAGGGCAGCGCGCTTCGAGGGCGTAGAGTGTTCCCTCGACGTTGAAGACGACGACCTGCTCGCCATGGACGTAGGCGCGCTGGGACGACCGCGACGGCAGGTCAGCGAACGCGCACACCCGCGTCCATTCGTGGCGCAGATTCGGCGCCGCCGCGCTGGCGTCCGCCGCGCCTAGCGCATCGAGCATGCCGCCGACGGTGGTCGCCACGCAGGTGAAGGTTGGCGTGTCGCGCAGCGTGTAGAGGCTCGATTCCGTCTCGCGCAGCTCCATCACCAGGTCGAGGAAATCGCCGGGCTCGTCGGTCTCGAACGAGACGACGAACTCCTGGTCGTCGAGGCCGAACGAATACGTCGTGTTCAGCTTCACGCTGGGATACTTGCGCCCGATGCGGATATGCGCGTCCATCATCGACTGCCGCTGCTCCTGCGAGAGGTTGTACCACGGCCGCGTTTTCACAAACGGATAGACGAAGAGGTACCGCGCGTTGCCGGGCGTCACGCGCAGCCGGCGGGCGGCAGCCGAGGCCTCGCCCTTGTCGACGTAGACGCTCTTTCGGGTCATCGCCAGGTAGGAGTATGGCGTCGAGAGATAGGCGCCGAGCCCCGTGCTGAACAGCCGCGTCGCCGCCTTCTGGAACGGAGCGATGTCATCGCTGATGTGCCAGAACATGAAGTCGGCGTCGCCGCGGATGCCGACGAGCGAATACGCCCGAATCTGCATCTCGCCCTCCATGCCCTCGACGGCCGCAATGACGTCGCGCCGCGCGGTTGCGCGCGCCTCCGCGGAAAGCGCGCGCCACGCGGCATCCACCTTGTAGAAGACGAACTGCACGTATTGGCGCGCCGGCCGCGGGGTTGCCTCGCGGTCGCTGCCGCCGTTTGCGTGGTCGCTCGTCATGCGGGCCGCCCTGCCGGTTGCACCGCTTCCGGCGCGAAGTCGGAGGCGTAGAGAGCGGCGACACGATCGAGCTCCGCCTGGGTGAACGCGGGCGTATCGGACGCCGCCGCAAACTCGACAAGTTGGTCTTCGTCGTAGATGTTCGGTAGCGCGGACGCGACGCTCGGTTCGGCAAGGATGAACTGCAGCGCCGCCTGGCCAATCGTGCGGCCGCGGCCTTCGGTCAGAAACTCCAGTGTCTCGAGCTTGCGCAGCCCCTGCTCCAGCCACTCCTTCGTGCGGTGCCGTCGATGGTCGTTCTCGGCGAACACCGTGTCCTTCGTATAGCGGCCCTCGAGCATGCCTGAGGAGTGCGGCACGCGCACGAGCACGCCCGCGCCGCGCTCGCGGGCGATCGGGAAGAAGGCGCGGCCAGGGTCCTGCTCGAACATGTTGTAGATCGTGTGGACGACGCCACAGTCGCGCTCCGTCATCGCGGCCAGCCCCTCTTCCTTCCACCCGATCGCCGGACCGAGGGCGGCGCCGTACGCGCGAATCTTGCCTTCGTTCTTCAGGTCCTCCAGCTCGGAGAAGAGATCGTCCCGCATCAATCCGTCCATCTTCACGTTGTGGAGCTGGTAGACGTCGATGCGGTCGGTGCCCAGCCGCGAGAGGCTCCCTTCGACCGCCTTGCGGATGTAACCCGGCGACCAATCCTGCGGGATCTCCTTCTGGCCGCGGCGCTCGTCTCCGTGCGTGTACCAGTCGTAGCCGCCCTTCGTGCCAATGACAATCTGGTCGCGCACATCGCCCAGCGCCTCGCGGAGCAGCGTCTCGCCCTTGCCGTTGCCGTAGGTGTCGGCGGTATCGAAGAAGGTGATCCCGAGTTCGAACGCCTGCCGGGTGAGCTTGCGGGCGAACTCGTCGTCATCGATGCCCCACCAGCCTGTGCTGACCGTCCACATTCCGAAGCCAACGGCTGAGACGCTGATGCCGGTATCACCGACGGGCCTGTACTGCATCTGAATACTCCGCTCGCGGTGGTGATCAATCCTACCCAGCGTATCGCGCGGGCTACAGGTATGGCATCGCCTCCGTGACCGTAGTTGCAGCGGTTGGATAGCTTTGCGCGGGTTTCATCCCATTCGCCGGCACGCACGCGAATCGCCGGCAGCCGCTCCCACACCGGGCCGACGCGTAGATCCGCGAAGAAGCCCGCCGGATCTTCGTGGAAGTGCAAGAAGGCGGCGGATGCCCGATAGAAGACGCCCCGCTTGCGCTCGTTCAGGCCATCCACGAGGCGGAGCTTTCGAAGCAGTGGCTCCAGCGCATCTAGGGCGACAGGGGTTGCGTGCTTCATCGCGGTATGCCTGCCGTCGCGTCCGGCTTCGCTGGCGCCATCCGACGATTCTAACGGACTCCCGGATGACGGCTTTATGCAGCGCGCTCATCCACTTCGTCATCGCCGGGCAGCGGGAGCGCGTTGCTGGCGTGGAGCCGGACCAGCGCGGCGACGACCCGCGGGCTGAATTGCTGCCCGGAACAGCGCTTGATCTCCCGCACGGCCCAATCGAGCGGGCGGCCGATGCGGTAGGGACGGTCGTTCGTCATCGCATCCAGGCTATCGGCGACGGACACGATCGTTGCGACTTCCGGGATCGCCTCGGCGGCCAGCCCCAGCGGATAGCCGCTGCCATCCCAGCGCTCGTGGTGCGCCGCCGCGATCGTCGAAGCGAGTTCGAACCCCGGGCGCCCCGCCAGGAATTCTGCGCCCCATTGTGTGTGCCGCTTCATCAGCTCCCACTCGTCATCCCCGAGCTGGGCCGGACTGAGCAGGATCGATTCGGGCACGCGGATCTTGCCGATGTCGTGCAGCACCGCGCCCAGCCCGATCGCCTCCACCTCGGCCGCCGCATAGCCCATTTCGCGGGCGAGCACCTCGCTGATCGTGCGCACCCGCTGGAGGTGGCGGCCGGTCGTCTGGTCGTGCGCCTCGGCGGCGGCGGCGAGCCCGCACGGGGATATCAGGAGCATCAGGGAGAACGCCTAGGGATGAGTGCGCGTTCGCGAGACAGGGGCGATGTGCGCCCGAGCGAGGCCAAGGGCACCCCTCGTAGGGCATACAAGCTTGCCCAGCTCGACGATGGAGGATGGCGGTCTAGCACCCCTTGACCTTCCTCCCGACTGGAAGGATTAGACTACCATTACGAGCGGATCCCGATGCTCAATCAGGTATGAAGAGGGAATACACATGAACAACGCACGAGTCCGCCTACCCGTCGTCGCCGATCGCGAGTTCGTGGTGGAAAACAGCCGATCGTCTTCAGCCCACCCCGCACAGGCGGAATGCTGCGGGTGCCCCGCCTGCCGTTGCGGGTGCCAAGGCGGCCTGACGTCGACGAAGAATGGCGCTGCGCAGTAGCCAAGCGTCTGCCGGAACGTCGCCGGGAGGCGGACCATGACGAAGCTTCGCATCGGCCAATCGCGCGCGCTACCGGCTCCACCGAAAAGACACTGAGGTACTACGACCACATCGGACTTCTCAGGCCAGCCGATCGGAGCCCCGCGGGCTACCGGCTCTATAATGACGAGGCTATCGAACGGCTGCGGTTCATCCGGAATGCGCAGGACCTCGGCCTCTGCCTCAGTGATATCCGGAGCATCCTCGACATCAGCGATGGCGGCCGGCCGCCTTGCCAGCATGTCCTAACGCTCGTGGAGCGGAATCTCAGCAAACTTGAGGCGCATCTCAAACGGCTGGGCGAGTTGCATCGAGTACTCGCCGACGTAAGGGGGCGACTGGTTGAAGCAGTGGCGAGCGGAAGCGTAGAAGCTGGCCGGTTCTGCCAGTGTCTTGCGTGAACAGCCGCCTGGTGGGTTTCGAACTACGGGTCGTTCGCGACCGGTGTCTGTCGGCCGTCAATCAACTCCGCGCCCGGCCGATCACTTCCCGCCGACCTTGTGGCGGGAGACGAAGCGCTGCATGCGTTCCATCGCCTCCTCCAGCAGCTCATATCGCTGCGCGTAGCAGATACGCACGTGGCCGGCGCCCGCCTCTCCGAAGGCGGAGCCGGGGATGATCGCGACGCGCTCCTCCATCAGCAGGCGCTCGGCGAAGGTCTCATCATTCATGCCGCTGCTGCCGATGTTCGGGAAGGCGTAAAAGGCGCCGTGCGGCTCGGCGCAGCGCAGGCCCATCTCGTTGAGCTTGCCGACGACAAACCTGCGCCGGCGGTCGTACTCATCCACCATGCCACGCACGTTCTCCTCACCGGAGTTCAGCGCCTCGATGGCGGCGAACTGCGCCGGCGTCGGCGCCGACATCATCACGTACTGGTGGATCTTCATCATCGCCTCGGTCAGCTCGCTGCGGGCGCAGGTGTAGGCCAGCCGCCAGCCCGTCATCGCATACGCCTTCGAGAAGCCGCCGAGCAGGATCGTGCGCTCCTTCATCTTCGGGAGCGTGGCGAAGCAGACGTGCTCGACGCCATAGACCAGGCGGTCGTATATCTCGTCCGAGATGACGAACAGATTGTGCTTTTCGACGAGCTTCGCCACCTGCAGCATCACGTCGCGGGACATGACGGCGCCGGTCGGATTCGCCGGATAGCCGATGAGCAGCGCTTTCGTGCGCGGCGTGATCCGCTGCTCCAGCTCCTCCGGGTGCAGAATGAAGCCGTCTTCGGCACGCGTCGGCACCTGCGTGTACGTGCCGCCCGCGAGCAGCACGCACGGGAGGTAGGCGACATAGCCGGGATCGGGACTGAGCACCTCATCACCAGGATCGATGATCGCCTGCAGTGCAATATTCAGCGCCTCACTGACGCCCGCAGTAGCGATGATCTCGGTGCCGGAGTCGTAGTGGACGCCATAGAGATTCTGCAGGTGGCGCGAGATGGCGCCGCGCAGCTCGACGAGCCCGTAGTTCGAGGTGTAGTAGGTCTCGCCATCATCGATGCTCTTGATCGCCGCCTGGCGGATCTGGTTCGGCGTGACGAAGTCGGGCTGGCCGACGCCGAGCGAGATTACGCCTTCCATGCTGGCGAGGAGGTCGAAGAAGCGGCGGATGCCGGAAGAAGGGATTGCCTGAACGTGCTGCGAGATGTTGCCGCGATGCGTAGAACCGGTTGACATGATGCGCCCGGCGGGCCACACTCCCCTGAATCAGACGCCAAACGGCGGATTTCAGCCACATCATACACCAGTCACCATGCGACGACGGCTCATCGAACGGGCCCTGATCGGCCCCTTCGCCGACGGACCGAAGAACGCCGGAAACGGATAGGAGTTCCAGCCATGCCGAACACACTCCGCCTCCTCGTCGGCACGCGCAAGGGCGCCTTCATCTACACGGCCGATGACGCGCGAAGGGCGTGGACGCTCTCGGAGCCGCTGATGCCCGGCTGGACGATCAATCACATGGTGGGGGACGTGCGCGCGAAACCGGCGCGGATCTACGCCGCCGCGAACCACCCCGTGTGGGGGCCAGCCGTCGCGAAGAGCGCCGACGGCGGCAAGAACTGGGACTGGCCCAGCAAGGGCCTCGGCTTCCCTGCCGACATGGGCCTGACGATCGAAAGCGTCTGGCACATCCGCCCGGGGCACGACAGCGAGCCTGGCGTCGTGTACGCCGCGACGGCGCCGGCGGCGCTCTTCCGGAGCGAAGACGACGGGGTGTCGTGGCGGTCTGTCGACGGCATCACGCGGCACCCGTTTCGCGACAGCTGGCAGCCGACGCCAGGTGGCGTCGCGATGCATTCGATCGAGATCGATCCACGCGACCGCAACCGCATGTACATCGCGCTCAGCGCCGGCGGCTCGTACGTGAGCGACGACGGCGGCACGAGTTGGGAGCTCTTCTCACACTCCGCTATTTCCGTCTCAGAAGGGGCAAGGGTGTTCATCTCGCAGATGGCGGCCATGGTGCCGCCCGACGTGGATCCCGCAGTGGTCAACGACATGCACCGGCTGAGACTCGACCCGCAGCAGCCGGACCGGATTTGGACGCAGGCGCACACAGGCGTCTTCCGTTCGGACGACTGCGGCAAGTCGTGGACAGACGTCACCAACAACCTGCCTTCGTTCCACGGCTTCCCGATCGCCCTGGCGCGAAGCGATGCCGCGGCGGCGTACGTGGTGCCGCTCGAAACGGGCACCGACAACTTCCGCGTCTGCCCCGGGCAACTCACGGTGTACCGGACACGCGACCTCGGCGCGACGTGGCAGCCGCTCACCCAAGGACTCCCCGGCCCGTCGGACTACCAGAGCGTCTACCGCGAGGGCATGGACACGGACGGGCTCTCTCCCGAAGGGGTCTACTTCGGCACGAGCAACGGCGAGGTGTACGCAAGCGCTGACGGCGGCGACCACTGGCAGCGGCTTCCCGGCACGCTGCCGCCCGTGCTCTCGGTCACCTGCATGGTCGCGTAGGCGCGCGCGACGATCACGCCTGCGTGACGCCGGACCAGAGATCCAATTCGGGCACGTAGTACAGCAGCAGGTGCGCGCCGTCCGCGAGCCGCAAGCGGTAGCCTTCGCGCTCTTCTTCCCGCCACCGTGATTCGATCGCGGCGACATCGATGCGCACGCCGTCGCGCTCGACCCAGGCAGGCGTGCCCCGGCGCGCGCCGCCAGCGTGGGCGCCGACGCTCAGCGCAAACGCTCGCAGCCCCGCTTCTTCCGTCTTGTCCACGCTCGCTCCCGCTCCCGGATAGAGCATCGGACCGGGGGCAGCCCCGGTCCGATGTGTCTCTCGGTCCTCGCGCGCGTTGCGCTTACGGCGCAGCGACGAACCAGATGCCGGCGACGCCCTGGCCCTTGGTGTCGCCGGCCGCCTTGTCGTTCACAAAGTAGTACAGCGGAAAGCCCTTGTACGTCACCTGCTTCTTGCCGTCGACGCGCGTGATGACGGCGATGTCGCCGGTCGCGCCTGAGGGCTTCGCGGGCGTCGCGGCCGCGGTGAGTGGCGGCCAGACGGCGACGAGCGCCTCGGCCGCGCTCTTGCCGCTATTAGCGACGTCGTTCTTGAACGTGTACAGCGTCATCCCAGCGCCGTCGGTGAAGAACATCCCCAACGTCGCGTCGGTCGTGATCTTGAGCGTCGTGGCGCCCGCGGCCGTCGTCCCGCCGGCGGCCGGGCTCCCGGCAGCAGCGCTGGTCGTGCTCACCGGGGTCGTCGCCGTCGACGTGGTCGCCGCCGGCTTTGTCGCCAGGGTCGTTGCGCCGGTGGTGGGCGTGGTGCCGGGCGCCTTCGCCCTCGCGGTCGCTGTCTTGTCGGCACTGCTGGTGCCACCGCAGGCAGCGGCGATCAGCGCGGTTGCCGCAAATGCGGCGATGGCGATCGCCGTGATGCTCCTTGCGCGTGTCTTCGGTCGATTCATTCGGTGCCTCCTCTTGCTGTTTGCTTGCCAACGTTGGCAAGTACGCCGCATCCTCAGCGACGGATTCTAACTCTGCTATACGCATCGTGCGCCCCGCCTGGGCTCGGATCACAGCGACGGACGGCGCTCGCTCCAAGCTGCGCTCTGCTCATACGCGCGGGCGGCGCGCAGCACCGTCGCCTCGTCGAACGGCTTGCCGATGACCTGCAGGCCGACCGGCAGCCCGTCGACGAAGCCCGCGGGCACGGAGATGCCGGGCAGCCCCGCGATGTTCACCGGCAGTGTGAAGACATCGTTCAGGTACATCTCGTACGGGCTCCCGCTCTTTTCGCCGATTTTGAATGCGGGCGCCGGCGTGACGGGCGCCACCAGCACGTCGTACTTCGCGAACGCCGCATCGAACTCGCGCCGAATGACGGTACGGACCTTCTGCGCCTTCAAGTAGTACGCGTCGTAGTATCCCGACGAGAGCGCGTACGTGCCGATCATGATCCGGCGCTTCACCTCCGCCCCGAAGCCACGGCCGCGCGTACGCTCCATATTGTCCCACATTCCCGCGCCTTGCTGGTAGGAGTAGCCGTACTTCACGCCGTCGTAGCGTGCGAGATTCGCCGAGGCTTCGCTGGGCGCGATGATGTAGTAGACGGCGAGCGCCGCCTCGGTGCTCGGGAGGGTCACGTCGGTGTCGATGTCGGCGCCCTGCGCTTCGAGCGCCCGCAGCGCCTCTCCGATGCGGCCGCGGACGCCGGCGTCGAGGGTCGAGGGCATGTACTCCTTCGGCACGCCGATGCGCATGCCGCTCACGCCGCGTTCCAGCTCGGCTGTAAAGTCGGGCGTCGCAATATCGGCGGATGTGGAGTCGCACGGGTCGTGGCCGCAGATCGCGTTGAGTACGGTCGCGGTATCACGCACATCGTGGGTGAAGGGCCCGACCTGGTCGAGCGAGCTGGCGAACGCCACGAGCCCGAAGCGGCTGACGCGCCCGTACGTCGGCTTCATCCCGACGACCCCACAGAGCGCCGCGGGCTGGCGGATGCTGCCGCCTGTATCCGAGCCGATCGCGTACGTGGCCTCCCCCGCCGCCACGGCCGCCGCCGAACCGCCGGAGGAGCCCCCCGGCACCCGTGTGAGGTCCCAGGGGTTGCGGGTGGAACCGTAGGCTGAGTTCTCGGTCGAGGAGCCCATCGCGAACTCGTCCATGTTCGTCTTACCCACCATCACGGCGCCCGCGTCGAAGAGCTTGCGCACCGCCGTGGCCGCGTATGGCGGCACGTACTGCTCGAGCATCCTCGAGCCGCAGGTTGTCGCCACACCCTGCGTCGAGAGCACATCCTTGATCGCGACCGGTATCCCGAGCAGGCCGCCGCGCTCGCCCGCTGCCAGCCGGGCGTCCGCCGCATCCGCCTCCGCGAGCGCGCCGTCCGACGTGACCGCGAGAAATGCGCGCACCCGCTCGTCCACGGCGGCAATGCGGGCCAGCGCCGCTTCGGTCAGCTCCCGCGACGTCAGTTCGCGCTTCGCGAGCAGTGTCGCCGCGTCGTGGATGGTCAGCTCGTGGAGCTCTGGCATCGCTACTCCAGCACCGCGCGGACGCGCAGGTAGCCGTCCTCTGTGCGAGGCGCCAGAGCGAGCACGTCGTCCTGCGTCATCGACGGCCGAGAAACGTCCTCGGCGAAGACGTTCCGCAGCGGCAGTGTCTGGGCGGTCGGCTCGACGCCTTCCGTATCGACGGAGCTGAGCGCGTCGAAGTGCGTGATGATCTCCGAGAGCTGCTCGCTGTAGAGGTCAATCTCGTCCTCCGAGAGGTCGATGCGCGCCAGCTTCGCGATGTGGAGGACGACGTCGCGGTCGAGTTTCATGCGAGCAGGTTAGCCCGCGCGGGCACGACGCGCGAGAAGGCCGCAGTGTTCGCGCCTGGCGCCGCCGCCGACGCGCGCACCGCCCCTACGCGCGCTGCAATTCGACGGCCACGGCCGGGGCGGGTGCCGCCGCGCGCGGGGGCTTCGGCAGCAGGCCGAGCACGGCGGCCAGCGGGTAGGCGAGGACGATGGTCAACGGCACGTAGAGCACGACGATGTAGTACCACCAGGCAAAGGACCACTGGTAACCGTGGATGATGAGATAGTCGTTGATGAAAAAGAACGATCCATTGACGATCAAGACCGGGTACGAAATCGTTCCGACAAACGCCATAAGCCGCAGCGGCCGAGAAGTCAGGATCGCACCCGGTCGGGCCACGATGAGCGCCAGCACCAGCAGGGCGAATCCCGCTGTCACCAGCTGGTATCCGAACGAGTTCCAGTAGCCGCTGCCATCGTCCAACCAACCGCCCCACGTGTGCAATCCCACGCCAAGTGCGATCAGCGCGACGAATGCGGGGGCGCCAGGGAAGGTGCGGCGCAAGGTCGCCGGATACGCCACCATCGCGTAACCGATGGCCATCCCGATCCCGAATTCAAAGAAGCGGAACGGAAACCAGGCGCTCCACCAGTGGCCTCGCGCGCCAATACTCCCGTAAGCCCAAATCAGCCATGCCGACGAGCCCACGGACACACTTAGACAGAGCGACGCGAACGCCACCGGCTTCACCCGCCGTAGCAGCGGCATGAGCAGCGGAAACAGCAGATAGTACTGGACGAGCAGCAGCACGAACCACATCGTCGGCGCCGGCGCAAACAGGTACTGCGCGCGCAACCCGCGCGGCACCAATAGGAGCCCCGCGCGGGCGAAATCCCACTCCATCACCTTTGCGGTCGCCAGGTACTGGAAGTTGTGCATGAAGGCGCCGCCGTTCATGCGCGTCTCATACCATCCGACGCCCGCGAGTGTGGCAATGTACAGCGCCCAGGCCACCCAGTACGGGATCAGCACCCTGCGCAGCCGCGTTGGATAGAAGCTCCGCGCCGATAGCGGTCGCCGCGAACGCATCGCCGACATCGTGAGCGAGACGCCGCTGAGGATCATGAAGACCGTGACGCCGTTGTTGCCGACGCGAAAAAAGAGGTCGGTGAACGCGGTCGCTGCCGGGAGCAGTTCGCCCGCGGTAAGCCGCTCCCAAAAGCGCTGCTCGTACACCCGCGGACTCGGTATGAAATCGAATCCAGCGGCCGATACGCCCCAGATGTGATAGAGGACCACCCAAAGGATCGCCAGCCCGCGAAGGATGTCGATCGTGATCAGCCTGCCGTCGGCAGGGATGATGGCATCTTCAGGGAGGACTTCCGGGTCTGCGTATTGTGTCATTGTGCTATTCGTCGCGTTCGTCGGCGGCGTCTCAGGAGTCGGGGCTGACGGTCGGAGCTGGCGCAGCGGCGCTCCTGGGACGGGCGTGCACCGTGCGGCCAAGGGATCTAGCGATCAACCGCACTTTACGGCATCCGTCAACGGACGGGGCACGACTCGCTCAGAACACTGTCACAATCGTGCAAGCAGGGCGTTTCCTTTGACAAGCTGATTGACAGGATTCCTAGACGGGAAGTAGACTCCTGCCACGACGCTATTGAGTCAGGCTCCCCGCCAGGCTACTTGCTCAGGTACGTCGACCGCGACCCACGCGCTTGTGTGGTCCGCGGCAGCGGTGCGCCGTCCATACGGGTGGCGCACACAAAGGGGAGCATCTTGGACGTCGTCGTCGTCACCCCCACCTATAACGAGCGCGAGAACATCGCCCTGCTTCTGCCGCGCCTGCTGGCGCACGGCCCCAACTACAGCGTGATCGTCGTGGACGACGGCTCGCCTGATGGCACCGGGGAGTACGTCGAGGAGTTTAGCCGCCGCGACGCGCGCGTGTCCGTCCTGCGCCGCACCGGCAAGAACGGCCTCGGCAAGGCATACGTCGCCGGATTCCACGCAGCGCTGCAGCGTCCGATCGACTATATCGTCCAGATGGACGCTGACTTCTCCCACGATCCCGACTTCGTCCCGCGCCTCGTCCACGCGGCTGAGATGACGGGTTCGGACCTCGTGATCGGCAGCCGGTACATCGCCGGCGCCGCGATCAAGAACTGGCCGATCAGGCGAAACCTGCTGAGCCGTCTGGGCAACCAGTACGCGCGGCTGGTGCTGGGCACCCGCATCTCCGACTACACCACCGGCTTCACGGCCTTCCGAGCCGACGCCCTACGGCAGCTTCCGTATCTGGAATTCGGCGCGTCCGGCTTCGCCTTCCAGCTCGAATTCAAGCACGCCATGCAGTCGCGCGGCATGCGCATCGCCGAGTTGCCGATCACCTTCCTCGAGCGCGCGGCGGGCGAGTCGAAGATGTACGGCGGGATCATCTTCGAAGCGCTCGCCATGGTCTGGGGCGTGCGGCGTCGCGGCAAGGCGCTCGGCGTCCACGCGGCCGGCCCGGTGCTTCGGCCGACACTGGCGCTCGATGCCACCATCGGGGAGCAGATCGACGATCTGTGAGGATCCTCCTCGCCACTTCTGAGGTGCCTCCGACACCCAGCGGCATGGCGCGGGTCAGCGAACGGCTCACCGCCGGCTTTCGCGCACACGGACATCACGTCGACGTCGTGGCCAGCGCGCGGCTGCCGCGGCTGATGCTCGCCGACGTGCGGGTGCCTCCGTTGCTTCCACACTGGGGATGGGTGCACCAGCTCGCGGAGCGCGCCGACGTCATCTCGCTTCACGGCCCGATTCCCGCCTTCAGCGACTTCTTTCTGATGATGGCCGGCGCCCAGCGCGATCTACCGCCGATCGGCTACACGCATCATATGGACATCCGCTTCCGGCGCCTGTCGGCGGTCACCGACCTCTATCGCACGATCTACGGGCAGCTCGCCAAGCGCGCCGATGTGACCATCGTGTCGACGCGCGCGACGGCGAACACCCTGCCGGGGGCGTGGCGAAGGAAGACGCAGGTCGTGCCGTTCGGCGTCGATGCGGGCCGCGTGCGCGACGACATTCCGAAGGCGCGCGAATTCACGCTGTTGTTTGTCGGCCAGCTCCGCCCCTATAAGGGCGTCGACGTGCTGCTGAAGGCGATGCGGCGCCTGCCCGGCGTGACGCTGAACATCGTCGGCAAGGGCTACGCCGATGCCGAGTATCGGGCGATGGCGGAGCGCTTCGGGCTGACGAACGTGCATTTCCTCGGCGCCGTCTCAGACGACGAGCTGTGGGCGCGCTACGCCGAAAGCCACGTCTTCGTGCTGCCTTCGACTGAGATGGAGTACTTCGGCCTCGTCATCCTGGAAGCGATGGCGTCGGGCTGCGCGCCGGTCATCTCGGACCTGGCCGGGCCCGTCGAAGTTGTCGGCGACGTGGGCCGTGTCGTGCCACGCCTCGACGACGCCGCCCTGGCCGCGGCGATCGCCGAGCTGCGCGACAGTCCGGCGCTGGTGACGGACCTCGCCCAGCGCGCGCGCACACGGGCGGCGTCGTATTCGTGGGAGCAGTGCGTCAACCGGTACCTGGAGCTCTATGCGGGCATCCGCGATCGACCGAGCGCGTAATCGCCAACAATGGCCTCTCACAGCTGTCGCTCAGACCAGTTCCGGGCCGCCCGCCAAGCCACTGCACTGCTTGACAAGGTGCCTCGGTAGCGATAGAACCTAGCGATGCCCGCCGGAATCAAGCCACAAGCTTGTCCGCCGGGCGTTTGCGTCTTTGGGGGAGTACCGCCGTGCCGCGTGTCCTGCTGATTGCCCTGGATGGCGCCACCTTCGACGTCATCCGACCGCTGATCGACCGCGGCCGGCTGCCGACGTTCGCCCGCCTGCTCGCCGAGGGCGCCTCGGGCGAGCTCAAGTCGACGTATCCGGCCGTGACACCGCCGGCGTTCGCTTCAATGCTCACCGGCTGCAACCCCGGCAAGCACGGCGTCTACGACTTCTTCAGCCGCCTGCCGAACGCTTACGACTTTGTGCCGTCGAGCGGCGGCCTGATCAGGACCGAAGCCCTGCACCAGATCATTGCCCGGCACGGCCTGACGGCAGGCGTCATGAACATCCCGATGACGTTTCCGCCGGCGGCTCTTCCGGGCGGCTACGTCGTAGCCGGCCTCGAGACGCCGCCGCGAGCCGCGTACACGCAGCCGCGCGCGCTTCAGCAAGAGCTGGAGCGCCAGTTCGGATATCGGATCGAGCTCGACCGCTGGTATCGCCCCGGCGAAGAAGCGTCGGAGATGGATGCGATCCTGTCGCTCGCCGACGTCCACCGGCGCGCGGCGCTGCACCTGATGGCCAGCCGGCCGTCCGACTTCATGGGCGTGGCCTTCCGCGCGCCCGACCACGCGCAGCACTACTTCTGGCGCTTCTACGACCCGGACCACCCCGCCTATGACCGCGCGGAAGCGGATCGCTACGGCGACTTCATCCCGCGGGCGTACGAAGCGTGCGATCGCGCGATCGCCGACCTCATGGAGGCGGCGGGGTCGGACGCGACCGTCGTCGTCACGAGCGACCACGGCTTCGGACGCGAGACGAAGATGGTGCACCTGAACAACTGGCTGCGCCGCGGCGGCTTCATGCACTTCAAGGGCGGGGCGCTGGGCCGGCTCAAGCAGAGCGCATTCGAGCTGGGATTGACCGTCGACAACGCCATGAATCTCTTGGGACGGTTGCATCTCGAGAAGCTCTTCACCGGCGTCAGCCGGACGACGAAAGCGAGCATCTTCAGCCGCGTATTTCTGTCGTACGACGACATCGACTGGACGCGCACGCAGGCGTATGCGCGCGGCCAGATCGGGCAGATTTTCCTGAACGTGCGCGGCCGCGAACCGCGCGGCATCGTCGCGCAGGGCGCCGAGTACATCGCGACACGCCAGCGGATCATCGATGAGCTAATGAAGCTGCGCGACCCGGAGACCAGCGAACTGATCGTGGAGCGCTGCCACGTGCGCGAGGAACTCTACTCAGGCGAGCTGGCCGATGCGGCGCCGGATATCGTCATCGATTGGAAGGGCATGGAGTACTGGTCGTTCGACGTCCTCAGCGGCGGCAGGAAGATCATCGGCCCGAACCTACTCACGCGGTCTGGCGGCCATCAGATGAACGGCATCTTCCTCGCCCACGGTCCGGGCATCGCCGCGGACACGCGCCTGACCGGCGCTAACATCGTCGATGTCGCGCCCACCGTACTACAACTGATGCAATTGCCCGTGCCCGACCATTTCGATGGACGCGTGCTGATGGAGATCTTCCGAGAGCGACCGCCCGAGGCGCAGCGAGAATTCGTTGCCGCCGCCGCGAACGCCTACTCCGACGATGATGCGTACAGCGCCGAAGATGAAGCCGCCGTCCGCGAACGCCTGAGGCAGCTTGGCTACCTCTGATCCGCTGACCGCCGGGCTGGCGGAACCAGCGTCGCATAGAGTGGCAGAGCGGTTGGGCACGCTCCTAGCGGCGCCCCGGATCGTACACATCGCCTACTTTGGCTTCGCGATCGCGGCGCTTCTTGCGCTCTCGCTGCTCGTGCCGGGCTCGACGACGCGGGCGCCACTGATCCTCGGTGGCGGCGCCGCGCTGTGGGCGGCGACGGTCGCCGTCCGCTATCTCTGGGAGAGCCGCACGGCCGGCGCCGCGTCGATTTCGCTCGAACCGGCGCATCTGTTTCTGGTAGTGCTCGCGTCGACGTACGTCGTCTTCGCGTTCGACGTCTCTTCCTTCAAGCCGCAGTTCTCTCCCACCTCGCCCGATTCCCTGCCCGGGCTGTTGATTAACTCTCACGCGTATTTCGTGCTCGTCTTCGTCTACATGCTGATCTTCATCGGCTGGTACGGGTCCGAACGCGCTCGCGTGCTCGAGACCGCGCTCGCCGTGCAGGTCTTCCTGCTCTCGCTGATGTTCGAGTCGTTTGTATTCTCCGCCGCCTCGGTGCCGGTGCTCGTGCTGATGGCGGTTGGGCTGGCGCTGATGCGCGCGCTGCCGTGGGAAGGCGTCGCCTGGCCCGTCGATCGCTCGATCGTCTGGCTGGCGGTGCCACTCGGCATCTTCATCGCCGCCGCCGTCATCTCCACAGCCGTTGGCGACTATCCGTACGCGAGCCTGACGATCACGGGCCGCATGGCCGCATTTTCGTTCTTCGCCCTGATCCTCTTCGACAGCGTCCGCGACGACCGTCAGCGCTGGTTGCTCTGGCTGGCGCTGGCCGCGCCCGCCGTCACGCAGGGCGCGCTCGTTACGCTGAAGGTGCTCGATATCGCCCGCGTGATGGGGTTCTCGTACGCCTTCGGGAACCGCATGGAGCTGGCCTCAGGCGTCGACCCGAACCCGCTCGGCCTCTCGCTCGCCGCCGGCGTGCTGCTCGTGGCCGGCGCGCTTCCGCGCAGTCGCACACGCGAGTTGCGCTGGGTCGCGATCGCGGCGCTCGCCCTGCTGTTGCCGGCGCTGGTCGTGGCGTACTCGGTGCCGGCGTTGATGGGGCTCGCCTGCGGGCTCGTCGCGCTCGCCGTGCTCTACGCGCTGCGCGCCGGCTGGCGGGGGCTGCGGCGGCCGGCGGGGGTTGCCGCCCCGGCGCTCTTCGTCCTGATCGGTGTCGTCGTCGTCGCGCTGTACGTCGTGCCCGCCGCCACCCGGCATGGCCTGCAGTACACGATCGACGACCCGACGACGGGCCGCTCGCGCATCAACCTCTGGACGTGGTCCGTCCGCGACTTCAAGGACCATCTGGCGCTTGGCGCCGGGCCCGGATACTACCGCGGCCGCACGCGGTACGTGCAGGCGGTGTTCCCCTTCCGCGACGTGACGAAGATGCTGGAGCGGCGGCGGCTGCTCGGCGGCGACGGCACCCAGTGGCGCGTCTTCGTCCAGACCCATCCGCACAACCTCCTCCTCGGCATCGCCGAAGGGATGGGGATCGTCGGCCTGCTGGCGCTCGGCGTCGTGGGCGCGGGCGCGACGGCCGGCGCCTTGCGCATCCTGATGAGACGCGACGGCGACGAGTGGTGGCTCACGGCCACCGGGCTCGCCCTCCTCGTCTGCGCATTCGTCTGGTCGATGACCGCGCTCGGATTCAACCTCGGCATTCTCCCGCTTGTGGGCTGGCTCGCGCTGGGCCTTGTCGCGCTGGCGCATCGCACACCCGGTGAACGCCCGCTGGCGATGCCGCGGCTGATCGCCGGCGCAAACGTGCGCCGCGGCATCGCCGCTGCTGCGGGAGTTGCCGTGCTGCTGGTGCTGGTGGTCCGGCCCGTCAGCTCGCTCGCGGCATTCAAGATCGGCCGGGACCGCGTTACGCACGGCGCCCTCGCCAGCTCCTCAGGACCACTCAAGCTCGCCGCCGCGCTCGATCCGCTCGAGGCGACGGCGCCGCAGTGGCTGGCGTTCAGACAGTTGCAATACGGCGAGGTATCGGCTGCGGTCGCCTCGCTCAAGGATGCAGACGCGCGGCTGCCGCAGGATCCGATCATCCTCGCGCAACTCGGCGACGTCAGTTGGTTATTGGGCGACACGGCCGCGGCCGAGCAGTACTACCGGCGGAGCATCGCGAGCGATCGCTGGCAGGCCGCCGGCCGCGACGGCTACACCCCGCTCGCGCTGCTGCAGGCCGCCGAGGGCAGACGCGACGAGGCAATTCAGACGCTGGCAGACGGGTTCTTCGTGAACCCGGCGAACGTCTACGACGGCGCCTGGATCCGCACCAAGGACGGCACCGTGGCCGGCCTCGACGACGCCTATCTGCACGGGAGCGATCCGCGCACCGACAAGGGGCTTGCGCTGGCGCTGGACAGCAGGCTCGGTCTGTTCACGGGCGTAAACCGAACTCCGACGCCGGGCGCGCTCAACATCACGAGCGTATTCGACGCCATGGAATCGCAGGCGCACGCCGAGCTCACCCAGGACCGGACGCGCGGTATCGAGATGCTGCACCAGATCGGGCTCGGCTACCACGACGCGGCGCTTCACGCCGGCGGCCGTCGCGTGCTCGCCGACGCCGCGGCGCTCGATCCGGGCGCCACCTACATCCGCTACGACCTCGCGCAAGAGGAGCTAGCGTTGAAGGACGATGACGCCGCCATTCGCGACCTGAACGAGGTCGTGCGCCTGGCCCAAGCGTCGAGCACGTACGACCTGCGGCAGGCGTTCGCGCAGCGCGACCTCGCCCTGATCGCCGCGCGTCAGAAGCGCTTCACCGACGCGATCACACTGATGCGGGCGGCGCTCGACAACTATCGCTGGGCGTACCTGCCGGCGGCGTACTCAACGCTGGCTGACGCTTACGACGCCACGGGCCAGCCCGGGAAGGCCGCTGAGTATCGCGCGAAGGAGCGGTATCTCACCCGGCAGTAGCGCGATGCGCGCCTACGAGATCGGCGTGCCGATCATCTCCGCAGGCACTGCCGTGCCCATGCGATCGAGCACGGTGGGGCCGATGTCGGTGATGCGCAGGCCGCTCCGCTCGCCGGCCGCGACGCTCTCGCCCGCCATGATGAAGATGCCATACTCCGCGTGGTTCGCATCGTCCGGGCCGGTGTCGTTTTCGAACGTGTAGATCTCGCCAGTCCCCAACGACCCTACCGAGCGCCAATTCAAGTCGCCGAAGTAGACGATGAGATCCGGAGCGACGTTGTTCGTCGCACGATAGATCTGCTCCGGCTTGAAGACCTTCGTCCCCATCGGCTGGCCTTCGTGGTCGACGAGCGCCTCGAGCTTCGCGGCGATCGTATCGCGCACGCGGTCGTAGTCGGACGCATCGATCACGCCATCGGGTTCCCGGCCACGCACGTTGAGGAAGACGCGCGCGTAATAGCCGCCATCGCTCCAGGCAGCGGTGCGCGGCCAATCCACGAGGTCGACGGAGAACGGCGTCGGCTCGGTCAGAGCCTCCTTGAGCGCGAGGTAGCCCTCGCGCTGCAGCCACTCATTCACGCAGACACCGCCAACCATGCGCTTGGCGCCGTGGTCGGACATCACGATCACCGTCGTCTCCGCATCGAGCTCGGCGAGCGTCCGGCCGACCTCCAGGTCCATCGCGATGTAGTAGTCGAGGACCGCGCGCTCCAGCGGGTTGCCGGGCTCGTGTTTGGGGTGGGTCTCGTCGAAGTACTTCCAGAAGCCGTGATGCACGCGGTCGACGCCGATCTCGACCATCATGGCGAAATCCCAGGGCTTCGCCTTGAGCAGATGCCGGAAGAGCGCGAAGCGGCGGCGCGCCATATCGTGCGCCGAATCAAGAATCCGCTGCTTGTCTTCGCTGCGGAAGTCCTCGACGTCGATCGCATAGTCGCCGACGGTGGTCTCGATCTCGGCCTTCAGTTCTGGTGGATACGTGTACTCGCTCTTGGTGCTGGGTGTGAGGAAGCAGCCGACGCGGACGCCGTTCACCGGCCGCGGCGGGTACGACGGCGGCACGCCCACGAGGATGACGCTGCGGCCTTCGCGGCCCAGGACATCCCACACGGCGTCCTCGCGCACGAGGTTGGCGTTCGCCATCGCCAGCCCCTCGTACGAATGGTCTTTGCGGTTCCGGAAGCCGTATATGCCGAGCTGGCCGGGGTCGCGGCTCGTCATCGCGCAGGCCCAGGCGGGCACGGTGATCGCCGGGATCACACTCTGCAGGGGGCCCCAGGCGCCGCGCTCGCGCAACCGATTGAGGTTCGGCAGATGCGGGGCGAAGCGGTCGAACACCAGTTGTGGCGCGGCGCAGTCCAGCCCAATGATCACCACGCGGCGGTTTGTGCCATGCATGCGCGTCACTCCTCTGCGACCGCCATCGACGGGCCTTCGGGAAGGATAGGTTTGGCGATGGGGACGGTCAATCAACGCTCCCGGCGTGCAGCCGATGTGAGCCCGCTCATCTTCGATGCGGCTGACGCCCTGCCGCAAGCATCTCGGCTATGATTCGGTGCGTTCAGCATCGAGTCCTGGGCCGCACGTGGAGCGCGTGAACAAGAGCGTCATCCTCGCCGCAGCGATCGTGCTGCTAGTCGCTGCGGCGGTAGGCGGCGGCATCCTCATCGGTCGCGCGACGCGCCGCACCACGCGCGGCGCGACCACCCCGGCTGCCGCGGCTCTGTCGGTCATGTTCTCTGCCGACTCGCAGTACGAGGGGCGTGTGCTGCTGATCAAGAGCAGCTGCAACGGAGATGGCCGTCTCACCGGCTCCTTCCGTTGGACGATCGCGCCGGGCACCGAGAGCCAGTCCTACCGCATCGTCGCCGGGCCGGGAGACAATACGGATCTCCTAGCTTCACGCGAAACGACCGGCGGGCAGACGCGGATCGGAAGCCTCGTGCCCGGGCGGCAGTACACCTTCACCGTATTCAAGCCCGGCTTCACCGACGTCTGGGCCTCCTCCACGGTTACTGCGCCGTCTTGCGACGACTACGCTGCGGCGTGCCCGGCCGGCGCCGACCTGCTGGCGCAGGGACCGGTCGCGGGCGCGACGACCGATACGACCGCGCGCGTGTGGCTGCGCACGTGCTATGGGACGAGCGTAACGATCGAGTACATGCCCGCAGGCCCGGCGACCTGGTCGGGAGCGCAGCGGACGGCCGCAGCGGACGTTGACCCTGCCCACGACAACACGCTCGTCACGACGATCGACGGTTTGACGCCGTCGACAAAATACGCCTATCGCGTCGTCGTCGACGGCATCGTGCCCGACCAGCCGGACGCGCACTTCTGGACGATGCCGGCACCCGGCGCCGCGGCGAAGTTTCGGTTTCTGACGGCCTCCGACGCGCACCAGATCTCCGCGCAGGGCCGGATCCCGCCCGCCGACACCTTCCGCAACATGGCGCTATCAAACGCGCAGTTCGCACTGCTGATCGGCGACCAGATATCGGTCGACGACTTCGCGACGTTCAATCCCACGGCCAAGGAGGCCTATCTTCGGCACTACCGCGACAACTGGTCAAACGTGCCGTTCCGCTCGCTGCTGGCGAGCGTCTCGACCGTGATGATGTGGGACGATCACGACATCATCAACGACTGGGACGCAAAGGCCGCCGCGCCGTACCCGCTCGCGAAGGCGGCCTTCGAAGACTTCGTCGCGCGCCAGAACCCGCCGCCGGTGCGGCCGAATGGCACCTACTTCACTTTCAATGCCGGAGAGGTCTCGTTCTTCGTGCTCGATGCCCGCTCGTTCCGCGACAAGAAGGAAGCGCCGGACACCGCCAGCAAATCGATGCTCGGGGTCGAACAGAAGGCAGAACTGAAGCAGTGGCTGAAGACATCAACGGCGAAGTTCAAGTTCATCACCTCAGGCGTGGAGTTTCACGACCATCAGACTGTGCCGCTGAAGACAAACGATGCCTGGGAAGGATTCACGACGGAGCGCAAGGAGATCTTCGACTTCATTCACACCAATCGTGTGGGCGGCGTCGTCTTGATTAGCGGTGACTCGCACTGGCCCGGCGTCTTCAAGCACGAATACGGCATCCCCGAATTCCAGACGTCTCCGGCGGGTGTCACTCCGCCCAACCCACCGGCGTCCGCGATCGGCGCGCCCGACGTGCTCTTTGAGGATGGCATGAAGAACGTCTTCGGCCGCTTCGATGTCGACACCACGGTGGCCCCCGCGCGGGTGGACTTCACGATGGTGCAGGGCAATGGCACCGAGCTGTACAAGATGTCGCTCACGGACCAGGATCTCGCGCAATGAATCGCCACAGGACCGGCGTCGCGCGGACAAGCACCGCCTATGACCGTGAATAAGAACGGCATGCTCGTCAGCCGTAGTGCAACGCGCGCGTCGCGTCCTGCGCCGTAGCCTTCAAGACGAAGGAGGCCACCATGCCTGACAACAAGAGCAAGACCGGAAGCACGCGCGAACGCGAGAACGTGAACATGAGCCAGCCGTACGAGGTGCGTGACGCGAAGACACGCGCGAAGCCCTCGAAGAATCACCCCGGACTCACGCCGGCGAAGAAGAGCAAGTAGGCGAACCGATCCGACGGCGCGCGAGACTCAGGCGGGCTTTCGCGCTATGATGACGGCGTTCAGCGCGGCGCCCGCCGGCAGCACCTTCGCCGCCACCCACTCCAGCGGGTCCGAGACCTCGACCACGGCGCGCGCGGCGAGCATCGCCGGTTTCGGCAGCTCGGCAATCGCCGACGAGTGCGCGCCGGCGCCGGCGGATGCCTTCATCGCATCGGTCGCCGTGCCATCAGCGCCCTGCCGCGAGAGCCGGCCCGCCGCACCGAACGCCGCCCGCAGGAGAGGAACGTAGGCTTCGCCCCGCGCCTGCGTCACCTCCAGCCCGGCGTCAGTGAGCATCTCCGTCCACTCCGGTATTCGGTGCGGGAAGACGTGCCCGCGCTCGGCGACGCGGTTCACCATCTCGAGCAGCAGGAAGCTCCCGCCGGGTCTGAGGACGCGCGCGATCTCGTGCATGGCCTGCCGCTGCGCCGCATGCGGCAGGTGTAACAGCACGGTCACCGAGAGCGCGAAATCGAAGGTTGCGTCGCGAAACGGTAACGCCGTGACGTCGCTCTGGGCGTACGGATGCGCCGGGTCAGCCGCGGCGAGCATCCCCCGCGATAGATCGACGCCCACGGGGTGTGTCCACCAATCGTCGAGCCAGCGCGTCCACCGTCCCGTGCCACAGCCGAGGTCGAGCGCCCTGCCTTCATGGCGCCGCGCCCCGATGCCCGCCGCAAGAGCACTGCGGACGGCGCGGACCTGCAGCCGGGCGAAGAATCGGTTGAACCAGACGGGAGCCCCATCCCAGCAGACGGCGCCAAGCGGGTCTTCGCTTGCGTAGCTGGCGCCCAGCCGCGTCCAATAGTCGTCGTACCTGTATTCGCTCACGATTCCGCTCCGTCCGCATGTCATGGCTGATTTCGAGCCCGCCGGGCGCGCTGAGTATACGGCTCAGCGGCCTGCGATGATGATTCCTCGCCCGGGCTGCCGTCGCCGTGCGCGAGCGAAGTTCGAAGGCTCCGATTCCGGCGCCGGGCCGTCAAGCCGTCTTGCTCACGCACACCACACAACCTGCCGCAGTCGTGGCAGCGGCCCGCCGCAGGTGCGTATACTGGCGCAGCCCCGCCATGGGTCCGGAGGGAGAATGCCCAAGTTGGGGCTGAAGCACGCGTCGTGGGCGCTCCGCTTGTCGGGGCTGCTCGTATTCCCGGTCCTGTTCCTCTTCAGTCGTAACACGATCAGCGACGCTGTCGTCGCGATGCAGGACGCCAACCTGGGCTTCTTCGCAGCGGCGATATCCCTCATGCTCGCCGCCTCGATTGTGCGCGCCATGCGCTGGCGGGTCGTTGCCGAAGAGTCGGGCATCTACTACCCGCAGTTTGTCGACTATCTCTCGATCTACTACGCCGGTCTCTTTCTCGGCGCCGCCGTGCCGCAGCTCGCCGCGTCGTTCGCGCCGGTCGTGCTGATGACCGAGGACGGCCACTCCTGGCGCCGTTCCGCAATCAGCATCCTCTTCGACCGGCTCGCCGAGACGCTGACGATCCTGGTGGTTGCGTTTGTCGCCGCGCTCTACCTGCTACCCAACTACCACCGTCTCGCCGCGATCGTGCTGACGATATCAGGCGGTTCCTTCCTCGCGCTGGGGCTGGCCAGCGTCGCTATCGCCAAGGCGCCGCAGCTCGTGAATCGGTTCGAACGCGGCCCGTTCGCGCGCTTGCGGAAGCTGACCGACACACTCCAGTCCCCGGAAGCGCGCGCCCTCTTCGCCGGCCTGCGTTCTCGCGCGGGCCAGGTGATCATCCTGTCGTTCACGGTCGCGCTGCTGCAGGTGAGCGTCGTCATCTTGCTCGCCGAGTCGCTGAGCCTGAACGCCTCGATCGTCTTCCTCGCGGCCGTCGCGGCGATGGTCGTCCTCGTCGTGATGGTGCCGATCTCGTTCGCCGGCCTCGGTTCACGCGAAGCGATCCTCGTCGTGCTCTTCACCGCCGCGGGTGAGCCCAAGGACGCGGCCGTCGCGCTCGGTGTGCTGTTGTTCATCGTCGGACTCATCGCGCGGTTGCCGGGAGCGATCGGCTGGTTCCGGCGCGCGCGCCGCATCTCGGCGCCGGACCTGGAGCCGGGCCCGCCGGCATGACGTCGACGCGCGACCTCGGTCTCAACCCGGACAGCCCTCAGGAAACCCGATCCGCCGTCCAAGCCGACGCAGACGCACGACCGTTGACCGGCGCGCGGATCCACCTCGCGGCGCACGCTTTCTATTTCGGGTTCGCCATCGCTGCCCTGCTGGCGCTCTGCCTGCTCGTGCCACGGCAGACGACGCGGGCGCCGGTGATCCTCCTCGCGGCCTTCGGCATCTGGGTGGTGGCCGCCGGCGCGCGCCTGCTCTGGAATCGCTACGAACCCGTCGCGCTGGCGGTCGAACCGGCGAGCTTATTCCTGCCGGTCATCGTCGCCACCTACACGATCTTCGCCTTCGATGCCTCTCCCACCATCCCGGGATTCTCGCCCGCGTCGCCCGATTCGCTGCCCGGGTTGCACATCGACCCGCACGTGTACTTCGCGATGGTGCTGATCGCGCTGTGCGTCTTCGCCGGGTGGTACGGCGTGCAGAGCGCGCATCTTCCGAAGACCTTGCTCGCCTGTCAGGTGGTGCTGGTCTCCGTCATGTACGAGCGTTCTCTGGCGACGCCTGCCGCCGTGCCTCCGCTGGTACTCGTGGCAGCCGCGCTGATCCTCTTGCGCTTCGTGCCGCTGCGCGGACCGGTGCGCGCGGTGGAGCGCTCGATCGTCTGGATCGCGGCCCCAATGGCCCTCCTGGCGATCGTCGCGCTGCTCGCGACCGCCGTCAGCGCCTATCCGGGGGCGAGCCTCGCCGCGGCGGGAAAGATGCTGGCGCTGGCCGTGCTTGCGATCGCGCTCTTCGACCTGATCCACGACGAGCATGGCCGCTGGCTCGTCTGGTGGGCAATCGCGGCGCCGGCCGTCGTCGAAGGCGCCCTCGTCACCTTCAAGCTGATCGATATTGCGCGCGTGATGGGCGTGGACTTCGCATTCCGCAACCGGATCGAGCTGGCTGCCGGGGTCGAAGTGAACCCCCTCGGCCTCTCACTTGCCCTCGGCATCCTGCTCATCGCGGGGGCGATGCCAAAGTTCCCCTCGTCGTGGGCGCGCATCGCTGGCGTCGCCGCGCTGGTGGTGCTGCTTCCTGCGCTCTTCGTTGCGTACTCGGTGGGCGCACTGCTCGGGCTCTTCGCCGGGCTCGCCGTGCTCGCCGTCTTCGAGCTCTCGCGAGAGCGCGACACCGCGGCCCGCCGTCACGTGCGCCTCGCGCCGGTCGTGATGCTCGCCGCCGTTGGCCTGATCGTCGCCGCCGTCTATGTGCTTCCAGGCCCGCCACGAGACGCCCTCCGAACGACGGTCGATGATCCGTCCACCGGGCGATCGCGCGTACATCTTTGGGACTGGGCGCTGCGCGACTTTAGGGCCAATCCCGTGCTTGGCGTCGGGCCCACCGTCTACTGGCCGCGCGTCCGCTACGTCCCCGCGTTCCCGTATCGTGACGTGACGCAGATCTTCGAACGCCGCCGGCTCCTCGGCCACGACACGACGCAATGGAGATTCCTCTTCGTTACACATCCGCACAACCTGGCGATCGACATCGCCGAAGGCGCCGGCGTGATCGGACTGCTCGCCTTCCTGGCCGCCATCGTGACAGCGGCGTGGGCGGGAATACGAAGCCTGCGCCGGCGACGCCGCAACGACCGCTGGTTCGGCGGCCTCGGTGTGGCGACGCTCACCGCGGTGCTGCTGTTCTCTACCGGATCGATCGGACTGCAGATCGCGCTGCTGCCGTTGCCCATGTGGATCGCCTTCGGCATGGTGGCCGTCGGCAACCGTGACGACGGCGCCGCGGAAGCCACGCTCGTGCACGCACCGGACTGGCTCGTGTCGCCCGCGGCGCGAGCGGCCGCCGTGCTGGCACTGGTGGCGGTGCTCCTGGTCTTCGTCGTGCGCCCGGTGGGGTCCCTCGCTGCAGGCGCCCGCGCGGACGCCCGGGCCGCCGCCGGCGACACCGGGGGAAGCGCGAGCGCCCTTCGCGTGGCAGCGATGTTCGACCCGCTGGACATCGGCTTCAGGGCGGCGCTCGCGAACATCGACCTGCGCGACGGCAACGTAGCCGCGGCACTCTCGCGCGTGAAGGAGGCCGACGCTCGCGCCCCACAATATGGCCCGCTGCTGGTGCAGCTCGGCGAGATGAGCTGGCTGCAGGGCGATACGCAGGCAGCGGAACGCTACCTGCGCGGCGGCGCGAGCAACGACGCCTGGCAGGTGCTGAACGCCGACCCGTA
>JBBRPY010000052.1:0-24779 GCA_038227375.1 Dehalococcoidia bacterium
TCACCAGTCACCAGTCACCAGTCACCAGTCACCAGTCACCAGTCACCAGTCACCAGTCACCAGTCACCAGTCACCAGTCACCAGTCACCAGTCACCAGTCACCAGTCACCAGTCACCAGGACCGGCTACTGGCCGGAGCCGCCGAGGCCGGGGACGTCCTTCACCTCGTACGGCGGGTTGAAATCGCTGTCCTTGACGCTGCCGCTGATGTCGGTCGCCTCGATCTCGGATGTGTCGTCGCCTTCGGTCTTGGCGTAGAGGATGGCGCCGTCGCTGGCGAAGCATTCGGTGCTGATCTGGGCGGTCTTGTTGTCCTTCGCCCGGAAGCAGGTGCCATCTTTTCCGGCGATGTTCCGCTTGCTCTTTTCCAGCACCGTCACGTCCGCGTTCTCGAGGTCCGAGAAGGTCTGGCTGATGGAGCCGACCGGATTCTGACCACCGGTGTTACTGTTGAAGCAGAGACCCTGGCCCGCGGTGACGCCGAAGACAGCGCCGAAATCCCCCGCGTCCTTCAGGCAGAACACCGAGACGGAGTCGGTCTCGATGAAGATGATCTGCAGGTCCTTGCCGTCCTGCACGGCCGTCACGTCGAAGCGGAAGCGGTTGCCGCCCTGCTTGTACAGCACCATCTGTCCGTTTTCGAGCGCGCCGCCGCCCGTGACCGAGGGCGCGGCAGTGAGCTTGTAAGTGCCCTTGAAGGTGGCGTCCGCGAACTTCTTCGTGACGGCCTTCACCTCGTCCGAGCCACCCCCAGAACCGCCGCCGGCAGACGTCGCCGTCGCCCCCGCGCTGCTCGTCGCCCCGCTTTGGCTCGATGGCTGAGCCGCGCCCGGTGTCGCCGTCGAGCTGCTCTTGCTACCGCCGCCGCACGCTGCGGCCGCGAAGGTGAGCGCGACGGTTGCGGTGAGGATGAATCGCGTGCGAATCACGTATTGTCTCCCGAACTAGTCCTGGTGCCTTCTGCGCGTCACTATACTGGACGACTTCGGCGGAACTTGATTGTCGCCACCGCTCAGGACGCCGGTTCGTAGGCGCCGGCGAGGTCGCGCTTGCCCTTCGCGCTGGCGAGCGCGGCGTGATTCAGGATGTTGCGCGACATCGAAGATTCCTCGAGCTTGGAGCGGGCGCCGTAGATGTCGGCGCGCAGCGTGTGCGCGTCGGACGACGCCGGCTCGGCGATCACGGCAAACTCCACGAGATGGCACGCGAGGCGCAGGTTGCCTTCCGTCTGCAGCGCCGCGGCCCGGGCGAGCACGCTGTCAAGGCCGCCCGCCAGCGCCACCCACTCGCGCGCTTGTTCCGCGCGCGGCGCCGGCAGGAGGTTGTCGGGCTCGCCGTCGTACCAGCCGCCATAGAGCCGCCAGATGTTGCGCAGGATGAACTGCGGATGGTCGTACACCGGCTTCAGGTACGGCTTGTCCAGCAGGTGCTGCGGCATCTCTACCTCGTGCAGCACGCGGTCGAGCGTGGCGCCGGCATTCATCAGCGCGAGCACCTGCGCTTCGAGCGACTCGAGCAGCTCCGCGCCGTCGCTCAGCGCCACGCGCACGCGGTCGGCGCCGAAGATCGGCATGCCATGGCCGGGGATCATCGACTCTGCGCCGAGCGCCGCCATCTCGCGTAGCGCCGCCGCCCATTCGCCCGCGAACCGCTGCACCTTCTGGGGGTTGCCGGCATTGAGCGCGGCCCAGATGAAGAGATCGCCCGGCGTCAGCAGCTTCCGCTCGGGGATCCACGTCCACGTCGCGTCGTCGGTCTCGCCACGGGCGTGGTGCAGCTCGAACGTGAGATCGCCGCTGCGGAAGGTGAGGCGGTCGTGGTACTGCACATCGGGATAGCGGTACTCGCGCGGCCAGGCGAAGCGCTCGATCGGAAAGGCGAACTGGCGGATGTTGATCGCGCCGTTCCATCCCAGCGTCTTCTTGTAGCGGTCGAAATTGGCGGCGATGTTCGCGTGGCCGTACACCAGCGGGCGCGGCATGCGCTTCTCGTCGGCCTCGCGCTCGAAGGGGCCGACGCCGAAGATGTGGTCGATGTGGTGGTGAGAGAAGACGGCGGCGGCGAGCCGGGCGTCGGGACGCCAGCGGCGCACGGCTTCGTGCAGCGGCGCCGTGTCGTTGAATGCGCCGGTGTCGAGCATCACCAGCCCGTCGCCGGTGTCGATCGTGTTGGCGCTGGCGAACCCCTTGTAGAAGAGCACGCCGTCGAGGATCTCGTCGCCATCGGGGTAGCGCGCGGTGACGGGGTGGACCTCGCCCGCCTGCAGCGTGCCCGTCCAGAGCTGTTCGGCGAGATCGCGGATCTTCGACATGGCGCTCTCCTCACATCGCGGTGCCGGGCGTGTTTTGCGATGGTACCGGAGATTAGCGCCTGCGTCTGGCCCGCACGCGTTCGAGGACGCGCGTCAGCGCGGCGGCCCAAGGATCCCAGAGATGGAAGATGTCGGCCGTGGCGACCAGCACCACCCCGAGCAGGTCGTAGTAGAGCACTTCACCGGGCGTCATCGCAGACTCCTTCGCGACCGTCCGGGCGGGGATCGGGCGTTGGATGCACTGATGCGCACATCCTCATACCACGGTACTACCCGCCTGCCCCCGCTGCCAGAGGTGTGTGTCAAGCGGACAGCAATCAGCGTGCCTGGGTGTCAAGACAGACGGCCGCGATAGCAGCGTCCGGCCGTGGTCAGCTGCGGCCGCGCATGCGCTCGCGGTCGCGCTCCTTGTCCACGAGCAACTGGACCTCTTGGGGGTGGGGGATGCCCGGAAGGCGGAACTCCTGGATGTCGGCCGCCGTCTGACAGACGATGTCGCCGTAGTTGAACATCGTCCGCAGCACGCCGCTGCGCTCGACCGTCATGTCCTGCACGTTGACGAGGTCGGCGGTCGAGATCTTCAGGCTGAACGGGTTCGTCTTCGTGCTGTCGACGAGGCGTTGATTCGTGATTACCCAGATGTCGTTGTGATAGCGGTACCAGTTCAGGAACATCCGCACCGCCCAATAGGCGACGTAGACGAGCGCGGCGATCCAGAACACCCGGCCCGTCGTGCCGTCGAGCCGGCCGGCGTTCCCCAATAGCACGGCAATGACGATCACCGGCGCCAGCGCGACCACGCCCATCACGGCGATGCGCGGCCAGAGGAAGAGCCAGTGCTTGCGGCAGATCATCAGCACGCGCTCGTCGTCTTGCAGCGGGAAGTGCAGCGCGGCGCCGTGGCGGGGCGTCGCCCGTGAAGTCGTGTCGTTGGTCATGCGCTCCCCTCCGAGGATTCGCTCATTCGAGCGCGATATCCCCGCTCTTGCCGCCGCTCTTGCGTACCAGCCGCACCGATTCGATGCGCATGGCGCGGTCGACGGCCTTGCACATGTCGTACACCGTCAGCGCGGCAACCGTGACCGCCGTCAGCGCCTCCATCTCGACGCCGGTCTTGCCGGTGGTGCGCACGGTCGCCTCGATGTCGAGGCAGGAGCGCCCTTCGTTCGGTGTCAGCGTCACATCGATGCCGGTGAGCAGCAGCGGATGGCACATCGGGATCAGCTCGTGGGCGCGCTTCGCCGCCATGATGCCGGCGATCTGGGCGACCGTGAGCACGTCGCCCTTCGGCAGGCCGTGCTGCTGGATCAGCGCCAGCGTCTCACGCCGCATCGCCAGGCGACCACGCGCCGTCGCCTGCCGGGCGGTGTCCGCCTTCGCGGACACGTCGACCATCTTCGCGCGCCCGTCGGCGTCGGTGTGGCTGAGTGTGCCGAAGGCCTCGTCCGGATCGCCGGTCCGCGTCGTCATGCGGAGAGCGTACCATCAGTGGCGGACATGCCGTCGCGCAGCTGAACCCAGCGGACCCGAGAAGTTGGTTCACTGTTTCAAGCTATGTGTTCGTCGCCGGTCGGTCCCCGCCTCCCGATTCGTCACCGTCGACTGCTTGTCGCACATCTGGAAGCCACTCCTGCAGTAGATCAACCAGTTCCTGTTCGGTGTTCTTACCCTCCAATACTCTGCGCGAGCGCGACCAAACGGTTCCAAAGAAGTCGTACAGTTCGTCCTCTTTCGGCCCGTCCGCCGGGTATAACTGACGGTAGTAGTCACTCAGCTGCGAGACATCTTGAAAGGAGAACTCACAATACCGAGCCCTCCCGGCGTCAGCAGCGCTATCCACTTACCCGCGCGGCAGGGCGAGGCCGCGCTGGGCGATGATGTTGCGCTGCACTTCTGACGTGCCGGCGGCGATGGTGTACGAGGCCGCCGCGAGGTAGTAGCTGTTCAGCCGGCCGTCGAGCGGCGCCGCGTGGCTGTCGCGGCTCAGCATGCCCTCCGCCCCGAGCATGTTCACGGCGGCCGAGGCGAATCGCGCCTGCAACTCGGTCGAGAAGAGCTTTGCAACGGAGGCCTCGGTGTTGGGCACGAGCCCCTGTCCCTGCATCCACGCCACGCGGTAGGCGAGCAGGCGGCCCACCCGGAACTCGATGTGCAGCTCCGCGAGGCGGTGGCGCACCTGCGGGTCCCTCGCCAGCGGCCGCCGGTTCGCGCGCGCTGTGCCGGCGTATGCCGTCAGGTCGTGCAGCAGCGTCTGCGCGAAGACGATGCGCTGAATGCCCGAGCGCTCGAAGTCGAGCGTGGTGGTGGCCACGTACCAGCCGCGATTGATCTCGCCGACCAGATTCGCGCGCGGGATGCGCACGTTGTCCATGAAGAGCTGATTGAACGCCGCGGACCCGAGCATGTTCGTCAGCGGCGTAATCGTGATGCCGGGCGACTTCATGTCCATTAGCAGGTAGCTGATGCCCCGGTGCTTCGGCGCCTCGGTATCCGTGCGCGCGAGGAGGATGCAGTAGTCGGCGCGGTGGGCTCCGGAGGTCCAGATCTTCTGGCCGTTGACGACGAAATCGTCGCCGTCCTGCACGGCCCGCGTCTGCAGCGACGCCAGATCTGATCCGGCGCCGGGTTCGCTGAAGCCCTGGCACCAGCTCATCTCGCCGCGGGCGATCGGCGTGAGGAAGCGCCGCCGCTGCTCCTCGGTGCCGTGCAGCATCAGCGTCGGCCCAACCATCGCCACGCCCATGCCGCCGAAGCCGGGGGCGCGGAGGGCCGACATCTCCTCGTTGTAGACAAGCTGCCGCATCGGTCCGGCGCCGAGCCCGCCGTGCTCGCTGGGCCAGGCGAGGGTCAACCATCCCTTGTCCGCAAGCTTCCGCTGGAATGCGCGGGACGCGGCGGAAACGGTTGCGGGCGCGTCCTCGCGGTCGTTGTGCCCCGCCCGCCCCCATCCGGCAGGGAGCTCGGCGGCGACGAACGCGCGGATCTCCCGACGGAAGTCCTCTTCGGCGGCGGTGAACTCGAAGTCCATGCGGTCGCCCTCTGCCGGAGCACCTACTTACGGCGATGCTAACACAGGCCAGCAGGCGAGCGGGAACGGCACTGGCCCGCTCGCCGGAGTGCGAGCGCAGAACCAATACGGATGAGACGGCAACCGGTTCGCAAAGACGCCGCCGCGGCACGCGAACGCGGCCAACCGCGCTTGGGGCATCAGCGGAGACCGCTGGTCTATCCCAGAAAGCGGCCGAGCAGGAAGGCGCCGATCACCGCGCCGGCGGCGGTCTGAAGCGGGTGCGCCTTCACGTAGCGCTGGACATCGTCAAAGATGTCGGCTGAGTCGTGCTCGCGCAGGTAGTCGGCGCTGCGCTCCATGGTGTCCGCCACCTTCGCGCCCGCCTGAGCCTGCACGCCATCGGAGCCCGCACGCTCGCGCAGCTTGCTGGCGGCGCTTTCGATGCCACCGGCGGCGGTGTCGAGGCCCGCATCCGCCTGCGCCTTCGCCTTCTGCACGACGTCGGGCCCATATCCCTTGGCCGTTTCAACGGCGTCCTTCACGTGCTCCTGAACGCCCTCTGCGCTCTTGCTCGCGCCCGGTGCGTCCTTGGCGGGCTGGTAGCCGCTCAGTTGGGTCATCGGGCTATCGTCGACGATGTCGCGCGGGTCGGTGCTGCGTTGCATGGGAGTCCCTCCGTTTCGATTTGTCGCTCACCCTGTTTCCCCAACTAGAGCAGAATTGACGAGGCGATTCTGTTGCCGCAACGGCCCACCGCATTTCACTCCCGCAACATCGTCGCCGCCCGAAAGCGGTTGACATCCCGCGAAAGCTTACGGCGAGGGTTGAGCGAGGCGGCAAAGCCGAGTACGATCGCGGTCACCCTCGCATCGATCGTGACGGCGGACCGGCTCGGAAATGGCACCTATGCGGCGTCTCGACGCACCAGATTCCCCGAACGAAGGCCGCATCGTGGCCATCGATGTCCTGCGCGGCCTGGCGATCGCCTGGGTCGTGCTCTTCCATCTCTGGGGCGACCTGGAGTTCTTCCCGGGGGCGCCGCAGCAGTACTACGAACAGCTGACGTGGCAGGTGCGCCACGGTCAGGGCGCCTGGCGTATCTTCACCTCGGGCACCGATCTCTTCTTCCGTGACGGCTTTCAGGGCGTGCCGCTCTTCATGATGATCAGCGGGCTCTCGCTAACGATCGCCGCGTTCCGCGCGGGCGATGCTCTTGCCTGGCCGCGATTCTTCCTCGCGCGTTTCCGCAAACTGCTGCTGCCGTACTGGTTCGGCGTCGCGGCTACGTATGCCGTGATCGTGCTGATTGCCTGGCGGCAGGTGGGTATCCAGGGCGGCGGGTTCGGAGATCACTTCGCGACGGGCGTGACGATCTCGAAGTACAGCCACCTCAACATCGACCCGCAGGTGATCTTCGCGAGCGTCGCGCTGCTGCCCCGCCTGACCAGCGCTGACCTCTTTTTTGCGCCCCAGCTCGCGCTCTGGTTTGTCGGGCTGCTTGCCCAGTACTACGTGCTGTTTCCGCTGCTGTTCTTCCTTATGCGGCGCATCGGCGTCCTACCGTTCGTCGTCCTCACGTTTGGCGCGACGGTGGCCGCCAACTGGTGGATTGTCCAGCAGTACGGCGCTCCGGAGTTCAAATTCTGGCTGGTCACGGGCTGGGCGCCCTTCCGGTTGTTCGAATTCACCGCCGGCATGGCGATCGGCTGGCTGCTCGCATCGCCGGAGCGGCACCGGGCGCTGGCCGTCGCGCGGCATCCGCTGACGCTCGTCTCCGCCGTGGCGCTCGGGCTGGCGGCGCACACCGCCGGCGACCTGATGATTGGACGCTGGTCGGTGCACTACTGGCAGGCGCTCGCGCTGCCGCTCTCCACCCTCGGACTCGCGTTGCTGGCGCTGCCGCTGCTCGTGCGGCGTCCGGGGCGCATCGATGTGAGCGCACCGGTCCGCGCGCTGACGACCGTCGGAGTGATGTCGTACGCGATCCTCATCGTCAGCGATGCGATGCGCCTCGTTGCGAGCGAGGTCCGGCTGGAGGGCGCTGCGCCCGCCATATGGTGGACCTTCCTGGTCGCCGTCTACGTGCCGGCAACGATGTTGATCGCCTGGCCGCTCGCACACCTCCTCGGGCTGATGCCGCGAGTTGAGGCGCGGCCGGCTGTTCGCACTGCGCCGGAGGACGCTCCCGCACCGCTCGTCGTTGTCGCATCGGGGTGAAGATAGAAGGTGGAGGATGGAAGATGGACTGACGTAGTCCACCACGATCCTCTATTTTCGTTCCGGATGCGCTCCGCCCTCTTTCAGCCGTCTCTCACTGATGCGCCAAGCGGGTAATTCAGGCCTTTGCCCATTGCCGCGCGATCCGCGCGCCCCGACACTGAATGGGAGCACTGGAGCCGTATGCGCATACTTCCGGGCCGCAACCGCAAACCGCACTACACCCGGCTGTCGCCGCAGGACGCCTCATTCCTCGCGTTTGAGACTCCCGACCTGCACATGCACGTCGGCCTGATCGCGATCTTCGAGGCTGCTTCGTTCGACCTCGGCGCAGGCCGGATTGAATTCGCGGAATTCCAGCGATTCATCGAATCGCGCCTTCCGTCTGTGCCGCGCTGCCGGCAGCGCCTGGCGTACGTCCCGATCACGGGCCAGCCCGTCTGGGTAGATGACGCACGATTTCGCATCACCGAGCATCTGATCAGCCACACGCTGGCGGCGCCCGGCGGCGATGCGGAGCTGCAAGCGCTGGCGGGCGAGATCTTCTCGCGAAAGCTCGACCGCGCGAAGCCGCTCTGGGAACTGCACGTCGTGCAGGGTCTGCAAGCGCGCGACACCTTCGCCGTCGTCGCGAAGGTGCACCATTGCATGGTCGACGGGATCGCGGGCGTCGATTTCATGGCTGCGATGCTCTCGCTGAAGCCCGCCAAGGAGATCGAACTGGCGGCGCCGTTCGTCGCGCGGCCGCTGCCGTCTCGCTTGCGGCTGCTGCTGGACACCTCGCGGCGCTACGCAACGGCGCCTCGTGCGTTCGCCTCTCTCATCCAACAACTGCGCACGGACGCCGATGTGCGGGCGTCGTTCCGCCAGCGCATGTCCGCCGTGATCCATCTCGTCGCGAGCGGGGTGCGCGGCACGCCGCCGAACCCGCTGAGCGCGCCCGCGCGGGCGCAGCGCACAATCGGCTGGACTTCCACCGACCGCGCGGCGGAGCGGAGCGTCCGAGCGCGCCTCGCGAGCACGCGCGACGACGTCACGCTCGCCTGTGCGACCGGCGCGGCGCGGCGCTTTCTGCAGCGGAAGCAGGCGCGGCTCTCCCGGTTGCGCGTCCGCGCGATGGGCACGGTGAGCCTTCGCACGCGGGCGGAGCGGGCCGCCCTGGGCAACCGGGTCGGCGCGCTGATCGTTGACCTGCCGGTGGCCGAGCAAGACCCTCGCCGGCGCCTGGAGCGCGTGGTCCAGACGGTGTTGCGGCTCAAGCAGTCGAAGCAGGCGCTCGGCGCCGACGTGCTGGCGCAGATCGACCAGTGGACGGGCACGCTGATGCAGACGTCGGCGATGTGGCTGGCGAACACGCGCCGTGCGTACAACCTCTTCGTCACGAATATCCCGGGCCCGCCCGCGGTTCTCTACGCGCTGGACGCGAGGCTGCTCGCGGTCTACCCGATCGCACCGATCTTTGGGGGCCAGCACGTCAGCGTCGCGACGCTGAGTTATCAGCAGCAGGTGTTCTGGGGCGTCCACTACGCCGGCGACGATCCGGCCGAGGCTGGGCGATTCGTCGCTGATCTGCAGACCTCCTTTGCCGAGCTCGTTCAGGTCGCGGCCGCAGCGCCACCACGGATCCGTGTGCTGCATCCGGCGACGCCCTCCGTCCCCACCGACGCGACTGTGGAGCGACGCGCGGGAGCCTAACCGCAACGCGCCGCAAGCGCTGATCGGGGCGGGAGCCCGTGTTACACTCCGCCCGTGGACCTTGCACTCCTGCGCGAACTCTCCGTCCCCAACGACACCAAAATCCTCCTTCTCGTCATCGACGGCCTCGGCGGCCTGCCGAACGAGAGCGGCCGCTCCGAGCTCGAGCAGGCGCACATCCCGCAGCTCGACCGGCTTGCGCAGGAGAGTCTGTGTGGCCTGACCGTGCCCGTGGCGTACGGCGTCACGCCGGGCAGCGGCCCCGGGCACCTGGCGTTGTTCGGGTACGACCCGCTCGAATACACCGTCGGCCGCGGCGTACTGGAGGCGCTTGGTATCGATTTCGATCTGCAGCCGAGCGACATCGCTGCGCGCGGCAACTTCTGCACCGTCGACAGCCAGGGCCGGATCACGGACCGACGGGCGGGACGCATCCCGACCGAACGCAGCGCCCCGCTGTGCGAGATGCTCGCCAAGATCGAGCTGCCGGGCGTGCGGGTGTTCGTCGAGCCGGTGCGCGACCATCGCTTTCTGCTCGTGTTGCGTGGCGAAGGGCTCATGGATCGTGTCAGCGAGACCGACCCGCAGCGTGATGGTCAGCGGCCATTGCCCGTCCGCGCCCTCGTACCGGAAGCGCAGACCACGGCCGATCTGCTAAATACATTCGTCACACAGGCAGAGCGGCTGCTCCACGGCCAACAGCCCGCGAACATGCTGACGTTGCGGGGCATTGCGAAGCACCCGCCTATGCCCTCGATCGCCGAGATCTGCAAGCTGCGGGCGGCGGCGATCGCCTCGTACCCGATGTACCGGGGGCTCGCGAAGCTCGTCGGCATGGACGTGTTGAAGACCGGGGCCACCTTTGCCGATGAGGTTGAGACGCTGAAGGCGCACTGGGACGACTACGACTTCCACTTCATCCACTTCAAGCGCGCCGACGCGGCGGGCGAGGACGGGGACTTCCAGGCGAAGATCGCTGCGCTGGAGGAGGTCGACTCGTACATAGAACAGCTCCACATGCTGCAAGCCGACGTCTTCATCGTCGCTGGCGACCACTCGACGCCGGCCATCGTTGGCGGCCACTCTTGGCACCCCGTGCCGCTGCTCTGCCACCCGACCAACTTCGCGCAGGCCGACGCGAGCGAGGGCTTCAACGAGAAGGCGTGCGCGCGTGGAGTCCTCGGCACCTTCCCCGCCCGGGAAGTGCTCTCGCTGGCGATGGCGCATGCGGGCCGCCTGACGAAGTACGGAGCCTGAGATGAGCCGCGTCCCGGTGATCGCCGGCAACTGGAAGATGAACACCCTACGGGCCGACGCGATCGCACTCACGCGCGCCATTCGCGGGCGGTGCGATGGCCCGACGGGCGTCGAAACGATCGTTTGTCCGCCGTGCATATGGCTCACCGATGTCGCACAGGAGTTAGAAGGGTCGAGCGTCCGTCTTGGCGCGCAGAACGCCTACTGGGCGGACGCGGGCGCGTTCACCGGCGAGGTTTCCATCACGCAGGTGGCCGAGGTCGCCGAATACGTGATCATCGGGCACAGCGAACGCCGGCAGTACTTCGGCGAGACGGACGAAAGCGCCAACGCGCGGGTCAAAGCAGCGCTCGTGCACCACGTGAAGCCGATCCTCTGCGTCGGCGAGACGCTGGCGCAGCGTGGGGCGCGGGAGACCGAGCAGGTGCTCGTCAAGCAGACGTGCGGCGGCCTTGATGGCGTGGAGATAAGCGCAGAATTGATCATCGCGTACGAGCCTGTGTGGGCGATCGGCAGCGGTCTCGCCGCCGATCGCGCGACCGCGCAGACGGCGATCGCGGTCATCCGGCGTACAGTGCGCGAGATCGCCGGCGCCGTCGCTGAGGACGTGCGCATTCTCTACGGTGGCTCGGTGACGCCCAGCAACATCGCGGAGTACATGTCGCAACCGGACATCGACGGTGGCCTGATCGGCGGCGCATCGCTCAAGGCCGAAAGCTTCGCGGCGCTCGTCGACGCTGCTGCTGCGCCCATCACGAGCGGCTGATGCGCCCTCGCCTCATCGCCATCGTTGGCGCGACAGCGACCGGCAAGACTGCGCTCGCCATCACGCTCGCCGAGCAAGTCGGCGGCGAGATCGTCAATGCGGACTCGCGCCAGGTCTATCGGGGCATGGACATCGGCACGGCGAAGCCGACGCGCGCCGAACAGGCTCGCGTGCGCCACTGGCTGATCGACGCGTTCGACCCTGACCAGCCGTGTTCACTCGCCGCGTTCCTGGACCTTGCCCACGCCGCGCTCGACGACATCTGGTCGCGGGGCAAACTGCCGATTGTCACCGGCGGCACCGGACAATACATCTGGGCGCTGCTGGAAGCCTGGCAGGTGCCGCGCGTCCCGCCCGACCCGGCGATGCGGGCCGCGCTGGAGGAACAACTCGCCCTTGAAGGGCCAGCGCCGCTGCTGGCAGAACTGGGCCGCATCGACCCCGCGAACGCCCGCGTGATCGACGCGCGCAACATGCGCCGCGTGATCCGCGCGATCGAGGTGACGCGGCTGACGGGCCGCCCATTTGGCGACTGGGGTGGCAAGGGCGAAGCCGCCTTCGACGCGCGCATCATCGGTCTGCGCCTGGAGCGCGCCGCGCTGCACGTGCGGGTGGACGCGCGGGTGGACGCAATGATCGCCGGCGGCTTGATCGCCGAAGTGCGCGCGCTGAACGCCGCCGGCTTTGGCTGCGATCTCCGGTCGATGTCCAGCATCGGCTATCGCCAGCTCTGCGCGCACCTGCGCGGCGAGCTGACACTGGCCGAAGCGGTCGCGGTCATCAAGACGGAGACGCATCGCCTCGTCCGCATGCAGCACACCTGGTTCGGCGACGACGACCCGCGCATCGCCTGGCTCGACGCGAGCGCGCCCGGGCTGGTGGAGCGGGCGGTCACAGTCGCCGCGCGGATGGGCTGATGGTCGCTGGTTGCTGGTCCAGCACCCCTTCCTCCCATCTCTCATCTCAAAACCTGTATCCTCAGCGCAGATGGAATTTGCGAAGCTACACGGCACCGGCAACGACTTCGTCGTCATCGACGCCCGCGCGCTCGACCGCGAGTGGGCGGCGCTGGCGCGGGCGATCTGCGACCGCCACTTTGGTATTGGCGCCGATGGCCTGATCCTGGCTGCCGCTTCGGACACAGCGGACGTCCGCATGCGCATCTTCAACGCCGATGGCTCCGAGGCGGAGATGTCAGGCAACGGCATGCGCTGCCTGGTGAAGTACGCCATCGACGGCGGCATCGTCCATCCGAAAGGGGATGCACTCGATGTCGAGACGGGCGCCGGCGTGATGCGTGTCACGGTTACGGCCGAGGCCGGCGCCGTCACCCGCGTGCGCGAGAGCATGGGCCCGCCGCGGCTCGACCCGCGCGAGATCCCGGTGCTCGTCGACGCGCCGCCACCGGTCACAGCGCTCGAAATGCAGGTCGATGGGCGCGCGATCGCCATCACGCCAGTGTCGATGGGGAATCCCCATGCGGTGCACTTCCAGAGCGACCCTGTCGCCGACTTTCCGCTGCAGACGGTGGGGCCGCTGATGGAACACCACCCGCTCTTCCCGAAGCGCACGAATTTTGAGGTGGTGCGCGTGCTCGCGCGCGACCGCGCGGAGATGCGCGTCTGGGAGCGCGGCGTCGGCGAGACACTTTCGTGCGGCTCCGGCGCCTCGGCCACCATCGTCGCCGCACGGCTCCTCGATCTCGTCGGTGGCCGCATGGAGCTCTCCGTCCCCGGCGGCGTGCTCGGCCTCGAATGGGATGGCGAAGGGGACGTCATCCTGACGGGGCCGGTTGTTGAAGTGTTTCGCGGGACCTGGCCCGAATAGATGCCCGTACCCGCCCTCCGCCGCCTCGACCTTCCCGCCAATGTTTCGTTGTACGACGAGATCTCTCGCGAGGCGCTGAGTTGCGGCTGGAAGCGCCGCGAGCTCGAACGCACCGCGCGCGAACATCCGGCGCTGATCGTGCGGCGTGGGCGCAACATACTGACTGCTGTCGCCGGCGGCGGTCTCGCCTACGCGTTCGAAAGCGACCGCGCCTTCATCGAGTCATTCCCGGCGATGTTCGAGTCGCTCCTGCCGAAGCTGCGACGCGAGCTGCACGCCGACAACGTGCAATTTCGTCTCACCCACAACCCCTCCCGCCCGCTGATTGAGCCGGTGTTGAGGAACCTCTCGTTTCTGCCGTCGCGGTCGTGGTTGCAATTCACGCTCCCTCGCACGCCACCGCTGGCGAAGGCGCCCGCGCCAAAGGGCGTTCGGTTGCGCGACGGCGGCATCGAAGAGCTTGACGAGATCGTCCGCCTCGAGCGCTCATGTTTCCCCGATACGCCGCTCCCGACGGAAGTGCTGCGCGGGCGCATCGCGTCCGGCGACGAGCGGGTGCTGTTGGCGATAGCAGGCAAGACCGTGGCCGGCTTCGCGCTGTACGAGCGCGCGGACGACGGCGCCGGCTATCTCGGCGTACTCGCCGTCGACCCGCACTATCGTAGCCGTGGCATCGGCGCCGCGCTGACGATGCGGGTTGCGAGCACGCTCTTCGCTGAGGGCGCCGCGCAGTTGGGTCTGAAGACGGACGACGACAACGCGGCGGCGATTCGGCTCTACATCCGTCTCGGCTTCCGCCAGACGCAGGCGGGCCGCGACTATTCCCGTCCGGCCGATCCGCGTGTGATCAGCCGCCAGAAGAAGCTGAGCGAGGGCACGGTCATCCGCTTCGGCGGCTGGCGCTGAGGCGATGAACATTTCCGAGGTCTTCGGCCTCCACGCGCCGTTCGCGCAGATCGTCTACCGCAGCGCCATCGTCTACATCGCGATCGTCGTCGGGATGCGGCTCACCGGCAGCCGTCAGCTCGGGCAGATGACACCCTTCGACCTGGTGCTGATCCTGCTCATCGCGAACGCCGTCCAGAACGCGATGGTCGGCAGCGACGTGACGATCTTGGGTGGGCTGACCGCCGCTGCCACGCTGCTCGTCACGAATCGAGCGACAGAGTTGATCACGGACCGCGTTCCGTTCATCCGCCATGCTCTTGAAGGCCAACTCTTAGTGCTCGTCAGCGACGGTGGCTTTATCAAGCGAAACATGGGTAAAGCGGGACTCACAGAGGACGTCGTGCTCCAGGCGATTCGCGAACACGGATTCGAGCGAGTGGACCAGGTGCGCCTCGCCGTGCTGGAGGTCGATGGCACGATCAGCATCGTGCCGCAGGACGCGAAGACGGTACGGAGCCGCCATCGCGTCCGCGCGATCAGGCCCGGCGGAAATTAGCGGGTGATGGAAGCGGTGTCGTCGGGGCTCGGGCGCACGGGGCCTTGGCTCCAAAACCAATGGCTGCGCGTGGAGACGCGGCAGGACGATGCGTCGATCTCGCCGGTCGCGCTCGCCGGCGCGTTTCGGCCGACCGAACGCGCGCTGGCCTACCTCGAGCCAGCCGGCGAGCCCCCCGTCCACTTCGAACGCGCCGACTACGACATCGCGCCGTATGAGGATGCGCTCGGCAAAGGACGCCGGCTTACCCTCCGCGCCACCGTGCCGCGCCGGGGCATCACCCTGCGGCGCGAGGTCGTGCTGTACGACAGGCACCCGTACGGCATCACGCGCATCGGCGTCACGAACGACCGGCGCGACGCTCGACCGATCGCGGCGCTGCACGCATTCACGACGCCGCCGGAGGGACGCGGCCGGCTCCAGCTCTCGGGCGAGCCGTCGGACTGGCGCGTCTACCGCAACGGCTGGCAGTCTTGGTCGCCGACCATGTCGCTCGCCTCCACCGGCGCCGACCTGCGCAGCAGACCGCCGCAGCAGTCCCCGGAAGCACCGCAATCGGCGCCGGGCCGCTTCGCTTCGGACGACGTCGGCGTGCTGTTCGACCCTGTGGCCGCGCGCTCGCTGCTCGTCGGATGCGTGACGGCGCGCGATTTCATCACGCAGGTCTTCGTCGACGCGCCCTCGCGGGCGATCGACGCGCTCTGCCTCGCTGACGGCGCTGTCATCGGTGCCGGCGGGACGCTCTGGTCCGAGCGCTTCCTGTTCGACGTTGTCGGCCATCCGAACGAACAGCTGGAGCGCTACGGCGACGCGCTCGGGACGTTGATGGGGGCCCGCGTGCCCGCAACGACACCGGCGGGCTGGTGCTCGTGGTACTACTTCTATACGGGCGTCACCGAGCAGGACATCGTCCGCAATCTGCGCTTTCTCGAAACGCAACGCCGCGAACTGCCCATCGACACCGTGCAAATCGACGACGGCTACCAGGCCGATATCGGCGACTGGCTGATCACCAGCGAGAAGTTCCCGCACGGCATGAGCTGGCTCGCCTCCGAGATCAAGCGCACCGGCTACACGCCGGGACTGTGGCTCGCGCCCTTTCTTCTCGCCGAATCATCGCAGACGTATGCGCGCCATCCTGATTGGGTGGTGCGCGACGCCGCGGGCGCCCCGGTGGTGGCGACGAACAACTGGCAGCGCAGCAACTTCGGGCTCGACGGCTCCCATCCGGACGCGACGGTGTGGCTCACCGACCTCTTCCACGAAGTCTGCGATGGCTGGGGCTATGACTATGTGAAGATCGACTTCTTGTTCGGGGCGGCGATCGCTGGCCGACGGCACGACCCGGCCGCCACCCGCGTCCGGGCGTACCGGAGCGCGCTCGACGCCGTGCGCGCGGGCGTCGGAGAGGAGCGCTTCGTGCTGGGCTGTGGCGCGCTGATGGCGCCGTCGGTGGGTCTCTTCGACGGCAACCGCATCGGCCCCGACGTGGCGCCGTTCTGGCGGAACCTGACAACCGCCGAGCGCTCTGAGCCGATGCCTCGCGCGCGCCGGCCGGACGACGATCTTAGTGCGGAAACAGCGATCCGAAACACGCTTCAACGCTCCTGGATGCATGGCCGCCTCTGGGCGAACGATCCGGATTGCCTGCTGGTGCGCACGGACCGAACGAAGCTGACGTTGGACGAGACGCGCACGCTGGCGACGGTGATTGGCCTTTCGGGCGGCATGATGCTGTCGAGCGACGATCTGGACAAGCTTCCGCCCGACCGGGTCGACCTCATCTCCATACTTCTGCCGGTGCTTCCCGTCGCCGCGACGGCCGTCGACCTGATCGAGAGCGACATGCCGGAGCGGCAGGAAGCCTTCTTCGACCGCGCCTGGGACCCGCTCCGCCTCGTGGCGCTCTACAACTTCGAGGACGTAGCGCGGGATCTCACGGTCGGACTGCCGCGCGGGCGGTGGCACGCGTTCGAGTTCTGGGAGGAACGGTACCGCGGTGTCGTCGAGCACGCGCTGACGTTCGCGCTCGTCGCGGCACATAGCTGCCGGTTCGTGGCGTTGCGGCCGGATCGCACGACGCCGCTCGTCGTCGGCACTACCGCGCATATTGGCATCGGCGCGCTGGATATGACGAGCGAGGCTTTCGATGCGGCAGCGTCGATCCTGCGCGTCGGTCTCGCACCGGCCGGAAAGCGCGCTCAGCGGCTCTTTGTCGATCATCGCGGATGGGCGCCTGTACCGGCCGCGGTCGCGGGGGCCGAGGCAGCGGTTGTGCGGCACGATGGCTGGTCCACGTTCGAGGTCAGCGTGGACGCGGCGGAGACGCTAGAAATCAGATTCGAACGCGAATCCTGAACTGCGGTAATGCTCGGTCAGATGAAATCCGCATGAGGTACGGAGGCCATCGACGATGACCGGAGAACGCGCTCTGCCGGTTTGACTTCCTTCCGGCCAACGGCTAGATTGCCTGTACAACTGAATAGAGCCTAACTCGCGTCAAGCGAGGCGGGGGAACCAACGTTCCCGGGGTGAATCGCATCAACAGATGCGTAGGCGAACTCCTTTGAGCCGAACCCGTCAGCTAACCCCGCAGGCATAAAGAGGAGAGGTCGGACCGACTGAAGGTGCGCCTTCGGCCGTTTTTTTTGTCCGAAACCGCAGGTGTACGGAGGGCCCAGTGGCCATCGACCACGGCAATCGAGCGAACCTGGAGATCACGGCCGGACAGCACGACGCGGTCCAGGAAGCGATGCGCATCATCATCGAAGACGACCGCCAGCGCGGGGTGGATCCGCGCGCCGAATTGGCCTGCGCGCGCTGCCGGCGCCAGCGGCCGATGCTGGGGTCGCTGAACTACGACGATATCCGCCTCTGCAACGCCTGCGCGACTGGATTCGAGATCGCGCGCCTGGGTGGCCGTGTGCGCACCTGCGGCGAATACGTGTCGAGCGGCGGAATCCGCCGCCATTTCCCCTGACAGCCTCCTCCTCCAACGGCAGAGGGCCGCCGATCTTCGGCGGCCTTTTGCTATCCCTCACCCCGCCCGTTCGGGCATCCCTCTCCCACAAGGGCCCAAGGGGAGAGGGGGACGTGCTGAAGCGGGACGTTGGTCAGAGTCTTCCAGCGTCCAGCTTCTCCCTTCCATCTTCGCTCGGGAGAAGGCGGAAGAAACGGTGGACGGCTACGACTCCTCGATGGAGATCGAGGAGATGCGCGTGCCGGGTCCGGGGCTCTGCTCCTTCAGCGCGTCGCGCTCGACAAATTTGTTCGTGACGTCGAGCCCGCCGACAACCTTGCCGAACACCGTCGCCTTCCCATCCTGGGTCGGCAGTCGGTCAAGCGCCACGAAGAATTGGCTGCCATTGTTCGGCGCTCCCGCTTCGGATGGCTTTGCCATCGCCAGCGTCCCGGCGTCCACGGGGTCGGTGGTCGATTCGAAGGGCAGATCATAGCCGGGGCCGCCGGAGCCCGTGCCCGTCGGGTCCCCCGTCTGCGCCACGAACCCCGGGATCACACGGTAGAACGTGACGCCATTGTAGAAGCCATCCTTCGCCAGGAAGACGAAGTTGTTCACCGCCTCCGGAGCCTCCTTCGGCAGTAGTTGCACCTTCACGTCGCCGGCGTCGGTCTTGATCGTCGCGATGTAATTCTTGCTCGGATCGATCGCGAGCGCGGGCGGCGCCGAATACTGCTTGATGCTCGCCTGGGCGCCGGTTGTCGTGTCGGTGCTGTTGGCGTCGGGCGTCGAGCGCTGGACGTCGGCGCCGCGGACGCCGCGGTTCGGCCCGCTCGTGGTGCGGCCGCTGCTTGCGAAGAGGGCGGAGAACCCGAAGCCGCCGATGAGGACGATTGCCCCGATGACGGCAAAGACCTTGTAGTTGGTGAAGATGCGGAACGCCCCCTTGGGCTTGACCGCGTCGACGTCAAGCTCGCCGGTCTGGTAGACCTTGCGGCGCTTTTGCCTTTGGACGATCTGTTTCTTGCGTGGCATATCGCTACTCTCTTTGCTGTTCAGTCCTTCATGATATCAGGTGTGTCCCGGTCGCGACGCGGGTGCGCCCAGCCGCGGCGAACGCTGCGTGTGCGCGCGGCGGCGTTCCGTGAGGCAACTGGAAGCTCTATAGTGGTGCCGAGCCCCCGTAGCTCAGTGGATAGAGTACTGGCCTCCGAAGCCAGGGGCACAGGTTCGAGTCCTGTCGGGGGTACCATATCTACACAGTTCACGACGGTTATCAAATAGGGCCTGAAACTCGGGCCAGGGCCTGAGCCACAGGCGCTTTTCGCGCGTGTTCATCCGGATCTCTTCGAACAAGACGCGGCACGCCTCGCGACGTTCCGGCATCGTCATCCCATCCCACACTTGGCCAATGGAAAGCAGGCGCTCGCCAGCGAAGACCAAGCTTGTCGGCCGCACGGGGAGGCGTGCCAACTGCGCTTCGATCGCGTCGGTCCGCAGGCGGAACTCATCGTCGCTCAGCTTTCTCGCAAAGTAGGCGTTGTTTACGCGTCGCTGGTCTTCCAATAGCTCACCGCGGCGACCGTCATCGCGCGGGGCCGGTAGCTGGCGTGCTTCTCTGTCGACTTCCGCGAACCAGCCTGGATCGGCAACCGTTTCACGGACGACGGCGTCGACCTCGGCTTCGGCGAGTTCCTTCCGCCAAGAGTGTCCGTCCACTGGGCAACCCCGCTGCTGCACTCGAGACGCCTCGCGATAGTACAGTTTATCGTTGTTTGTACCCGATCGCGACTGCCAGATCGGGCCCCCGCATTCCGAGCAGATGGCACCGGACAGCATCCAAGGTTCTCGGGCGTGGCTTGGATGTCGGCGCACCTTGGCCTGTGCAGCCAAGAACACGTCGTCTGAGATGATCGGGTCGTGGATACCGCGTTTGCGCTCGCCCTTATATCCGACGAAGCCGGCGTAGAAGCCATTCTCGATCACAGATTGGACGGCCGACGCGGTGAAGACGGTGTTCCCTTGCTTTGAATGGGGCACTAGGCCCAGGGCGTTCCAGCGGCGTGCGATCTCGGTGTAGCCCGCACCGGCGATGTAGTCGCGGAAGGCTTCGCGTATGGCCTCCGCTTCTTCTGGCACCGGTACGCCTGGGTCTTTGTTGGTGGTGCCCTTCGTGTAGCCGAAACCGAGGTCGCCATTGTGCAAGCCCATCTCGTAGCGTTGGCGCTTGGACTTCTTGATATGGAAGCTGGACTTACGCGGAGTGTAGGAGCCGAGCCCGAGTTCGATGGCCAGCATCATGTGGCCCTCTGGCGTCCGGTAGTCGATGTTGCTGCTCGCATTGACCAGGTTCACACCATTGCGTATCAACACGTTAAAGATGGCGTGGCCGAGTTCTTCGTCTCGGGCGAACCGCGTCAGATCGTGGACGAGCAGCACGTCGAACACATGGTTCTCCGCGTCCGCTTTCAGGTCGCGGATCGTGCGGCGCTTGTTCAGGTCGCTGGTAAAGGCGGATTCGCCTTCACCAACATATTCCCGCACTACCGTCCATCCCTCCCGCGCGCATCGCTCGCTCAGGGCGTGTCGCTGCGCGTCGAGAGAGAGCCCGTCCAATTGCCGGACGTCACTGACTCTGTGGAGGACTGCTGCCCGCATCCGTTTCTCCGCGGTCACATACCTGCCGTCGCCATGACCGGATAAGCAATTCCTTCAAACGGTCCCAGCGTGCGGCGCCTTCACCGCCGGTCCGGTCGTCACATACAGCCATACGTATGCCCGATGAATCCAGTCCAAACGAAAAAGCTCCCTGCGACCCTTCCCAGGTCTGCTGGGAGCCTCGCGCCGCTCCGGGCTGAATGTGTTGGTTGTTTAGTGCGTTGTCTTCAGCGCTACGTCAATCTTGTTCCCATCGATCCGGCAGATGATTTGGACCTCGCGACACTTGTCGAGAGTGCCCTTGTTGGCCTCCAGTTTGCCTGCGATCGAGTCAACGATTCGTTGCCGCAGAACTTCTGTTCTCTGGGCGACCACCCCTCTACCAGATATGTCCACGTTCGCCCCCTTTCGATCGCCCGTCGCACCCGTTTCTCTGAACGAGTCCGGCTCACTCATCACGCAGTTCGATCATCCGCCAAACGGCGAGCGCAGTCACGCCAGAAAAGGACCCGCTCAGCGCGGTCTTTTCTGGAGCATTCACGGCATGTCTACGCCTTTGCCTCGCGTCGCTGCCTCCGCAAGTGCTGCTGTAGCTCTTGGCCGTCCCAATCCTGGTACGCCGTCAAAACGCGTGCATGCCAGCGTGAGCAGTCGCGCGCATTGTTGTACTTCGTTGTGACGTCCGGAAACCAGAACTCCCAGATTGCGAGCGCCTGGGCTTGAGTCGCGCCGCAGGGCTGGCGCAAGGCCTCTACGGTCCAGATCCACGTGGTGATTGCCAGCGTGGGCTGCGCCTCGCGGCGCCCGCGTTTTGCTCGCGTGTTTGGCCCGATCATGCCAATGCCAATCATCGAACTAACAACGTGCGCAAAGGAGGGCTCGTCACTCTCGGCTGGGGCCGCGAGCCGCTCGTGGATGAGTTTGCCGGCTGCTGGATGCAGTCTCATGACCCTCGCTAGACCCTTCGCGGAGCGCTCCACCGCCTTCCACAGCTCGTTGGACTTCAGGGACATCGTGATTTCTTCTGCGAGCGCGCCGGGTTGTTCGCTTGGCCCGTTGTGCTCATCGCTTGAATCTGGGTCTTCGAAGGTGCGTGGCGTGACCGGGAGCCGAGGAATGAAGTCATCATCCAGCCAACGGAGGAAGGTCCAGTGCACCTGCTCAGGTGAATCGCAGACGTGGAGGCATTGCTGGGCCAAGCGACGCACCATGGCGGCACGAATCACGGCATCGTCGGTCAATCGCGTGCCTCGCAACGTGGGCGGCATCGTTTGCTGCCGTATCGATTCCGCGATACGAGTCCCCAGGTTCGACAATATCCGAGAGGGTTCAACTTGTGGCACCGTCGCCCCGGCGCTCGCAAGGTGCTCAAGCGCCAGTCGCTCGCCCGTGACCAAGATGGAGCTAGCTAGGTAGTCGACGAGCCGAGGGCTCATGCGGATCAGAAGAGGGGCCTTGCGCCGATGAGGTGACACAATCGACCAGCGTTCTCGGCACCGAGGATGCGTTTCGCCAAGTCTACAGCCGTCGCTCGCGACGACTTGACTACGTTCGACGATACGCCACCATGGTGTCGCCTTCAAGGAGGAGGCACCAGATGCAGACCACGATCACCACATTCGACAACACCGCCGAGGGCTGGGAGCGCGCACTGTACGCCTTCCTCGCCGAGAAAGAGCGACGAAGCGGCAGCCGGCGCACCGTCGAAGGCTACAGCCGTATGCTCCAGCACTGCTTCGGCACGGTCGGTAAGCCACCCGACCGCCTAACCAGCCAGGAGGTCTTCACCTGGGCGTACGGAGTCGGCCTCTCGGGTAAGCAGCCGTCGTCCGTCACGGTCGGCGCCCGGCTCGCCTGCCTGAGCAGCTTCTTCCACTTCCTGATCCGCATGGAGGCGGTCAGCTCGAACCCCTGCGACGCGCTGGAACGGCCGAAGGTCTCCGTAGCCCCACCACGCGGGCTGGGCGGCAGCGACATCCAGAAGCTGCTCGCTGTGATCCCGGAGACGCCGACCGGCGTGCGGGACCGGGCGATCGTCCTCACGCTGACGCTCACCGGACGGCGCAGGGCGGAAGTGCTGAACATGAAGGTGGGCGACATCACGCAGGAGGACGGGAAGACCTGGTACCGCTACCGGGGCAAAGGCGGGAAGACGGGCAAGCGGGAGCTGCCACAACCGGCGTTTGTCGCCCTGACGTTGGCGCTGTCGGCCTTCGGGCACGACATCGCGGCTATGGCGCCGGATGCGTCACTGTGGCCCGCACGTCGGGGCGACGCGCGCGGGATCACCAGTGGCAGCTTCTACGGCAACCTGCAGCGTTACTTCCGACTCGCCGGACTGCCGCCCGCGGGTGTGCACATCTTTCGGCACTCGGCCGCGAAGCTCCGGCGCGACGCTGGCGAGTCGATCGAGGACGTCAGCCGGTTCCTAGACCACTCGTCGCTCGCGGTGACAAGCGTGTACCTGCGGCGGCTGGAGGGCGAGGCGGACGTGAGCTGGGGGAAGGTGGCGGCGGCCATCGGCGTCTAGACTCTATCGCCCCAGATCGCGGCCAACCCACCCTATGATTGCGTTGTGTGCGACGAAGTCAAGGCGATCCCGCCGATCTCGATGAGCATCCGCAGAACTGGCCCGGCGATCCGGGTATCTTGACGCCCCGCGAGAGAGGCGTACCATAACCTCGCGGGGTGGGCTGGCCGATGGAGGCGGGGCCGGACGCTAGCCTACCCGTGATTCCCACGACTATGCGCGGCACTGGGACGTTCGTCGGGCGTGCGCATGCAGACCCCCGAAGAGGTGGCGGGGAGCGTCCCTGCTCAGGACGCCACGACTCTCCGAGGGGTCATCCGCAGCATAGGTCTGCCGGGCACGGAAGTGGCCCTTTCTTATGTGCTGATCCCGGCAGCGTAGTCACCCGTTTCGGTGGGCGCCCTGTTGTCGTAGAGCCGCTCGAATTCCGCGCGGCGCGCCCAGTCGGCGAACACGATATTCGCGTCGTGTGCCCGGTGAAGCCAAGCCCGCACAAGGTGTTTGGCTCGCCGCTGGCGCCCAGTCTCACTACACTCACCGGCACGGGGGGGAACGTGACTACGCCCTATCACGCTCGCTACATCGCGCATGAACTCACGCGCCGCCGCCCCGCGGCCAGCAGCGACCGCCTCTCGATGTCCCTGTTCGATGCTGCGGTAGACCTCAATCCCCACCAGATCGACGCGGCGATGTTCGCTCTCGAATCCCCTCTTCGGCAAGGCGTTGTACTCGCCGATGAGTAGGACTCGGCAAGACGATCGAGGCCGGCCTCGTGCTTTGCCAGTATTGGGCGGAACGAAGACGCAGACTCTTAGTGATCTGTCCGGCGTCGCTGCGCAAGCAATGGAGTTTGGAGCTTCAAGAGAAATTCAACCTCCCTACAGTGATCCTCGACGGCGCTTCATATCGTCAGGCTCAACGCGCCGGCAACCCCGATCCATTGAGCGCCGACGCGGTGGTGATCACATCGATCACCCTTCAGCGTTGCAGACGGCACCCCATTTCTCGTCAGAGCACGACTCGATCGCTTTCGCGAAGTCGGCTACCGCTGCTTCAAACTGGCGTGCGAGTGCATCGGATCGTGTACCCATCGTCGTTCCCTCGCTCTCGTTGGGCACCGCCCACCGGTTAAGCCCGGATCAGGCTGTGCAACTCCATAAACCGCCGCTTGGGCTTGACCCCCGGAGGCAGGTTCGGGTCGACGAACTTCGCGTAGAAGTCGGACGCGTCCTTCGCCGACTCCCAGATCTCGGTCACGCGCCAACTGTCACCGTCAGCGCCGGCCATGTGGGCGATGAATCCCTTCGCACCCTTCAGCGGATCGCCCAGGTTGGCGAGCATGCCGTCGTAACCCTGCGCCGTCTGGCCTGGAACGTCGGCGGTCATCAAGACAGCCATGCTGAGCCTCCTTCGGCCGCCGGTCGCGGCCGATACGTATCGCTTGCCTCGCTTCGGCTGCGGCGGCGCTAGCCCTTCGCGTAGTTCGTCGCGCCTTGCCAGTCGATCGCCACGACGGGCTCGTCCCCGACAACCCAAGCATCGTGCCCGGACGGCATCACGGCGACATCGCCAGGTCCCATCTCAAACTCTTGGCCATCGGCCATCTTCACGTGCATACGGCCGGAGATCTGGTACATGAAGTGCGGCGCTTCGCACCATTCGGTCTTGGCGATCGGCTTCACATGTTGTGACCAGCGCCAGCCGGGCTCGAATGTCGCCTTCCCGACTGAGCCGCCGCCGATGTTGATCAGGTCAATGTGGCCGAGCTCGAACTTGCGGGTCTCATCGGGCTTTCCGACGTTCTTGGACTCTGCTTTCGCCATGGTTTCCTCCCTGAATACTTGCATCGCCCATTAGGGCGGCCCGCTGAGTGTCGATCCGCCCCTCGACACTGTCAATGGTGGGGTGCTGGCGGACGTGCGCCGTCACGCCTGTTGCGCGTGCGACTCCATCCAATAGACACTATGACAACATCGTGGTGCAGAGCGTGAGATTTCCGCCTAGGGTGCCGTCAGCCTTCGCAACCAACGAGCCGAGATGACCGGATGAGATGCGGTACGAGCGATATCGACTTGGGACTGGAGAGCAGCCGCAGAATAAGGCCA
>JBBRPY010000053.1:0-24137 GCA_038227375.1 Dehalococcoidia bacterium
GCCACCGGGGACGAGGCTGGAAGCTGGATGCTGGAGGCTGGGTTGGATGTTGGATGTTGGATGTTGGAGGTTCGGCAGGCGATGTATCCGACTTCCGACTTCTGGCGACCATTGACGCTACGCAGCGTCACGCTCCGCGGCGTCGGCGCGCGCCAGCTCGACCAGCGCCGCCTCCGTCTTCACGTCGAGCGGATCGCCGGCGATGCCGACGAGCCACTTCCGCTGTTTGATCCCGGCGCTCCGGACGGTGAGGTCGGTGCCCAGCCGTTGTGCGACGATCAGTCCGGGGTCGCGTTCCGTGTCCACGAGCACGACGATGTAGGACCCATCATCGAGGAGGCAGAATCGGTCTTCTCCACGCAATTCCGCAGCGATGCTTGCGGTCGCCGCTTCCGTCTCGGCAGGCAGGAGCGTGGCCGTGCCGATGAGCTGCGGGATGACGCAGAGCACGCTGAATTCGGCGCCGCCGGCGCGCCTGCGTTCGGCCCCGGCGTAGATCGCACGATGCACCTCAGCTTCGTCGCTGATCGGCGGAGCGGGCTCAGGTGGGGGCTCGTGCTTGCGTTTGAAGAGAGGCATGTGAGAACGGTATCTCGGGCGAAGCCGGATACGTGTTAGGAGACCGCCGCTTGCTCGTGGCGAGTGCCCTGCTTTGGTGCGGAGGATTCCCTCATGCCGCTCTGGGCCGCAGCATGAGGAAGACACGGGCGGAGCTGAAGCTCCTCCCCTACGAACGAAAGTCGCAGAGCCGGGCTCAGTTCGTGTTGACGCCGATGAGGCGGCCGATGGCGAACGTCACCGCCGCCGCGGCGGCGCCGATGATCAGTTGCCGTGCCCCCGCCAGCGCGAAGTTCCTGCCGGTGAAGAGCGAGACGCCCGCCCCCACCGCGAAGAGCGCGACCGCGCTCAGCAGCACGGACGCGAGGAAGTGCCAGTTCGTTGAGCCGAACAGCCAGGGGATCACGGGGATCACCGCGCCAATCGCGAACGATGCGAACGATGCCAGCGCCACCCCCCAGGGCGAGCCCAGTCCCTGCGGATTCAACCCCAGCTCTTCCCGCGCGAGGGTCTCCAGCGCGACGCCGCGGTCGGCGATGATGCGCGTCGACAGCTCGTTCGCCTGCGCTTCGGTGAGCCCCTTAGCGCGGTAGATCAGCGCCAGCTCCTGCCGCTCTTCCTCCGGCGCGACCTCCAGCTCTTCCTTCTCCAGAGCGATCTGGCGCTCGAACAGCTCGCGCTGCGACGTGACTGAGATGAATTCTCCGGCGCCCATCGAGAAGGCGCCGGCCATCAGGCCGGCGACGCCGGCGAGCAGGATGAATCGGCCGTCCGGCTGCGCGCCTGCGACGCCAATCACCAGGCTCAAGTTCGAGATCAATCCGTCGCTCATGCCGAAGATCGCCGCCCGCAGCTGGCCTCCCGTGTCCACGCGGTGCCAGCGCTCGCCGCGCGCGATGCCGGCGACGTCGGTGGCCCCGCCGGGCGAGTACATCGTCGAAAGCGTCCGCGAGTGCGAGCGCTCGTCGCGGGCCATCGATGGCCCGGCTTCGGGCTGCGACATGTACTCGTCGAAGCCGTTCGACTCCATCGCACTGACCATGGGCAGCACCGCCCGCGCGCCAAAGCGGTCCGCCAGCGCGCCCAGCACACGCACCCGAAGCGACGGCCCCGGCTTGCCCGGATCGACGCCGGCGGCGCGGAGCTTGTCTTGCCAGATCTTCAGGTGGCGCTTCTCCGTCTCCGCGAGGTCGAGGAAGATCTGTGCGCGCTGCGGGTCCTGCTCGGCGCGAGAGAGGCGCCGATACAGCTCGACGCCATCGACCTCGCCCTGGTAGTTGGTTCTGTACCGCTTGATGTCGGCTTTCGTCGGCGCGGGCGCGGCTGCCGGCGTTTCAGGGGCGGAAGTGCTCATCCTTCAGGATAACTGTTCGGTGGGCGGTCGTCGGTCGTCGGGATCGATCGTTGGGGGAGAGCAAGCGGGGACCAGCGTCCAGCTTCCAGCCCCAGCCTCGGCCCGAGCCTCCAACATCCAACATCCAACATCCAACATCGGCATCCACTAAAGTTACGCTCTCCCTCAGGATTGACTACACTCGAAGGCGCGCCTCGACCCGGATCGCATTCCCGACGGCATCGCCGCGCAGGAGATACTCATGCTCGCAACCATGCTCAACCTCAACCCCGACCGCATCGCCGTCGCCGAGCTCTTCGGCGCCATCGGCTCGCCCGGCAAGACGAGCGAGTACGTGCGGATGCTGCGGGCGATCGAGGAGAACAAGAAGATCCGCGCGCTCGTGATCGACATCGACTCGCCCGGCGGCGGCGCCGGCGCTTCGGAGTACATCTACCGATCGATCGGCAAGATCGCGAAGAAGAAGCCGGTCATCGCCTTCATCAGCGGCACCGGCGCCTCGGGCTCGTACATGGCGGCGTGCGCGGCGACGAAGGTGATCGCCGTGCCGATGGCCGTCGTCGGGTCGATCGGCGTCATCTCGATGCGCCCGATGCTCTACGAGCTGCTCGACAAGATCGGCGTACGCATGGAAGTCGCCAAGGCAGGGCGGCTGAAGGACATGTTCTCGAACTTCCGCGAGCCCACGGCCGAAGAGCGCCAGAAAGAGCAGGCGCTGCTCGACAGCTTCTACAACCGCTTCGTCGAGATCGTCGCGGAAGCCCGGAAGATGACGCCGGAGCGCGTGCGAGAGGTCGCCACGGGCGAGATCTACACCGCCACCCAGGCGAAAGACTTCGGCCTGATCGACGACCTCGGCGACCTCGACACCGCGATTGATATGGCCCAGGCCGCCGCCGGCATCAGCGAGCGCAAGCTCACGTACGTGAAGCCGCATCGCGGCCTGCGCGACCGGCTGATGGCGAACACGGCGATGGGCCTGACCCGCACGCTGGCGTCGGCCATCGAGGGGCAGCTCATGGAGCGCCGGATCGAGTACAGATAGTCGCTCGTGGCTGGGGATGGCTGTGGGTTAGTCTCCCAGCCTCCAGCCTCCAGCCTCCAGCCTCCAGCCTCCAGCCCTCCAGCCCTCCAGCCCTCCAGCCTCCAGCTTCCAAATCCCCCATCGGGGAACCACGAGGGCGCCCCCAACGTATTACAATCTGCCTGGAGATGACAGCGAGGGCTTGCGTTGGAGGGGTCTGATCCAGTAGCATCCGCTGGTTGACATCCTAAGGCCCTATTTGTATACTCACCCCAGGCTAGACAGAACCCCCTTGCCTTTGGATCCCCATTGCATGTCCCCCAGCGGGACTATTCCTGTCCACGGGAGATCACGGTTCGTAACGCATTGTTAGGAGCGCGCAACGCATGACTGTCTCCACAGACATCGTCAGTAGCCGGTCGTCGGTCCCGTCGAGTAAGAAATCCTACGCGAAGATCGCGCACGTGCTCGACATTCCGCACCTCATCAGCATGCAGCTCTCCTCGTTCGAATGGTTCAAAAGCGACGGGCTGCGCGAGCTCTTCGACGAAATCTCGCCGATCGAAGACTTCACCGGCACGCGCATGAAGCTGCGTTTCGGCGACTATAGCTTTGGCGAGCCGAAATACCCGGAGCTGGAGTGCCGCGAGCGCGACATGACCTACTCGGCGCCGCTGCGCGTCAACGTCCAGCTCGAAGTGAAAGAGACCGGCGAGGTCAAGGAGCAGGAGTTGTTCATGGGCGACTTCCCGCTCATGACCCCGAACGGCACCTTCGTCATCAATGGCGCCGAGCGCGTCGTCGTCTCGCAGCTCGTCCGCTCGCCGGGCGTCTACTTCACCCTGGAGACGGACCCGACCACGGGCCGCGACCTCTGCTACGGCAAGCTCATCCCCAACCGCGGCGCCTGGCTCGAGTTCGAGACCAGCAACAAGAACGTCCTCTCGGTGAAGGTCGACCGCAAGCGCAAGATTCCCATCACGACGCTGCTGCGCGCGATCGATGAGGAGGACGGCGTGCCGGACTCCAAGCTCGGGACGAACGAGCGCATCCTCGCGAAGTTCAGCGAGATCGACACGAATCCGGAGCGCCAGTACATCGCCACGACGCTCGAGAAGGAGACCTCGACCACTAAGAATGAGGCGCTGCTCGACTTCTACCGCCGACTGCGGCCGGGCGACCCGCCCACGCTTGAGAACGCCCGTGGCCTGCTGAACTCGCTGTTCTTCAACGGCCGGCGCTACGACCTCGGCCGCGTCGGACGGTACAAGCTGAACCGCCGGCTCGAACTCGATGCCGGCACGACGCAGCGCACCCTGCGGCCGATCGACCTCGAGACGATCATCAAGACGCAGGTGAAGCTCAACAACGGCAACGGCCACGCCGACGACATCGACCACCTGGGCAACCGCCGCGTGCGCGCCGTGGGCGAGCTGATCCAGAACCAGTTCCGGATCGGCCTGCTCCGCATGGAGCGCGTCGTCCGTGAGCGCATGACGATCATCGACCCCGACCAGGCGACGCCTAGCGCGCTGATCAACATCCGTCCGGTCGTCGCATCGATGAAGGAGTTCTTCGGTGGATCGCAGCTCTCGCAGTTCATGGACCAGACGAATCCGCTGGCGGAGCTGACGCACAAGCGCCGGCTCTCGGCGCTGGGGCCGGGCGGCCTGTCGCGCGACCGCGCGGGCTTCGATGTGCGTGACGTACACCACAGCCACTACGGCCGCATCTGCCCGATCGAGACGCCGGAAGGGCCCAACATCGGTCTCATCGGCTCGCTTGCGACCTACGGCGTGATCAACCCCTACGGCTTCATCGAGACGCCGTACCGTCGCGTGATGAAGGAACTGCCCGGGACGTCGGAACTCTGGCCGGGCCACTACCTCGCCGAGGATGTCGAGGGCGTCGGCGAGTCCGGCGACCAGATCGATGAGGCCGGGGCGAAGAAGCTGGCGCGCAAGGGCGACCGTGCGGTCAAGTGCCAGCCCTTCGTCAGCTCGCTGATCGAGTATCTCGCTGCCGACGAAGAGGACCGCTACGTGATCGCCCAGGCGAACGCGCTGCTGACACCGGACAGCCACTTCGTCGAGGACCGCATCGAAGCGCGCGCCGGCGAGCGGTTCATGATGGAGCCGCCGCGCCTGGTGGACTGGATGGACGTCTCGCCCAAGCAGATCCTCAGCGTCGCGACGTCGCTGATCCCGTTCTTGGAGCACAACGACGCGCCGCGCGCGCTGATGGGTTCGAACATGCAGCGCCAGGCGGTGCCGCTCATTAGGCCGGAGACGCCGATCGTGATGACGGGCGTCGAGGGGCAGGCAGCGCAGGACTCCGGCCAGGTCATTCTTGCTGAGGACGACGGGGTGATTCTGAGCGCCGACGCGCGTCTCATCCGCATACGCTACGACAGCGGCGAGGAGCGCGAGTATCCGCTGCTGAAGTTCGTGCGCTCGAACCAGGGCACCTGCATCAACCAGCGGCCGACGGTGCGCAGCGGCGAACGCGTGCGGCAGGGCGACGCGCTCGCCGACAGCTCTTCTACCAGCAAAGGCGAGCTGGCGCTGGGGCAGAGTGTGCTGTGCGCCTTCATGAGCTGGCAGGGCTACAACTTCGAGGACGCGATCATCCTGTCGGAAGCGCTGGTGCGCGAGGACAAGTTCACTTCGATCCACATCGAGAAGCACGAGGTGGAGTCCCGCGACACCAAGCTGGGGCCGGAGGAGATCACGCGCGACATCCCGAACGTCGGCGAAGAGTCGCTGCGTGACCTCGACGAGAACGGGATCATCCGCGTCGGCGCCGAGGTGAACTCCGGCGACATTCTGGTCGGCAAGATCACGCCGAAGGGCGAGACGGAGCTGACGGCCGAAGAGAAGCTGCTCCGGGCGATCTTCGGCGAGAAGGCGCGCGAGGTGAAGGACACGTCTCTGCGCGTGCCGCACGGCGAGCGCGGCAAGGTCATCGATGTCAAGGTCTTCCGCCGCGACACGCACGACGAGTTGCCTGCGGGCGTCAACGAGCTGGTCCGCGTGTCCATCGCTCAGCGCCGCAAGGTGTCAGAGGGCGACAAGATGGCCGGCCGGCACGGGAACAAGGGCGTCGTCGCACGCATCCTCCCTGTCGAAGACATGCCGTACCTCGCCGACGGCACACCCGTCGACATCGTCCTGAACCCGATCGGCGTACCGAGCCGGATGAACGTTGGGCAGGTGCTGGAAACGCACCTCGGCTGGGCCGCGAACTCGCTGGGGTTCCGCGCCGTGACGCCGGTATTCGACGGCGCAAGCGACAAGCTGATCGAGGACGAGCTGGGCCGCGCCTGGCTGGCACAACAGGCCGATGCGCTCCACCCGGACGCGCACGACGGCGCCAGCCCGCTGGCGTACGAGAAGCTGGACCTCGCGAAGTTCGAGGCGTGGCTGACGAAGGAGGGCTTCGACGCGCGCGCCGTCCTCGATGAAACGCGCTTGGGCGCCGCGAAGACGGCCTGCCACGAGTACTGGCTCGAGCACGAAGTCGGCGTCAAGCGCGTCCGTGGCCTGGCGCCGGACAAGCTCGAGGAGAAGGTGGGCGAGGCCGTAAAGGCCGGGTCCGCGCCGCCGACCTATGGCAAGCAAACGGTGATCGACGGACGCACCGGTGAGGCCTTCGACCAGCCGATCACGGTGGGTTACATCTACATGCTGAAGCTGGTCCACCTCGTCGAGGATAAGATCCACGCCCGGAGCACCGGTCCGTACTCGCTGATCACGCAGCAGCCGCTGGGTGGCAAGGCGCAATTCGGTGGCCAGCGCTTCGGCGAGATGGAAGTGTGGGCGCTCGAGGCCTACGGCGCGGCGCACATTCTGCAAGAACTGCTGACGGTGAAGTCGGACGACATCGTCGGCCGCGTGAAGGCGTACGAATCCATCGTGAAGGGCGAGGACGTGCTCGAGCCGGGTGTGCCGGAGTCCTTCAAGGTGCTGGTCAAGGAACTCCAGAGCCTCGGGCTCTCCGTGGAAGTGCAGAACGAGGCGGAAGAGGCAGTGGAGTTCGTCGGTGGGGGAGAGGGCGTGCCGGAGCTGGGCATCAACCTCTCGGGATTTGAAAACGAGGAAAAGATACGTGCTTGAGGTAAATGACTTCAACACCGTCCGCATTTCGCTGGCGTCGCCGGAGCAGATCCGTTCCTGGTCCTACGGGGAGGTCACCAAGCCGGAGACGATCAACTACCGCACGCTGAAGCCGGAGAAGGACGGGCTGTTCTGCGAGAAGATTTTTGGCCCGACCAAGGACTTCGAGTGCTACTGCGGCAAGTACAAGCGCGTGCGCTACAAGGGCATCGTCTGCGACAAGTGCGGCGTCGAAGTCGCGCGCTCGAAGGTGCGCCGTGAGCGCATGGGGCACATCGAGCTGGCATCGCCCGTCAGCCACATCTGGTTCGTCAAGGGCACGCCAAGCCGTCTCGGGCTGCTGCTCGATATCTCGCCGCGCTCGCTCGAGCGCGTACTGTACTTCGCGCAATTCATCGTCACGAGCGTGGACGAGCACGCGAAGAAGCGCGCGCAGGAGCACCTGCAGGAAGAGATGGACCGGGAGGCGACGCGGCGCGAGAAGCAGTACGCCGACCGCATCGTCGAGCTGCAGGACGAGCAGTCCGCCGCGGAGAGCGAGGCCGCCGAGGAGAAGAAGAGCCGCCTCGCGCAGCTTGAAGAGGACCGCCAGGCGCAGGCCGATGCGATCATGCAGCAGGCTGTCGAATACCAGGAAGAGCTGAGCGAACTCGTCGGCAAGAGCGCGCGCAAGGGCTACCGCCTCGGCGACGCGCTGATCGTCGAGCGCGGCACCGTCATCGAGCAGAGCGTGGTGAAGGGCCTGAAGAAGGCGGCGCAGGAGCGCATCGCCGCGCTTGAGGCGGAACTGAAGAAGAAGCGCGACGACATCGGCCTGATGACCGACGCCGCGCTGGACCAGAAGCGCGCGACCATCTTCGAGGAGCTGAAGCCGCTGCAGGACCGCGCCGGTGGCGAGCGGGAAGCGGTCTACGCCGAGTACGGCGACCGCATCCAGGAACTCGACGAGATGATCGACCCGGCCGACAACGACAAGATGATCCTTCTCACCGAGCCGCGGTACAAGGAGCTGCACGACCGCTATCCGAGTGCCTTCGAGGCGGGGATGGGCGCCGAAGCCGTGCTGAAGATCCTCGACCGCGTCAACGTGGAGAAGCTGCGCGAGAAAATGCAGCGCGAGATTCACTCGACATCGGGGCAGCGCCGCAAGAAGGCGACGAAGCGCCTGAAGGTCGTCGAGTCGCTCCGCAAGTCCGGGAACCAGCCGTCGTGGATGGTGTTCACCGTGCTGCCGGTGATGCCGCCGGAGTTGCGCCCGATGGTGCAGCTCGATGGCGGCCGCTTCGCCACAAGCGACCTGAACGACCTCTATCGCCGCGTCATCAACCGCAACAACCGGTTGAAGCGGCTGCTGGAGCTGGGCGCGCCCGAGATCATCATCCGCAACGAGAAGCGGATGCTCCAGGAGGCGGTCGACTCGCTGATCGACAACGGCCGCCGCGGGCGCGCCGTGGCGGGTTCCGGCAACCACAAGCTCAAGAGCCTCAGCGACATGCTCAAGGGCAAGCAGGGGCGGTTCCGCCAGAACCTGCTCGGCAAGCGCGTCGACTACTCCGGCCGCTCGGTCATCGTCGTTGGGCCGGAGCTGAAGCTTCACCAGTGCGGGCTGCCGAAGCGCATGGCGCTGGAGCTGTTCAAGCCGTTCGTCATGCACGCGCTCGTCCAGCGCGGGCTGGCGCACAACATCAAGAGCGCGAAGCGCATCGTCGAGCGCGCGCGCCCCGAAGTCTGGGACGTGTTGGATGAAGTGATCCAGACGCGGCCGGTGCTGCTCAACCGCGCCCCCACGCTCCACCGCCTCGGTATTCAGGCGTTCGAGCCGGTGCTGATCGAGGGCAGCGCGATCCAGATCCACCCGCTGGTCTGCACGGCGTTCAACGCCGACTTCGACGGCGACCAGATGGCCGTCCACGTGCCGCTGTCGCGCGAAGCCGTCGCCGAGGCGCGGCAGATCATGCTTTCCACGCACAACCTGCTGTCGCCGGGCTCGGGCGAGCCGATCATCGCGCCGACGCTGGACATGGTGCTCGGCTGCTACTACCTGACCGACGACAAGGACAAGGCGAAGGGCGCGTACAAGGCGGCGAAGAATGGTGCGCCCGCGGAGGGCGTATACGGCAGCGCGCAGGAAGCGCGGTTCGCCTACGACTTGGGCCTCGTGGATTTGCAGGCGAAGGTCCGCGTGCGCGTGCCCTACGTGAAGCCCGGCCGCACAATCGAGCACGAGCCCGGCCTGCTGCAACTGCCCGAGCACATCACCAGCGGCGGCGGCATGAGCGACGCGGAGGGTGAGGGCAACGGCGACATGACCACGTCCGTGGTCACCGAGAGCTTCGATTCCGGCTACCTCGGCCGCCCGCTCTCCGAGATCATCGAGACCACCGTCGGCAGGCTCCTGTTCAACGAAATCCTGCCCTCCGGCGTCGCCGCGGCGATTACCGGCGGCATCGACTACCTGAACACGAAGATGGACCGCAAGATGCTGAAGACGGTCGTCGCCAAGTGCCACGAAGAGCTTGGCAATGAAGAGACGGCGGAGGTCGTCGACAACATCAAGCGCGTCGGCTTCGAGTTCGCCACCCAGTCCGGCATCACGATCGCGGTCAACGACCTGCGCGTGCCGGCCGAAAAGGCGGGCCTGATCAAGAAGGCCGAAGACAACGTCAAGGAGATCGACGGCGAGTACGAGATGGGCCTGATCACGGATCAGGAGCGCTACAACGCCACCGTTGAGGTCTGGAACCGGACGACCGAAGAGGTCAAGAAGACGGTGCAGGACCAGCTTGCGGGCTACGGCTCCGTGTACACCATGGCCGTCTCCGGGGCGAAGGGTAACATCAGCCAGATCACGCAGATGGCCGGCATGCGCGGACTGATGACCGACCCCTCGGGCCGGATCATCGACCTGCCCATTCGGTCGAGCTTCCGGGAGGGGCTCACCGTGCTTGAGTACTTCATCTCGACGCACGGTGCGCGCAAGGGTCTCGCCGACACGGCGCTCCGCACGGCAGACTCCGGCTACCTCACCCGCCGTCTGATCGACGTGTCGCAGGACGTGATCATCCTCGAGGAGGATTGCGGCACGCGCATGGGCGTCTGGCTCGAACAGCCTGATGCCGGTGTGCTGGAGTCGTTTAGCGAGCGGATCGTCGGCCGCTATTCGGCGATGGACCTCGAGGATGGCGAGTCTGGCGGCATCCTCGCCGGATTCAACGAAGAGATCGATGACGCGAAGGCTGCCCGCATCGAACAGCTGGGGCTTGAGCGCGTATATGTGCGCTCGGCCCTCACCTGCTCCGCGAAGCGCGGCATCTGCCGCTACTGCTACGGCCGCAGCCCCGCCCGCGGGTCGCTGGTCACGATGGGTGAGGCCGTCGGCATCGTCGCCGCCCAGTCCATCGGCGAGCCGGGCACACAGCTGACGATGCGCACCTTCCACACCGGTGGTGTCGCCAGCGGTTCGGACATCACGAGCGGTCTTCCGCGTGTGGAAGAGCTGTTCGAGGCGCGCGTCCCGAAGGGCCAGGCGCTGATCTCCGAGATCGATGGCACCGGCGAGATCGTCCGCGACGGCGATTCCCGCCGCATCCGGATCAAGAACACCGAGCTGTACAGCGATGAGTACGACGTGCCGAAGGGCGCGAAGGTGCTCGTGAAGAAGGACGACATCATCGAGCAGGGCACGATCCTCGCCCGGTTGCCGGAGCTTGCCGCGGGCAAGAAGACGCAGGCGGTGGCGGAAGAGCCGGCGAAGAAGCCGAAGGCCAAGAGCAAGAAGGCCAAGGCGGAGGAGATGCCGGAGATCCGCGAGGGCGACCTCGTCGCGCGCATCGGCGGCCGCGTGCAGCTGACCGGCAAGGACCGCATCGCCATCGTGTACGAGGAGAAGGAAGAGCGCGAGTACCTGGTGCCGGCGGCGTCCCGCATGAAGATCGAGAACGGCAACACCGTCCGGGCCGGGCAGCAGTTGACCGAGGGCCACGTGAACCCACAGGACATCCTGCGCATCATGGGTCCCGAGCAGGTGCAACTGTACCTCGTCGAAGAGGTGCAGAAGGTCTACCGGTCGCAGGGTGTGACGATCAACGACAAGCACATTGAGGTGATCGTCCGCCAGATGTTGCGCAAGGTGCGGGTCGATGCGCCGGGCGACACCGGGCTGCTGCCGAACGACATCGTCGACCGCTTCGAATACGAGGAGATCAACGCCCGCGTGCTGGCCGAGGGCGGCGAGCCCGCGACGGCGGTGCCGGTCCTGCTCGGCGTCACGAAGGCCTCGCTCAGCACGAGCAGCTTCCTCGCGGCGGCCTCGTTCCAGGAGACCACCCGCGTGCTGACGGAGGCCGCGATCAGCGGTCAGACCGACAAGCTGATGGGGCTGAAGGAGAATGTGATCATCGGCAAGCTGATTCCGGCGCGCTCGCCGATCAACCTGCCGCCGCCGCCCGTGAAGGAGATTCCGCTGCCCGACTCCTTGCAGCTCGAAGGCGGGGATGACGACTTCGTGGACGACGATGACATCGCCGGCCTGCTGGGCACGCTCCCGCTCGATGAACCGGAGGACGACGGCGCAGTGCCGGATGACGACGAGGAGCTGGCGGCCGACGACATCGCCGAGCCATCGCCGGAAGACCTGCTTGCGGCCGACGACGAGGACGTGCTCGAAGCGGAGCCAGTCGTGCCCGCGGCGCCGGAGATTCCAAAGGGCTACGTCGCCGAGCCGGACGAGGAGTAGCGATCGGTCATCTCTTAGAGATAAAGAAGGGGGAGGCTCTTTTAGAGCCTCCCCCTTCTGCCGTCTGCGACTGCCGGCCGCCCCGCCGGCAGCGTCGGCGCCATCTCAGGCTGAGGTGACTGACGGTCGCTCGGCCGCAGTTGCGGGTGCGCCGAAATGGTCTGTGAGATAATGGTCCGCGCGGATTGCCGCCGTCGCGCCGTCGCCCGCGGCGGACACGACCTGCCGAGCCGAATTGGCGCGGATATCGCCGGCGGCGAACAGCCCGGGCACATCCGTCTCCATCCACTCGTTGACGTAAATGTGGCCGCCCGCGTCGAGGCGCACGCGCTCGCCCAGATAGCCGGCGTTTGGCGTCGTGCCGATGAAGACGAAGACGCCGGTGACATTGAGCGTAGAAGATGCGCCCGAGACGACGTCACGCAGGCGGACGCCTGTCACCGATTCGTCGCCGAGGATCTCCTCGACAACGGTGTTCCAGACGAACTCCATCTTCTCATTCGCGAACGCGCGCTCCTGCAGGATCGCGCTCGCCCGCAGCGCATCGCGCCGGTGGATGACGTAGGCGTGGCGCACAAAGCGCGTGGCGAACATGCCCTCGTCCAACGCCGCGTCGCCGCCGCCGATGACGGCGACGGTCTGGTCCTTGAAGAATGCCGCGTCGCAGACAGAGCAGTACGACACACCCTTGCCGGTCAGCCGCTCCTCGCCCGGCACGCCGAGCCGGTTGTAGTCGGCGCCTCCGGTGATGATCACCGCGTGCGCGATGTAGTCTCCCTCGCTGGTGCGCACGATGTGCTTATCGGCTGCCTGCTCGACCCCGGTTACGTCGGCGTAGGCGATCTCCAGTCCGTATTTCTGCGCCTGCTCGAGCATCGCCTGTGAGAGGTCGAACCCGTTGATCGCGTCGATGCCCGGATAGTTCTCGACATCGTTGGTCAGCGCGATCTGCCCGCCCGTCACCTTGCGCTCGATGAGCAGCGTGCGGCGCCGCGCGCGTGCGGCGTACAGCCCGGCGGCCAGACCCGCGGGCCCGGCGCCGACGATGATGATGTCGCGTTCCGGTGATCCAGCCGGCGGCTCGGGTGTGTTCTGTGGTGTCGTCATGGGTAGCGGCTCACCTTCGCAGGCGAAGACAGCGCTGCCGCCCGCAAGCATCTTTTTGCCGCGGGCATGCCCGCGAGCATCGTCTTGCCGCGGGCATGCCAGTCCGTCACTTGCGCTCGTCTAGGCGGCGACCTGAACCTTCACTACTACATCTTTCGTCGCAACCACCGGCTCGCCCCGTGCTTTCATCACGTCGATGACAGCCTCGATCGAGTCTTTCGTGTTCGCGACCGTCTCGTCGATAGACTCGCCCTGTGATCCGGCGCCTGGGAGTGAGGGCACCTCGGACCAGTACCCGCCCTCCTCCGCCTCGTGCACGATGATTGCGAACTCCAGTTGGTTAGCCATCACAGTAGTTCCTCGAACTCTATCATAGCTCATGCCCGCCGAACGGATCTTTGCCATGAGCAACCCGACTTTTACCGTGCCATGGCGAGGAATGCTTATGACCGGACTACCTTCTCGTAAAAGTATATAGTGGCTTCCCGCGATTCGTTCGAGTCGATATCCGGCACGCTCGAACGCGGCTACTGCCCGATCGGGTTTGACTGCGCGAAGTCGACGGCCGGGCATCGTCGTCCCTCAACTGTTAGAGAGGACGGCGTCGAGCTTCTTCTTGAGGTCGCTCTTCGGCCGGAAGCCGACGATCTGGCCCGCGACTTCGCCGCCCTTGAAGACCAGCAGCGTCGGAATGCTGCGGATCTGGAACTTGGAGGCGACGCCGACGTTGTCGTCGGTGTTCAGCTTGACGAACTTGACCTTGCCGTCGTACTCCTCCGAGAGCTCGTCGACGATCGGGGCGACCATCCGGCAGGGACCGCACCAAGGCGCCCAGAAGTCGACCAGCACGGGCGTCTCTGACTTCATCACCTCAGCGTCGAAACTTGCATCTGTTACTTCGAACGGCTTCGCCATCTTCGTCCTCCTGGGCTACGTTGACACGGGTTCTGAGGACAGCATATAATACCCCCACGGGGTATGTCAAGCCGCCTTGCGGCACCGACGATTCGCAACGACTGGGAGGCCAGCATGGCCGAAAAGACACTCACAGAGGACATAACGACACGACTGCGCCGGATCGAGGGCCAGGCGCGTGGCATCGCGAAGATGCTCGACGAGGGGCGCGAGTGCGAGGACATGCTCACCCAAACGATGGCGATCCGCAGCGCCGTCGACCAGGTGGGCGCGCGCATCATGGAGTACCACCTCGACCGCTGCCTACTTGAAGGCTTCGAGTGCGACGAAGAGCGCATGGCGTCGCTGCGTGAGGCCCTCAAGCTCTGGACCCGCTTCGGCCAACCCGCCCCGGCGATGGCCATCCCGTATGAGTAGGGTATCGAGGATTCGATGGTGGACGATGGAGCATGGAACATGGACGCTGACCACCACCGCGTTGCCTGACCCCCAGCCACTGATGTCCGCTCCCCCGATCGCCGACGACTGAAGACTGCCGACCGCACCAGATCCGACGCCCGGCACCCGAAGATGACTGCGGGGAGCAGAAGGGTCGGGAGTCATGCGTACCTACGCGGCCGAAACGCCGGCGGCGCGCCCGTTTGCGGAGACGCTCGAAGCCGCCGCTGCGGCCCTTGTGCAAGACGCCTCGGAGTATGGGATCACGGCGCTGGCAGGCGGCACGGCTGCGTGCTTCGCGGTGGTGGCGCTGCGGCTGATGCACAACCCCGTGGCCGATGCGCTGATCGCGCCGGCCGTCGTGCTCGCCCTCGTCCTGACGTTCGCGACGTCGGCCGAGGCTTTTGCGCGCGTATCGGAGAACCTCCAGCCAGACGCGGCCGCCGCGTTCCGGACGATCGTGTCGCGCGCGGGGTCGTTCGCGCAGCCATGGATGCTCCTGTCGGCCGGGCTGTTCTTCCTGGTGCTGGCGTTGCTGCTCTCCGCCGGTCCGTTGGGTCCATGGCCGAACGCTGGGCTCGCCGCCGCCGTCTTCCTCATCGCAATCCTCTATGCGTACCCGCGCAGCTACTGTCCCGTCGCGCTTGTCGCGGGCGTGCGCACGGCGCGCGAGGCGGCGCTCGTCAGCGTTGCGTTGGTGGACGCCACCGGGCGCTCTGTGTTGCTGGCGTGGACCATCGCGGGGGCGCCGGCGGCCATGGTATCGCTGATCGGTCTCGCGTCGGGATTTGGGGCGGCCTCTGCGGGCCTGGCGGCGCTGGTCGCGGTGGCATCGATGCCGTTGGCCGCGGCGATGCTCTCGCTGCTGTTTGCCGATGCTTCGGCGCGCGCCAGAAGACGAACCTAGACAGGCCCGGCGGTTAGGGTACGCAGGCGGTCGAGGTCCGCTGGCCCAGTAGAACCGGCCGCGGCTGCCGAGTCTATTCATGTCAGATGGGGTCGGACTTGATCTGGGCGGCCACAGACACCGCGCTGAACGGATCACGAGGTGTCGGATGTAACGTCCGCTGCTATTTGCGGTTCCTATTTGGCAGACGGCTCGCCCCATACCACGAGTTCATCCACGGAGGCCTAAAGTGCATTTCAATCGAACCATTCGCCTGCTCGCCGCCAGTCTCGCAATCACGGCCGGGCTCGGCGCCGTCGCGGGCGCACAGGCCGCCGCCCCTGGCGCCGGTGGCGGTCACACGCCGATCACGCTGTGCCACTTTGTTCCCGCGCACGGCGGCAGCTACATCGTCATTACCGTCGATGACGACGCGGCCACGGGCAACAAGAACGGCAAGGGTCACATGGGCCATGGCGACGACATCATCCCGGCCAATCCCGACGGCACCTGTGGTACGCCGGACGTGCCGACCGACTAGCCGATCACGCCAAGAGAGTATGCCAATGGACAGTCGCCCCGAAACGGGTGGCTGTTCGGCTTTCGGGCAACCGGGATCGTGCGGCGGGCCCTCACCCTCTCCGCGGCGAGTCTTCGACCCCCCTTCGGGCGATCCCTCTCCCACAAGGGGAGCGGGGATTCATTTGGAGAGATCGCAGATATTGAGCTAGTGATTGTCCGATGCACTGCCGGTCGATGCGTCACGACACCTGGCGGTGCGTTGGCGTGCGGCTGGGAGGTCGCGAAACGATGGGCGCTCGCGCTCCTCGTGCGTCCGCGTCTGCTCAGGGTCTTCGCCCGGTCGATGAAGAACGTCCGCCGGATCGCCGAGGGACCTGCGGCCGCGTCTGCTATCACACCGCGGGGCCGCGCGAGGTAGCGGCGGAGAGGCGGCCCAACTCGGTGGCCGGCGGTGCGTCGTCGATGTACTCCGCGACGATGCGCTGCCAGGGGCCGTGCGCGCGCAACTGCGCCAGCAGTCCGGCGAGGCCGAAGTTGATGCGCGTCAGGAAGACCATCCCTTCCGGCACGTTGCACCACTGATTGATGCGGCCGCCTTCGCCCATTGTCTGCGTGTTCCGGCGCACCATCTCGCCCGCCATCTCCGGCGTGAAGGTCGTCTCCGCATCGAGGATCGGCGCCCAGTACCAGTGCATGTGCTCCCACAGCTCGTCGGTGGTGAACGGCGCGTCCGGCTTGAGGATGCCGATCGCTTCGAGCGCGCGACGCCACTCCTCGTGGTCGTCCGCGGGCAACGCGCGGATGATGCGCTTGAACCCGGCGACCGCGGCGTCCGAAAACTTCGCGACGCAGCCGTAGTCCACGAACGCCACAGCGCCGTCGGGCAGCAGAAGATAGTTGCCGGGGTGGGGGTCGCCGTTGAAGAGCGAGTGGCGGTAGATCGAGCCGAAGCTGTAGCGGAAGATGATCTCGCCGATGCGGTGGCGCTCCGGCTCGCTCATCTCCAGCGCGGCCGCGAACGGGCGGCCGAGCATTAGCTCCTGCACGAGCACGTGCCGTGTCGTCAGCTCGTGATAGACGCGCGGGACGCGGATGAAGGCATGCCCGTGGAACTGGTCGAAGAAGTGCTGCTGGGAAGCTGCCTCCCTCAGGTAGTCTAGCTCGGCGAGGATGCCTTCCTTCAGGTCGGCGATGATCGGGCCCGCATCGAGGCCGCGTGAGATCGCGCCCGCGAGGCCGACCATCAGGCCGACGTTCGCCAGGTCGTGCTCGATCGCCTCGCCCACGCCCGGGTACTGCACCTTCACCGCCACCGGCGTCCCGTCTCGCAGCCGGGCGCGGTGCACCTGGCCGATCGAGGCGGCGGCGAACGGCTCCCGCTCGAACTGACGGAACACGTGCTGCGGCGAGGCGCCGTACTCGCGTTCGAAGACGTCCTCCACCAGGCGGTAGGCCATCGGCGGCGCGCTGGCCTGCAGCGTCGCGAGCTGCGCCGCCATCTCGTCGGGCACCATGCCGCTCATCAGCGACAGGATCTGCCCGAACTTCATGACGGCGCCCTTCATGTCGCCCATCGTCCGCGTCACATCCTCGGCCGTGCGAAGGACGAACCGCTGCCGCTTGCGGGCGCGCGCATCGCCCCACGAGGCGTAGGTGCCGGCCCAGCGCGCTGCGGCGCGCCCCGCCAGCCTGGCGGGTTGCAGCGACCGCGCGATCCGCCCGCCATTCACCGCGCGCCGGCGATCGGGCATCCGCTACGCCTCCGCCACCGAGCCGGCGACATCTGGGCCCGCCTGCTCCGGGTCCATCGCAGTGATCACCTCATCCTTCAGCCGGTCGATGAACTGGAAGACCGGCATCGACTTCAGGTCCTCGCCGGCGCGCGTCCGCACGGCGACGGCTTTGGCCTCGGCCTCGCGGTCGCCGACGACGAGCATGTAGGGGATCTTCTGTAGTTGCGCGTCGCGGATTTTGGCATTCATGCGCTCGCTGCGCGTATCGATCTCCGCCCGTAGGTCCGCCGCGCGCAGGTTCGCCAGCACCTCGTGCGCGTAGTCGATGTGGCGGTCGGCGATCGGGATCACCATCGCCTGCACGGGCGCGAGCCACGCGGGGAAGGCGCCGGCGTACAGCTCGATCAGGTACGCCATCATGCGTTCGGTTGCGCCGATGACGCCGCGGTGGAGGATCACCGGCCGGTGCTGGGCGCCGTCTTCACCGATGTAGTTCAGCTCGAACTGGTTCGGAAGATGGAAGTCCACCTGGATCGTGGACATCGTCTCTTCACGCCCGAGCACATCGCGGATCTGGATGTCGAGCTTTGGTCCGTAGAACGCTGCCTCGCCGGGCGCCTCGTGGAACGGCAGGCCCAGTTCGACCATCGCCTCGCGGAGCACGCGTTCGCCCAGCTCCCACATCTCATCGTTCTGCACGTACTTCTCTGTGTCGGCGGGGTCGCGCAGCGAGAGGCGGTACGAATAGTCGGTGATGCGCAGCGTCGCGTACGCGCGCTCGACGAGACGCATCACGCCAGCGAACTCCGACTTGATCTGCTCGGGCGTGCAGAAGATGTGCGCGTCGTTGAGGTTGATCGCGCGGACGCGGCTGAGGCCGCCGACGACGCCCGACTTTTCGTAGCGGTACATGGTGCCGAATTCGGCGATGCGGATGGGCAACTCACGATAGCTGTGCAGGCTGTTCTGATAGATCAAGGTGTGGTGCGGGCAATTCATCGGCGTCAGCACTAGTTCTTCATGCTCAAGCTTCATCGGCGGGTACATGCTGTCGCGATAGTGCTCCCAGTGCCCGGACGTCTTATATAGCTCTACCTTGCCGAGGTCTGGCGTGTAGACATGCTGGTAGCCGGTGTCACGCTCTTGCTTGAGCATGTACTCCTCGAGGAGCCTGCGCACTGTCGCGCCCTTTGGGAGGAGCAACGGCAGCCCGGATCCCACGAGATCGCTCGTCATGTAGATCTCGAGCTCGCGGCCGAGCTTGCGGTGGTCGCGCTTGGCGGCTTCCTCGACCCGCGCGAGATAGTCGTCCAGCTCGGCCTGCGTCTCGAACATCGCGCCGTAGATGCGCTGGAGCATCGGCCGCTTCTCGTCGCCACGCCAGTACGCGCCGGCGACGGATGTGAGCTTGAACGGCGGCACCTGACCCGTGCGTTCGACGTGTGGCCCCTCGCAGAGGTCGATAAACGCGCCCTGCTGGTACAGCGACACCGTCTCGTCCGCGATCCCCTCGATCAGCTCGATCTTGAAGGGCTGGCCCGCAAACTGCTTCAGCGCCTCGGCCTTCGTCACCTCGCTGTGCTCGAAGCCCACGTCAGACGCCATGCGCTTGCGCATCCGCGCCTCGATCTGCGGCAGATCTTCGGGGGTCAGCGGCCGGTCGAGCTCGAAGTCGTAGTAGAAGCCGTGCTCGATCGGCGGACCGATCGCGAACTTCGCTTCGGGGAACATCTCCATCACCGCCTCCGCCATGATGTGCGCGGCGGAATGCCGCATCCGGTACAGGCGATCTTCGCGCGGCATCTGGTCCTGCATCTTGGGCCCCTCCCTCTGGACAACAAAAAGCGCGGCTCCGTCCGTACAGGGACGGGAGTCGCGCTCCGTGGTTCCACCCTGGTTCAGCCCGCCCGCACGCGGACTCTCCATTCGGCCGCTAACGGGGCCATCCGGCGGCGCCTTCGCTCCCGCAGTGGGAGATCGGCGTGCGGCTCGCAGGTGGTGTTCGCGTGTGGCCGGCGGGCGCTCGCAGCGGTCGCGCCCTCTCTGTTGCCGGACCGGAACGCTACTCGTCCTGGTCAGTGCCGTTGTCGCATCCTAGCATCGGCGGCGATGCGCTCACAAGCGGCGGCCTACTCCGCCGGAGTAGACGTGACGATCGCCGGTGGCGGGGCAGTCGCAGTCGCCGCAGCGTTGGTTGCCATCGCCGTCGCCGTGGCGACCGCATCGGCGGATGGCGTATCCGTCGGCGGCGGCCGCAACGACGGTGCGCTGTCGTAGAACATCTCCGCGCACGGCGCCACCGGCTGATCCGCCGGGATCACCAGCGGCTGCGGCTGCCGCCAGTCGAAGAGCTGGCGGACGTTGGCGGTGGGGTCGCTCTCGTTCGTCGAGGCTGTACGGGCGATCAGCCGCGCGCTGTCCACGTCGAACCATTGTTCGGAGCGCACGCGGTGCTGGTTAGAGGCGATGACGAACGGCAGGGCGACGCCGTGGACGCGGTGACCGTCGACCTTGTCGAAGCCGAGATCCTCGGGTTGCGCCCAGTCGAGGGCGCTGATCGTCGTCGTGAAGGGAAGCTGGTTGCTGTCCAACTGAGCGGCGGCGTTGTGCACGCCGAGCGTCGTCGTCTCGTATTCGAATTCGTTGATCTTACCTGACGGGTCGTCGCAATAAAAGACGAGCGTCTCCCGCAGGAGCAGCGGCCCGCCGGGCGTCACGGTCGACTGGTACTGGCGCGACGCGCGCGTGACTCCGTTGACGCGGAAGATGTCGAGGCCGAGCGGCGCCAGCGAGTTTGTCGTCCGGAACTGCGCGTTGTCGAACGCCTTCCCGACTGCGCTCTTCACCAGCGCTACCTCCTCTGGCGACATATCAGCGAACGACTTGCCCGCGAGCAGGTCCGCGGCAGCGCTGCGCTCGGTCTCAGGCTCGGGGCCGGCAGGGGCGGGAACATCGAATTGCGGCGTGGACGTGCTCTTGCTGACGGAGGTGTCGCCGAAGTAGGTGAAGGCGCCGATCCCGATCAGCGCGAAGACGACGAAGATGCCAGAGCCGAGCAGAATGCGGTTCCGCGTTAGCTCGAACGGCTCCGACGGTTCGCGCTTCTTCTTCCCCACGGTCCCCTGTTCGAATCGGTTGTTGGTGCTCTGACGGGGCGCTGCGTCGCGCCTAGTCTTCCAGCGTACTCGTATCGCCTTCGGGCAGCCCCAGCTCGCGCGCCTTCAGCAGGCGCCGCATGATCTTGCCGGACCGCGTCTTCGGGAGCGTCGCGAGGAAATCGATCTCACGCGGCGCCACGCCCGGCCCGAGCTTCTTCCTGCTGAATTGGAGCAGCTCGCCCCGCAGCTTGTCGGACGGCTCGTAGCCGTCCTTCAGCGTCACGAACGCCTTCACGATCTCCATCGCCACCGCGTCGGGTTTGCCGATCACGCCGGCTTCGGCCACTGCCGGATGCTCGATCAGCGCGCTCTCTACTTCGAACGGACCGACAAGGTGGCCGGCGGTGTTGATCACGTCATCGCTGCGCCCGACGAACCAGAAGTAGCCGTCTGCGTCCATCCTGCCGCGGTCGCCGGTGACGTACCAGCCGTTCGCGAACTTCGAGCGGTACATCGCGTCGTTGTTCCAGTACGTGCGGAACATCGACGGCCAGCCGGGCCGCAGCGCAAGGTCGCCTTCCTCACCGGCGGGCTGTAGCTTCCCTTCGTGGTCGATGACGCCAGCCTCGATGCCGGGCATCGGCTTCCCCATGCTGCCCGGGCGAATCGGCAGGATCGGGTAGTTCGCAATCATGATCGAACCCGTCTCCGTCTGCCACCAGTTGTCGTGAAATGGCAGACCGAGCGCGCGCTCGGACCAGACGACGGCTTCGGGATTGAGCGGCTCGCCGACGGACATCGTGTAGCGGAGACTCGACAGGTCGTACTTCTTCGGCAGTTCTTCGCCGGCCTTCATCAGCAGCCGGATCGCGGTGGGGGCGGTGTACCAGACCGTCACCTTGTGGCGCTGGATGACGTCGTACCACTTGCTAGCCGAGAATCCGCCCTCGTAGATGATGGAGGTGACACCGTTCGTGTGCGGCGCGAACATGCCGTAGGAGGTGCCGGTGACCCAGCCGGGGTCGGCCGTACACCAATAGATATCGTCCGGATGCAGGTCGAGGACGTACTTGCCCGTGGCGTAGTGCCCCAGCACAGCCTGGTGGACGTGCATGGCGCCCTTCGATTTGCCGGTGGTCCCCGACGTGTAATGCATCACCGCGGGGTCTTCCGGCCGCGTCGGGACGATATCGAACGCACCGGACGCGCCGTCCATCAGCTCGTTCCACGACACCTCGCCTGGCTCGAGCGCGGGCTGCTTGCCGTGATCGACAATGATCACATGCTTCAGCGCCGGCAGATGCGCACGCATCTCCGCTACCTTGGCACGCTGTTCCGGCGAGGTCACGAGCACGCTGGCGCCGGCATCGGCCATGCGGTCGCCCGCGGCGTCCGGCCCGAAGGCGGAGAACAGCGGGCCAGTGACGCAGCCCGCCTTCAGCGTGCCGAAGACCGCTGCATACAGCTCGGGCACGCGGTCCAGAAAGCAGAACACGCGGTCGCCCTTCGTGGCGCCGAGCTTGCCCAGGACGTTGGCGAACTGATTCGACATGCGGCTCGCGTCGGCGTACGTGTACCGCTCGACCCTGCCGTCTTTGCCCTCCCAGATCCAGCACAGATGCTCGCCGCGGCCCTGCAGCAGATGCCGGTCGATCGCTTCATGGGCGATGTTCAGAGCACCGCCGGGGAGTCCGTCGAGCTCATCGATCACGTCGGTGTACACGAAGCCGGCGCGGATGCGATCGTAGTCGTCGAGGTTGGGTCGGACGCGAAATTGGTCGAGAGGTGGCTTTGCGATGATCGGGTAGTCCATCGATGCGCCTCCGACAGCCGGGAGCGCCCGGTCCGGGCGCGGCTCAATCTATCGGACGCCCCATAAGGGGTCAACAGGTTTGCTCGCCTGAAGGGCGGTCGCTAGCATGAGCATCCGAAGGAGGGGTGATGGCGGCCCTGCGCAAGGACTTCACGATCGTGGCCACGGCGCTCGGCCTCATGCTCGGCGCCGCGTGCGGCGGCTCGGCCGGAAACGACGCCACGAGCACTGCGGCCGGCACGCCCGCGGCGGCGTCTGCCGCCACCGCAGGCGGCTCGCCGGCGAGCGGTGCGACGCCGGATGGCGGCTCGCCCGCGGGAGCGTCGGCGACCGCCGGGACGCCCGCCGCCGATCCGACGGAGCAAGTGCTCCGGCGGGAACTGCAGCGACTGCATCCGTTCCTCCTGACGGCAGCCGATGTCCCATTCGGCTACCGCATCCGCAACGATCAGCCGATCGCCAAACAAGACATTGTCTCCGCCGACATCGGCATCCCGGCACTGGCGATATACGTGAAAAACTCCGACCTCAGCGGTGCCTGGGCGACCTTTTACACGCGAGAACAGCCCTCCAGCGCGCTGAGCAGCATCGCCTACCAATTCGGCGCGCCAGCGTCGGCGGCGGCGCTCGTCAGCACGATCGCCGGTCTGACGACAGCCGACTACGCGGCGGCCACCGTTGTCGAGCGGGTGCAGGCCGACCGCGTCGGTGACGTATCGCAGATGATGCGCTACCGCATTCCGGGCGCGCGGACGCTCGAATACACCTGGGCGCAGGGGAACCTCGCGGGCCAGATTGAGCTACGCTACAGTGGCGACATCGAGAGCCCGGACGACGCCGCGCAGATCGTCGCCCTCGCGGCGAAACAGGCCGCCCTCATGGCGGCCGCCCCGCCATAGCGCTGCGCGCAGAGCGTGCCGATTGGCACACAGCAACCTGGATTGCGCAACGGGCCTCCGCTGTCCGTGACCCGAGGAGACATGCATGCCGACGAAAGACGAGCGCGAGCCGTTCTACCGCGTGGACGTCGCAGAAGCGAAACAGATGCTCTCCACCGATGAGGCAGTCGTCATCGATGTCCGGGAGCCACATGAATATCAGGGCGGACACTTGCCCGCGGCGACGCTGATCCCCGTCAACAGCGTGTTCGCGCGGCGCGAGGAACTGCCGCACGACAAGAAGATTGTCTTCGTCTGCGCCGTCGGCCAGCGCAGCGCCCTCGCTGCGGAGATGGCGGCGGCCGCCGGCCTTCCCGCCGACCACCTCTACACCCTCGACGGCGGCACCGACGCCTGGCGCAACGCCGGCGAGCAGCTCGACACCTGACGAGCGGTTGCTTCCACGCTAGCCGTTAGCTTCACCATCACCGCGGGTCCTGATCCGCATGAGCCGGCGATTCTCGCGCGGCGCCTTGAGCGACGACGTTCACATTCCAATATCCGACGTCCACCTTCGCCGCTCGCCCTTCGGATCCAAAGAGAGCATCAAGAATCTGCAGTACATACGACGCGACGGCTGCGCCATCGGCTGAGACTCGCGGGCCAAGTGCCGCGACAGCGATGGCGAGAGCGGCGACGCGGAGCGTCGTGGACGCCAAGCGAGGGTGAGCGTAGTATTCCCGGCATGGAGCCGGAGTCGACCGCCGCCCTCGGTGAAACTCGCACGTGGTGACCACCCAACCTTCGACGCGGCGCGCGTGGATCACCGGATTCCTTCGCGACCATGCCGCCGGACTCGCCGTCGCACTCTTGCTCGCCATGGCGCTGGTCGCGCCGCGGTGGTGGCTGCTCTGGAGCGATCCGGGTGAGGGCGTACGGACTCAGGTGAACCCCGGTGGCA
>JBBRPY010000054.1:0-23144 GCA_038227375.1 Dehalococcoidia bacterium
CGAGATCACCGAGATCACCTCGAAGAAGGCGGACCAGCTCAAGAGCAAGGTAGGCGCGTGAAGTCACGGCTGGGCCAGCACGCGGCCGCGGTTGACCGACGCATCGAAAAGCTTGTGGCGGAAGATGCGGCGGCCCGCATCTGGCGTCGGGATGCTACCTTCTGGGGCGGCGACGCGGCGCGCGAGGCCTCGGTGTCGAACCGCCTGGGATGGCTTGATGTCGCCGAGCAGATGCGCGCCAACGCGGCCGACATCGTGCGCTTCGCCGAAGGCGTGCGCCGCGACGGCTTCCGCGACGCCGTGCTGCTGGGCATGGGCGGCAGCTCGCTGGCGCCGGAAGTCCTTCGCCAGAGCTTTGGCGCGCGAGACGGCTGGCCGCGGCTGCACGTCCTCGACACGACCGACCCGGCGACCATCCTCGAGGTTGCCGGCCAGATCGACTGCGCCCGCACGCTGTTCTTCGTCTCCTCCAAATCGGGCACGACGATCGAGGCGCTCTCGCTCTTCCGCTACTTCCACAGCCTCGTCGAACCAGCGAAACCCGGCCGCGCGGGGGAGAATTTCGTCGCCATCACCGACGCCGGCACCCCGCTGGAGAAGCTGGCCACCGAACACAACTTCCGCCGCGTATTCACGAACCCGGGCGACATCGGCGGGCGCTACTCCGCGCTGTCGTACTTTGGCCTCGTGCCCGCGGCCGTCATCGGCATCGATATCGAGCGGCTCCTCGACCGCGCCACCGCAGCGGCCGAGTCGGCGCGCGCGGGCGACAGCGACGCGCTGCGGCTCGGAGCCGTGCTCGGCGAGATGGCGCTCGGCGGGCGTGATAAGGCGACGTTCGTGGTTTCGCCGAAGATCGCGTCCTTCGGGCTCTGGGTCGAACAGCTGATCGCCGAGAGCACCGGCAAGCTCGGCCGGGGCATCTTGCCCGTGGCCGCGGAGCCGCTGGGCACGCCCAAGCACTACGGTGACGATCGCCTCTTCGTGCAGCTCCGGATGGCGGCCGACAACACGGGTGAAGAAGATGCGGCGATCGGCGCGCTCACCGCGGAAGGGCAGCCGGCAATCGTCATCGACCTCGACGACGCCTACGACCTCGGGCGTGAATTCTTCAGCTGGGAGTTCGCCGTCGCCGTTGCCGGCCACGTACTGGAAATCAATCCCTTCGACGAACCGAACGTCCAGGAGTCGAAGGACAACACCAAGCGGGTGCTGGAGGAGTTCGGCCGCACCGGCCAGCTCGATCTCGACGCTGTCGTCGCCTCTGAGGGCCCGGTGGCGCTCACGTCGCCGGACCAGATTTCCAGCATCTCGCTCGAATCGGCCGTCGCTGAGCTGATCGGCGCGACTGCAGAACACGACTACTTCGCGATCACCGCCTACATCCAGCCGACCGCCGCGAGCGAAGCCGCATTTCGCGCGGTACGCGCCGCCGTCCGCGACGCACGGGCGGTCGCCACGACCCTCGGCTACGGACCCCGCTTCCTGCATTCGACTGGGCAGTTGCACAAGGGCGGCCCGCCGGCGGGCGTGTTCCTTCAGGTGACCGCGGCCGACGCCAAAGATATCCAGGTGCCCGATCAACTGTTCACCTTCGGGCAGTTGAAGCGCGCACAGACGATCGGCGACTTTCAGTCGCTGCTGAGTCATGGCCGTCCGGCGTTGCGCGTACACCTGGGCAGCGACATCGAGGCCGGGCTTGATGCCTTGCGGGAAGCCGTCGGCGCGGCAACGAGCGCAAGCGCCACCAGGAGGTAATCAGCAGCATGGACATCGGGATGATCGGCCTCGGGCGCATGGGCGCGAACATGACCCAACGGCTGATCGGGGGAGGACATCGCGTCGTTGTGTCCGATCTCAACCAGACCGCCGTCACGGCGTCGGAGGCCGCCGGCGCCGTCGCCGCGACCTCGCTGCCCGACCTGGTCGCGAAGCTTCCGCCGCGCCGGGCGATCTGGATGATGGTACCTTCCGGAGCGCCGGTGCAGTCAACCATCGATCAGCTCGCGCCGCTGCTCGCGAAAGGCGACATCGTCATCGATGGCGGTAACTCCAACTATCACGACTCGATGCGCCGTGGCGAGGAGCTGGCGAAGCACGGCATCGACTTTGTCGATGCCGGGACGAGCGGCGGCATCTGGGGACTGAAGGAGGGCTTCTGCCTGATGGTCGGCGCGACTGCCGGTGCCTTCGCCCACGTGGAGCCCGCCCTCAAGACGCTGGCGCCGGTCGATGGCTACGCGCACGTCGGCCCCTCCGGAGCGGGACACTTTGTGAAGATGGTCCACAACGGCATCGAGTACGGCATGATGGCAGCCTACGGTGAAGGCTTCGAGCTGCTCGCCGGCTCGCAGTTCGACCTCGACATGCGCCAGATCGCGTCGCTCTGGCAGCAGGGGTCGGTGGTCCGGTCGTGGTTGCTCTCGCTCGCGCAGCAGGCGTTCGAGCGCGACCCGCGGCTGGACTCCATCAAGGGCTACGTCGACGATTCGGGCGAAGGCCGCTGGACGGTGCTCGAAGCCCTTGATCAGGATGTGCCGCTGCCGATCATCACGTTGTCGCTGATGCGCCGCTTCTCCTCTCGTCAGGAGTCGTCGTTCAGCGCGAAGGTGCAGGCCGCCTTGCGCAACGAGTTTGGCGGGCACGCGATCAAGTCCGCGGAGGCGCAGACGCCGTGACGACAAGCACCGCACCCGCCACCCAGAACCCCCTGCGCGCGGGCCTGCGCCTGCCACGCACCCCCGATGCTTGCGCGGTCGTCGTCTTCGGCGCTACGGGCGACCTGACCGCGCGCAAACTGATGCCCGCGCTCTACAATCTCGCGCGCAGCCGGATGATGCCGACCGGCTTCTCGATCGTCGGGTTCGCCCGCCGCGATTGGTCCGACGAGCAGTTCCGCACAATAATGAAGGAAGCGGTGACGAAGTACTCCCGTGAGCCGATCGATGGCGAACTCTGGGACAGCTTCGCGCGCCGCCTGCACTACGTCAGCTCTAACTTCGACGACATCGAAGGCTACAAACGGCTCGGCGATCGGCTGAACAAGCAGGACACTGCGCACGGGGCGTCGGGCAACCGGCTGTTCTACCTCGCGACGCCGCCCACCGCGTACGCGGACATCGCCCGCCATCTCGGTGAAGCCGGGCTCTCGCGCGGCGGCGACGCGGGAGGATGGGCGCGCCTCGTCGTCGAGAAGCCGTTCGGCCGCGATCTCGAATCGGCGCGCGAACTGGACCGCAACATCGGCCTCGTCTTCCGCGAGCGGCAGATCTTCCGGATCGATCACTATCTCGGCAAGGAGACCGTGCAGAACATCATGGTCTTCCGCTTCAGCAACGGCATCTTCGAACCGATCTGGAACCGCCGCTACGTCGACAATGTGCAGGTGTCGGTCGCCGAGACGGTCGGCGTCGAGGGCCGCGGCGCGTACTACGAAGAGTCGGGCGCTCTCCGCGACATGGTCCAGAACCACCTCATGCAAGTACTCGCGCTGATCGCGATGGAGCCGACAGCGTCGTTCCGGGGCGATGCCGTGCGCGACGAGAAGGCGAAGGTGTTCCTCGCGATCAAGCCGATCCGGGATATCGAGCGGGACACGCTGCGCGCGCAATATGCTTCCGGCGCCATCCTGGGAGAGCGCGTGCCCGGCTATCGGCAGGAAGACGGCGTTTCCCCCACTTCGATCACCGAGACCTATGCGGCCCTCCGCCTCGAGATCGAGAACTGGCGTTGGGCGGGTGTCCCATTTTATCTGCGTGTCGGGAAGCGCCTGCCGAAGCGCGCAACCGAGGTTGCCATCACCTTCAAGATGGCGCCGCTGCAGCTCTTCCGCCAGATCGGTGCGGACAACGCCACACCGAACCTGCTCGTCCTGCGCATCCAGCCCGACGAAGGGATCTCGCTGCGCTTTGGCGCGAAGGTGCCCGGAACGCGCTCCGACGTGCGGCCTGTGAACATGGACTTCCGCTACGGCACGTCGTTCGGTGTCGATGCGCCTGAGGCGTACGAGCGGCTCCTCCTCGATGCCATGCTCGGCGACTCCACGCTCTTCACGCGCTGGGATGGCGTGGAGGCGGCGTGGGAGTTGCTTAATCCCGTACTCGACGCCTGGTCGAACGGGGCGTCGCCGTTGCAGACGTACGAAGCCGGAAGCTGGGGACCGAAGCGAGCCGATGCCCTGATCGAAGGAGATGGACGCGAATGGCACCGGATGTAACCGCGATCGAGCGCCTGACGGATGCGCCCGTGGCAGTGCAGCCGGCGGACGTCGAAGCAGAGTTCAGCCGCATCTGGCAAGAGACGACGGGCACGGGCGCCGGCGAGTCTTCGATTCGCTTGCGGGTGCTGAACTTCATCGGCATCGGCCTGACGGATGACGCCCGCGACCGCTTCGGACACGTGATGGAGGCCCTACCCGAACGGCACCCGTGCCGCGGCATCATGGCGATGACCGCGCCCGGCCACGATGCGGTGATCGCGTCGATATCCGCGCACTGCTGGCGTTCGGGCAGCGGCAACCGGCACGTTTGCTCGGAGGAGGTGCTGTTGCAAGCGGCGCCCGGTCAGGAGCGCCCCCTCGCTTCCGCCGTGCTCGCCCTTCTCGTGCCGGAGCTTCCGGTGGCGGCGTGGCTGATCGGCGACCTCGACTTCGATCACGCGATCGCAACGGAGATCATCGGCGCTGCCGAGCGCGTCTTCATCGACTCGACAGGGTCTCCGGACGCGCGGGCGATCCTGCGGTCCGCCGCGCACGCTGTCGCGGGCCACGACATCGAAGTCTGCGACCTCGCGTGGTGCAGGCTGGGTGCTTGGCGCGGCCTCGTCGCGCAGTTCTTCGATGGCGACGATGGCCCGCGCCAACTCGCGTCGCTCCAATCGATCGAGATCGTGTCTGGAGGAAATGAGCTTGGCAGCGAGTCGCTACTGCTCGCGGGCTGGCTGGTATCGTGCCTCGGGCTCTCGATCGCGGACGTCTCCCGTTCGGCCGGCCGCATCGAAGCGACGCTCTACGATGGCAGCAACGGCGTCCGTCTCGCGATCTCAGCCTCTGGCGGAGCCATTGCCCCGCTGGAGCGGGTCTCGCTCAAGACAAAGGATGCCGCCTTCCTCGTGGAGTTGCATCACGACAGCGGCCATATGCACGTGCGCGAGGAGTGGCCGGATGCGCGCGTGCGCCGCACCGTCGCTCCGTCGCCAACCGACGAGGCGCTTCTCTTTGCGGAGGCGCTCGACGATGCCGACGACCCGGGTGTGTTTCTGGGAGCGATGAATAGCGCGCTCTCGCTCCTCGGCGACGATGACGTCAGAGAAAGTCCCGCACAACCGTCATAAAGGCTTCGAGTTGGTCGTGGTGGACCCAGTGGCCCGCGTCTTTCACCATCACCGACTGATAGTCGTGGAACGCCGATGCCTTCCCGTCTTCTTCCGGATCGGTGGCCCAGCTCTCGGAGCCGCGAATCAGCAGCACCGGGCAGCGGATCTGGTTCCAGATCTCGCGCGCTTCGGCGATGTTGAACTCATAGGGTGAACGAAGCCGCACATAGTTATCGAACTTCCAGCTCCGCGTGCCGTCGCCATTGTCCTTCATGCCATGCACCGTCAGATGCATGGCCATCTCCGCTGTCAGGTGCGGGTTCTCTTCACGCATGCGCTGCACAGCGCCCTCGATCGACGGATAGCGGCGCGGCTTCCGCTGGTCGAACTCCTGCATGTTCGCCACCCACTGCCGCATGCGCATGGAGCCAGGCGTCGGTTCGCCCGGCCGCGGTCCAAGCCCTTCAATCGCCACAATCTTGCGGACGTTGTGCGGGAAGACGCCGGCGTAGTTCAGCGTCACCGCGCCGCCGAGTGAGTGGCCGATGATCGTCAGCGGGTTGCGATGCAGGTTTTCGGCCAGCATGGCGACGTCCAGCACGAACTCCGGAAGGCTGTACTGGCCGCCAATCGACCAGGCGCTGTCGCCGTGGCCGCGCAGGTCCACCGCGTACACGCAGTAGTCCTGTTGGAGCAGGCACGCCACCTGGTCCCACGTGCGGGCGTGGTCACGGTTGCCGTGGATGAGCAGGAGCGGCGGCTGCGATTCGTCGCCCCATACGGCGTAGTGGAGCTTCAGTCGCTGCGACCAGTAGAATCGCGAGAGCGGTTCGTCCGACAATGCCACTTCCCCTTCGAACGAACCGCCCGTTCCCGCAACGCTACGGCAACACACAGCGGTGGTCAAGGATGACGCCAGGATCGCGATCCCGACTCACGGGATGCGGCGATTCATCCGCCTTCTACGAGATGTATCGGCACGAGGCGATGCCCGCTTTTGGGAGCGGGCATTGTGTCTTCATGCAACCTGGGCCGGGCTACTACGACTGGCTGCCTCGCAGGCGCGGGTCGGCGATGTCGCGAATCGCGTCGCCGAGCAGGTTGAAGCCGAGCACCGTGAGCGTGATGGCCGCGCCCGGGAAGAAGGCGGCGGGAATCTTCAGCGGGTAGTTGTTCCGGGCGGCACTGACATCGCGGCCCCATGATGCCGCCGGCTCCGGAATGCCGAGCCCCAGGAACGCCAGCGACGCCTCGGCGAGAATCGCGGCGCCAAGTAGCGTCGTCATGATGACGATGGCTAGGGCCAGCACATTCGGGAGAATGTGGCGGAACAAGACGCGTGGGGTCGGCGCGCCGATCGAGCGCGCCGCCTCGACGTACTGGTTTTGCTTCTCCGAAAGGGCGGCGCCACGGACGACGCGCGTGACACCGGGAATGATCGCCAGCATGATGGCAAGTACGACCGTCCAAAACGACGGACCCAGCGCCTGCACGATGATGAGCAAGAGCAACAGCCCGGGAAAGGCGATGAGCGTATCGACCGTGCGTTGGATGAAGGAGTCCAGCAGGCCGCCGCTATAGCCGGAGATGATGCCGAACGCCGTCCCGATGGCAGCACCGCCGAGCACCGATACGAACGCCACTGATAGGGAGATGCGCGCACCATAGATGTCCCGGCTGAGTGTATCGCGGCCGATGGCATCGGTGCCGAACCAGTGATGGATCGACATACCTTCGTTGGGGCGGCCGGCGGTGAATTCATTCAACCCGTACGGCGCGATGGCGGGACCGAAGACGGCAATCGCGCCGAACACCAAAATGATCACGAGTCCAACGAACCCAAGCGGGTTGCGCCGAGCGAGCTTCCAGGCTTGCCGCGCGGTGGCGCCGAGACGCCCTCCCTGAGGCCGGGTGAACACGTCGGTGGAGATGCTGGTTGGACTGGCGACGGTAATGTCCTTGGCCACGGTCAAATCCTCACGAATACCGGATGCGCGGATCAAACCACGCGTAGCTGACATCCACCGCCAGGTTGAGCAAGATCACGACGACGCCGATGTAGAGCGTCATGGTCTGCACGACTTGAAAGTCCTTGTTGAACAGCTCGACGAATGTGTACTGACCGAGCCCCGGCAGCGTGAAGATCTGCTCGATGATCAGCGCCCCGCCGAGAAGGCCCGCCATTTGCAGGCCGAGAACGGTCACGACGGGGATGAGTGAGTTCTTCAGCCCGTGCCGCAGCACGACGACACGCTCCTGGAGCCCCTTCGCTCGCGCCGTCCGCATGTAATCCTGGCGCATCACCTCGAGCAGCGACGAGCGAGCCAGCCGCATGATGCCCGCCGCGGAGGCAAGCGCCAGCACGGCCGCTGGCGGGACAAACTGCTTCAGATTCTGAATTGGGTTGTCGGTAAAGGCGATCGTCCGGCCGAGGGGGGGCGAATAGCCCCAGATCGCGAGCGGGATGATTAGCACCAGCGTCGCAATCCAGAAGCTCGGCACCGACAGCCCAAAGATCGAGGACAGTCGGACGACGTAGTCCAGCGGCGAGTTGCGGAAGAGCGCGGATATGGCGCCGAACGGGATGCCGATCGCGACGGTGAAGATCATCGTCAGGATCATGAGCTCAAACGTCACGGGCAACCGGTGACGGATAGCCGTTGTCACGGGCTGGTGGTAGTAGCTCGATTCGCCCAAATCGCCGGTGACCACACCGGTCAACCAGTCGCCGTACTGGCTATGCCTATGGAAGTCGATGAACGGCGGGCTCGACTTGACATTTACCGGCAACCGCGATTTATCCAGCCCGAGCTCGTGACGGATGGCCGTGATCTGCTCGTCCTTACATGAGAGGCCGCAACGCTGCTTGGCGGGATCGCCGGGGACGATGCTGAGCAAGACGAACACGATGATCGACAGGAAGAAAAGGATCACCACGCCGATCATCAAGCGCCGAAGAATGAACGTCTGCATAGCTTGCCCTCGGAGCCGCCGTTCCTATGCCTTGTCCAGATACGTCGTGTTCAAGAAGTTACCGGAGTCCCGGCCGACGTTGATCGGGATGTTCTTAACGTAACTCTGGAACAGAGTGAACGAGTACGGTGTCACGATCGGGAGGAACATCGGACCCTTAGAGTAGATCAGCCGCTGCAACTCCTGGATCTTCTTCGCCTGCGCAACGGGGTCGGTGATCGCCTTCGAATCGTCGATCGCCTTGTCTATCTCCGGGTAAAGAGCACCGGCGCCAATCGTGTAGATCTTGTTCCGAGCGGGGCCTTCCGAGTGCTCGAAGTCCATCAAGGGCTCGGCGGTCTCGTATACCTGGTTGAGTGCGAGACTCGCGTCGTACTTGATGTTGGTGTAGTTGTCGAGCCAGGTGGCGAACGCCTGCGGATCCTTGTTTACGTTGAAGCCGGCATCCGCCATCTGCTGAAGCCAGATCGGCAGGTGGTTGTTGTGCTCTTCGATGATGGAGTCCGCTGGCCACATCACGGTAATGTCGATGCTGTCCTTGCCGGTGGCTGCCCTGATCAGGTCCTTGGACATCTGGGGGTCGTACTTCTGGAGCGTGTCCAGCTCGCTCTGCGGCAACGCGGAGTCGCCCAACGACCACTGCACGAGGCCGTTCTCCTGCGCCTCGCCCTTGTAGACGCGGTCAATGTACTCCTTGCGGTTCATAGCGTGCGTCGCCGCCATACGCACGCGGTCGTCTTTCCACGGGTCTTTCGTGGGGTTCATGGTGAATGCGATGAACGCATTGGTGGGGTCTCTGTTAATGGCGTAGTTGCTACCGCTCTTGAGTCCGTTGGACTCGTCGACGTTCTGCGCCGTGTAGGCGTCGATCTGCTGGGACTGGAACGCCGTGCGCTGCGCAGAGCGGTCAGCAATGATCTTGATGCTGATGGCATCGAGGTAGGGGAGTTGCGCGTTGTTGTTCTTGTCGTCCTTACGGTAGTAGCTCCGGTTTTTCTCGAGCAACGCGTTCTGGCCCTCGGTGTACTTACCGGGGTTCAGAACGTACGGGCCGCCGCCGGCAGACGCCGATTTCATCTTGTCGGGGGTGTCGAGCAACTCCTTCGGAACGATCATGTTGTAGGCGCTGCCGATGCGGGAATAGAAGTAGCCGTACGGCTTGGGAGTCTTGATTGTGACGGTCTTGCCATCCGCCGAGACATCAACCGACTGCACCCATTGGCCGACGAACGCGTACGCGTTTGACTGCGGGAGCGCCTTGACCCGCTCGAAGCTGGCCTTGATGTCGTTGCCATCCATGTCACGCTCGGGGACTCCGAGCCCGTTGGCACCGATCTTCACGCCGGTTCGCAGCTTGAAGATGTACGTCGTCGGATCCGGCTGCTCGAGGCTCTCGGCAAGATCGTCGAACTTGAACGAAGTCGATCGGGGTGAGCGGTTGATCACGGTGTTGTAGAGGCGCGGAAAGAGAGCGACGCCGCCTGCGATCGAGATGTGCGGGTCGAACGTGTCGAAGTCGACGGATGTGCCGGCGTTGTAGGTCCCACCGGCCTTTGGCGTGCCACCACCGTTGAGGATAGTGTCGCTGGCGCTCGAGGATGGCGGCGGCGTGCTGGCCGTGCCGGGCGTCTTGGTGCTGCCGCTACTGCTGCTTCCGCCGCCGCAGCCCACCACCACTACGGCGCCCGCCGCCACGCCAGCGACACCCGCGGACTGCAGCACGCGCCTGCGCGATACGCGCTGTTCCGTCAGCTTGTCCCAGTAACTACCGGCCATTTCTCGTGTCTCCCTTCAAGAGAAGCGTCCCCTCCAACATGAGTGGCACCAAAATCCCCAAAACGAGGCCCTGTGTCAAGCGATACCTGAAGTCATCCTCACGATTCTGACTTCGGGTGACTGGATGATTGTACTCTACTCCGGCCCCGCTGTGTCATCTAAACTGACAATTCCTGCTGTTGTTAAGGGTTTCTCGTGCGCGCCGTATCCCGCCTCTGGCCGTATATTCTGCGCTACCGGTTCCGCATGTCCGTGGGCCTGCTCGCGCTCGCCGTCGCCAGCGCGGCCAGCATCATGGCGCCGTTCGTCCTTGGCCGGGCGGTCGACAGCCTGCGGACCGGCGTCACCACGCAGAAGCTCCTCTTCTTCGCCGGGCTCACCATCGGCATTCAGGCGATCGACAGCGGGATGCGCTTCATCACCCGGGTCTTCGTCAGCGGCTCCTCCCGCCAGATCGAATACGATCTGCGGAACGACGTGTATGCGCATATCCAGTCGCTCGACCAGAAGTTCTTCCAGGACAACCAAACGGGCGACCTGATGGCGCGCGTCTCGAACGACGTGACGACCGTCCGCGAGAGTCTGGGGCCGGGGCTGATGGACCTGTTCCGGTCCGTGCTGCTCTTCTTCGCCGGCCTGGCGATCATGCTGACGATCGACGTGAAGCTGGCGCTCCTGGCTGTGTTGCCGCTGCCGTTCATCACGCTGCTGTTCGTCTGGGTCGGCGGTGTGATCGAAAAGAAGTTCCTCGCCGTGCAGACGCAGTTCGGCGGCCTGACCACCTTCGTGCAGGAGAATTTCTCCGGCGCGCGCGTCATCAAGGCCTACGTCCAGGAGGACAACGAAGCCGCTGCCTTCGAGCGCGAGACGGTCTCCTTCGAGCGCGCGAACCTCGAGTGGGCACGGATGTCGATGGCGCTGTGGCCGCTGCTGACGGTCCTCATTGGCATCAGCACCGTCGTCGTCATCTACGTCGGCGCACTCGAAGTGAAGTCGGGGTCGATCACGCTCGGGCAGTTCGTGCAGTTCAACAGCTACATCGTCCTGCTCTCGATGCCGATGGTGAACCTTGGCTGGACCCTCAACATGTACCAGCAGTCGGCCGCATCGATGATGCGCGTCGAAGAAGTGCTGGCACGGAAGGCCACTGTGGTCGACGCACCCGGCGTGCAGCAGCTGCCGTCGGTGCGAGGCAGCGTCACCTTCGACCGCGTCAGCTTCGGCTATTTCAACCGCCCGGTGCTCTTCGATGTGACGCTCGACGTCCCCACCGGCTCGACGCTGGCGATTGTCGGGCCGACGGGATCGGGCAAGACGACGCTCGTCAACCTGATCGCCCGCGTGTACGACGCGCGCTCCGGCCGCGTCGCCATCGATGGCGTCGACGTGCGCGACATCCCGCTCGAGCAGCTGCACCGCTCGATCGCCTTCGTGCCGCAGGAGTCGTTCCTGTTTTCCGCAACGCTCGAGGAGAATGTTGCCTGGGGCGGCGACGTCGACGCGGCGCACCTGGCCGCGGCAATCGAGCTCGCACAGCTCTCGAGCGACCTGCCACAGCTCACCCATGGCATGCAGACGATGGTCGGCGAGCGTGGCGTGTCGCTGTCCGGCGGACAGAAGCAGCGCACAGCGATCGCCCGCGCTCTTGCACGCGAAGCGCCCATCCTCGTCCTCGACGATGCGCTTTCACACGTGGACGCCTACACCGAAGAGCGCATCCTCCGCGGCGTCAGGCAGTACATCGCGGGCCGCACCGCCGTGATCATCGCCCATCGCGTCTCGGCGGTGCGGTGGGCCGACCAGATTGTCGTGCTCGAAGACGGCCGCATCGTCGAGCGCGGCACGCACGATGAGCTGGTGGCGCGCAACGGCTCCTACGCGCAGCTGGACCGCCGGCAGCGCCTCGAACAGCAGCTCGATGACGATGGCGTGCTGACCGGAGGTGAGGGGTGAGCATCGCCGGCTACCACGAGGACGACGATGCGATCGGCAAGGCGTACGATTCTCGCCTTGTGAAGCGCCTCTTGCCGTACATGCGCCCGTACCGCTGGCGCGTGGGCCTTGCGCTCGTCCTGCTCCTGGCGACGACGGCGCTGGCCCTGGTGCAGCCGCTGCTGGTGCAGCAGGCGATCGACCGCGATATCGCAAAGGGCAAGACCGGCGATCTCTGGTGGATCGTCTCGCTCTACGTCGGCGTGCTCGTGCTGATGTTCGCATTCCGGTACATCCAGGCGCTCTCGATGGTCATCGTCTCGCAGAAGGTGATGAACGACCTCCGGATGAAGCTCTTCCGCCATCTGCAGCGGATGTCCATCGCGTTCTACGACTCGAACCCGGTGGGCAGGCTGGTGACGCGTCTGACCAACGACATCGCCGCGCTCGACCAACTGCTGACTGCGGGTGCGATCACGATCATCGCCGATCTCTTCATGATCGTCGGCGTCGCCGGCGTACTGCTCTGGATCAATTGGAAGCTGGCGCTGATCACCTTCTTCATCATGCCGCTGCTTGCCGTGATCATGCGCTGGTTCGCCGTCGTCATGCGCAACTCCTTCCGCAAGCAGCGCCTGCACGTGGCGAGGCTGAACGCCTTTACGGCGGAGCACATTGGCGGCATGCTGCTCGTCCAACTCTTCGGGCGCCAGAAGAAGGACAACGCCGAGTTCCGCGACTACAGCGGGCGCTTGCTCGACGCGAACATGGAGGTGGTGCGCTCATTCGCCGCGTTCGAGCCCGTGGTGGCGATGGTCAGCGCCGCCACGACGGCGGTCGTCATCGTCATCGGCGGCCGCTTCGTGCTGCATCAGACGCTCACCATCGGCAGTCTGGTCGCCTTCCTGACGCTGGTGTCGATGTACTACAACCCGGTGCGTGAGATCGCCGACCGCTTCAACATCCTGCAGTCGGCGATGGCGGCTCTCGAGCGCATCTTCACTCTGCTTGATGAGCCGGAAGGGGTGCAGGACGACGCCGACGCGCTCGAGCTGCGGTCGAAAATCGCCGGCGCCGTGGAGTTCGAGCATGTCTCATTCGCCTACGCGCCGGACACCTGGGTACTGAAGGACGTGAGCTTCCGCATCGAGGCGGGCGAACGCGTGGCCTTCGTCGGCGCCACCGGCGCCGGCAAGACCAGCCTGATCAATCTGCTCCTCCGCTTCTACGACATCCAGCACGGCCGCATCCTGCTCGATGGCCTCGACATCGCGAAGGTGAAACAGCACCACGTGCGCAAGCACATCGGTCTCGTGCTGCAGGACCCCTTCATCTTCACGGGCACGATCGAAGAGAACATCCGCCTGCGCGATCCGAGCATCGCCCCGGCGCAGGTGCGGAACGCTGCGCGGCTCGTGGGCGCCGACCGCTTCATCAACGAGCTACCGGACGCCTACCAGCACAAGCTCGTCGAGCGCGGCGCCAACCTGAGTACCGGCCAGAAGCAGCTCCTCGCGTTCGCGCGCTCCGTCGCGTTCGACCCCGAAGTGATGCTGGTGCTCGACGAGGCGACGGCGAACATCGACTCGGAGACGGAGGCACTGATCCAGGACAGCCTGGAGCGCCTCACCGCCCGCCGCACGAGCATCATCATCGCCCATCGCCTGGCGACGGTGCGCGGCGCCGACCGGATCATCGTCCTCCATCACGGCGAGATCGTCGAGCAGGGCAGCCATGACGAGCTGCTCGCCCTGCGCGGCCGCTACTTCCGCCTCTGGCTCCTCCAGCAGCGGGAGCTTCCCGCCGACGCCGTCGCGCCCGCCGGCGACCCGGCGGCGTAGGTTGCGCTTGGAAGCTGGAAGATGGGCGCGGGTTCGAAGGTGGATGATGGACGATAGATGGTGGATACCGCAGCCGAACTCCATCGTCTATCTTCCATCGTCCATCTTCGGCTCGGGAAGAAGCCAGTGATGAATTTAGTGCCTAGCAGTCTTCAGCAGCAGCGCAAGGAAGCGCCGCTAAAACCGCAGCTCATCCGGCTCGGAGTGCATCCCGCGGTCGTCGGTCGCATACACCTGCCGCGAGCCGCCGCCCTCCGCCGGGCCGATGACGCCCTCTTCCTCGAGCATGTCCATCAGCCGCGCGGCCCGCGGGTAGCCGATGCGCAGCCGCCGCTGCAACAGCGATGTGCTGATGCGGTTGTGCTCGATCGCCAGCTCCTTCGCCTTGTCGAGCATGTCGTCGCCGGCGCCTTCCTGTTCGAGCTCGCTGATCGCTTCGTCGTACAGGTGGTCGAATGTGGGCCGCTCGATGTCGCTGAAACGCTCCGCCGTCCAGAAGGACACGAGCCGCTCGATCTCCTCGTCCGACACGAAGACGCCCTGCAGGCGCTTCGGCTTCGCCGCGTCCGGCGCCATGTACAGCATGTCGCCGCGCCCGAGCAGCTTCTCCGCGCCCGCCATGTCCAGGATCGTGCGTGAGTCCACCTGAGAGCTGACGGCGAAGGCGATGCGTGTAGGGAAGTTCGCCTTGATCAGCCCCGTGATCACATCCACCGAGGGCCGTTGCGTGGCGACCACCAGGTGCATCCCGGTTGCCCGCGCAAGCTGCGCGAGGCGGCAGATCTGCCGTTCCACCTCGAACGGCGCCGCCATCATCAGGTCCGCCAGCTCGTCGATGATCACCACCCAGTAGGGGAGCTTCTCCGTCGCCCGTGGGCTTCGGTTGTAGCCGTCGATGTTCCGGACGGCGATGGCGGCGAATTTGCGGTACCGCGCCTCCATCTCGTGGATCACTGCCTGCAGCGTGCCCACGACCTTGTCCATCTCGACGACGATGTTCGAGAACGCGAGATGCGGGATCGGCGCGAACGACGACAGCTCCACGCGCTTCGGGTCGATCATCACGAACCGCACTTCCGACGGCGATGCGTGCATCAGGATGCAGGAGATGATCGCGTTCATGCAGACGGACTTCCCGGAGCCGGTCGAGCCGGCGATGAGCAGGTGGGGCATCTTCTGCAAATCCGCGACGACGGGTTCGCCGGCGACGCTCTGGCCAAGCGCCAGCGCCAGCTTGGACTTCGTCGCCTGGCGCTGAAACGGCGGGCTCTGCACGACGCTGCGCAGCGTCACCAGCGACGACGACGTATTTGGCACCTCGATGCCCAGCACCGGCTTGCCCGGCACCGGCGCTTCGATCCGGATCGACGGTGCGGCGAGCGCCAGGGCGAGGTCGTTCGCGAGCGACGTGATCTGCTGCACGCGCACCCGCGTCCGCGACACCTCTTCGGTCCGCGTGCGCTGGGCGCCGTTGTCGACGACGGGCTTGTTGTCCTTATCCCGCTCAACCACCGTGCGCGTCTTGATCTCCCAGCCGGGCTCGATGCCGAACTGGGTGACCGTCGGGCCCTCGTTGACCTGCACGACCTTCGCGTCGACGCCGAAGCTCGCCAGCGTCTCCTCGATCAGCGCCGCCCGGAGCGAGTTGTCGGCGGTGCCGCTCTCGGCGGGCGCCTTGTCCACGAGCACATCCATGGACGGAAGCTGCCAGCCGTCGCGCGAGCGGCGGTTACCGCGCTCGTCGGTCGTCACGCCGCCCGGAAGCTCTTCTTCATCCGCGAGGTCCTGCTCGGGGAACAGCGCTGCCTGCACGGGTTCGACGTCGGGCGCTTCCTCATCGTCATCGGCGACCGCCACGCCTGACGTCCGCGCCCACATCTCGGAGTCGATAGGCACCTTAACGGAGCCCTGCGGCGCCGGACGGGTCGGGAAGATGAACTCGAACATCGACCGCGCGCCGCGGCCCGCACGCTGGGGCAGTTGCCAGCCCCACATCCGCCGCGCGGCCGATGGCGCGTTGTGGACAATCGTCGCCGCGCCGGCGGGCCAGACCAGGGCAATGGCAGCGGCCGTGATCAGAAGCCACAGAAGGACGCCGAGCGGGTTCCCGGCCAGCGCGTGGCCAAGGTTGCCGCCGCCCGTGTGCTGCGCCAGCGACACGTCGCCGAGGTCCCAGGCGGGGCGAAAGAAGCCGAAGAAGCCGATCAGGAAGAGTCCGCTGATCAACCCGATCGCCCAGGGCTTCCACGCCTGCCACAGCTTCTCCTGCTCCGCGCGGATGACCAGCCATCCCGCGTACACCAGCAGGGCAATCCAGGCGAAGATGAGCAGTCCGAAGGTCTCGACGAAGCGGTTGCGGGCGTCCGCAAGTCCGGACGTGAACGGCACAAGCCATGGCACCGCGAGGAGCGCCAGCAAAATCAGCACGAAGCCGATACTTTCGCGCCGGAGCAACAGGTCGTGGAGGGTCGCGTATGCTGATTGGCCGCCGCGGCGTTTGCCGACGGCCCTGAGCGGCGCTCTGGTCTTCGGGCGGGCCGGCTTAGCGCGCATCCTTGCGGCCACTGGCTTACACCTCCACGGCCACCGGCAGCACCATCGGGCGCCGCCGCGTCTCATCGTACAGGAACTTCGCGAGCGACTCCTTCACCTGCGTATGCACCGCCCCCCATTCGACGATGTGGTCAGCGGCCTGGAGCGACTTCAGCACGTGCTTGCGCGCGCGCTCGATCAGGTCCTCGTTGTCGTCGAGGTCGATGAAGCCGCGCGAGATCACTTCTGGCAGGCCCGAAACATGGCCCGTCTGCTTATTCATCGCCACCACAACGACGACCATGCCGTCGGAGGCGAGATGCTTGCGGTCGCGCAGCACGACGTGATCGATGTCGCCGACACCGATGCCGTCGACGTAGACGTAGTCGGCCTCGATGCGCTCGCCGAAATTCGCGCCGTTGGCGGTGATCTCCAACACGTCGCCGTCGGTCATGATGAAGGTGTCCGTCCCCTGGTCCAGCGACTCCGCCACCTGGGCGTGCAGCACCATGTGCCGGTACTCGCCATGCACAGGGATGAAGTAGCGCGGCTTGACGAGCGCGTGTACGATCTTCAGCTCCTCCTGCGAAGCGTGGCCGCGGACGTGCACGTCCGCGATCCGGTTGTACAGCACCTTGGCGCCGAGTTTGAACAGGTTGTCGACCGTGCGATGCACGAGCGCTTCGTTCCCCGGTACAGCGGAGGCTGACAGGATCACCGTGTCGCCCTCGACGATCTTTACGTGCTGGTGGTCCTGGTTCGCCATGCGGGTCAGCGCCGACGTCGGCTCGCCCTGGCTGCCCGTCGTGATGATCACCAGATCCTTGTGCGGCACGCTCGGCAGCTCGCGCACGCTGACCAGCATGCCTTCGGGCGCGTGCAGGTAGCCGCGTTCGAGCGCCATGTTCGTGTTGTCGATCATGCTGCGACCCGTGATGAAGACGCGCCGGCCCGTGCGCTCGGCAGCGTCGAAGACGAGCTGGACGCGCGCGATCAGCGAGGCGAACGTCGTCACGATCACCCGTCCCTCGGCCTTGCCCATGAGCTGGAGGATGGCGTCGCCGACGATCTGCTCCGATGGCGTGTAGCCCGGCACCTCCGCGTAGGTGGAGTCGGCGCAGAGCAGCAGCACACCCTCTTCGCCGAGCATCGCGAGCCGCGAGAGGTCGGTCGCTTGCCCCATCACAGGCGTATGGTCGAGCTTGAAGTCGCCGGTATGGATGCACGTGCCCAACGGCGTCCTGATCGCGTATCCCACGGAGTCGGGGATGCTGTGGGCGACCTGAAAGGGCTCGATCGTAAATGCGCCTTCGCTGACGGAGTCCCCTGGCCGGATCTCGCGGAGGTCGGTGCTTTGCAGCAGCCGCGCTTCCTTGAGCTTGACGGTGATCAGGCCGTGGGCGAGCGGCGTGCAGTACACAGGCACGTTCACCTGCTTGAGGATGTATGGAAGCGCTCCCGTGTGGTCTTCGTGCCCGTGCGTGATGAAGATCGCCCGCAGGTTCTTACGATTGTCGAGGATGTAGCTCATGTTCGGAATCACGAGATCGACGCCGAGCATCTCCTCCGTCGGGAACATCAGCCCGCAGTCGACGGCGATCACGTCGTCGCCATACTCGAAGAGCATCATGTTCTTGCCGATCTCACCGAGCCCGCCGAGGGGGATGACGCGGAGGGTGTCTGCCATCGGTTCCTTTACAGCAGCCGCATCTGCGGCGACTCCATCGCGAGCGTTGGTTGGGGAGGCGCATCCGCATCCGTGCGCGGACCTGGCTTCGATTGCTCCTGAACGCGCAGGTGCGCAGGCACGAGCGGCGGCGGGGACGCGGGGACGCCTTCCATCGCGGGCCCGAGCGTCTTCTTCAGGAACTCCGGCAGGCGCATGAAGTCGGCCTCGATCACCTTGCGCAGGCTGCCCTGGTGGAGCGCCGCCGCCGGGTGATACATCGGGACGACGATGACGTCGTTCTTTCGCCGCGGCTGACCGTGAATCCTGCCGATCGATTCGCCCGGGAAGTACCGCTGCATCGAATGCCGGCCCAGCGTCACGACGACCTTCGGCGCGATCGCCGCCAGTTGCGCCTGCAGATGCGCGCCGCAGGTCTCGATCTCGTCCGGTTGCGGGTCACGGTTCGCGGGAGGGCGGCACTTCACGACGTTCGTGATGAAGACGGTCTTGCGGTCCATCCCGATCGACCGGAGCAACTCGTCGAGGAACTTGCCGGAGGCGCCGACGAAGGGTCGCCCTTGCTGATCTTCGTAGAAGCCGGGACCTTCACCAACAAACATGATCGACGCGCTGGGGCTTCCTTCGCCCGGCACCGCATTCGTGCGCGTGCGGCTCAGCGGACACATCGTGCAGGTCGAGACGGCTTTCGCGACGACGGCGAGCGCCCGTTGTGGGTCGATGGCGGGAGCGATGGCGTCTGTGCTCATATGCTCTGCTCCGTCAGGCTTCGCTGCGATGAGAGGAGGGTTGAGTAGAACAGTTGGCAGCTCAGCAGAAGCGCGGTGACTCCGTAGATGATCTTCAACACGTCGCCATCGAGCCGGTTCGCGATCAGCGACGCAGCGAATGCCGCCACCACCGCGCCCGGCGTCACCCACTTCGCGATGCCTACGTCAATCGTCCCCTGGCGAAGGTTCGTTACGGTGCCGATGGCGCCTGTCGCAATGATCACCACCAGCGACACCCCCTGGGCGATCTTCTGCTGATCTCCGCCCGAGCCCGCATCGGCGAGTCCGAAAATGAGGATCGCGGGCACGAAGATCGCACCGCCGCCGACGCCGAGGACGCCGGCGAGCACACCGCCCGCAAACCCAAACGCCGCCTCAATCAGCAACCCCTCACCACCGGACCTCGCTGCTCCCGCTGATACGTGCCATGCGAGCTGGCGGAAGGCGACGAAGAGGAGGAATGCGCCAAAGAGCAACCGCAGTTGCATCGCCGGTACCTTCGTCATCCCCCTGGCACCCACGTACACCCCGACGACGGAACCCGGGACGAGCGTGGCCGCCAAGCGCCAGTCGATGTTTCCGGCTCGCCAGTACCCCAGCGCCCCGGCGAACGCCACGAACATGATGATGGCGAGAGACGTGCCGTGCGCGCGATGCTGGCTGAGCTTGAGCTGACCCGTCAGCAGTGGCACCATCACCGCACCGCCGCCGACGCCTGTCAGCCCGCTGAACGCGCCGCCGGCCACCCCCGTGACGACCGAGCGGACGGCCCGCGATTGCGCCGGATGTCGATCCCTCGTCAATAGGGCGATGATATCACAGCACAGGAGCCATGGGATAGTAGCTGCGAACCCGATCGATCGCGTGATCGAATAGATAGAACATAATGTGGAGCGAAGTCACGGCGGGCCGAATCCGTTTATCGAGAGGCGAGCGACGTTCTGCGAAAGGTCGCCGTCATCGTCTGGCGCCGAGGAAGCTATTTCCCTCCACCAGCCGCGCCAGTCCGGCGCCCGCGAAGTAGAGAATCAGGATCGGCGTCGCCACCACCAATTGGGTCACCGGGTCGATCGATGGCGTGACAATGGCTGCCAGCACGACGGCGAAGAGGATCGCGTACCGCCACCAGCCCAGCAGGCGCCGCGAGGTGACGACGCCGATCTTCGCCAGCCCCATGATGACGAAGGGCATTTCGAACACCAGGCCGGTGACGAGCAGCAGGCGCGTCACGGTGTCGATGTACGTGGCGACACCGATCGTCGGTTCGACATCGTCGGTGTTCGGCTTCAGCAGGAACCGCAGCGCAGGGGGAAGCTCGGCGTAGTAGCCGAAGGCCATGCCGAGCACGAACATTGCGGACGCGCCGAAGACGATCGGGTAGAGCCAGCGCCGCTCTTTCTTCGTCAGACCCGGGGCGACGAACGCCAGCAGCTCGTACATGATCACCGGCATCGCCAGGGCGATGCCCAGCAGCAGCGAGACGCGGAAGTACGTGCTCCAGTAGTCCAGCAGTTGGAATTGGTGCAACTTGAACCCGGGCAGCTCCTGCTTCGCGGGTTGCACCAGGAAACCCACGGCGTACTTGGTGAGCGGCCAGATCGATACACCGACGCCGACGACCAGCGCGATGGCGGCGATCATCACACGACGGCGCAGTTCCTGCAGGTGCTCGATGATCGACAGCACCTTGCCGTCATCCTGCGGCCGGTCGCGTCCGAGCGGCGGCGCGCTCGTCGTCATCGCGACTCCTCAGGCGTGACTGCCGCTGCCGTTTGTGACGAGCCGTTCAGCGGCGGCGCAGCTTGGACGGCTGGCTGGGCGCCGGTGGCTTGCTCTGCCTCGGCGGGCGCGAGCGCTCCCTCGTGGTTCGATGCTGGGCTCTGCCCGTTGGCGGTCGCGACTGCGGTTGGCTCCGGAATCTCATGCCAAACCGCATCCACCGGCGCAACGGGCGCGGCATCCACAGGAGGAGTAGCGGGCGAGCGCGTGGCCGCCGGGGGGCCGCCGGTCGCGGCGTCGGCTCGCGCGCCGCGGATTGCGTCGGTCACCGACTGTGTGGCGCCGGTCAGCCCCTCGCCGATCTCTTTCCACTGGCTGCGGTCCGTCTCCGTCTCGCGCTCGAAGTCATGGATCACCTCGTTGAACTCGGCGGCGAGGCTTCCCGTGTACTTTCGGATCTCCCGGATCGTCCGCGCGAGGTCGGCAGCGAGGTGCGGGAGCCGCTCCGGTCCGACGAAGACCAGCGCCACGACGAGGATCACGATCAGTTCAGCCGGGCCGACGCCAAAGAAGTTCATACGGGTTCAGTGTACCGATCATCCCTTGAGGCGACCCAATCCGCCGACTCGTGCGCCGTTGCGTGGCGGTTCCTCCGAACGCGGCGAGGGTCACTCACCCACGATGGCATCGGCCTCGATCTCGATCAGCATCGACGGGTCGATCAGGCGCGCTACCTCCACCATCGTGGTTGCCGGCCGGATGGCGCCGAAGCACTCCCCGTGGGCGCGGCCCGCCTCCTCCCAGCGGCCGATGTCGGTCACGAACATGCGCGTGCGGACGACATCGGACAGCGCCGCCCCTGCCTGCACCAGCGCGGCTTCGATGTTTCGGATCGCCTGCATCGCCTGCGCGTACAGGTCGCCCTCGCCGACGATCGTCCCGTCCGCGGCCGTCGCCGTCGTGCCGGAGACGAAGACGTGGCCGCCCATCCGGACCGCTCGCGAGTACCCGACGACGGGCTCCCACGCCGAGTCGCTGGCGATATTGCGCCGTTCTCCTGCCATGCGAGCGTCTCCGTTTCTTTGCAACTCTGGGTGGAGCGAGCGTCGTTTGGGAGAATTTCCGGGGTCCACAGGGGACACCGATCACAGAAGGTTCGACAAGCATCCTTTGGCTGGCGGTCGGCACGACGAACCCGCGGGCGCGATCACGCGGGCGTCAGGTACGTCGCCAGCCCCTCTCGCAGCGGCGTCAGGCGCTGATGCAGCACATCGAGCACGGCGGCGTTGTCCGCCACTGCGGGCTCGGTGATGAAGTCGATGGCGTCGGCGCTCAGCGGCGGCCGTGGGAGGATCGATGCCAGCCTGCCGATCGCCTTGCCCACGGCCACCGGTTGGTGGAGCAACGGACGCTGCCTCCCCTGCACGTCGAGGGCCGTCTTTACAACGTCGTTCATCGACATGACCTCCGGGCCGCCGATCTCGAAAGTCGCATTCGCCACCTCCGGCAACAGCGCGGCGTCTGCGGCGACGCGCCCGACGTCATCGATGAACACGGGCTGCATGTCCTGCGTCCCGCTGCCGAACATCGGGATGAACGGCAGCACCTTCCCGAAGCCGAGAAAACGGTTGAGCGAGACGTCGTCGGGACCGAAGATCCAGGTCGGGCGGATGACCACCCACTCGATGCCGCTGCGCTGCAGGTACTGCTCGGCTTCCCACTTGTAGCGGAACCAGTGCTTGTCCGCGTCCTTCGCTGCGCCGACGCCGCTCATCGTGACGAATCGGCGCACCCCGGCCGCCTTCGCCGCATCGACCTGATGGCGTGTGCCCTTCAAGTCGATCTCCTCGAAGGTCCAGCCCTTTCGCCGGTTCTCGATCGGCGACCCCGGAAACTGCACGGCGTTGATGACGATGTCGACGCCCCGCATCGCCGCGGCGAGCGTCGCCGGCTCACGGACATCGCCCGCGCGCGCCTCGACACGATCGGCGAAGCGATCCCGGATCTTCTTCTCGTCCCGCCCGAGCACGGCGACGCGCTCGTTTCGTCGCAGCAGTTCGCGGGCAATCGCCGATCCAACAAAGCCTGTTCCGCCAGAGACGAGAATCATCCGGGCTCCTTTCGCGTGCATGATGCCGCACGACGCGCGGCTCCGGCAGTTCGCATCAAGTGATGCGCGTCTCATCCGCGAATCGACTGCCCGCCGCATTAGCCGGCTGAGCGTGGTTGCCTTCGTGCTGATGCAAGACCTTGTCCGGCAAACCGCGCGCGATCGGCTCGCCGCGGACAAACGACGCGATCACGTGCGTGAGAGCGGCGTGCTCCTCCTGCCAGTACGTCGCCGTCGGCGCGACCGCGAGCCTCGCGTGCGGCATGCGATCGTACAGCAGCTCGCCCGATGCGAGCGGATGCAACGGGTCGCCCGGGTGGGTGAGGATCAGCGCCGGTTGCGCCATCTCGCTCAGACGATGGATGGGGAGCTGATGCTCATCGAGCAGCCCCGCCTCGATCGCGGGCACAATCGACCGCCGTCGCTGCGACGCGAAGAACGCGCGCAGGTCCAGCGATGGCTGCGCCTTCTGGGCGCGGCGCTGCTCCGGC
>JBBRPY010000055.1:0-23028 GCA_038227375.1 Dehalococcoidia bacterium
GGGCAGCAGCAAAAGGGCCTCGGAATCGGGCTGTTTGTGTGCAATCAGATCGTGCAAAAGCTGGGCGGCCGGTTGCTCGCCGGTCACGCACCCGAGGGTGGCGCGAAGTTCACGGTCGAACTTCCCGCGCTCGCGAGCGAGGAGACGCGCGAGACCGAGCCCTCCGCCCCGGCAGAGCGATCTTGACCGCGGCAGCGGTATCATCGTGTTCCGGGCGCGCACACATCTGGAGGTAGCGGCATGGTTGATCTGGCGCTGATGTACGTCGTTGGTCCCGATGGGAAGAAGCAACTGACGATCCCGGATGACCGGCGAGCCGCGGCGATCGCCTTCATCCACGAGGCGTCCGCCAGGACGCCGAAGGAGATCGAGGCGCTCGTGCAGCAGGGACACGACCACCTCTTCGCCGCGCTGGCCGGCGTCTCCGAGTCACAAGCGGCGCACAAGCCGTCGGCCGACGACTGGTCGATCCTCGAGCTGATGGCGCACGTCGTGACGACGAAGCGGGTCGTCGTCGCACTCTCCACCAACCTCGGCGATGGCCACCTACCCGCGGGATTCGGCCCGCAGTTCGAGGAGGCAGCGGCGCAGGACGGCGTCACCGTCGCGCGCTTCGACACGCTCGCTGAAGCGCGCAGCGCCGCGCAGGCGGCGCACGAGGACCTCCTCGCCTACATCCGCCGGCTCGACGCCGGGGTCAACACCGAGATCAGGTTCAAGCACTTCGTCTTTGGCGCGCTCAATTCGCGAGAGTGGGCAGTCTTCCAGCGCATCCACGACGACAACCACGCACCACAGCTATCGGGCATCAAGACATCCCCCGGCTTCGCCGCCGCCTGACTCCTGTCTGGAAGATGGAAGGCGGTGGTCGTGGTGGGGAGGATGGAAAATAGACTTCTGCCTTCTGACTTCCATCCTCTATCGTCCACCGTCTCCAGTCTCCAGTCTCCAGTCTCCAGTCTCCCGTCTCCCGTCTCCCGTCTCCAGTCTCCAGTCTCCAGCCGCGCTATCCTGCGCAGCAAGATGGAACTGCTTCGATTCCAGAGAGTCCGCAAGGACTACGGTCACCGCGAGATCCTGAGCGACGCATCTTTCCGGGTGAACGCCGGCGACAAGCTGGGACTGATCGGGCCGAACGGCGCCGGCAAGACCACGCTCGCGCGCATCATCGTTGGCCAGGAAGCGCAGAGCGGCGGCGCGATCGCGCGCGCGCCCGGCCTGCGCATCGGGTACGTCCCCCAGCACGCCGAGTTCGACGAGGGCCAGACCGTCTTCGGTGCGGTGCTCGCCCGCCATGCCGAGCTGGAAGCGGCGTTGCGCGCCTGCGAGGAGCAGCTGGCATCGGCTGCCAGCGCGGATGTCCCCGCAGCGACTTCGGCCTACGAGGCGGCGCGGGCCACCTACGATGCCGAAGGCGGTGACGCCGCCGCGTCGAAAGCGACGGCGATGCTGCACGCACTCGGGCTTGGCGGCCGTGGCGACCAGCCTGTCGCGGCGCTTTCGGGCGGCGAGCGCAATGTCCTCTCACTGAGCAAGGCGCTGCTCGCCGAACCGGACCTGCTCGTGCTCGACGAGCCCGGCAACCACCTCGACTTTGCCGGCATCGCCTGGCTCGAAGCATTCCTCGCGGGCTTCCGCGGCGCCGTGCTGATCGTCTCTCACAACCGCTACCTGCTCGACCGCGTCGCGACCGGCATCCTGCAGCTCGAACAGGGCCGCGTACGTCCCTACGCCGGGAACTATTCCGCCTACCGCGCGACGCTGCTGCGGGAGAAGCTGGCGCAGCGGGCGGACTACGTCGCGGACCAGCGGCGGCTGGCGCAGCTCGATGCGCTGGTCAAGCGCTTCCGCGAGATCGCGAAGCGGACCGCCGACCCGGCATGGGGGAAACGCCTGCGCGCCCGCGTCTCGCAGCTCGACCGCGCGCGCGAAGATGCGACCGAGCGGCCCGCCACCGAAGCATCGGCGATGAGCGTCGACCTGAGGACGCAGTCGAGCCGCGCCGATATCGCCCTGCAGGTGCGCGGGTACGCGAAGTCGTTCGGAGAGCTGCGCCTGTTCGACGATGCGGAGCTCGACATTGCCTGCGGGGAGCGCGTCGCCGTGATCGGGCCGAATGGCTGCGGCAAGACGACGCTGCTGCGCGACATCATCGCCTTCGGCGCCTGGGACGACAGGATGATCCGCGTCGGCCCCAGCCTTCGCGTCGGCTACTGCGCGCAAGAGCAGGAGGTGCTCGACGACGAGCGCACGGTCTTCGGGCAGCTCATCGCCGACGGAGCGATGACGCACGACCGCGCCTACGGGGTGGCCGCTCAGTTCTTATTCACCGGCGATGACCTGAGCAAGCGTGTCGGCGACCTCTCGGGCGGCGAGCGGAACCGCCTGCAACTGGCGCGCCTGACGATCCAGAAGCCGGACTTCATCATTCTCGATGAGCCGACCAACCATCTGGACATCCCGGCCTGCGAGGCGATCGAGGAAGCGCTCAGCAACTTCAACGGCACGCTGCTCGTCGTCTCGCACGACCGGTACTTCCTCGACAAGATCGTCGACCGCATCGTGGAGGTGCGCGGAGGCCGGCTCGTGCCATTCGAAGGCAATTTCTCCGAGTACTGGCACGCGCACGGTTCCACGCGCGGCCGCGAGCGGGCGCGCGTCGCCACGCGCAAGAGTCAGCGGCGCGACCAGCGCCCGGCGAAGGCGCCCGCCATCGCCGGCACGGACGGCCTCGACGGGCGTATCGAGGTCGCGGAGCAGGAGAAGGTGGAGTTGGAACGCCGCGTAGCGGACGCGTTCAGCAGAGGCGACCACCAGGAGGGCACACGGGCGGCGCGGCTGCTGGAACGCCATAGCGCGCGCCTCGCGGAGCTGTACGAGCGCTGGGCGGCGGATTAGGAGGCTGGAGGCTGGAGGCTGGAGGCTGGAAGGGTAGCCGTCAACGAGTGTCGACTGCCGCGAGCAGCTCTTCCGAGACCGACCACAGACGATCGGCGCGGTCGGGGTCGAGGGCGTACGGCATGTATCCCGCGAACGGCTGCTCCTCTCGAAGGGGCTGGGCGATGCCGCAGTCTTCCAGATAGAGCCCACCAACTCCGTCCAACTCCGGCGCGACGGCTGCCCAGATCGAGGGTCGCGGCGCCCTGCGCTGTGTCCTTGAACCGCTCGTTGATCTTGCCCGATGCGTCGAACCACCCCAGCCCGATCTGTTCCTCGCGCGACATATGCTTCTGCAGTCCCGTCAGGATGCCGCCCGGCATGACGGCGTTGTCCGTCACCCCGGCATCCGCGTACCGCCCGTCACGATCGCATTCTTGCCCGACAGGTCATGACCAGCAATGACTTCGAGCGCGGTCGAGTGTGCGCCGAAGGAAGATGCTGGCCGTGCCGACTCCGCTTGGTTGTGCTGCATTCGAATCACCTTACTGTTGTCGAGTGCTGCGCTGGCGACGAGTCCCCGCCGGCGGCTTCTTCGCGAAGCGGCGCACACTGATCGGCCGCTCCGGTTGCGCAGCTCAATGATCCGTCAGAACATCCGCATGCCGCCGCGCTGCTCCTCGATCGGCATCGCCAGCAGTTGTGCGACCTGCTGTATGTGCATGAGGTCGTGGTACGCCACATGGTTGAGGACATCGGCGACGCTCACGTCACCGGCGAGTTGATGCCGTCCGCGCCGGCCGAGGTCGGCGGCGCTCAGTTGTCGCAGCGCGGCCATGCGCGCGCCGCGCGCTTCGGCGAACGCATCGAGCAGGCGGTCGAGCGGCCACGGCCGCACACCGGAGGCTTCGAGCGTCGCCCCCTCGTCGATGTTCGGCAGCGCCGGGTTGTCGTGCTCGATTATCAGGCGCGCGCGTTCCAGCGATGCCACATCCGCAATCGAGAGGAGGTGCGCCGTCACGTCCTTTGGCGACCAGCCGTCCGGTCCCGGCGCGCCCACGAGCGCGGGTGGCATCGACGAGAGCATCGCCCGCAGGACGGCGGGCGTCGACGTCAGCACGTCGAGCGTTGCCGGATGCAGTTGCGCGTTGACATCACCCACCTGTGCCTCCGTTTCTGCGCCGGTCAGTCTGCGATTGTACATCGCGACGCATCTGCTCGTCCCAGGCCGCGGATCGCATTACAATCCGCTTCAGCGCGGGAGGCGCCCTTCATGAAACTCTGGCTCGAAGACGCATCGTCGCTCGCCGACGCCATCCGCCGCGGAGACGTGCGCGCCGCCGACGCGCTCGAAGCCTCGCTCGCCGCAATCGGGGGCTCGAAGCTGAATGCCGTTGTGCACCTCGATGCGGACGGCGCGCGAGAGCAGGCGGCGCGGATCGACGCGCGCATCGCCGCCGGCGAGGACCCGGGCGCCTTCGCAGGCGTGCCGCTGCTCGTGAAGGACCTCGAAGACGCAGAGGGGATGCCGACGGCGCACGGATCAGTGGTCTATCGCGACAATTTCGCCGACCACGACTCCATCCACGTCGAGCGGCTGCGCGCGGCGGGCGCGGTGATCGTGGGGAAGTCGGCGGCCTCGGAGTTCGGTCTGGTCAACTATACGGCGACGAAGCTGCACGGTGTGACGCGCAACCCGTGGAACCTGGAGCGCACCCCGGCCGGATCGTCCGGCGGTTCGGCGGCGGCGGTGTCAGGCGGACTCGTGGCGCTCGCCACGGCCAGCGACGGAGGCGGCTCGATCCGCATCCCCGCCGCCTACTGCGGGCTCGTCGGCATGAAGGGCACGTTCGGGCGCATTCCGCGCGGGCCGCGCATCGAAAACGGCGCTCTGACCAGCCTCTGGGGCACGGTCGCGCGCAGCGTGCGCGACGCCGCGCGCTGGTACGATGTCGCTTCGGGATATCACGCCCGCGACCCGTTCAGTCTGCCCCGCATCGACGGCTGGGAGGCTGCCCTCGGCTCGCGCGATCTGCGCGGCCTGCGCGTGGCGGTCTCCTCCGACCTCGGCGCGGCGACGCTGCATCCGGACGTCGAACGCGTCGTCACGGCCGCCGCCGAAGCTCTCGTCGAAGCCACCGGCATGCGGCGGGTCGAGATCGATATCCGGCTGCCGGAAAAGGCGGGCGCCTGGCTGAATGCGGGCGCCCCGGGCCTGTACAACGAACTGAAGGAGTTCTGGCCCGACTGCAAGGACGACCTCACCTACGAGATCCGCGTCGGGATGGAGTTCATGGAGCGCTACCGCATCTGGCACGCCGCATCGGTCGACCGATTCCGCGTCGTGATGAACGAGGCGATGGCGGACGTCTTCGAGCAGGTCGATGTCGTGCTGTGCGCGACGAATCCGATCGAGGCGTTCGCGGCGGAAGGTCCGATGCCGAGCCGCGTCGGCGACCTGCGGGTAGGGCGGAACAACAACGGCGCGCTGACGATCCCCGGCAACATTTCGGGCTACCCCGCCATCTCGATCCCGGCGGGCCTATCGCCGAATGGGCTGCCGATCGGGCTGCAAGCCTATGCCAGGCGCCACGAAGATGCGCTTCTGCTCGACCTCGCCCTCGCCTTCGAGCGCCTGCAGCCGTGGCCCTTGACCGCCCCCGGCGCTCCGATCTAGGCGGCTGGAAGATCTAGGCGGCTGGAGGTTGGAAGCTGGAGGCTGGGCGACAGCACGCCGCTGCGTGGGAGAGGTGCCCCAATGGGCGGGCGAGGGCTCGCCACGGAGAGGGTGAGGGCGGCTGCGCTTTCCTTACCTGAGCCGTGTAAGCGCTCGAGGCACCTGTAGTCTCTCACGACCCGGCCTCACCCCCGGCCCCGCTTCAAAACACGCGTGGAGAGGGGAGCTTGGCCGACCAGCCTCCAGCCTCCAACGTCCAGTTTCCCAGTCTGCGGCCTTACTGACCGCCGGCCGGGCCTCCGCCGTGCGCGAGCGCCGGCTCTGGCGCGCGGTCGAGGCTGACGTTCGGGATGACGCGTGCCAGCCACGAGGGCAGCCACCAGTTGCGGTCGCCGAGCAGCTCCATCGTCGCCGGCACCAGCACGAGCCGGACGATCGTGGCATCAACAAAAATCGCCGTGGCGAGGCCGATGCCAAACTCCTTGATCACCCGGTCCGGGCCCAGCACGAAGGTCAGAAACACCGTCACCATGATCGCCGCCGCGGCGGTGATCACGCGGGCGGTCGCCGCCAGGCCGTGGCTGACGGCCACGGCGTTGTTGCCGGTGCGCAGATACTCCTCGCGGACGCGGCTGATCAGGAAGACCTCATAGTCCATCGAGAGCCCGAAGAGGATCGCGAACATCATCATCGGCAGGAACGTCTCGATCGGCCCCTTGTCGATGCCGATCACATTCGAGAACCAGCCCCACTGGAAGATCGCCACCAGCACGCCATAACTGGCGCCGATCGACAGCAGGTTCATCACCGCCGCCTTCGCCGCGACGACGACCGAGCGGAAGACGATCGTCAGCAGCACGAAGCTGAGGCCGATGACGCCGCCGAACAGCAGCGGCATTCGCGAGCCGATGCGGTCGCCACCATCAATGTTCGCGGCGATGTGGCCGCCGACGTAGACCTTTGCGTCGCTGCCTGACATCGCCGCCGGGATGACGCTGTCGCGCAGCGTGTGCACGAGGCCATTCGTCGCAGAGTCTTGTGGTTTGGTGTTCGGGATCACGGTGATCAGCGCTGTGTCGCCGTCCGGGTTCCGGATCGGCGGCGAGACGTCGGCGACGTTCGGCGCCGCCTGGACCGCTGAGCGCAGGCCATCAAGCCCGTCGGCGCCGCCCTTCGAAACATCGACGGCGAGCACGAGCTGTCCGTTGTAGCCCGCGCCGAATCCCGTGGAGAGCAGGTCATATGCGCGGCGGGAATGCTGCGTCGTTGAGGTGTTCCCGGCGTCCGTGAAGCCCAGGCGCATCGACAGCGCAGGCGAAGCGAGCAGAAGTAGCAGTGCCGCCGTCCCGATGAAGTACGGCACCGGGTGGCGCTGGATCCCTTCGCTCAGCCGGAACCAGACGCTGCGTTCGTCGATCCCCTCAGTGGAGTGCAAGAACGGCAGCCGCCAGCGGTCGACGCTATGGCCAGCGACGGCAAGCGCGGCCGGCATCAGGGTGATCGCCACGAGCACGGCAAGCACGACGATGATCGCGCCCGCGGACCCGAGCGCCGCGACGAACGGGAGGCCCATCAGGAAGAGCCCGAGGAACGCAACGGCCACGACCATGCCAGCAAAGATCACCGAACGGCCCGACGTATCGAGCGCCATCGCGATCGCGTCTTCGACGCTGCTGCCGTTGTGCAGCCCTTCACGAAAGCGTGTGACGATGAGCAGACTGTAGTCGATGCCGACGCCGAGCCCGATCATCGCGGCGAACTGCGGACTGAACGCCGGGAAGCTGGCGAGGTTCGCCGCCAGCCCGATCAACGAAAAGCCGGCGCCCAGCCCGAACACCGCGGCCAGCAGCGGCAACCCCATGGCGATGACGGAGCCGAAGGCGATCAGGAGGATCAAGACCGCGGCGGCCAGTCCCAGGTACTCGGAGCCGAACGCGGGCTGTTCGTTTTCCGCGACGACGGCGCCCCCTGCCTCGACCTGAAACCCATTGCCGTTTGCGCCGTCGACGATGCTCAAGAAGCGCGTCAGGCTGGTTGACGAAACCTCGTTCGCTGCCTTCGACCAGTGCACCGTCGCGCGGGCGACCGTGCCGTCCCTGGAGATCGAGCTCGGCTGCTGGTACGGAGATTCGATAGAGGCAACCTCTGGCACAGCCGCGACCTCGTCGAGCACGGCTTGCACCCGCGACTTCGCGGGCTCGGCGTTGATGCCCGCGGGTGCGGCGAACACGAGGTCGGCAGAATCGCCCGAGCGCGCCGGGAACCGCGACTGGAGGAGGTCGCGGGCCTTCTGTGACTCGGCGCCCGGCACCTTGAACTCGGACACGTACGTGCCTCCGAAGAAAATATTCGAGGCGATGATGCCGAGCAGGAGCCCCACCCAGACGCCGATGACGCTCCAGCGCCGGCGGTACGAGAAGCGGCCCCACCGGGCGAGCACGCCTTCGCGCTTGGGTGACCCAGGCTTGGGTGGCGGCCGACGTTCAGCGATCATCAGGTCCTCCATGGGCGAAGTGGCCTGAACGGCCACGATGTTCGGCGACAAACAGGTACGCGCAGAATGTTGCGCGCCGTAGATCGTACCGCGCTATGGGCGCCAATCCCATGCTTGACCGGCCTGCTGCGGCTTGTTGCGGACAGTTTTAACATGAGGGAGTCGCCGCGGCTGTTGGGCGATGGCGGAGCGAGAGGCGTCTTGCGTCGTGATCCTCTACCACTTCAGCGAAGACCCGCACATCTCGCGATTCGAGCCGCGGGCGCCGCTCGCGCGGCCCGAGATCGCGCCGTTGGTCTGGGCGATCGACGGCTGGCACGCGGCCATGTACTACCTGCCGCGCGAATGCCCGCGCGCCTGCTTCTGGTGCGACGATGCGACAACAGCGGACGACCGCGAGCGCTGGTGCACGGGGCCGGCAGCGCGCATGGTGATCGCCGTCGAGACGCGCTGGCTCGATCGCATCCGTCGCGCCACGTTGTATCGCTACACGATGCCCGCGGCGACGTTCGAGCCCAACGATGCGACTGCCGGGCACTTCGTCAGCCGGGTCGGCGTCTCCCCGCTCGGGGTCGAGCCGGTGGGCGATCTGCTCGCGGCCATCGCCGCGGCCGACGTCGAGCTTCGGATCATGCCGTCGCTGCGGGAGCTGTGGGAGCGGGTGATCGCGTCGAGCCTGCAGTTTTCGGGCACGCGCCTCAGCAACGCGCACGACCGCGACCGCTGGGGTGTCTAGCCGATTGCCGGCCGCGAATGGTGCCCGCCGGCACGCGCCGGCCGCCGTCAGTCAAACACCACCGTCTTGTTCCCGTACACAACGATCCGGTTGCGCAGATGGAGGTCCACGGCCCTCGCCAGCACGGTCTTCTCCAGGTCCCGCCCCTTTCGCATCAGGTCCTCGACGGCGTCGCGATGGCTGACGTGCGCCACCCCCTGATCGATGATCGGACCCTGGTCGAGCTGCGGGGTCGCATAGTGCGCGGTGGCGCCGATGATCTTCACGCCGCGCTGGTGCGCCTGGTGGTACGGCCGCGCCCCCGCAAAGGCGGGGAGGAAGGAGTGGTGGATGTTGATGATGCGCTGCGGGTACCTGTCCACAACCGCTTCCGACAGCACCTGCATGTAGCGCGCCAGGACCACCAGATCGATATGGCAACCTTCGAGCAGCTCGACGATCCGCGCCTCCTGCTGCTGCTTCGTCCCGGCGCTGACCGGCAGGTGGTGGAACTCGGCGCCGAATTCGGCGGCGATCGACCCCGCCTCGGCGTGGTTGCTGATGACGAGCGGGATCTGCGCCCGTAGCTCCCCCAAACGCCAGCGCGCCATGAGGTCGTACAGGCAGTGGTGCAGCTTCGAGACGAGCACGGCCACCCGCGGCACCTCGTCGGAGAAGCGCAGACGCCAGGTCATGCCGAACTGCTCGGCGATGGGCCGGAACGCCGCTTCAATCTCGCCGCGGGGGATGGCAAAGCCCTTGAGCTCCCACTCGACCCGCTGGAGGAAGATGTCTTCTTCCCGATCGGTGTGCTGATCGGCGTGGACGATGTTTCCATCGTGCCGGAGGAGGAAGTCCGAGACGGCGGCGACGAGGCCCTTCTGGTCGCGGCAGGAGAGGAGGAGTACGGCGGTCGTAGCGTTCGGCATCTGGAAGACGATAGCACGAGCCCCGTATGAGTCGTGGAGGGGAGGCGAGCATGCCCGAGTAGGTGCGTGTCCATGGTCCGTGTGCCGCCGTTGCAGCCGTCTGGCAAATCGCGCATGCGGGTGATTCGCGACGATTCGGACTTGATGTTTCGTTGTGCACGGGTACAGTGGATGATGACCCGCGGCGCACCTTATGTGCGTTCGCCGCGGTGCGACAACTGCGACGCCTGGCAGAGTGGACGCACGTGGGCGACACGCCATGTGCGGAGCCTCGACTCCAGCCCGCGCACATGTTCGAATCGTAGGCGCAACATGCAGCAGCAGCAGTCTCCACTGATTCTCCTCATCGATGATGACATCGGGATCGGCCGCGTCGTATCGCGCACCCTGGAGGCCGCCGGGATGCGCGTCGTCGTCGCGACCGATGGCGCCAAGGGCCGCGCGGCGCTCGCCGAGTATGACTTCTCGCTGGTGCTCCTGGACGTGAATCTGCCTGACGCGAACGGGCTGGACCTTTGCCGGGAGATCCACGGGCGGCAGAGTGTGCCCGTGGTGATGCTGACGGTGGTGGTGGACGAGAGCGACGTCGTCCGCGCGCTCGAATCCGGCGCCGACGACTACATCCGCAAGCCCTTCGGCACGCGCGAGCTGCTGGCGCGCGTGCAAGCCGTGTTGCGAAGATCGCACTCGCAGGAGGGGCTACTCGCCCCGACGATCAATGTCGGCCCGCTCACCCTCGATTCCAAGGCCTATCGCGCCGATATCGGTGGCGAACCGCTGCCGCTGACGCCGACGGAATACCGCCTGCTGGCGTTCCTGGTGCAGAACGTGGGCCGCGTCCTCACCCACGATCAGCTCTTGCACTTCGTCTGGGGTTCAGGATACGAGGGTGAGCACCACATGCTGCACGTAACGATGAGCCGGCTACGGCAGAAGCTCGGGCGGCTCTCCGAGGGCAGCAGCATGATCCGGACGACGCCCGGCATCGGCTACGAGTTCATCGCCGCCCTCAATTAGGGCTTCCGCGTCGCCCGCACATCGGCCACGGTCAGAATGCACCCGGCTCCCCTGCGACGCGTGGCATGGTCGTCTGGCGGTTCTCCCCTGCCCACTTCCGGACGGGCCCGCCCTGCTGCCATCGGTTGGTGGGCCATGCTGCCGCAGCGTGCGCTCGGTCCGCGTGATCCCGCCGTCAAGTAACCGGATCATGCAGGTCGGTGGCACGCGCTCCTTACGTCGTGTTACGGCGTAGCAATGGCCCGTCGCGATAATTCGAGGGTCAATCCGAACGAAGGAGTCAGACGATGTTCGCAGCCGAGGCGCCACTGTCAATATTCAAGAGTGACGCACTGATCAATGCGCTCTGGATCAGCGGCATCGTCGTCGCCGCCTACCTGGTCGTGATGTGGATTGCGCTGACGCTGTGGGTGTACCACGACATCCGGTCGCGCACGGTCGACCCGGCAGTCCGCGTCCTCCTCACGGGTATCGTGGCCGTATTCAACATTCCCGGGCTGTTGCTATATCTCGCGCTGCGCCCGCAAGAGGCGCTAGTGGAGTCCTACAACCGCCAGCTGGAGACCGATGCCTTCATGCGCGAGATCGGCCGCGAAGAAGCGTGCCCGCAGTGTCAGCGCGCGGTCAGCGACAGCTTCGTTTCGTGCCCGTACTGTCGTGCCGCGCTCCAGACCGCCTGCTATGGCTGCGACCGCAGCCTGAAGTCGTTCTGGGCGATCTGCCCCTACTGCGGTGCTGAGCGGATGGACGACGCAGCGGCGGCGCGCACGCCAGCCGCCCGGCAGGCAGACCCCGCGCCGATGCCGATGCCGGCGGCGAGCGGGACGATCTTCGCACCCGGGCGCGTCCCGGACCGCGCTCCTGCAGCGGCGCCGGCCACACATTAGATATCACAGCGGCGCGCGGTCTGCGCGCCATTGGAGCAGCCTCGCCTTGGAATGCGGGTCGTGAAAGCGGCCCGCATTCTTATGGTTCGGCAGCGATTGCGCTCGTGGTGCATCCGATCCGTCATTAAACCCTGGTGATTGATGACGGGCATAGTCCGTTAGTCGACGGCGGTTATATGCGCGCGCAACGTAGCGGAGGCGGCTTGGCTCCGCCGGCGTTGCGGGCGCCCTGACCCCGGCCTCCGGCCACCTCTCTCCCACAAGGGGAGAGGAGATCAGATCGAACAGTAGCGCCGGATGTTGAGCTGCGCACCACACCATCGCCCCAATCCCCGCTCCACGCGGTGAAGAGGGGTCGGTCGCAGACTCGCCACGGAGAGGGGTGAGGCCGGCCGACGGTTCGCGGCTGAGCGGAGTGCTCGGCATCTCCCGCCACCGTTAGCGTCGGCAGACGCAAAGATGCGGGCCCGCCTGCGTTGCGGACCCGCATCCTGCCGATTCGATAACGAGGTCGACGGCTAGCGCGACTTCGATCGTGTCGCGGTTGCCGGCTTCCGCCGCGTGCTCGCGGCGGTCTTGGCGCGCGTCGTCGTCGTCTTCGCCGCGCGGCTGGCCGTGGCCCGCGCCGTCGTCCGCGTGCCGGTGCGGGCCGTGCCCGTGCGACTGGTGCCGGTGGCCCGAGTCGACGTGCCGCGGCTCGTGGTGGCCCGACGGGTCGTCGTGTGGCCGCCGACGGTGGTGCGCCCGTTCGCGCTGGCGCCGTTCCTGGCGGTACTCGTCGTCTTCCGCCGGGCACCCGAAGTGGCGGTCTTGGTACGAGTGGTCGTTCGCGCCTTGCCTGCGCCTGTCGTGCGGCGGGTCGTCGTCGACCGCGGGCGCGGATTCTGCATCTGGCGCATCAGTTCCATCTTACGGCGCTCCATCAGGCCGCCGAGGCGCTCCAGGCGCTCGGGACCTTCTTCGGCCGCCAGTGGAAAGAGCTCGGTCTCCTCTTCGTCGATGTGGTGCTTCACCAATTCGGCCAGCACGGTGAACTTGGCGTTGAAGCGGTCGGAGGTCGCGCGCATGCTCGATAGCTCGGCCATGAGCAGCTTCGCCACGTGGTGCTCCTCGTCTGCCTCGTCGAGCATATCCTTCTCGGCATCGTCCTGCTTGCGCAGCGCGGGATAGAAGATCTCCTCCTCGACCTTCGCGTGGACCTCAAGCTCCATGATCGCCTTCTGGGCGATTTCGCCCTTTGTCTTGGAGTCGTCGGCCTGCTCGAATTGCTTGAAGAGCTCCTTCACCTCGTTGTGGTCGGTGCGGAGCAACTGGAGGGCGTCGGTCATGTTGTCACCTCTCTGCTATGGACGCGAGCATCATCATGCGCGCGGTCCGTTTTTGCTTCGCCACAGTATCGCGGGGCGACGTTACACCGACGTAAACGCGTGGGCATGACGGTTGCGATTGAACCACAGTGACGGGCCGTCGTGGCCATGTACGAGTGGCGTCGGCAACCCCGGTCGCACAATTGATCGCGGCCGTATGGCGCCCGGTCGGCCCACACGGTTGGCTTCCGAAAAACGATATTGCATTCTGAGTGCAATAATCGTAGGATCGCTGCATGGTGGAGACAGCGGTCATCCAGCGGCACACCAATCGGCGGCAGCCCGACGGGCGCGCGGCGCGCACCGAGCGTACGAATGCAGCCGTCGTCGAAGCGCTGCTCGCGCTGATTGAAGAGGGCGACCTCCGCCCCTCGGCGCAGCGCATCGCCGAGCGCGCCGATGTCTCGCTCCGCACCGTCTTCCATCACTTCGAGGACCTGGAATCGCTCTACGCCACGGCCGCCGCCCGCCAGATCACGCGTGTGATGGCGCTGACGCGGCCGGTCGACCCGTCGCTGCCGGCCGATGCGCGCGTCGTCGCGTTCGCGGCCGGGCGCGCCCGCCAGCACGAGGCGATCGCGCCGGTCCGCCGCGCCGCCCTCCTTTCGGAACCATTCTCCGGCGTGCTACACCGGCACCTCACGTGGGCGCGCATGCGCGACCGCGACGAAACTGCCCGCGTATTCGCGCCCGAGCTCGTGGCGAGAGCCGCCGGCGACCGCCGGGAGGTACTGGAGGCGATGACGGCCGCCGCGAGCTGGTCGGCCTGGGAGAGTCTCCGCGCGCACCAGGGGTTGTCGGTGGTGCAGGGTCGCCGGGTGATGAGGCGCATGCTCAGCGCGTTGTTGAGTCAACATCACAGATGAGCGGGAGTTCTCGTTCAGCTGAAAGCAGGTTGAATCCACCGGAAAGAGGCTGCCCTATGACCGCGCTGCGCACTCCCGACGAACGGTTCACCAATCTGCCGGGATACGGCTTCGAGCCGCACTATGTCGAGGTCGACGGCTTGCGCTTGCACTTCATCGATGAGGGGCCCCGTTCGGCGCCGCCGGTGCTGATGCTGCACGGTGAGCCGTCGTGGTCGTATCTGTACCGGAAGATGATCCCCGTCATCACGGCCGCCGGCTTCCGTGCAGTCGCGCCGGACCTGATCGGCTTTGGGCGCAGCGACAAGCCGGCGGAACAGGACGCGTACACGTACGCCGCGCACGTGGGCTGGATCACCAGCTTCGTCGAGCAGGTCGGCCTGCAGGAGATCACGCTCGTCTGCCAGGACTGGGGTGGGCTGATCGGCCTGCGGATCGCTACCGAGCATCCGGAGCGGTTCGCCCGCATCGTCGCCGCGAACACCTTCTTGCCGACGGGCGACACGCCTCCAGGAGAGGCGTTCCTGAACTGGCAGAAATTCTCGCAAACGGCGCCCGTGCTCCACATCGGCAACATCGTCAACGGCGGCTGCACGACGACGCTCGCCCCGGAGATCATCGCCGCATACGACGCGCCGTACCCGGACGAGAGCTACAAGGCGGGCGCGCGAAAGTTCCCCCTGCTCGTGCCCACGCGCCCGGACGACCCCGCCTCGGCGGACAACCGGAAGGCCTGGGAGGTGCTGGAGAAATGGGAGAAGCCGTTCCTCTGCGCCTTCGGTGACTCGGATCCCGTGACACGCGGCGCCGACCGCGCCTTTCAGTCGCGCGTGCCGGGCACGAAGGGGCAAGCGCACACGACGATCGACGGCGGCGGCCACTTCATCCAGGAGGACCGCGGCGAGGAACTGGCGAAGGTCGTCGTCGACTTCATCAAGGCCATGCAAGAGGACAAGCGATGAGCGAGATCCGACCGAACGTCGAGCAGTTCCAGGCGCTGGCGGCGGCCGCGAAGGCCGACACCGGCAGGGTCGTCATGCTCAACCTGCTGAAGTTCCGGGCCGGTGGCGGCTCCAAGGAGTATGGCTCCTATGGCGATACCGTTCGGACGATGGTGGAGAAGCAGGGCGGCAGGCTGATCTACTCCGGCCGCTGCGACCAGGTCCTCATCGGCGACGACAACAACGAATGGGACGCCATCGCCGTGGTGGAGTACCCCAGCCGGGCGGCGTTCCTGGAGATGGTCTCGCAGCCCGAGTACGAGCGCGCCCACGAGCACCGCGAGGCCGGACTCGATCGCACGGTGGTGATCGCGACGACGCCCGCAGCGCGCCCGGCGGTGGAGGAGTAGCCGGATGGGACGGAAGATCCTCTTCATCACGACGGACCAGATGCGCTACGACTCGCTGGGATGCAACGGCGGCAAGATCGCTCGCACGCCCGTCGCCGACGGGCTGGCGAGAGACGGCATCAACTACCGGCGGGCGAACAACCAGAACGTCGTCTGCATGCCCGCGCGGTCGAGCATGATCACCGGCCAGTACGTCCGCACCCATGGTGTGTACGCCAACGGGGTGCCGTTGCCGGAAGATGCACCGAGCGTTGCCTCCTATCTGCACGAAAGGGCGGGGTACCGAACAGCGCTGCTCGGGAAGGCGCACTTCGAGCCGGCCTTCGACCTCGCGGCGAAGTGGCAGGAGAATCGGCTGGCGGCCGAAGATTCCACCGGGCCCTACCGCGGCTTCGAGCACATGGAGCTGGCGATGCACGGCCCGCAGAAGCAGTGGCACTACGGCAAGTGGCTGAGCGACAACCACCCCGGCTACGTCACCGGCTTCTATCAGCTCTTCACCTCCAAAGGCATGAACCACGAAGGCGGCGGCGACACCGGCGCTCCGGAAGTGAAGTTCAACCCGATGCCGCGCGAGTACTACCACACCGACTGGGTGGCCGACCGGACGATCGCCTACCTCGACTCGCTCAGCCCCGACGAAGACTGGTTCGTCTGGATGAGCTTTCCGGACCCGCACCACCCCTGGGACCCGCCGGACTCTGAGATGAGCCGCGTCAACTGGCGCGAGCTGGACCTGCCCGATGGCCACCCGGGCAGCGTCGAGAAGTGCATCGAGATACTTTCGCAGAAGCCGGCGCACTGGCTGGCGTACTACGAGGGGCGCTATCGCAACGTTGAGGGCGGCCCGACGCGGTTCGTGCCAAAGCTGATGACGCACGACCAGGTGCGCGAAGTGAACGCGATGACGCACATCCAGAATGAGCTGATCGACGAGGCCTGCGGGCGCGTCCTCACGCGCGTCGCACAGCGCGGCTGGGAGCAGGATACGGACGTGTTCTTCACGACCGACCATGGTGAGCTGCAGGGCGACTTTGGGCTGCTGTTCAAGGGGCCGTACCACTGCGACGCCCTGATGCGCATCCCGCTGATCTGGCGCCCGGCGCCATCGGCCGGCATCGCGCCATCGGAAGTGGCGGAGCCGGTTGGCCAGGTGGACCTCGCCCCGACGTTCTGCGAGGTTGCGGGCGTGCCGGTAGCGGATTGGATGCAGGGGCGGGCGCTGCCCCGTACGCCGGCAGCCGGGCCGTCGGCGAACGGCGACGGTCGGCAGCGGATGATCACCGAGTGGGACAGCCAGTTTCCCGGCATGGGCATGCACCTGCGCACGATCTATCGCGACGGCTACACCTGCACGGTGTACGAGCCCAGCACGCGATCAGACACGGGCTTGCTCGCGAATCTGGACCCGCGGTTCGAGGGGATCGTCGGCAACCCGAAGACGGAGATCCTCTACGACGGCAGCGAGGGGGAGCTGTACAAGCACGACGAGGACCCACATCAGTGGCGCAACCTCTGGGACGACGCGGGCTACACGAAGATCAAGGCCGAGCTCATCGCCGACCTCTACGACCACATGCCGGCCGAGCGCAAACCGAAGCTCGAAGTCGAAGCGCCGACGTAGGGACCGCAGTGCGGCCAAGCTCCCGTCTCCACGCGGTGGAGAGGGGCGGGGGGTGAGGCCGGGGCGCCAACAACACGCACCACCAGCAGGAGGCAGACTCATGACCGCAGCGATGGAGATCACCCTGCTGGGCACCGGCAGCCCGCTGCCGTCGCCGAACCGCTGCGGCGCCGGGCAGGTCATCGTCAGCGGCGACGACCGCGTGCTCATCGACTGCGGCTGGGGGGCGGCGCGGCGGCTGATCGCGACGGGCATCCCGCTCGGCTCCATCGACCACGTCTTCTTCACGCACATGCATTCGGACCACATCAGCGACCTGCCGGACCTGCTGATGATGCGCTGGACGCTGGGCGCGGCGAAGCATCCGCTGACGATCTACGGTCCCGAGGGCACGCGGGAGATGGTCGAAGGCTTCCGCGCCGGCCTCAACCCGGACGTGCGGTACCGCTTCGCGCATCACGGCGACAAGCTCTCGCGCGAGGGCATCGAGTGCATCGTCCACGAAGTGCCGGCGACGGCGGAGCCCGCGTCCATCGCGCGCATCGGCGAGATCGAGATGCTGTCGTTCGAGGTCGACCACTTCCCCGTCGTGCCCGCGTTCGGCTTCCGCGTGGAGGCGCGGGGTAAGTCGGCAGTGTTCTCCGGCGACACGAAGAAGTGCGACGCGCTGGTGCGGGCATCGAAGGGCGCCGACATGCTGGTGAGCGAGGCCCTCCATCTCGGCATGATGCAGCAGCGCATCGACCTCGCCCGCAAAAACAACAACGAGCGGATGGCGCAGATCCTCGAGGAAGCGTGCAACTACCACGCGCCGACGCTGGAAGTGGCGGCGATGGCGCGCGATGCCGGCGTCGGCCGCCTCGTCATCTCGCATCTGATCCCGCCGATCCCGGACGAGGGCCCGCTGGTTGCGGCCTTCCTCGCGGGCATGGCCGAGGTCTACCCGGGGCCGCTGGCGATCGCGACCGACAGCGAGCGGTTCGTGATCGAGTAGTGTTCGTCTCGGGCGGTCGTCGGTCGTCTGGGCACGACCCCGACCCGCGCAGGACGCGCCGCTACACCGCCTGGCTCGGGCGATCCCATTCGACTTCCAGGCCAAGCACCTCGGTATAGACCTTTCACGTCCGGTACATATTCAAGGGCGAATGCGAACTGCGGCGCGTCGCTCATGGTAAACTCCCTTTCTTGTTCGTGATTGGCGACTGGCACTGATGCACGCTCAGCAGCGGTTGCGGCGCGTTCGGGTTCGAGCGCCTGCATAAGCAGGTAATAGGCTTCGGCCGCGCCATCGTCACAGGGAACGAAGACACGTTGCCGTACCGTGACAACAGCGACGGAGATGAAGTCGGACGTCAGGTGTCGGAAGCCGGAGATGGCGCCATGGAATGGAATCCAAGTTGTCAGGCGACGACTTCTGACTTCCGACTCCCAGCGACCCACCCGTTATGACGCCCACGGCATAACGCCATAACAAGGCGCTTGCTCTATACTCTCTCCACGAGCTACGCGATGTTCCACGGCGCGCCCTCGCATCACACCGCCAGTTTGCGGCTCGGGCCGCACCAGCCATGCCCCTGGAAGGGAGCTACGTCCCCATGATGAACGGCGCAATCAACGGCAAGATGCTCAACGTCCGCCTCAACGCCGGCTCGGTCGAGGTCGAGCAGATACCCGAAGAGATGTACCGCAAGTACCTCGGCGGCTACGGCATCGGCTCGCGCCTGATGTTCGACCGCATCCCGGCCGGGGCGGACCCGCTGGGACCCGAGAACGTGCTCGGCCTCTTCCCCGGGCTGCTCACCGGCACGCCCTTCTTCGGCATCCGCTACCAGGCCGTCGGCAAGTCGCCGAAGACCGGCGGCTGGGGCGACGCGAACGCGGGCGGCGATTTCGGCCCCTACCTCAAGAATGCCGGCTGGGACGGCATCATGCTGTACGAGAAGGCGACGAAGCCCGTCTACATCCACATCGACGACGACAAGGTCGAGATCAAGGATGCTGCCGACCTCTGGGGCATGCAGGCGATCGATGTTGAGATGAAGCTCAAGGAGCGGCACGGGAAGAAGGCCAGCGTCGCCTGCATCGGCCCTGCGGGCGAGAAGCAGTCACTGATGGCCGGCATCTGCAACGAGCGCGGCCGGCTGGCGGCGCGCAGCGGTCTCGGCGCGGTGATGGGTTCGAAGAACGTGAAGGCGATCGTCGTCAACGCATCGAAGAACATCATTGGCTCCAGCCCGGAGATCATGAAGCAGGTCCGCACGTCGCTCGACGAGTTCGCCAAGCCGATCACGAACTTCTTCCGCACCTACGGCACCACCGGCATCACCTTCCCGTCGGCGATGTCGGGCGATGCGCCGGTGAAGAACTGGGGCGGCGTCGGCATGATCGACTTCCCCCAGGCGAACGTGCTGACGGGGAACGACTTCAACAGCCGGATGGACAAGAAGTACGCCTGCTGGCACTGTCCCGTCGCTTGCGGCGGCGAGTCGTACGCATGGGACGAGCAGGAGAACCAGGCCAAGCTCCGCATCTCCAAGCGCGAGGGCGAAGCCGCCGATTTGCGCGCGCAGCTCGCGGCGGCGCCCGACGACCAGAAGCAGCCGATCGAGGCGAAGATCGCGAAGATTGACGCCGACAACGCCAAGGACGGCACCCTGAAGAACGACAGCAAGTACCCGTACCCGCATCACACGCACCGCGCCGAGTACGAGACGGCGACCGCGTTCGGCACGATGATGCTGAACAACGACATCAACTCGCTCCAGTACGCCAACCACCTCTGCAACCAGTACGGCATCGACACGATTGCGGCCGGCGCTACGCTGGCGTTCGCCATGGAGTGCTTCGAGAAGGGCCTGATCACGAAGGAAGACACCGACGGCATCGACCTGCGCTGGGGCAACACCGACGCGATCATGGAGGCGCTCCACAAGATCGGCACGAAGGACGGTGCGTTCGGCGAACTCTTCGGCGACGGCGTCCGCACGGCGTCGCAGAAGATCGGACCGAAGTCCGTCGAGTTCGCGATGGAGGTCGGCGGCGAAGAGCTGCCGATGCACGACCCGAAGCTTCAGCCCGAATACTTCACCACCTACAAGCTCGACGCTACGCCGGCGCGGCACACGCAGTACGAGGCGGCGCCGCGGCCGGCGTGGAACTACGTCCGCGCGCCACAGGACCGCCTGCAAGTGACCGAGCGCGGCCAGCACCACAAGGACAGTTCTGAGTACATGCACGTCGTGAACGCGACCGGCATGTGCCAGTTCATCATGATGGGCGCGCCGAACGACCGCATCCCTGAGTGGATTAACACCGAGACCGGCTGGGACACCTCGCGCGAGGAGCTGACCAAGGTCGGCGAGCGCATCGCGAATATGCGCATGGCGTTCAACATCCGCGAGGGCGACATCGTCACAAAGCGCCGGATTCCGGCGCGGCTCTGGGGCGCCGACCCGCTGCAGGCGGGCGCCCACAAGGACGTGCAGCTCGACACAAAGACGCTCGAGCAGGACTTCCTCGCCGCGTGCGACTGGGACCCCGAGACGGCCACCCCGAGCCGCCGCAAGCTCGAGTCGCTCGGCATCGGCGACGTAGCGGAGGCAATCAAGGCGAAGTAACGCCCCCGGTTGGTCGTCAGTCGTTGGTCCTTTGTCATTAGATTGTGCATGCGCAGGCTCCCTTCGGGGAGCCTGCCGCATCCACCAGCATCCCGTCGCCGCGGGCCGAGCCAGGAATGCGGGAGGCGAATGATCATCGATGCCGCGACGCGGACGTTCATCGAGGGCCAGCGGGTGGGTCGGCTCGCCACTGCTGACGAACGCGGACGGCCGCACGTCGTCCCCATCTGTTTCGCGCTCGACGGTGACACGCTCTATACGCCGATCGACGAGAAGGCGAAGTCCGGCGACTACACGCGCCTCCGGCGGCTGCGCAGCATCGCCGCAAATCCGCATGTGCAGGTGCTGTTCGACCTCTACGACGACGATGATTGGTCACGCCTGCGATATGTCCAGCTGCGCGGGCAGGCGCGCGTCATCCCCGGGCGCGAAGATGCGGCGCACGCGCGGGCGATTGCGCTGCTGCGCGCGCGGTACCCACAATACGCCAGGATGCAGCTCGAAGACCGGCCGGTGATCGCGATTGAGGTCGAACGCGTCGTCGCCTGGGACGCTCCGCCGCACGCGGAATTTCAGACAGATGCGGGCGCCGGTCCATGCGCCTGCGTGCCGTAATCGACTACGCGCACATTGTCCCGTTGATGTAGCGCGGAACGGGCTGACGCGATGACCGGAGGAGCCCCGCATGCAGATAAAACTCCACCAGATCGATGTCCGCACGCGCGAGATCGGCGAGTTCATCGAGATCACGAACGATGTTGCGGCCGCGGTGGCGGACAGCAGCATCTCCGAAGGCATCGTCCTCGTCCGCAGCCGCCACACGACCGCCGCGATCACCTGCAACGAGCCCGACCGGCGCCTCCACGCCGACATGCGCGATGCCGTGAACGCGACCTTCCCCAGGGAGCGCCCGTACCGGCACATCGAAGAGGGCGCTGAAAATGCGGTCGCCCATCTGGCGACGGCGATGCTGTTCGGCGAGTCGACCTGGGCCGCGATCCGCCGCGGCCAGCTCGACGTGGGCACGTGGCAACACCTCTACCTCGTCGAGCTGTACGAGGCCCGCGTCCGCCCGGTCGACGTCGCGATTCTGGGTCAGTAACTCGCAGCGGCGGATGGGGGCGCGCCGCGGCGGCCGAGCCCCGGTGCCTGATGTGACACGCCAGCGAGATTCCACGCTCGTCTTCGGTCTTGCCCGTGGTCCTACTCCCGTCGCAGCGCGCGCGCGCAACGCACATGTGACAGAGGAGACGACGCGACGTATGATCGTGCATGCTGCGAATATGTATCCTCTCGATCGCACCGAGGCGGCTGCTGTTGTTCGCCGTCTGTACGCTCTTGCTGGGTCTGAGCCAGCGATCTGCGCCGGTGACCGTCAGTGCTGAGCCGCGGCATGACACCGAGAATCTCGTATCCAACCCGTCGTTCGAAACGGCGGACGAAGCGCGCCCCAGCGTTCCAGCGGACTGGGCGGCCCTTGCTGGGTGGCCCAACGTCTACGCGACAGGTGGCAGCCATGCCGGCGGACGGCACGTCGAGAGTGTGCTCGCGGGCGGCATCACGGAACAAGGGTGTGTCATCGCCAACATCAACTGGGTGTCCCAGCGGGACATCGCCGTCGACGCGAAGAAGAGCTACACCCTGTCATTCTGGACGAGGGCCGCGCCCCAGAGCGCCACGGCGCACGAGATGCCTGTCGCCGGGTTCGAATTCTTCGATGTGTACGGTGCACGCTTGGGCGCAGGCACCGTGGACCGCGGGCCGATTGACATCAGCGATTGGTCGGTCTTGTCGTACCGCATTGGCCCAGGAGGCGTGGTCGCGTTTCCTGCGGAAACGTCCCATCTGCGCGTCAACCTGGGCGGCGCCGGCTGGGAATCCAGTGCACCCTGCGAGGCGGGCCGCATCTACGCGGCCCAGGCCTTCGATGATGTCGCCTTCGCCGAAGGCAACGCGACCCTGCCTGACAAAGGATCTGTGTCCGCGCCGAACACCGGGTCTGGTCCGGGCGGCGCTGCGGGCGGCCTAGGCGTCGCCGCCGGGGTGCCGGCGATGATCGCGCTCGTCGCTGGCCTGGGCGCGGTGATCGCGGCGCTCGGCCACGGCATGCGCCGACGTTGGTGAGCCCTCAGGGGCACTCGAACGGCATTCTCACGGACGCCGAGCGCGCGGCGCAACTCTGCCCACGCGAAGCGCGCCCCTACCTCGTGCGCACTATCGCGACAGGGAACTCGAGCACGTGTCCGAATACGTTCACCGCAGTGAACATTGCGCGATCTCCTTGCTCTCGAAGCGTCACGCAGTCCACCTGAGGCACGTACGAATCAATGTTGCAGCACTCTCGCCCAAGCAGCGTCCTGAGCGCTCGTCGAATCGGTGGTGGGCCCTCAGGGACTCGAACCCTGGACCGACGGATTAAAAGTCGGACGCGCTTCGTCCGATAATCCGTGGCTCATTTCAGATTCGAATCCTGCTCCGCCGCGCGCTCTGTTTTTCCAGAATCCGTCGCTCTTTTTCGGTGCCTCGCTGGTGGAATTTCGGCGCTATTTCGTGGCCAATTCGCGGCTAATTTGTGAGCGACGGACTTCTCTCGTCCGTACGCCAACA
>JBBRPY010000056.1:0-22540 GCA_038227375.1 Dehalococcoidia bacterium
CCGGCAAACCCAAGCGCGTCGCGCGTATTGCCAGCGTGCGCAAACTCGTTATCTTGCTCAACGCCCTCGTCCGTCAGCGCCGCCAATGGACCCTGGAGACGCCACTTGCCGCTTGACTTTCAACACAGATGCTCTGTGGATTTCCTTCGTCACCTTTGTGGATTTCAAGCGTCCCGGGGCTGCTGCGCTCGCGGTTTCTCGACGATGAGCTGGAGCGCCGCGAGGAGCTGCTTTGACGCCTTGGCGACATCGTCCACCGCCGCATCGAACGCCTGTGCGTTCTTCTGCGACGGCTGGCGGTAGCCGCTCACCTTGCGGACGAACTGCAGCGCGGCGGCGCGGATCTCGTCTTCCGTCGCCGGCTCGTCGGTACGGCGTAGTGTCTTGATGCTGCGGCACATGTTCCACCTGTATGCAACTGCTGCACGTCCAGAGCAGTATAAGATGCACGCATCGAGCGGCACGATGAAGGACCGGCGCGCCGGTCACCAGCGTGGAACCGGAGCTATTCGTCCGGCGCCATCAGCGGCTTGAAGAGCGCCTCGTAGATGTCCCGCTGCTTCTGTGCCGTCACCGCCGGGTCCGGCGCCGCGTCGTCGGCGAGCTGTACGGGCGCGTAGTAGGGCGTGTCGCCGGTCGCCATGGCGGCGGTGTACCAGGCGCGGTTCATGTTGTTCTGCGGCTCGTAGTTCGCCCACATCTGGCGGCGGTAGGTCCAGCTCTCCGGGTGCAGCCGCAGCGCCTCTTCGAAGTACGGGTGCGCAGCCTCCTTCTCCCCCGCAAGGTAGAGATGCTCGGCGAGCCGGAAGTTCGCCGCGGCCAGCGATTGCGTCGCGTCGAGGCGGGGGCGGCGGGCGCGCCGGTCGGCCTCCGACGGCACATAGCGGCTCTCGGCGCCGTTCGCCGCCCAGTCCCGCAGCGCGTCGAGATACGCCGTCGGGCCGATGCCGATCATCTCTGCCATGCGGGCGTTGCTCGCGGGCGTCTCGGGGCCGCGGACGACGGCGCCGGACTCATCGATCCAGACCGCCGTGGGCACGTTGACGATGCCATACAGGTCGGCGACGACATGCCGGGCATCGATCAACGATGGGTGCGTCGGTTTCGCGCGCTCGATCGCCGCGCGTGCGGCCTCGGCGCCACCGGTGTCGAGCGCCACCGTGATCACCTCGAAGCCCTGCGGACTCAGCTCTTCGTGCAGCGCCTGCCAGACCGGCAGGTCAAATCGGCAGCCTCACCACGACGCCCATGCGACAAGAAAGACCTTCTTGCCGCGGGAGCCAGAGAGCGAGTGCATCGCGCCTGCCAGATCCGGCAAGCGGAAGTCGGGCGCCTCCAACGAATCCGCCCCTTCGGCACGGGATGCCGCGCTCTCGCCGAAACACCACGTGCTGGTCCGTGCGTCGGCAACGACCGGCATGCTGAGCAGGCGGGCCAGTTCCGGGAGGTTGAAGCGCGCATCGTCGCCCGTACCGCGAAGGAATCGACCATGTTGCTCTTCCGGAATGGGTACGCAGACGTCGCCGAGGCAGGCGCCTTCCGCCTTCAGCACCCAGCCGGTCGCGCGCGTGAGATCGTCGAGGCGCAGCCAGAGATCGCCGCGGTCGGCGATCGCGTCCGGCGCGACCGTCGCGTCTTCGCCGTAGAGAACTGTCACCGCCGCCATCCTGCCCCTCCGCTCGTCTGTTGGCTCGATGCAAGATAGCGCATCGATCCGCGACGAAACATGCGTTTTTCGTGTACGGCTACGCGAAGGCCGGTATAGTCTCGCAGACAAACCGGCACACAATCGGGGGCAGATTGCCGTCGTTCTCGCTCGTCCCGCGCAAGGTGTCCAGCCGATTCACCGACCCGATCGTCGCACCACTTGCGATGCTGGGCGTCACTCCGAACATGATCTCCGTGGCGGGGTTCGGCGGGAACGTCGCCGCCGGGGTCCTCGCCGCCGGTGGCCACTTCTTCTGGGCCGGTGTCGTCATGCTCATTTCGAGCGCGCTCGACCTGCTGGATGGTGCGCTCGCCCGGAAGACGGGCGCCGTCACGCCCTTCGGCGCCGTGTTCGATTCGGTGCTAGACCGGCTGTCCGAGGCAGCCGTCCTCGCCGGGCTCCTGTTCCACTATGCCGCAATCGGCGGCCACAATGAGGAAGTCGTGCTCTGTTACGCCGCGATCGTCGGCTCGATCATGGTGAGTTACGTGCGCGCGCGGGCGGAGGGCCTCGGTCTGACGATGCGCGAGGGGCTGTTCACGCGCGCGGAGCGTGTGCTCCTGCTGGGAGTCGCGCTGATCGCCGGGCACGGCGTCGTGCGTTGGGCGCTCTGGGCGCTCGCGCTGCTGTCGCACGCGACCGCACTGCAGCGCGTCTTCACGGTGTGGCAGCGGGTGACAGCAGAGGATGCTCCGGCATGAGAGCCGTGGGTGGTGGCGACGCGGCGGAGGTGAGCCGATCAGCGAATTAGCAGCGACACCCGCGACGATCGCCACGCAAGCGATGGAGCGCCAGCCCGCGCCCTCCGGCGTGGTTGGCCGCGCGCTCGGCATCGACTTCTCGCGACCGCTCGCATTCGTGGCGCTCGCCGTCGCCTACATCGCCAGCCGCGCGCCGTTCGTGAATATCGGATACGGCACCGACCCGGACGCCTGGCGCGTCGCACTGTCCGGATACTGGCTCTGGGACCACCACGAGTACTATCCCTCCCGCCTGCCGGGATATCCGGTGCCGGAACTAGCCAGCGCGGCGGTGATCAAGGGCGGCTGGCTGGCGACGAACTCGCTGACGGTGGCGATCTCGCTTCTCGGGCTCTGGTTCTTCGCGCAGATCGTCTCCAAGCTCGAGCTGCCGAACCGCGCGCTGATCGTCGCGGGGTTCGCCTTCACACCGCTGCTCTGGATCAACAGCATGACCACAATGGACTACATGTGGGCGCTGACGTTTCTCCTGGGCTGCTACTACTTCCTGCTGATCGATGAGGTGGCGCCCGCCGGCGTCCTGCTCGGGCTCGCCGCCGCATCACGTCCGACATCGGTACTCTTCGTCCTGCCGTTCGCGCTGTACCTTATCCGCGCTGGCAAGCGCGGTGAGCTGCGGGACTTCGTTGTGTGGACGATCGCCGTGCCGATGTTCGCCTATCTTCCGATCGTCTGGAAGTACGGGCCGGATTTTCTGCGCTTTTACGACGCCCGGGTGGGGTACCTCAACGTCCTGCGGCTTCTGGGCAAAGACACGCTCGGACTGCTCGGTTCGATCAGTGTGCTGACCGCGATCGCCGTCAGCCTCCCGCGACTGGCGCGGCTGCCCCGGGATTTCCTGCGCGACAAAGAGGTGATGCTCTGGGTAATGGCAATCGCGATCGGCGTCGCGGTCTTTCTGAGGCTGCCGCACGAGTCGGCGTATCTGATCCCGCTGTACCCGTTCGGATTTCTGCTGATGGGGAAGTACTTCCAGAAGTGGGTGCTGCTGGCGACGGTGACGATGATCGTCTTCGCGGGATTCGTCGACCTGACGTCGCCGGGCGACGAGATCAACGCCAGCGCCTTCACTCACGCGCGGTTGGGCGAAGGGCTCGTGCTGTCGAACCGGTCGACGATGAAGACGCAGCTCGCCTTCACGCGCGATCTCGCGCGCCTGGAAATACCAAACCGCAGCATCGTAATGATCGGTTTCTCGTATCCGCAGTTCGCGGTGCTGAACCGCGATCGGCTGACCATCGGCATCCTCGAGAAGGACACCACGTCGATCAGCCAGTTGACCGACGATGGCAAAGCCGTCGACAATGAGCATCAGATCACCTACGTGTGGCTGCTCAACTACAATCAATTCAGCAAGAACCTGGCCGACCACCACCACTTCTTCCTGACGCAAGACGCGGCGCGCAGCACCATCGCGCTCTACAAGTTCCGTCCGGGGCTCTACGACGGCCCCCGTGAAGATAACGTCCAGCTCCTCGACATCGGTCGCGGCCCTTCCGGCAGCAGCGGCTCCGCGCGCACCGACCGATAGCCGCGATGGGTGAGGCGAGTGCGCCAGATTCCGAAATCGATCGCCAGTACCTCCACTACCAGTACGATGACGCGGAGAAGTTCCGGATCCGCGTCGAAACGCATGAGCGCTACAGCGAGCAAGCGGGCAGCTTCCGGGAGTGGCTCCTGCAACAGATCGCGCCGGCGCCCGGAGTGCGGCTCCTCGACGTCGGCTGCGGGCCGGGCACGTACCATCCCGAGCTGGCCAAGCATGGCGCCGCGATCACCGCTTGCGATCAGTCGCCGGGCATGCTGCGCGAAGCCGTCGCGCAGGCGGAGAGCGGGCGGCGCTTCCCGCTCACAGCCGTTATCGCTGATGCGGAGACGCTGCCGTTTTCGAATGGGACCTTCGGCATCGTGATGGCCAACTTCATGCTCTATCACGTCGCCGACCAACCGCGCGCGCTAGCCGAGATGCGGCGGGTGCTGCGCCGGGGTGGCCGCGCCGTCTTCGCCACCAACGGCGCCGACAACTGCGCCCGGATCGACGCTATGCATGCGGAGGCGGCACGCAGCCTGGGCTACACGCCGGCCGTCAGCGATGGGCTCCGCTTCACGCTCGACGATCTGCCGGTCGTGCGTTCGGTCTTCCCATCCGCACGGGTCCTGGTGCGAGAGGACGCCTTCGTCTTCCCCGACGCCGCGTCGGCGGTCCGCTATTACGGGAGCTATCACGTCGACGCCATAGAGGATCGCCCGTCCGACGGCTCGCACCGCCCTTTGCTGCTGGAGCGCATGCGGGCGGCAGTGCAGGCGACTATCGAGCGCGAGGGCGTGTTTCGTGTGCCGAAGACGGCGGGCTGTTTCGTCGCCGAAGACGAAGCGTAACGGGAGCCCCCCGCTACACGCGGCGGCGGACGACCGTAATCGCGACGGCCGCTGCACCGAGCAGCGCCACCGCGAGCGCGGCGATGATCACGGCCGTCGTCGCCGATGTGCCGCCCCCACCCGATGCCTTGGAAGCCGGAGCAGCCGTGGCGCCCGGCGCGGGCGTGGAGGCGGAGCGAGACTCAGCTGACGGCTGCGCCGTGGTTGCGGCGCTCGGCGGACGCGCCGCCAGGCCGACGGAGGCACGCCAGGCGTTATCGAGCCCCGCCTGGTCGAAGCCGTAGACGCCCTGAAACGCCTTGTCGGCGGTCGAGCCATCCTTAAACGTCTTGAGCAACTGGGCGAGCTTGTCGGCGCCGTACGTCTCGACGAGAAACTTCACGATCGCCCCGGCTTGCCCGTAGTACAGCCCCACCGTCACCCCGCTCGAGCCCGAGGCGGACGAATTCAGCTCCTTGATCGAGAGCACGCGGTCGCTAGCGATCGCTGAGGCGAGCGCGGAGTCATCGCTGGAAAGAGGGCGCGTCTGGGAGTAGACGGAGATGCCTTCGTTGAGCCAGCCGGCGATGCCGAACGGTCCCTTCGTCGCCTGCCCGGTGACGATGTGAGCGACTTCATGGCGGACGACGTCGAGGGTGGCGACGTCGGACGAGACCATCGCCGTGTCCGAATACACGACCTCGCCCAGCACAGTGACGCCGCGCCCCTGCTGGCCTGGCGCGATGGCCGGCTGCATCTCCTGCGCCGTGGTGTACAGATACACCTTCACCGGGAAGGTGACCTGCGTCTGCTCCAGGGCGCTCACCTTCTCGATCGCATCAGCCGCGGCCTGGAGGACGGCGCGCCCCTGGGCCTCGCTGCCGGAGTGGTAGTGCAGCGTGATGTTCCCCTGCTGCAGCGTGTGAAACGTGAAGCGCGTGTCTTCGTGCACGTAAAGTTTCTCCGGCGTCGAGAGCTTGTCGCCGGCGGCGTCCTCGATCTCCCAGTGATAGGTGATCTCCGCGCCGGGAATGATGACGATGCCGCGGCCGCTGTTCAGCGCGAACGTGCAGGTCACCGTCGGCGTACCCGCGCAGTCGGCGACAGCGCTCGCGCCGGTGCCGTCGGGCGCGAGCGTGTACCGCAGCCGCACCTCCTTGGACGCGGCCGGCGCAGTGAATGAGATCGAGAACGAAACACCGGCCGGAAAGTCGTTCTGTGGCGCCTCGGAGACCACGCTAATCGCGGCCTGCGCCGCAGCCGGGCGCGCGCCGATACGCGCGCCGCTACCGGCGAGCGCCACGGACAGGAAGATGAGGGCGACTATCCTATGCAGCGTCGGCTCCCATCATCATGCTCAAGTACGCCTTGATCAGCTCGTCCAGATCGCCTTCGAGCACGGCGGCGGCGTTGCTCGTCTCGTAGCCGGTACGGTGGTCCTTCACCATCTTGTACGGATGCAGCACGTAACTGCGGATCTGGTTGCTCCAACCGGCGCTTACGTGCTCGCCCTTGATGCGCGCCTGCTCTTCGGCGTGCTTCTGCAGCTCGATCTCGATCAGCCTCGCTTCGAGTACGCGCATCGCCGACTCGCGGTTCCGCCCCTGCGACCGCTCGTTCTGGCAGGTGACGACGATTCCCGACGGCAGGTGCGTAATGCGAATGGCCGTAGAGTTCTTCTGCACATTTTGGCCGCCATGTCCGCTGGCGCGAAAGACATCGACGCGGAGGTCGTCGGGGTTCAGCTTCACTTCCGCCGCGTCGCCGGCCTCCGGCAAGACCTCGACGAGCGCGAACGACGTGTGGCGCTTGTTCTCGGAGTCAAACGGCGAGAGCCGGACCAGGCGGTGGACGCCGCGCTCGCTCTTCAGATAGCCGTACGCATGGGCGCCGGTGATCTCGACGGTGGCGCTCTTGATGCCCGCCTCCTCCCCCGGCATCAGGTCGATGACCTCGGCCGGGAAGCTGCGCTGCTCGCACCAGCGCAGGTACATGCGCAGCAGCATCTCCGCCCAATCCTGCGATTCGGTGCCGCCGGCGCCAGCGTGGATAGCGAGGATCGCGTTGCGGTCGTCGTAGGGGCCGGAAAACGACAGTTCGAACTCGAGATCGCCGAGCTGCTGCTCCAGTGCCGCGGCTTCGCGCCTGATGTCTTCGGCGATGGCGTCGTCGTCCTCGGCCTCCGACAGGTCGACGAGTCCGAGCAGTTCGCCGATCTTCGCCTCGAAGCCGCGCCAGAGGCCGATGCGCGAGCGCAGCGCCGCCAGGCGCTTCATCAGGTCCTGTGCGGACTGCGGTTCGTCCCAGAGGTCAGGCGCCATCGACTGCGCTTCGAGGCGGCCCGCTTCAGCCTCTATCCCGGCGATGTCAAAGACGCACCATGACGTGCGAGACACGTTCGCGCAGTGCCTGAAGCCGTTCGCGCAGTTCTTGCATGTCCCCGGATCTCCGTCCCTCGCTGCGGTGGATGCGGCCGCTCGCATGGTAGCGCACGCATCCGCAGCGATCATCTGCGAGGGTGGACCTCCCGCTCATGGGCGGCGCGCAGCCTCGATGAAGAAGTGAGATTCCGTCAGCACGATCCCGTCCGCGGTGCCGCACTGGTCCTCAAGCGCCAGCAGCGCGTCGATATCGGCGACGGGGTCAAAGCCGATGACGTCCCACGGCGTGACGAGCATCAGGTACACGAGGTCGCCCAGCGTGGCGAAGGCGACGCGCTCGCCGTGCCGCTCCGCTCGCCGTACCTCAAGTCCCGCCGCCGCGAAGCCGTCGCGATACTCCGCGAAGAGGTCACCGAAATCGTGGCGGCCAGGGAAGAACCCATCGAGTTCGGGCCAGGCATTCGGGCCGAATTGTTGCGTGAGGACGGCGCCGCCCGGCCGCAGCACGCGGGCGACCTCGGCGGGGTCCAGCTCCTCGTGCCGGTTCAGCACCAGCGCGAACGACGCGTCACGGAAGGGCAGCCTGCGGCTGCTCGCATGCAGCACGTCGATGCCGAGCGGCGCCAGGCGCTTGTGCGCAACCGGCACATTCACCACCCACTCCTCCGTCGCAACGAAGCGGGCGCCGCTACCGGCGCTGACGCGAGCGAGCACCTCGCCGCCGCCCGTGCCCATGTCGAGCACGCTGCCGCCGTGCGCCGCCCGCTCTTGGGCATCCTTCTCGTAATCCCAGGGCGGCCCGCGATCGATGCGCCTCACGGCAAGGCCCGCATGCGCCCATCCGGACATCGTCCGCGCGCGCTCGATGTGCGGCTGCATCGCCGCGAGCGCGCGTGTGCGCCGGGCGCTATTCATGTTGCGCTTGCGCCTCGCGGCACGCGGCGATGAGCGCCAACGCTGCGTCCTCGCCGCCCCAGCGTGTCACCGGCTTCTCCTGCCCCACGTACCACGCCCAGATGCGCTCGCGGATGCTGTCGAGTTCGGCCGGGCGATCGAGGGGGAGGGCGAGCAGTTTGTGGTCGCCATCCGAGCGCTCCAGCACATCGACCACGCGCACACGCAGCCTCTCGCCCCGTTCGCGCGGGCTCGCGTCGACCAGCATCACGTCGAGCAGCTCGCGGTCCGCCGGATTCATCAGATCGACCGAGCAGCCGTAGTGCGTGACCATCGGCGCCAGGTCGTGCCTGAAGACGACGCGGTCATCGTCCGGCTCCCATTCCCAGCGGCCGCGCTCGCCCACCCGCTGCTCGATGATGATATCGATGGTGGCAGCGAGCATGCGGCGCTTCGCCTCTCCGGCGAGGCGGTCCGCGAGCCGCGTCGGCTCGGGCACGCGGTAGCCGGCGCCAGACGCCAGCACCCAGCGCTCCGCCGCCGCCAGGCCGATTCGATGGCCGACAGACACATAGATCGACCGCACGCCCTGGCGCGTGCGGAGCATCGAGCCGATCACCTCGCCGTTGTCTGTGATGCTCCCGCGCGACCCGCGTGGCCCCGCCACGACTTCGGCTTCACCGATCAGCCGCGACTTCGCAACGCCGATAGTGGGCAGATCGAGCAGCAAGCCAAGATGGCATGCGAAGCCAAAGCGCCGGGGGTGCGCGTAGCCATGGCCATCAACCATCAGCAGGTCAGGTGTGTGGCGCAGACGCTCGAACGCCCCGAGCAGCACGGGAGTCTCGCGGAACGAAAGCAGGCCTGGCACATACGGGAATGCTACGGGCGCTTCGACGCTGACGCGCTCGACAACCTCAAGCGACGGATAGCGGGCGACGACGACGGCGCCGACGGCCCGCCCGTTCGGCTTGTCGAACGAAACATCAGAGCCCGCGATGTAGTGGACAGCGTCGTCCGGAAGATCGCCCTCGCGGATGACGCGCGCCGCTAGCTCGCTCTGGATGCGTGCCGCTTCCTTGGGGCTGACGTCCCATGGGTGCAGCGCTCTCACTTTCATGAGGCGATTCTACGGCGTGCGGCGCGCGACCGGCACGCGGCTTGTCAGCCGATCGCCCGCCGTCTAGCATGGGCCACGTGAGAGTCCCTTCGCCGCTGCTGTTCCTCGCGCTGCTGTGCGCCTTCCTGACGGGCTGCGGCGTGGCGTTTTCCGACGCCCCGCAGGGCACGGAGTTCTTCAAATCGCTGAACGTCAGCGGCGAGCTGAAGGCGGGTTCTGCGCTCACGCTCGCCGTCGGATATCAGCAGAAGAATCCGGTCGAGACGCGGATCAGGTGCGAGATCAGGCAGGGCAAGGATCTCGTGAAGGTAGTGGGCGAGAACACCGCGCCCGCGGATCCGCGCGGCGGTCCGAAGGCGACGCCGTTCCCGGGCACGTTCTCTATGGACTTCAAACTCGATGAACCGGGGACGTACAAGGCAGAGTGCTTTACGCCCGCCGACGAAGACAACTTCATCCTCAAGAACTTCACGCTGGCGCCGAACGACGCCCCGACCGCCCGGGCGGGCGGCGGATAGCAGACCGCGATGCTTCGAGCGGTCGTGTCGCTTGCGCTGCTCCTACTCGGACTGCCGCTGGTGCTGGCGGCGATCATCCTGCTGCTTGCGTATGGCGGCAGCCCCGGCCGCTGCGGCGCCGGGCGCGCCGTCGTCGTCAGTCCGGCGCTCTCACAGTCGTACGAGCAACGCTGGCTCGACTTCAACGCGCAGCTCACGTCGGGGCGGCCGTCATCGCTCACGGTCAGCGACAGCGAAGCGACCTCTCGCGCCCGCGACTTCCTCGCCACGGCGAACGCGCCGGTCAGCGCGCTGCGTCTCTGCTTCGTCCCGGGCGGCGGCGATGCGAACGGGACGATCTCGCCGCCGTTTGGGCCGGGCATCGACGTGCGGGTGAAGGCGGCGATGGACCTCAGCGGGCGGCATCCCGCGACGAAGATCGATTCGATCCAGATCGGCGCGCTGCCTTCGTTTCTTGCACGCCCATTCCGTGGTCTCGTCACCCGCCTGATCGATGAGCAGACCAACAACATCGAGCTCGATCATCGTCTTTCATTGCAGATCAGCGACGGGCAGGCGCGGATCGACGGCCAGCCCTGAGCGCCGCTACCGCACACCGGCGCGCGTCGTTATGCTGACCGCCGCAGGAGCGATAGAGGGAGATTTCGATGGCACAGCACCACAAATTCCGCTTCGGCGTGCAGACGTCTACCGTCGTGTCGCGCGAGCAATGGATCGAGAAAGCGCGGAAGATCGAAGAGCTCGGCTACTCGACGCTGATGATCCCCGACCACTTCGACGATCAGTTTGCGCCGATGCCGGCGATGATGGCCGCCGCAGCGGCGACGACGACACTCCGCGTCGGCAGTCTGGTCTTCGACAACGACTACAAGCACCCGCTGGTCCTGGCGAAAGAAGCCGCCACGCTCGATGTGCTTTCGGGCGGCCGGCTGGAGCTTGGGCTGGGCGCGGGATGGATGGTCAGCGACTACGAGCAATCAGGGATGCAGTACGACGCACCCGCGCTGCGCATCAGCCGCCTTCAGGAGGCGGTGAGGGTAATCAAGGGGCTGTTCTCCGAAGAGCCGGTCGCGTTCGACGGCAAGCACTACACCGTCCACCACAACGGCCTCCCAAAGCCGCTGCAAAGGCCGCACCCGCCGATCCTCATCGGCGGCGGCGGCAAGAGGGTGCTTCGCTTCGCCGCCCGCGAAGCTGACATTGTCGGCGTCAACTTCCAGCTCACCGAAGGGCGCGTGAACCAGCAGGTGCTTGAGACCGGCACGATCGAGGCGACGAAGGAGAAGATCGGCTGGATCAAGGAGGCCGCGGGAAGCCGCTTTGACAGCATCGAGCTCAACGTCACCGTCTTCGCCGCGATCGTCACCGACGACCGCGCTTCGCTCGCCGAGCGCCTTGCGCCGCGCTTCGGCGTCACGCCGGCCGAGCTGCCGGATGCGCCGCACGTGCTGCTTGGCTCGGCCGACCAGATCGCCGAGGACCTCCAGCGGAGGCGCGAGATGTTTGGATTTTCGTACGTCGTGATCTCCGGCGACGGCTTCGAGGCGATGGCGCCGGTGGTGAAGAAGCTGGCGGGGACCTAGCGCGTCAGGCGTTCGCTTTGTGCGTAGACAGCCGCACGCCCTGCCCCTCTCCACCGCGTGCCGAGGGGAGCTTGGTTCGGAGCAAAGTCTCGATGCCTCCATGTGCGCGCCCATGTCATACGGGATCGCAAGCGCGTCGCTAGTTTCCCTCGTGCCCTTGCGCGATCGTCGTGCCGGCAACCGGGCGCGCTTCCCGCCACCACGGCCAGGTCTCCCGGGTTGGCGCGAAGTCGCCCGCGCGGCCGCGGACGATGGCGTCCGCGATGCGAGCGGCGCGGACCGTCGTGCGCACATCATGCACGCGGACGATGTCTGCGCCGTAGGCGATGTTGAGTGCCGTGACGGCGGCAGTCGCTTCGTCGCGCTGGTCCACCGCGAGGCCCGTTACGCTACCGATGAAGTGCTTGCGTGATGCCGCGACGAGCAGTGGCGCTGCGAGCGCGCGAAACTCGCCAAGGCGGCGGAGGATCTCCAGGTCCTCGTCGTGCGACTTGCCGAAGGCGATGCCAGGGTCGATCACCAGCGAGTCCGGCGCGACGCCGGCCGCCACCGCTGCTGCCATGCCGTCGCGTAAGAACGCCAGGTGCTCGCCCACGAGATCCTGGTACTGCGGCGGCTCCTTCGGACGCACCTTCGGGCGCTCCGACGTGTAGTTGATGACGAGCGCGGCGCCATATCGTGTGGCGACCTCGGCCGTGCCTGTGCCGAATTTGAAGCCGCCGATGTCATTGATCATCTGCCCGCCCGCCTGTAGTGCCGTTTCAGCGACGGCGAGCTTGTACGTGTCTGCCGAAATGACAATATCCACCTCGGCCCGCACGCGCCGGACGGCCTCGCCGATCAGGTCGGCCTCTTCGCCAGCGTCGCGGACGGGCGTGTCGGCACGCGCGCTCTCGGCGCCGATGTCGACGATGTCGGCGCCTTCCGCGGCGATCGCGGCAGCGCGGCGAACGGCCGCATCGATATCGCCGCCTGTCCCATCACCCGAAAACGAATTGCCGGTGAGGTTCAGGATGCCCATCACGTAGGTGCGCGCGCCGAGGGGCAGAACGCGGTCACGCGCGCGAAGCCGCCGCGTCTCCGGCTCAGGCACCTGGCTTTAGCTGCGAGGCGATCTGCGATGACCTCAACGGTGGTGGCGCATCGGCACCCGAAAACGGCCCGCGGCCAGACGTGCGCATCAGCGGCGTCAGTCCCAGAAGTCCAGCGTCGTGCGCATGGCCTTCTCGAAGTCTTCATCGGATAGCTGCTTGTGCAGGCCGCCGATCAGCTCAGCGTCACTGCCCACGAGATAGCGCCGCTTCGGCGCCTCAGACTTCGCGGCGTCGACGATCGCCGTCGCAACCACCGAGGCGTCGGCGCCAGTAGCGGTGCCCGGGAGGCGCGTAACCGCTTCCGCAAAACGGCGCTCAAGTGTGGCATAGGCCGAGCCTTCGCCGAAGCGCCGCGCAGCCGCCACGTTGCCGAGAAACCCCGTCTCGAAGCCGCCCGGCTCGATCAGGACGACGCGGACGCCGAACGGGTGCAATTCGAAGTGCAGCGCGTCGCTGATCGCCTCGACCGCGTGCTTGCTGGCGGAGTAGATGCCACCGAACGGCCCCGTCACCACACCGGCGAGCGACCCGATGTTGATGATCGTGCCGCTGCCCTGTGCGCGCATCCCGGGCGTGACCGCGCGCGTCATCCGCAGGAGGCCGAAGACATTCGTCTCGAAGATACGTGCGATCTCGTCATCCTCGTAGTCCTCGATCGGGCCATGGGTGCCGATGCCAGCGTTGTTCACCAGCACGTCGATCCGGCCCGCCCGCGCGACGACATCCTTGACCGCGTTCTGGACCGATGCGCCGTCGTTCACGTCCAGCGCGATCAGTTCAAGCGAAACGCCCGCCGCCTTCGCGTCATCCAGCAGGGGCGTCGCCTTCGCCGTGTCCCGCATCGACGCGAACACTGAGTCGCCACGGCGGGCGAATTCGACCGCCACCAGTTTCCCGAAACCGGTGCTGCAGCCCGTGATCAGTACAACTGCCATGTCTCACTGCCCTTTCCAATGCTCGCCATCGGCGAGCGCTCTATCATGCACGCTGTGAGCCGCCGCAGCCGCTAGTCGCGCGGCTCGTACTCATGAAGACCCTGGAGCGCTTCGTCGCCGATCTCGACGCGCACGATATCGGCCACCACCTCGCTCACGTAGGCGATGGGCAGGATCACGTCCTTCGAGAAGACGTGGCCACGGCGGATGACGATGCTTGCGATTTGGGACGTCTCCTCATCGACCAGCAGCCGTTCGACCTCGCCGATCTTCTCATGCGGACGCATCCGCCAGACGGGAGAATCCTTCTTGATGTCCGTCTCGGCCGCGCTGACCGCCATCGACTCGTACATGAGATACGGGCCGGGCTCGCCGGGGATCGAAGTGGCGATGCGCCGCACATCCGAAAGGTCGGGCCAGCCCGGCTCGTCGTCCGGGATGAGGGCGAAGCGCTCCTCGATGTAGTCTGCGGAGAGCTCACGGAACTCGTCCGCCGACATCGTCAGGCGGATCTCGTCGGATACGGCGGAATCGAGCACGCCGAGCGGCAGCACACGGTCGTGCGACATGCCCCAGCCGCCCTTCCACAGCGGCTCGCCGCTGCGAAAGATACCCGTATCGACCACGATGTGCGTGAGCTTGAAGCCGTCCTTTCGCACCACGAAGCGGCTCAGCGTACCGAGCTTGTGCTCATCGCTGCTGACGACGTCCGCGCCCGGCCTGAGGTCTTCGAGTCTCATGCGGCATGCATCCTTGTGTGCGCCATCTTGGTCTCCAGCATCAGAAGTCGCTGCTGAGTGGCGCCGCGGAGGCGCGCGAACCGTGCATCGTAACGCACTACGTTCGCACGGACACGCAGGCGCCCCTCAAGTCCGCCCCTACAGCACTCCCGGACGCCTTCGACGGTCGTCGCGGCGTCGATGTCCCGACCGACGACCCTCAACACCACGAACGCCAACGGTCACCAGGCGCGGCACCGACTCAGGCGAGCGCATCGATGCAGGCGCGCACCACCGCCGCGTCCTCTTCCGGTGCGACCGTGCGCGGGTCGAGCAGCGCGCAGCCGCCCTCAACACGCGCGACCACTCCCGAAGCCCGCAGTCTCGTGGCGATGGCGTTGGCGTTCAGCCCGCGACGGGCGGCGAGCGACACGAGATGCGTGGGGAGGCTCTCTTCCGGCAGCGAACCGCCGCCGATCACCGAGCGCCCCTCGGCAACGGATGCGCCGGTGCCGATTGCCGACGCGATGGCGATCGCCCGCACGGCGATGGCATCCGCCCGCAACGCGATCATGCGCCAGACGGGGATCTTCTCCTCACCCGCTCCTTCGAGGTAGATGCGGAGGGTGGCGGCAAGGCCGGCGATCGAGGCCTTGTCGAGCCGGACCGCGCGCGCCAGCGGGTGGCGCCTGAGCTTCTCGATCAGCGCCTTCTTGCCCACGATCATGCCGGCCTGCGGTCCGCCGAGCAGCTTGTCGCCAGAAAAGAGCACCAGGTCTGCGCCGTCTCGGATCGACGCTTGCGGCGTTGGCTCGGGCGGGAGGCCGTACGCCGTCGTGTCGAGTAAACAGCCGCTTCCCACGTCGTGGAGAAGCAAGACGCCGCGCTCGCGCGCGAGGAGCGCCACATCGAGGAGCGGAGCAGCCTCCGTGAAGCCGACGATCTGGAAATTGCTGGGATGCACACGCATGATTGCCGCCGTCTTCGCGCTGATCGGCGCGTCGAAATCGCTGGCGCGCGTGCGGTTCGTCGTGCCCACTTCGACGAGCTTCGCGCGCGATTGTCGCATCACGTCCGGGATGCGGAATCCGCCGCCGATCTCGACGAGCTCACCGCGCGAGACGATGACCTCCTTGCCGCTGGCCAGCGCCGCAAGCGTCAGGAGCACGGCCGCCGCGTTGTTGTTAACTGCCATCGCCGCCTCCGCGCCCGTGAGACGGCAGATCAGCGGCTCCAGCAGATCGTGACGCGATCCGCGCGCTCCGCTGGCCAGGTCGAACTCGAGATTGCTGTACGAGCGCGAGGCCACCGCCATCGCGTCGAGCGCCTCCTGGGCGAGCGGCGCGCGGCCGAGATTTGTGTGCAGGATCACGCCGGTAGCATTGATCAGCGGCCGCAACGGCGGCGAGAGGAGCGCGTCCATCCGCGCCGCCACTTCCTCGAGAATCGCTTCGAATGGCGGTGCGGCGGCGCCCTCACCCACCCGGGTGCGGATATCCGCCAGCGTTTCCCGCGCGACCGCCGCCGCGAAGCGGCTGCCGGCGTGCGCGTTCAGCCGCGCATCGGAGACGATCCGGTCGACGGACGGAAGCTCGCGCAGGGAGTGAGCGGTCATCGGACGCATGGTACCGCGAGGCCGGCTGCGAAACGGCGCCCGCCCGCCGCCCAAACGACCGGAACACCGACGACCAATCACCAGTTACCAATCACCAGTTACCAATCACCAGTTACCAATCACCAGCCCCCAATCACCAATCAATCACCCCTAGGGGTTTCCGCCGTGCACCGCACGGCCCTCGCGGTCGATACTCAGGGGAGGATTCTCGCTTGCAACTGCAGCCACGCCCCGCCCCCCCGCCGCCAATCCTGCGTGTGGTGCCTGCGTCTGTCGAGCCGCGGGCGTCCCGTGATCTGTCGCCGGAGATCTTTGCGTTCGTTGGCGCGGGTATCGTCCTGATCGGATTCATCGTGCGGCTCGGATTCGTCCTCTCCGGCGATTTTCCGCTCCACGATGGGGGCCTGTTCTTCCAGATGGTCCGCGACCTCCAGCGGGCGCACTACGCCCTGCCGAGCACGACAACCTACAACTCCGGCGGCATCCCGTTCGCCTACCCGCCGCTCTCGATGTACGTCGCGGGCCTTCTCGATGATGCGACTCCGCTGGGCTTGATCAACATCTTCCGATTCCTGCCGCTGATCGCCAGCACGGCGACGATCGGCGCGTTCCTGCTGATCGCCCGGGCGATGCTGCCGACGCGCGCCTCGGCGCTGGCGGCGACCTTTGCCTTCGCCATGCTGCCACGCGGCTTCCTCTGGCTGATCATGGGTGGCGGACTGACGCGGTCGTTCGGGATGCTGTTCGCGATGCTGACGATCCATTCGGCGCATCAGCTCTACACGCGGGGCGAGCGGCGGTACGCCGTGACGGCGACCGTGTTCGCCGCGTTGGCCGTGCTCAGTCACATCGAGATGGCGTGGTTCGCGGCGTTCACCACGGCCCTGCTCTTCGTCGCGTGCGGCCGCGACCGGCGCTCGATCGTGTACTCGGCGGCGATCGGCGCCGGTGTGCTGGCGCTCACGTCGCCCTGGTGGGTGACGGTGCTCGCACAGCACGGCCCGTCGCCATTCGTCGGCGCCAGCCAGACCGGAGAACAGCTGACGAACCCGCTGATCAGCTTCATCGGGTTCCGCTTTACCAGCGAACCGCTCTTTCCGCTACTCGCTGGGACGGCGCTCCTCGGCGCGACGGCGTGCCTGGCGCAGCGGCGCTTCCTGCTTCTCTTCTGGATTCTGGTCTGCCAGGCGCTGGACCCACGCGCGTTTGGCACCGTGGCCGCGGTGCCGTTGGCGCTGCTCGTCGGCGCTGCCGTCAGCGATGTCCTGGTGCCGCTAGCGCGGGGCGTCCTGGCGAGCGAGCACCGGGCGCCGACCTGGCTCCTGCCCGGCGTGCTGGCGGTGGCAGCGCTCTACGCGGCCCTCGGCGCGGTGCTCGCGGGTACGCCGCTGCTGTCAGCGATGTCTCGCGACGAGCGAGACGCGATGCAGTGGGCATCCCAGAACACGCCGCCGTCATCAAGATTTCTCATCGTCAGCGCGGACCGTTGGAATACGGACCGCACGTCGGAGTGGTTTCCCCTACTCGCGCAGCGCCAGAGCGTCGCGACGACGCAGGCGTACGAATGGCTCCCGGACGGCACCTTCAACGCCCGGTTGGACGCGTACGCCGATGTGCAGAAGTGCAGCTCGAAGGACGGCGGCTGCATCGACGCCTGGTCGGCGGCGACGGGTGTCGCGTTCGACTACCTGTATCTCCCCAAACTCGCTCCGCGCGCCGTCGGCGGGGTGAGTGACGATGCGTTCGAGTGCTGCGCCGCATTGCGCGCAGCGCTCCGCAGCGACGCGCGATACGTCGTGACATTCGACGGCGCCGGCGCGACCATCTTCCGCCGCAACACATGATGCGGCGCCCGTGCAGCGAGTTGCTGCATCACAGCTTGCAGTCGCTCAGCCTTGTTCCGTCGGTGCGCGCGCCGCGCACGTCGTATGCGGCAAACCGGTTGCGCCGATCGCGAAAGATGACGCGCGTCTTGCCCTGACGTTCGAATTCACCCAGGCGGACATTCTCGTTCTGCGAGAACTTCAGCGGGTAGTCGCGCTCGAGCAGCACGACGTCGATCTGTTTCGCCCCGAGGAAGCAGGCGTACTGGTCGGGCGTGTTCCACCAACGCCGGAACTGGCTCTGATCGAAGAACTCCTGCGCGAGCACCGCCTTCCCCCGCATCAGTTGATAGGCGCCGTCCTCCCGATCATTCGGCTCCAGCACCCGGTAGGTCATCGTCCGGTCGAAGGCCGCGGATTTGAGGAACTCCCCGTAAAAGGGATGCGAGTTGCGGTCGAATCCGAAGGTGTTCACCTTCTTCTGGTCGATGCGTTGGGCGAAGGTCAGCGCCATGGCGATGAAGACGACCAGGAACATCGACCGGAACGCCGGGGCGAACGCCGAGACGAGCAGCGGCAAGCCGATGACCAGCCCCCGGTAGCGCGCGATGAAGCGGAGCGTGCCCATCAGGTCCTTGTCTTTGGTGGACGCGACCGCCGGCGCCGAGTGGACGTAGAGCGCGAACGGCACCAGCACAATCGCGGCGATTGCCATCGAGATCGCTAGCGGAAGCATCTCCCGCGGCCGGCGGACAGCGGCGTACGTCGCGTACAGCGCCACTGCCACCCCGCCGGCGAAGGGATGCGTCGTCACCGATAGCACCGCCAGCGCCGCAGCCAGCGGCCAGCGACGGTTGTCGACGGCCTCGACGAAGAGGAAGAAGAAGACGCAGGCCCAGATGAACGCCATCTGAAACGAGACGAGCCCTTCGATCAGGAAGGTGTTGATGTAGATCAGGCAGAGCAGGCGCGGGTCACGCAGCGCCGGCCGCGCCCGCGTCGCCGTGTAGCCGTAGAGGGCGAAGCCGAGGACCATGGCCGCGGTCACGGCGCGGTCGCCGAAGATCGCGAACGGGATGATCGTCAGCAGCCACGGCGCTATCGCGTAGGGGAAGGTGAGCGCGCGCCCGGACTCAAGCTCAGTCACGTGCAGCGGCAGGCGGGCGTGGTGGAAGATCTGATCCGAGATGTACCAAATGTGCGCGTAGTCGTTCGCCGAATCCGACCCGAGAAAGAACTTCTTCGAGAGGACGATCGCGCACATGAACGCGACACCGGCGAGCGCCGCCAGCGCCACGACGTACTGCAGCCGGAGGTGCCAGCGCGCCGCCAGACGCCACCAGTCCGTGGACGGGCGCGGCGCGGCTAGTTCGCCGAGCACGCCGCCGCCCCAGCCGAGCTTGATCCGGCGCCTCCAATGATCTGCGGAACGGTGACGAGGGCGTAGCCCCGCTCGCGCAACCCCTCCAGAATGCGCGGCAGGGCCGCCAGCGTCGTCGCACGGTCGGGGTTGCCGCCGCCGAGACCACCATCGTGCATCAGGACGATCGCTCCCGGGTGTGCGGCGCCAAGCACGTTGCTCACAACGCGGTCGGCGTCGGCGCCGCTCCAGTCCTCCGAGTCGACATCCCAGCCGATGGAGGTGTAGCCGCGCTTGCGCTCCTCTTCGAGCATCGTGTCGCTGGTGTGGCCGAACGGCGAGCGGTAGAGCATTGGCTCCTGGCCAAGCGCCGCCGTGAGCGCATCTCCCGCCCGTTGCAGGTCGTCGGCGAATGCGGCGTGTGACATCGTCGGCAGGTCCGCTGAGTGCGTGTACGAGTGCGAACCTACGGTCATGCCGCGCGCCGCCTCCGCTCGCACAAGATCCGGATACGATTCGACCGCCTGTCCTTCATCGAAGAAGGTGGCGCGAGCGCCGGCGACGGTCAGCATGTCGAGGATCTGCGACGTGAACGGAGGGTTCGGACCGTCGTCGAAGGTCAGTGCTATCTCACGCCGCGCCGTGCATCCTTCGCTCAAGTGACGCGCGCGCGCCAGCGACGCCCCGCACGCCGCCGCGGCGGCAGCAAGGCCCAGCACCACCAGCAGCATTACGGACTCGAACCCTCTGTGACTCACCACGCCAACGAAGTATGGCGGAGACCGAAGGGTCGTTCAAACGCTCCGGAGGGTCTACGCCGCTTGCGTCGTCGAACGGCCCACATCGACGGTGGCCGCGAGGTGCCGCCGCTGACCTCGGCTGCCCATCAGGTACACGATGGAAACCGCCGCGACGAGGACGGACTCGATCGCGCACATGACACCGAGCACAATCGCCATGTCGCGCCAGAACGGCTCCGGGAACATCTGGACGAGATGGTCCGTCTGCGGATTGAGCTGCCAGAAGTCGTTTGAGAAGAACACCTGATGGAAGCGCGTGAACGCGGCATCGAAGCCGAACGCCGCGAATACGCCAACGCCGCCCACCGCCAGCAGACCCAGCATCAAACCGCCGAGGCTCTGCTGCGCCAGCTGCCGCACGTTGCCGTCGCGCGACCAGATGAAGAATGAGATGACGTACGCGAGGACAAAGATAACACTCGCTTCCTGGATGCGGTTCACCCAGACGAACAACTGCTTCACGTCTTCCATGTGGCGCGTCTCGCGCGCGCCAAAGACCGGCCCCTGAAGGCCGCCTTCGGTGACGGTGTGAAAGAACGTCTTCTCGTTGTTGTTGAAGTACTGCCGCAGGGCACCGGCCGTGCTGTCGAGGTCCGGCCGGGAGAGACCGGTTGCATCCTCAGCGTTGTAACGGTCGAAGGCGTAGTTGTAGACCACCGGGGCATTCGCCAGCAGGCGGATGTTCGTCGTCAGGAAGGCAACAGGCAGGGCGATGAGAAAAAGGAGCGTGGCGAGCATGCGGGCGTATCCCATGTGGGTCCCCCTCTGCCGCCCCGCCGCCGCACCCGCATTCTCTTCCGGCCCGGGATCGTTGTCAAGTGCCTCGGCCAGGGCGGCCGCCGCATCGTCGGTCTGCATGCACTGAGCTTACCGCCGCTGCCACCACGCTGCTACCACGCGCCGCGCCTGAACTGGCGTCTTCCGCCGCCGTTCCCCGCTCGGGATAATGGCAGATGGCCAACTCCCCGAAGCTGACGATCGTTGGGCTCGGGCCGGGCGACCCTGCACTACTCACGATCGAAGCGCGCGACGTGCTGGCCGCGGCGCCGGAAGTGTGGCTCCGCACGCGCCGTCACCCCACGGTCGGGGGCTTGCCGGCCGGGCCTCGGTACGAATCGTTCGACGAGGAATACGAGCACGGCGTCTCGTTCGATGCCGTATACGAGGGCATCGTCTTCCAAACGCTCGCGCTGGCCGGCCGGCCCGCCGGCGTCGTGTACGCCGTGCCGGGGCATCCGCTGTTCGGCGAAGCGACGGTACAGGCGCTGCTAAAGCGGGCACCGGCCGCCGGCATCGAAGTGCGGGTGGTCGCCGGCATCAGCTTCATCGACGTGTTAGCGCCTCTTCTGGCGCTCGACCCGCTAGCCGATGGACTACTGCTGCTCGATGCGCTGTCCTTGGGCGACCATCGCCGCCTGCTCGTGCCGCAGCGGCCGACGGTCATCGCGCAGGTGTACGGCCAGCGGGCGGCTTCGCAGGCGAAGCTAGCGCTGCTCGACTTCTATCCGCCCGGCCACACAGTGCGCATCGTCAGTGCCGCAGGCACGCCTGAGGCGCGGGTGGAGGATGTGCCCCTTGAGGCGCTCGACCGCGACCCGAAGCAGTTCGGCCACCTGACATCCGTGTTCGTGCCCGCGCTCTCAGCCACCGACGACGTCCGGTCGTTCGAGGGGCTGCGCAGGGTGGTCGCGCGGCTGCGTTCGCCGGATGGCGGCTGCCCCTGGGACCTGGAGCAGACGCACGAAACGCTCAAGCGATTTCTCCTCGAAGAGGCATACGAGGCGCTGGAGGCGCTCGACGATGGGCAGCCGCACCGCATCGCCGAGGAGCTGGGCGACCTGATGATGCAGGTCCTGTTGCACTCCCAGGTGGCCGAGGACGCAGGAGAGTTCATGATCGAGGATGTGGTCGCATCGATCACAACGAAGCTGATCCGTCGCCATCCACACGTGTTTGGCGACGTGAAGGTAGCGGGTGCCCAGGAGGTCCTCCAAAACTGGGATGCGCTGAAGAAGGACGAGCGCGGCGATCAGCCGCTGCTGGATGCCGTACCGAAGGCGATGCCCGCGCTCGCGCAGGCGCAGTCCGTGCGGGGCCGCGCTTCCGCCGCCGGGCTGACGCCGGCGCCGGCGGCTGAGACCGAGGCAACGGCCGCACGGGAGATTCTCGCGGGCGCGCTGGACGCCGCGCGGCTGGGGGATCTGCTGTTTGCCATCGTCGGGCTCGCGCGCGCAAGCGACATCGACGCCGAGGAGTCGCTGCGGATGGCCATCCGGCGCTTTCGCGACGATGCGTCGCGGTTGGAGGCCACCCGCAGCGGCGATGCTGCTGGTTTAGCGGACGAGTAGGACGATTAGCAGCACGATCAGGATCAGGCCAACCAGGCCTCCACCGTAATACATGGCATACCTCCTTCTGCCGGCATTGTGACTTCATAGAGGTTGCACGGGCGTAACCAGAACCGTTCCGGTACGCGCGGTTTCATTTCGGACAGAGCGCGCCGTTTCGGTACGTCAACCTGCTGCGGCAAGTCGCACGTCGGAGTCGGAACCACCCCCCGCTCCCCTTGTCGGGGAGGAATGCCCGAAGGGGCGGTCGCAGACTCGCCCATGAGCGGGTGAGGGCTACCGTTCAGGCGAGCAGACGCCCGCCAATCACGATCGCCAGGCCGGCCGCTGTGACGACGGCGAACTCCATCAACACGCTGCGCTCCAGGTGCTCGGTGAGGTAGTGCGCGATCACGCCCGTCGTCAGGTAGAACACCAGCAGAATGAAGACGCCGGCGAGAAATCCCTCCAGCGGGATGAAGTACAGCACCCAGCGCGCTTCCGCGACGATGACGCCAATCACCCCCGCAAACACCAGCGCCCG
>JBBRPY010000057.1:0-22158 GCA_038227375.1 Dehalococcoidia bacterium
ATCGTCGGCGGGATCGCGGCCGATGCAGGGCAGATCTACTACGGCACCAAGGGAAAGCACGTCTACGCGCTCGACGCCGCCACCGGCGCCCAGCGCTGGCAATTCGACACGGCAGGGGAAGTTTGGGCGGCGCCGACGCTCAGCAACGGCAGCCTGTATGTGACCTCGCTCGACGGGTCGCTCTACGCGCTCGATACGTCCGGGCGGCAGAAGTGGCGCTTCACGGGGGCGGGGTCCGGCATCGCCGCCAAGCCCGTGGTCTCCGGCGACTCGGTCTATGTGGGGTCGTTCGACAACAAGCTGTACTCGGTGAACGCGGCCGATGGCACGATGAATTGGTCGGTGAATTCAGGCAACTGGTTCTGGGCCACGCCTGTCGTCAGCGGCGGCATCCTCTACGCTGCGAGCCTCGATGGGAAGGTGTACGCTGTGGACGCCGCCACCGGCGACCCCCGCTGGGACCGTCCGTTTGATACCGGTGCGGCGATTCGTTCGGGCCCGGTGATTGCCGGAGGCGGGCTAATCGTCGCGGCCCGCGATGGCAAGGTGTTCAAGCTGGACCCGGCTACGGGAGCAAAGAGCGATTCGAGCCCCGACGTGCTCGTAAATACGAAGATCCTGTCTGATTTGACCACCGACGGCGCCAATACCGTGTATATCGTGCCGGACAGCGCGACGCTCTTCACCCTGGACGCCCAGAACCTTGGGGCGCCGGGCAGCGTGCCGCTGCCGCAGTAGAAGAACCAGGCGATCATGGATCCCCTAACCGTCCTCAGCTACGTCTTCCACCTGCTGTTCGTGAACCCGATGACGAACGTGCTCGTCGCGATGGCGCGCCTGTTCGGTGGCAATTTCGGCGTCGCGATCATCGTCTTTACGCTCGTGATGAAGGTGATTACCTGGCCACTGACCTCAAGTCAGTACAAGCAGAGCCGGGCGATGCAGAAGATCCAGCCGCAGATGCAGGAGCTTCAGAAGAAGTACAAGGGCAAGGACCCGAAGAAGCTCCAGTCTGAGACGATGGCCCTCTACAAGGAGGCCGGCGTCAACCCCCTGGGCTGCATCTTTCCGATGCTGGCCCAGTTCCCGATCTGGATCGCCCTCTATCAGGTGATCCGGCTCTCGCTCGGCGGCTCGCCCGAGAGCCTGGTGACGCTGTCACAGCGGCTCTACCCGATCAACTTCGTGCACACGGCCGTGCCCTACAGCAGCAGCTTCCTCTTCTGGGATCTCGGCCAGTCCGACGGCACGCTGATTCTGCCGGTGCTGGTGGCGCTAAGCATGTACGTGCAGCAAAAGCTGATCACGCCCACGCCGGCGGCAGGGGGCTCGGCGCAGAGCCAGCAGCAGCAGCAGACGGCGCAGATGATGACGTGGATGATGCCGCTGATGTTCGGCTTCTGGACGCTGAACGTCCCCGCCGGCTTGGGACTGTACTGGCTCGTCTCGAACGTCTCCGGCGTCGTCCTGCAGTACTTCTACATGGGCCGCCAGGTGAACTGGAAGAGCATGCTGCAGTTCGGACCGGCGCCCGCGCCAGTGCCCGCTGCGAAGATCCGGGCCGAGCGGCTCGATACCACTAGCGAAGAGAAGCGAAAGCCCGCAGCGAAGCTCGCGGCGTACGCCGATGGCGGCGATAGCGGCGATAGCGGCGGGACGACCGCCGACATCGACGCCGATGGCGCAGCGATTGCCAGCCCAGTGCTCAGGAGTGAGCGTGATGCGCGAAGGAAGCGAAATGGCCGACGTCGAGGCAAGCGGTAAGACGGTAGACGAAGCCGTCGAATCGGCACTGACCCAGCTCGGCGCCGGCCGGGACGAAGTCGCAGTCGAGGTGCTGAGCGAGGGAAAGTCCGGAATCCTCGGCGTCGGCAGCGCCCAGGCAACGGTGCGCGTGCGCCTGCTCGAGGACGGCCCGCAGGGTGGCGCCGCGGTCGCCCTCCCTGGAGCGGAAGGCGGCGGCGCGGACGGTGACGAAGACGGCGAATACATCGAGGACGAGGCGGAGATCGCCGCCCAGATGCTCGACCATCTGCTGGAGCTGATGGGGGTTGGCGCCGACGTCTCGATTCGGGATGCGGAGACGCCCGGCGACGGCCTCGGCATGGCGAAGGCGGTGCTCGATGTGGAGGGCGACGATCTCGGCCTGCTGATCGGACGGCGCGGCGAGACGCTGGCTTCCCTTCAGTACCTGCTGAACCTGATGGCGAGCCGCCAGTTGGGTCAGCATCAGTCCTTCACGGTGGATATCGAAGGCTATCGGCGGCGGCGAGAGAAGCAGTTGAATTCGCTGGCGTACCGAACGGCGGACCAGGTGAAACGCACCGGCCGACCGGTGACGCTCGAGCCGATGCCGCCAAACGAGCGGCGAATCATCCATCTCGCCCTCGCCGAGAACCGCCTGGTCGAAACATCGAGCCTGGGTGAAGGAGACTCACGGCAGGTCTCCATCATGCCGCGCCGCTGACCGGCGCGCACATCGAAGCTCCGGAGTTCCTGGTCGTGGGCCACGCCGTGCGCGATATGGTGCCGGGAGGGTGGCGTCTCGGCGGGACCGTGACATTCGCGGCGCGCCAGGCGCATCGTCTCGGACTCCGGGTCGGCATCGTCACGCGGGCGGCGCCGGACCTCGATCTCGATATTGAAGCCGAACTTCCGTTTGCGACCATCGTGCGGGGCGACTCGAAGGCGACGACCTGCTTCGAGAACGTCTATGCGAGTGGCGCGCGCACACAGCACATACGTTCGCAAGCGGCACCCATCGAGGCCGCCGACGTGCCGGACGCCTGGCGCAGCGCACCGCTCGTCCTTATGGGCCCGGTCTTCGGCGAGATTGGACCCGGGTTCGCATCACTGTTCTCGGACGCATCGTTTGTCGGCGTGTCGGTGCAGGGCTGGCTGCGGAGTGCCGACACGGACGGGCGCGTGATTCATACACCATGGACGGGCGAGCCGTTCTGGCGCGACTGCGACGCGTTGTTCGCGTCCGACGAAGACCTCTCTGACGGCGAGCAAGAGTTGCAGCGGTGGACCGCCGACGTGCCCATCGTGGCGATGACAGAATCGTCACGCGGCGCGCGCGTACATGCGCAGGCGCAGTGGCGCCAGATGCCGGCGTTCCCTGAGAAGGAAGTCGATGCCACCGGAGCGGGCGACACCTTCGCGACGGCGTTCCTGATACGATTGCACGAAACCGGGGACGTGGGCGAAGCGGCGCGATTCGGCGCCGCGGCCGCGAGCCTCTCGGTCAGCGGTATCGGCGCGTCGGCGATCGCGTCCCGCGCCGAGGTCGAAGAGCGACTGCGGCGGTATCCCGAGGTGGCGCTGCGATGACGGTGATCGCGCTGGCGAATCAGAAGGGTGGCGTCGGCAAGACGACGACTGCCATCAACCTCGGCGCGGCGCTCGCGAAGCTCGGGCAGCGCGTGCTGATCTTCGACTTCGACCCGCAGGCGAATTCAAGCGCGGGTCTGGGCATCCGGACCGACGGCGCAAGCACCTACGATGTCGTCGTAGGTACTGCGCATGCGCAAGAGGTGGCGGTGCCCACGTCCGTCGATGGACTGATGCTGGTGCCGGCCACCCCTGCGCTCGCCGGCGCAGAGGTGGAGCTGGTGCCGATGATGGCGCGCGAGTTCCGGCTCAAGCGCGCTCTGGAAGACGTGCGCAAGTCCTATGCGTACGTGCTTATCGATTGCCCGCCCTCGCTAGGGCTGCTCACGGTAAACGCGCTGACCGCCGCGGATGAAGTGATCGTGCCGGTGCAGTGTGAGTACCTGGCGCTCGAAGGACTGAGCCAGCTCACGGGCACGCTCGATCTCGTGCGGCGAAATCTGAACTCGCAACTGCGGCTGCGCGGCCTGGTGCTGACGATGTTCGACGCCCGCACCAATTTGTCGCAACAGGTGGCGGACGAGGTGCGCGCGCATTTCAGCAACACATTCAAGACGATCATTCCGCGCAGTGTGCGTCTGAGCGAAGCGCCCAGCCACGGGTTGCCGATCGGGCAGTACGATCCGTCGTCGCGCGCCAGCCGGGCGTACGATGATCTCGCCAGCGAAGTGATCGCCGGGACACGCACGGAGGTACCCGCATGACACCGTCCCCCCGCCCCGCGCTCGGCCGCGGCCTCTCGTCGTTGATCCCCAAGTCCGGCGGCGGCGCCGCTGTCGAGACGGTGGACATCGACCTCATCGTGCCGAACCCGGAGCAACCGCGCCTGCAGTTCGACGCGGGCGCGCTCGAGGAACTGGCGGCGAGCATTCGCGAGCACGGCGTGCTGCAGCCGGTGATCGTCACGGAGGCCGGCGGCGATCTCGGGGTGAAGACGTATCAGCTCATCGCCGGCGAGCGCCGCGTGCAAGCGGCGCGTATGGCGGGCATCACGCGCATGCCAGTGGTGGTGAAGGAGGCCTCGGGCACGGAGCTCCTCGAGATCGCGCTGGTCGAAAATCTCCAGCGGCAGGACCTCAACCCGCTGGAAGAAGCGGCAGCGTTCAAGCGGCTGGCCAGCCAGTTTGAGATGACGCAAGACCGGATCGCGCAGCGCGTCGGACGCAGCCGAACGGCGGTGGCGAACACGCTGCGGCTGCTGACGCTCGAAGAGGACATCCGCACCAGCCTGGCGTCGGGTCAGATCACCGAGGGCCACGCCCGCGCGCTGCTCGGCATCGAAGACGGCCGCATCCGGATGGACGCCTGGCGCCGGATCGTCGCCGACGGAATGACCGTGCGGCAGGCGGAGGAGATTGCCCGTGCGCTGAAGGCCGTGTCGGCTTCGGCGAAGCGCGAACCGCCGCGCGCGAAGCTGAGGGACCCGCACGTGCGCGCGATTGAGGACAACCTGCGGCACGCGCTGGGCGCGCCGGTGTCGCTTGCGCGCGGCCGGAAGGGTGGCCGCATCGTCATCCGCTTTCACAACGACGGCGAGCTCGAAGGCCTGATCGACCGGCTGACGCGGTAGCCCTCATCCTCTCCACGGGGCGAGCCTGAGACCTCGCCACGGCGAGTCCTCGACGGCCGTTCGGCCACCTTTTACCACGAGGGGGATGGATCACGGTCAGCGATTCTTACCGCTTCTTTGCGACGCCGGTGATGAGCGGGATCATCCACGGCATCATGCGTTCGCGCTTCACGGAAAGCAGGTCAAAGCCCTGAGCGCTGATCGCGGATGCCGTGCGGCGGTTCGGGTTGCAGCCCGCGGCTACCCACCGCCACACGGGCTTGATGATGTCTTGCAGGAATCCAGGCAGCCCTTCCGCGCGGACGTGCTCGATGAAGTAGATCTCGCCACCCGGCCGCAGGACGCGTGACACCTCTGCGAGCGACTGAGGAAGGTCAGTGACGGTGCACAATACGAGCGTCGAAACGACCGCGTCGTACGATGCGTCGGGAACTGGTAGCTGTTCTCCGGGAGCTCGGCGCACCTCGATGTTGGAGCGGCCGCTCGTTGCCAGCTTCTTTTCCGCCCGCGCAAACATGAACGGGTCCGGCTCGAAAGCAAGGACACGCGCCGCCGGGCCGTAGTGCTCGAAGTTCGCGCCGGTGCCGGCGCCGATCTCGAGCACGTCGCCGGACAGTCCAGCCAGCAATGCGCGCCGATAGCGGCCCATTGCCCCGCGCTCTTCCGCGCGACTGACGGTGTCGTACATCGCGGAGAACCAGCGGTGGCCGCCGGCTTGGGAACCGCTGCCGTTACCTTTGGGCATCTGACGACCTCCGCCGTGTGCTCATCGTGTTGATTGCATCTTACTGCTGCACGGCGTAGGAGGCGCGCTTGATCGTCGCTTTGTTGGCGGCCGCTGCCGCGTTCGCACTGGCGCTATTCGCCCAACCGATCTTAAGCACGATGCGAGATCGTGACGGTACGGCGCGCTCGGCTCTCGCCCGATCAGACGCCGGGCGTTGGGCAACACCCGCGGTAGTGCTTGATCCAACCGCGGCAGGGATCGACAATTTGACGAGTCAGGTCCGCGGACGGTTTCCGCGTCAGTACAAGGAGCAGGAACATGGCGATTGCGGTGTATTTCGGAAGTCAATCAATGACCGCGTCGCGGTACAGCGAGGTACTCAAGCAGCTGGAGGCGGCGGGCGTCGGCAGCCCAAAGGGCCGTTCGTATCACTCCTCGTTCGGCGATGCCAACGACCTGATGGTGTTCGACGTCTGGGATTCGCAGGCCGACTTCGACGCGTTCGGCGCGATCCTGATGCCCATTTTGACCAAGGTTGGTGTCACCCCGCCGAAACCGGAGATCATGCCGATCCACAACGTCATCAAGGGATAGCGTCGCCTGGCGTAGGGTTGCGGCCAGTCCGACGATTCGTCGGCGGAAGCGGCAGCGCGGGCCTCATCCTCTCCGCGGCGAGGTTGCGACCGGCCTTCGGCCACCCTTCTCCCACAAGGGGAGAAGGGATTGGGTGCGAGCGAGGCAGTCGGATGCAGGAGCGTTTGCGACTGCTTGATCTCAAGTCGCTGTTGCCCGCAACCGACATCCAACCTCCAACGCCCGGCTGACCTCCAACGCAGCCATCTAGCGAAGGCGCTCGCGCGCCTCTTGCTCGACGACGCGGTAGACCTCGGCGAGCGGCATCGCCTTCTCTCTGGCGATGCGGCGGCAGGCCTCGTACTCGGGCGCGATGCGCGGCGGCTCTCCGGGCAGGCGCTTCACCTTTACGGCCGCGCTGCCCAGGCTCGATTCGAACGCGAAGTGCTCGCGCTGCGCTTCGTGGCGCGAGACGGCGCTGACGCGCACGCCGAGCGTCGACGTCTCGCGCAGGAGGATCCTGCTGATGGCGTCTTCGCGCGGGGCATCGCAGAGGACGGCGAGCAGGACGCCGGGACGGTTCTTCTTCATCTGGATCGGCTGGAACCAGATGTCGGCCGCGCCCGCATCGAACAGCAATTCCTGCACGTAGCCGTAGATCTCCGGGTTCATGTCGTCGATGTTCGTTTCGATCAGCACCATCGCCGGCCGCGCGGGCTCGATCGCCTCGCCAGCCCACAGCCGCAATACGTTTGCCCAACCCTCCGGATCGCGCCCGCCGGCGCCGTAGCCGACCGTCGAGACGTGCATCGCCGGCCGCTCGAACGTGGCGAGTGCCGTGACGATCGCGGCGCCAGTCGGCGTCACCATCTCCATCGCGCGGTCGCCGATCGATGCGGCGACCGGCGCGCCGGCCCGCGCGATCAACTCGAGCGTCGCGGGCGCGGGCACGGGGATGACGCCGTGCGCCGACCGCGCGGTGCCGCCGCCTGCGGAGAGCGGTGAGCAGTAGATGCGCTCGATGCCGAGAAGGCGCAGGCCGGCGACGCTGCCGACGATGTCGATGATGGCGTCGATAGCGCCCACTTCGTGAAATTCGATCTCATCCGGCACGACGCCGTGCACGCGCGCTTCCGCATCGGCAAGCAGTTGGAAGATGGCGCCGGCGCGTTGCCGATCGCGCGCGTCGAGGGATGACGCGTCCAGCATCCCGAGGATCTCCGGCAGGCGGCGATGTGGCTGCGCCGCGTCCGTTGCGGCGAGTTCGACATGCGCCTTCGTGGCGGCGATCGCGGACCGCAGCACGGCCTCCGTGCGCAGCGACCAGCCGTCCACGCCGAGCTTCGCGAGCTCGGCGCGCAGCGCGTCGACACCGACGCCTGCGTCGATGAGCGCACCCAGCAGCATGTCGCCGCTGATCCCCGAAAAGCAGTCCAGGTAGGCAATGCGCGTCAATGTCTCACCTCACGCTCGCGTGCCGCCGCGGCATCGCCCTGCCGTGCTATGTGAGCTGAAACGCGTTGAGGAACGAATCGAACATCGGCCGGTAGGTATCGAACTGTCCGGCCGGCGCGGACAGCGTGATCGTCCAGTCGCATTTGGCGTTGCTGAAGATGATGTCGTGCTTGTCGACCTTCGGCGAATTCTGATCCTGCGCGGATTCGAAGCGGTAGGCGAGCACCGTCGCGTCGACGCCACTTACTTTCATGCTGGAGACGACGACGTCCTTGTTTTGCGGCAGCCGCGACGTCCGGGTCTCGGCATCGGCCAGGAACTCCGGAGGCGCAAGTGTGCGCACGACTTCGCACTGGACGGCGATGTTCGCCTGCGCCTGCGCCAGCGGCGTGCCCGGTCCGGACGCCGCGGGCTCGAAGTAGGCGTCGATGGTGCCATCGACGGTATTGATGAAATTGGGGTGGAATCGCCAGCCAGCGGGGAAGGTGGCGGTGTATCCCTTAAGCGAGGTCACTCGATTCCCGACCACTAACGGCGTGGCAAAGGGCGTCGGCCTCGGGGCGGCCGTTTCGGAACCCGACGGCGTAGCGGTCGCGCTTTTTCCGCCGCCGCCGCCACACGCCATCGCTCCTGCTGAGAGCGCGATGATCATCACGATAGCCGCGTACCGGCGTTGACCGCCCATCCGTACCTCATTCCTGCTGACGCAGCGTGCGGCGCATGATACCAACAGTGCGTCCGGCGCGGCAGGTCCGCGATGAGTAGCAGCGGTCTATGGGCGGACGACCATCACGTGGCAGCACCGCGGCGTCGGCGCGAAGGTCGTCGAGCTTCCGGCGGAACGTGCGCTCGCGCCGGCGCCTCAGGATGCCGCAACAGCCCCGAGCCGGTAATCTGCAGCCATGCCCGACCCGATGCTCGTCGCCAAGGGGGAACAAGAACTGTTCCTGCTGCCCGGAATGGCCAACCGGCACGGGTTGATCGCGGGCGCGACCGGCACCGGCAAGACCGTCACGCTTCAGGTGATGGCAGAGCGGCTCAGCGCCATCGGCGTGCCCACGTTCGTCGCCGACGTCAAAGGCGATCTTTCCGGCATCAGCCAGGCCGGTACAGCGACGCCACGTACAGCGGAGCGGCTGGCGAAGCTCGGGCTCTCGGATTTCACCTTCGCCGGATGCCCGGTGACCTTCTGGGACGTGCTGGGCGAAAGCGGGCACCCAATTCGGACGACGGTGTCGGAGATGGGGCCACTGTTGCTCGCCCGGATGCTCAACCTCAACGATACGCAAGAAGGCGTGCTGGACATCGTCTTCAAGATTGCCGACGACAACGGCATGCTGCTGCTCGACCTCAAGGACCTGCGCTCGATGCTCCAGTACGCGGGCGATAATGCGGCGCAGTTCAAGACGGAATACGGCAACATCTCGTCGGCGAGCATCGGCGCTATTCAGCGCGGCCTGCTGATGCTCGAGCAGCAGGCGGGCGATAAGCTTTTCGGCGAGCCCGCGCTCGACCTCGACGACATGCTGCAGACCGGCGCCGACGGCCGGGGCATGGTGAACGTGCTCGCCGCCGACAAGCTGATCCAAATGCCGCAGACGTACGCGACGCTGCTCCTCTGGCTGCTGGCGGAGCTGTACGAAAAGCTGCCCGAGGTGGGTGATCCGGAGAAGCCGAAACTCGTGTTCTTCTTCGACGAGGCGCACCTACTGTTCAACGATGCGCCCAAGGTGCTGCTGGACAAGGTGGAGCAGATCGTCCGGCTCGTGCGGTCGAAGGGCGTCGGCGTCTACTTCATCAGCCAAAACCCGCTCGACATCCCCGACATTGTGCTGGGCCAGTTGGGGAACCGCGTGCAGCACGCGCTGCGCGCGTTTACGCCGCGCGACCAGAAGGCCGTGAAGGCGGCGGCGACCACGTTCCGCCAGAATCCGAAGGTCGATGTCGAGGCGGTGATCACGCAGCTCGGCGTCGGCGAAGCGCTCGTCTCCATGCTCGAGGAGAAGGGGACGCCGGCCGTCGTCGACCGCGCGCTGATCGTGCCGCCGCACAGCCAGATCGGCGCGATCACACCGGAGCAGCGGAAGCAGATCATCAGCGGCTCGCTGGTGGCCGGCCACTACGAGGCCGCCGTGGACCGCGACTCGGCGTATGAGCAGCTCAAGGTACGCGCCGAAGCCTCCGCCCAGGCCGCAGCGGCGGCGACGGCCGAGAAGCAGCAGGCGGTGGAGGCCAAGCAGCAGGCGAAGGAGACCGCCGCGGCCGAGAAGGTTGCAAACCGCCGCGAGCCCGACTCGCTGGCGGAGACCGTGATGAAGAGCGCGATGCGGTCGGCGGGCAGCCAGCTCGGCCGCCAGATCACACGCGGCATTTTCGGCTCGATGTTCAAGCGATGACGGCGCAAGCGCAAGCGGCATCCGCCGCGAGCAGCGACGTCGACTGGGACGCATGGATCGAAGGGCGGCGCGAGCTCTTCGAGCGGCGGATATCGCTCAACAGCTATCTCGGCCTCGAGATCGTCGCCGCTGGCCCGGGCTGGTCGCGCCTGAACCTGAGGCTCCGCCCCGAGGTGATGAATCCGTTCGGCGCGGCCCACGGCGGCACCGTCAGCGCGCTGATCGACTCCGCCGCGGGCACGGCGATCGCCGCCGGCACGCTGCCCGACGACCGCATCATGGGCACGATCGATATGCAGGTGCACTTTCTCGAACGGGGCACGAGCGATCTGCTGATCGCTGAAGGCCGCATGGTGCGGGCAGGGAAGGCGGTCGCGATCGCGCAGGTGGAGGTGCGAGACACTTTGGGCGCGCTGGTCGCGATGGGCACCGCCACCTTCAAGCTCGGCGCGCCCGGGATGCAGCGCAACCGGAACGAGGACTGAAGGACATGGCGATCAAGGCGCCAGCCAAGCCGAGGCGCGCGGCGAAGAAGAAGGAACTCACCGTCGAGCAAAAGTGGGCGGCGTACAAGCGTGCGTTGATCGTCACGGCGCACCCGGACGACGCGGAGTTCTTGTGCGGCGGCACGATCGCAAAGATCTGCGCGATGGGCATGGAGACGACGCTCGCCGTCGCCACCAGCGGCGACAAGGGCACGCGCGATGCGAATCTTCGTCCGCAAGAATTGGCGGCGATCCGCGAGGCAGAGCAGCGCGCGGCGGCGAAGGTGCTGGGCCTGCACAACGTCGTCTTCTGGGGACTGCCGGATGGATTTCTGGAAGAAGACCACGAGCTACGCGGCCAGGTCGTGAAGCTGATCCGCACGTTGAAGCCGGACCTGATGATTACCTGGGACGGCTTCCGCCCGGGGTTCAACCACAGCGACCACCGCGTGATCGGGCGCGTCGTGCGCGACGCGCTCTTCCCCGCGGCGCACGACCCGCACTACTACAGCGAGCTGACGCGCGCCGGCATCGGGCCGCACCGGACAGCGGAGCTATTGCTTGCCGGTACTCAGGACGCTGACTACCATGTTGACATCGGGCCGTATCTGGAACAGAAGGCCGACGCGATCCTCTGCCACACCAGCCAGATAGAAGCGCGCAGCCGCGACGACATCCTCAAGAACTGGTTCGGCTCCGGAAAGCGCAGTCGCGAGAGCCGCAAGCGTACCGGGTACGACCACGCGGAGTCGTTCCGTCGTATTGAATTCAGACGCCCGCCCGGGGCCCCTGGCTCGCCACCGAGCCCCTAACGCGCGCACAGGCGCGCACGCGCGGAGGCGCCCGTGGAAGCACTCGCGTACGACTTTTTCATCACTGCCTACGTCTTTGCGTTGACGGCGGCTGCCGCATACGTCGCGCAGCCGCTCTGGCCGCGCGTGAGCTATCGCAGCGCCGCGACCACCGCCGGCGCCAGCATGACGATCGCAGCGGCGAGCGAGCCGCCGCAGTTGCTCGGTCCGATCGCTACCGGCGCGAGCTGGCTCGTGCTCGCATCGCTGACGCTCTCACTGGCGTTTCGCTGGGCCGCGGCCGGCCACCCACCCTACGCGAACATGTACGAGTACACGATCGCGCTGGGTTGGGGCAGCACCCTCTTCTACGTGATCTTCGAGCGTGCCTACCACCAGCGCTCACTCGGCGCGGTGCTCTTCCCCGGCATCGCGGCGCTCTTCACCGTCTCCCTCGTCTTCTTTCCGGCGCAGGTCGAGCCGCTAATCCCGGCGCTGCAGGCGAACCGCATTCTCGCCATCCACGTCGGCATGATGATGCTGTCGTACAGCGCTCTGTCGGTGTCGTTCGGCGCCGCGGTGCTCTATTTCGTGCAGGACGGGAAGCGCCGGTTCGCTCAGCTTCCCTCCGCGGCAAAGCTTGAAGAGATCGCCCATCGGTCGGTGCTCGTCGGCTTCCCGATGCTCGCGCTCGGCGTCGCCCTCGGCGCCTGGTGGGCGAACTCCGCCTGGGGCCGCTACTGGGGCTGGGACCCGAAGGAGACGTCGGCGCTCGTCACCTGGCTGATCTACGCCGGCTACCTGCACGCGCGCGGCCTGCGTTCGTGGCGCGGGAAGCGCGCGGCGGGGATGCTCATCGTCGGCTACGTGGGCGTGCTGTTCACCTACTTCGCGGTGAACCTCTGGGTCAGCGGCCTCCACAGCTACGCCGGCGTGTAGCAAGGTGCCCGGTCGGTGAAGCATCGTTTCTCACGTCACCAGTCTGGACAGGAACCCCTCGAGGCACCTATGCTACGGAGACTTCGGCCGAGCTCTACTCACATACATGACGCGCTTGAGGGTCCAAAATGAAGCAGGAGGGGAGCACGCGCGTGGGACGACAGCAGATTGAACAGCTGCAAGCGCACTTGCAGGGCTGCTTCCAGTACGACGGTCCGTACACGCTGTCATCGGGCCGCCAGAGCAACTACTACTACGATGGCAAGCGCGCGACGCAGAATCCTGCAGCTGCCTGGCTTATCGGAAACATTCTCGTCGACATTGCGATCGAGTTGTCGGAGGCTGTCGGAGGTCTCGAGATCGGTTCTGTGCCCATCGCCGATGCGATCGGGATGGTCGCGTACGTCGAGCGACAGGTCACGCTTCCGACATTCATCGTACGCAAGGAAGCAAAGAGCCACGGAACGCAGTCCGACATCAGTGAGGCGAATACGGTTGACGGTAGCAAGCTCCTTCGGCCCGGGCGGCGGGTGCTCATTGTCGATGACGTCATCACGACGGGCGGCTCGATCCAGAAGGCCATCACCGCTGTCGAGCGCCTCGGCTGTGTCGTGACCGCCGTCATTGCCTTGGTGGAGCGCCACGAAAGCGAAGGACAGTTGGAGAGCCACGGATTCCCGGTAATACAGCTCTTCCACACGGATGAGGATGGGCGGCTCTTCCTTGACCCAGAATTTGTTCGCCGATCTGAAGCTGCGACTCAATCGAGGCTTGTACCCCGCTAACCTCGACCCCATTATCGCGCTCACCGAAGAGTACGCCTGGCAGACAGATCGACCACTCGCACTGTTTGTCCTAGGGCGTCTTCTGCGTCTCATCGAGCGCATGTGGGATCTTGAGGACGAGCAGGCGGGGCCATCAAGCGACGCGGCTCACGAGGCCGCGCGCATTCCTCGACGACGAGATGGCAGGAGAGCATGATGAGTGCGAGCGCCTGAACACGCTCGTGCGGGCGTTTTTGGCCTGGGACGCCCGGCGGGCTTAATGTCTGGCGCGATTGTGTGTTCAGCGAACATCGAACGCCGACCTCGCTCCCTTCAACAACGCCGTTTGAGACGCGCGGTTTACGCTTCCTTAACATACGTCTCGCACTTCGTTCACGGAGCATGGGTACCGTGCCTTGGTCGGGCGGACCGCTTGCACGTCTACTTTAGGCGTAGGGTGTGACATTTTGAGGCAGGGAGTGAGCAAGCGGTCCGCCCGCTTGCTCTTTTTCGTTTTGGCCGCAACGTATACTGGCCGCAGACTGATATAGAAAGTGGGTGGCATGCCGGGCACGATCCTCGTTGTCGACGATGAAAAGAACATCGTCCAACTCGCCCGCATCTACCTGCAGAACGAAGGCTTCCGCGTGGAGGCCGCGAACGATGGCAAGCAGGCGCTCGAGAAGGCGAAGAGTGTCCGGCCGGACCTCATCGTGCTCGACATTATGATGCCGGAGATGAACGGGCTCGATGTCGTCAGAGAGCTGCGCAAGACCACCAAAGTGCCCGTGATCATGCTGACGGCGCGCGGCGAGGACATCGACCGCATCATCGGCCTCGAAGTCGGCGCCGATGACTACATGGCCAAGCCCTTCAACCCGCGGGAGCTCGTCGCCAGGGTGAAGGCCGTGCTGCGCCGCTCTCAGGGTGAGCGCGACACGCCGGAGGTGATCGAGGCGGGCGGCCTGCGCATCGATGCCGCCAGCCGCGAGGTGACGCTCGATGGCAAGGCGCTGACCCTTCGGGCGAAGGAGTTCGAGTTGCTCTCGGCCTTCGCCCAGCACAAGGGGATCGTACTGGACCGCGAGCGCCTGCTCCGGATGGTCTGGGGCACCGATTATTACGGAGACTCGCGAACCATCGACGTGCACGTCGCGTGGTTGCGGGAGAAGCTGGGCGAGGCGTCCGTGAAGATCACGACGGTGTGGGGAGTCGGCTACAAGCTCGTCGAGGCTGAGGCGACCGGTGGGCCATCCGATGGCAAGCGCGATGTAGCGGTGGAAAGCGATGCTGGGGAGTCTTAGGGCCCGTCTCATCGTCTCGTTCGCGCTGGTGGTCGCGCTCGCGGTCTTCCTCGCCGGCGCCAGCGCCCTCTTTCTGCTCGGAGACCAACAGCAAGCGACGGCGCGCGAACGCTACGGGCGGGTTGCCGAACCGCTGAACACCCGTGTCGCGGCGATGCTCGACCGCGGCGACTCGACGTTGCAAATCAAGGACTTTCTCGCCGCGTCGGCGCGGGAGTCCAAGGTGCGCCTACTGCTGCTCGACCAGGACCTGCTCGTCGTCTTCGATAGCGACAAGAAGCTCGATGGCAAGTACATCCTCTCGTTCGAGAACAACGCGCGCTCCGTCGACACCGCCGGCGCCCACTATCGCTACACGAACTACGACTCGAACGGCGCAGACCTGACGCTGTTCACATCGCCTCCGGTGACGAGCGCGAGCCAGTTCGCCGCCCCGGTGTACGAGGCGCTGGTGGCAATCCCGGCCGGCCAACTCACATCCGCCTGGCTGGAGTTGGTGCCGCGGCTGACGCTTGCGGGAGTGATTGCGCTGAGCGTCTCGTTCATCGTGTCGTACTTTATCTCGCGCTCGATCTCGGGTCCGCTGGCGCGGATCACCGAGGCCTCGATCCAGATGGCCGGCGGCGACTACGACGTCCACATCCCGATCCGCGGTGAAGACGAAGTGGGACGGCTCTCCGAGGCGTTCAACGCGATGGCGAAGGAGGTGAATGGCTCTCAGCGGATGATGAAGGACCTCCTCGCGAACGTGTCACACGAACTGAAAACGCCGCTGACGTCGATCCAGGGCTACTCGCAGGCGATCCTCGACGGCGCCGTGTCGACGGATGAGGACTTCAAGGAATCCAGCCGGATCATCAACGAAGAGGCGAACCGCATGCGAGCCCTCGTCGATGACCTGCTGCTGCTCTCACAGCTCGAATCAGGCCAGGTCGCCATGCAGCACACGCACGTCGATCTCTCCGCACTTCTCGAACGCACGCTCGAGCGCTTTCTCTGGGCGATTCGGGACAGTGGCATAGAATCCGGCCTGCACCTCGCGAGCATACCGTTCGTGCACGGCGACGAGCGGCGGTTGGAGCAGGTGTTCTCGAATCTGATCGAGAACGCCGTCCGCCACACGCCGACAGGCGGTCTCGTAACCGTGGCCGCGGTGACCCTGGCGGACGGCGGCGTCCAGGCGAGCGTGCACAACACGGGCTCGATGATCCCGACCGACGACCTGCCGCGGGTCTTCGAGCGCTTCTTTCAGGTGGACCGCGCGCGGACCCGGAAAGGCGGCAGCAGCGGCCTCGGCCTCTCGATCGTCGCCGAGATCGTCGAGGCGCACGGCGGCAACGTCCGCGTCCAGAGCAGCCTGCACGCCGGCACCGAATTCATCGTCACGCTGCCGAATCCGCTCAAGTCAGATGTGCGGAACGGCCGTGTGGCGATGGTGGACGCCCCGAAGCCCCGGCGCGTCCGCAGGCCGCATCCCGGAGGCCGTGAGCAGCCGGCGGGCTGAGCCGATGTGCGCGCGCGTCCGAGCGAAGACATACTCGCTTTGAATCGAAGCGTGTGTCTCAGAACACAACGCACGGTGAAGCCACTGCTTCCGCCGCCCGTCGTGGCGACGTAACCTTCCCGAATGTTCGCTGTGATTCTCGCCGGCGGCGCCGGTACGCGCCTTCGTCCGCTCACCTACGCCAGACGCAAGGAGCTGGTGCCGCTGCTGAACCGGCCTTTGCTGGAATACCGGCTGCTCAATCTGAAGCAGCACGGCGTCAGCGATATCGTCCTTGCGTGCTCGCAGGGTGCGCGCGAAATACAGGATCACTTCGGAGACGGCGCAGCGGTAGGCGTGCGGTTGCGCTATAGCTACGAAGATCGTCCGCTCGGCTCGGGGCGTGCCGTGAAGGAGGCGGCGCGATCGGCGGGCGCCAGCGGCACGCTCGTCGTCTGCAATGGCGACATCCTCACCAACGTCGACCTCACCGGCATGATCGCGCTGCACGAAGAATCGGAAGCGGCGCTGAGCATCTCGCTCGCCGCCGTCGATGATCCATGGCACTTCGGAGTGGTCGCGGTCGACGACGACCTCCGCATCCGCCACTTCGTCGAGAAGCCCGCGCAGGGCGATGAGCCCAGCAACCTAATCAACGCCGGCACGTGGCTCTGGGCGCCGGAAGTGCTGGCGCGGATCCCCGACGACGAATCGGCGGTGCGCGACGGCTTCTCCGAGCGCGTGCTCTTCCCGGGCATCATCGATGACGGGTTGCGTGTGCAAGGCTACGAAGAAGACCTCTGGGTGGACGTGGGCGCGCCCGACCGATATCTGCGCGCGACGAAGCTGCTGCTCGAACGGACGGCGGCGCAGCTCAACGAAGACGTGATCGTGCTCGAAGGCGCGGACGTCGCGGACGATGTCGAGTTCGTTGGGCACGTGCTCATCGCCGGTGGGGCGCGCATCGCGCGCGGGGCACGCATCGTCGGCCCGACGGTGATCGGAGAGCGCACGGAAGTCGGCGCCGACGCCGATGTCGTGGCGAGCATCATCTGGGAGGATGCCCGCATCGGGACGGAAGCCAGCGTCACGAGCAGCATCGTCGCCGCCGGTGTCAGCATCGGCGACGGCGCAACCGTCACCGATGCCGTGATCGGCGATCGCGCGCGCGTCGCCCCCAGCCACATGCTGGAGCCGGGCGCGAGGCTGATGCCGGGCGAGCAGGCGGGATAGCGGCGGCGGCGGCCCTTACCCTCTCCTCGGCGAGTCTGCGACCGCGCATTCGGGCACCCCACAAGGGGCGAGGGGATGCGTCGTGAAGGGGAACGTCGGGGTTGGCGGCGACACCGCAAACGGATAGCGTTCCCAGCCTCCAGCCTCCAGCCTCCAGCCTCCAGCGCTTATGGGCGGTCGGGCGGCAGGCGACGGTAGCGGCGGGGGCGGTCCTCCCGGTATTGGGGTTCGCCACCGATGTCTTCGAGCTCGTCCGCGTCCGCTTCCTCTTCGAGCTGGTACTTCTCCTCCGCTTCCTGGGGCATGAAGAAGTCGAGTGGGTGGCTGTGCCACCAGAAGTAGAACAGCAGCACGAAAAAGATCAGTGAGACGACGAAGAGCAGCGCGCCGTCGCCATCGGCATGGAGCAAGCCCCAACCGGTCGGCACCACAATCGCAAGCTGCGCCCCGTACGGCACCCAGATCAGCAGGCGGTAGCGGTCACGCTGCCACGCCAGCAATCCATACACCGGCACCAGGGCGATCATCTGGGCGCCGACGATCTGCTCGGCCGTGCGGTCGTGACCGCCGAGCGAGAGCGCATCGAGCCCGCCGGTGAGCAGGGCAAACCCTTCGAGGAAGGTCCATGCCCCGAGCAAGATGATCAGCAGCCGGAACGCGCCGTAGGCGCTGATCACGGCGACGGCAGTGTCTCGCGCGATCGCGGGCCCCTCGCCAGCGCCGCCGGGTGGCTGTCCGCGGCTCATCTCAGGCCGCGTCCGTCTGGCGCGGCAGGTTCGTTATCAGCAGCACCAGCAACCCCGCCGCGGCCAGGATCGGCACCGTCGCCTCCGACAGGCCCACGTCCTGACGAGCGAGGTGGAAGGTGCTTGAGAACAGAGCGACGAACTGCTCCAGTGTCGCCAGCCAGAGGACGAAGCGGTGGCGAATGGGGTTGCGCGCGGCGTAGAGGTAGGCGATGGCCAGGACCGCCATCGTGCCGCTGACCGAACGGGCGCCGAGCGCGCCATCGATCTGGCCCACGCGGAGCAGGCGCGTGTTCGTCAGCTCGAGCACAAACGCGAGCAGGTCCCACGCGGCGAGCAAGACGAGGATGAGCTGGAGGCGCGCCTGGGAGGTCGGGTTGGGCCGTCCGATCTGCCGAGCGTGCATGGTGCCCGCGCCTCCTTCGTGGCGATTCTACCACGAACCAGGGCGAGCGGTTCACGTGATTAGAGGGATGATCAATTGACGGGAACGAGCGGGCATGTGGCGGAGAGAAGGATGCGTATCGGTGAGATGGCGAGCGGGGGAATGGTTACGACTCGTCTTCCTCGAACACGTCATCGTCGTCGGCATCGTCGTCCTCGTCGAAATCTTCGTCGTCATCGTCGACGACGAGCGCCTCTTCGGCGATGCCCGGCTGGCCCCACATCGTCTCGTAATTCTCACCCGTGATCGCCCGCAAGAGCTCCTCGCGTTCGAGCTTCGCAAGCTCGGCGTAGCAGCGGTCGCACTCGCGCACCGTCTCCGGCGAGCCGGTGTCGGCGTAGCGGCGCACGATGTGGTCCCAGATGCCAAGGTCGACGAGGCTCGGCACGTACTTCGGCCAGGGGATGATCGTGATGCTGTCCGGCTTGCGAAAGCGCGGCCGCATCTTCAGCAACGACTGGAAGCGCTCTTCGGCGGTGTTCGCCATCGGCACGACGCGGATCATCGCGCCGTCGACCTCGTTCGCGCGCAGGTCCATTAGGAGAGTGCGGCGCAGCAGGGGGAAATAGAGCGCAATGACATCTTGCGCGTCGATGTTGCGGTTCACTTCGGAGACGTCGATGCGGTAATCGGTGTCCAGTGCAATCCCTCCTGCAGCGCATGTGCGCCATCTTCATGATAGCACGCTCGCTCCGCGCGCAAGTGACATGCGGGTGATGTTGACGGCGGAAGTGGCGCCCGTTCAATATGAATTCCGGCCACGCTGATGTTCGGTCGTCGAACTGGAAATCGTGCACGACGATGCGACGAGTGCGACGCGCGCGCGGAATCTGCGGCGCTACGCGAAGTCCCAGAACGAGTCGATGAGGGCGTCCTCGAGATCGAAGACGGCATCGCCCTCGGACGTGTGCAGCGGCTCGCTGCGGAGGAATGCCGGTAGCGCGTCGGCGTCGCGCCCGAAGCCGGCGCGCGTGTTGAAGTCGCGCTCCGTCAGTAGGACACCCCGGCCGAGGGCCAGGACGTCGTCCTTCGTCCAGGTGACGCCGTGCATCGCGCTCACCAGCGTCGCCAAGTCTGCTTCGACCGGGTTCGAGAACTGGCAGACACCGGCGGAATCGACCGCCGCCATCACAAGCTGCTCGTGCCGTGAGGCCTTCAGCAACGTCTCCGGCGTGACGCCGCGCGCGGTCACGAGGCCCGCGGTGTGGTCGGCGCCCTGCGGGCTCGTGGCGTAGGTGATGCCCATCGCCTTGAGGGTGCGCGGCTCCCAGGCGGGCAACCCCTGCCCCTTGACGGCGGGCACACGCTCAATGCCGTAGGCGACGGCGACCGCGACGGTGCCGCCCGCGAGCGTGCGCCCCAGCGGCGTGCCAGGACGGATCTCCTCATCGAAGATGCGCAGCACCTCGCGCCAGTCCCCCCACGGCAAGACGCCGGCTTCCATCGCGAGGCCGAACGCGTTGCCCATCTCGATCGTGTCGAGACCGAGGTCATCACAACACCGGTCCATCTGCGCGACGGCGTCGATGTCGTCGATCTCGAGATTCGACCCCAGCAACGAGATCGTCTCGAACTCGAGCGCCGTCGTGACGTGGGCGCCGCCGTTGTCGTTGAAGAGGATCGCGCACTTGATAATGCATCCCGCCATGCACGGCAGCATCGCGCCGCCGCGCTCTGCGCCCAGCTCGGCGATGTGCTGGCCACCGAGCAGGTCCGCCGATGGCATCGTGCCCAGGCGGTGATTGCGCGTCGGCATGGAGTGCACGTTGTCGCGGTTGACGAACTTCACGACGCCGGCCGTGCCCGTGCGCGAAAGGTTGTGGGTGCGCGGATCATCGAGCACGACCTTCGAGAACGCGAGCATGGCCGCGCGAAACGCCACGGGGTCGGCGGCGTCGACGTTCTTTGCGCCGCCATCATCAATGACGATCGCCTTCAGCCCCTTCGCTGCCATCAGTGCGCCGAGGCCGCCGCGCGCCGCATGCCGCGTCGGGCGGCCTTCGGGATCGTTCACCGCTATCGATGCCGCGGCCATCCGCCGCTCACCGGCGGGGCCGATGCTGACCACCGCGCGCGTCTTGCTGCTCGCGCCTTCCAGCAGGCGCGCGCTGGTGGCGTACGTGCCGAGCCCCTCGAGATCGCCCGCAAGCTCGAAGCGCCACGAGCCATCTGCAGGGAGATGGAGGACGCGTAGCCGCGCGTCATCGGGCGCACCTTCGACGATGACCGCCTTCATGCCGAGCTTGGCCAGCTTGTGGCCGAGCACGCCGCCGACGTTCGACTCCTTCAGTCCGCCGGTCAGCGGGCTCTTGCCGCCGAAGGAGGTGCGGCCCGATGTGGTGACGGCGCTACCGCCCAGCAGGCCCGGCGCGAAGACGAGCTTAGCTTCTGGCGACAGCGGGTCCACAACGGCGTCGACTTCATCAGCGACGATCCGCGATGTCAGCGCGCGTCCGCCAAGCAGGCGGTACGGCTCCGGTACCGGTTCCTCGGAGACGCGAAGCGCGGCCATATCGACGCGCAGGACCTTTGGCATTCGGGTCATGTTGGTTTGGGGGCAACGTCTTGCTGGTTTCGGGGGCGGCCATGTTCATTATGTTCGGCATTGGCCGCTGCGACAAACAGGCGCCGGCCGCTGCCTCCGCAGGCGGGCAGCCGTATAGTGAAGGAGAACCAAGTTCCGAGAGGCGGGCTCATGAAGATCTTCTGGCGGCGCCTGCTCACCGCGCCCACCACACGCATCGAATCCATCGAGGGCGAGTCGGTCCAGCTCCGCATCGATGGCCTCGCCTGCAGCAGTGTCTGCGCGGCGCGCACAAAGCAGGCGCTGCTGGGCATCGACGGCGTCCGGCGTGTGAGCGTCGATTTCGAGCGCGGCACAGCCCGCATCGAAGGCACGCCGGCGTCGCCCGACGCGTACGAGCGCGCCCTCGTCGCGGTTGTCGCCGGCATGCCGATGCGGCGATGGCTTGAGCGCGCGTCGCGACGGCTGGGCTTCGGGGAGAGCGCGTGTTCGGCGGCGGAACTGCGCTCGTGAAGATTGGCGCCCACGTTTCGACCGCCGGCGGCATGGCGACAGGATTCGATCGCGCAGCCGCGATTGGCGCCGAGTGTATGCAGATCTTCGAATCAGCGCCGCAGCAGTGGGGGACGGCCAAGCTCGAAGACGCGCAGGTGCAGGAGTTCCGCGACAAGCTCGGCGAGTCCGGCATCGGGCCCGTGTTCATTCACGGCAAGTACCTGATGAACCTCGCGAGCGGCGACCCGAAGATCTTCAAGACGTCAGCGAGCACACTCCGCAGCACGCTGAACATCGCCGACCGGATCGGCGCCCGCGGTGTCATCTTTCACACCGGCAGCTCGAAGGGCCTCGGCTTCGAGGCGGTGTTCGAGCAGATCTGCGAGGCGGCGTCGCGCGTCCTGGACGAGACGCCGCACGACGCGCTGATGATCTTCGAGAACTCCGCCGGGCACGGCGATACGATCGGCGGCAAGTTCAGCGAGCTGGGCGAGATCCTGCGGCGCATCGATAACCCGCGGGCGAAGGTGTGCATCGACACCTGTCACGCATTCGCGTCGGGGTACGACCTCAGCACCGCCGACGGCGTCGCCGGCGTGATGGAGGAGCTGGACCGGGAGATCGGGCTGGGCAACGTCGCAGCGGTGCACTGCAACGACTCGAAGACGAAGCTCGGCGCGGGCCGCGACCTGCACGAAAACATCGGCGAAGGCGAGATCGGGCGCGCGGGCTTCGCGGCGCTGGTCGCCCAGCCGGGGCTCGCCGACGTGCCGTTTCTGCTCGAGGTGCCCGGGTTCAAGCTCGACGGCGCCGGCAAAGGCCCCGACCGCCCCAA
>JBBRPY010000058.1:0-20656 GCA_038227375.1 Dehalococcoidia bacterium
CGAGCAAGATGATCGCCGGGTCCGCTTGCTGCGCGACGGCAGCCGCGGCGTGGGTGTAGCCGTCGGTGGTGTACTGCCCGAGCGCTGCGTCATCGACGACGTACACCTTCTCGACGCCGGCAATGCCCGCAGCCGAAGACTCGACGCTGGCGCCGATCAGCATCGCGGACACCGGTCCGGCGCCGAGCCGCTGCGCGGCGCCGATCAGCTCCTTCGTTGTCGGCGTCAGGGCGCCTTCGGCCACTTCGGCAAGAATGAGGACTCCGTTAGGCATGGCTCTCTCCGTTTCGCGGCAGGCTGCCGGCGCCTCGCGTGGTGGCGGGTAACTAGATCAGTTTCGCTTCCTTCAACCGCCGGGCCAGCGCCATCGCCTGCTCTTCGGGCGTGTCGCCGGTCATCAGCTCCACTTTCGTATCAACTTGCGGTACGAACAGCGACTCGAGCGTCAATCGCGGCGCCACCGCGGCCGCGTCGAGCCCGAGGTCGGCGGCGCTCCAGATCGTCACCTGCTTCTTGCCGGCGGCCATGATCTGCGGCAGCTTCGGATAGCGTGGCTCGCCGAGTTCGTTGCTGATCGTGACGACGGCGGGCAGCGGCGCCTCGACCGTCTCGAAGGCGTCCGGGAGGACGCGCTCGACGGTGACGGTGCTGCCCGAAACGCTGACCGCCTTGGCGAAGGTAACGACCGGGGCGTCGATCATGCCGGCGATGAGCGTGCCGGTGACGCCCAGGTCCCAATCGACCGCCTGGCGCCCGGTCAGCACGAGGTCGACATCACCCAGCTTCTTAATCGCGGCCGAGAGCACGGTCGCCACGCCGTGGCTGTCGAGATTCGCCAGCGCATCGTCGGTGATCAGGACGCCGTCATCGGCGCCCATCGCCAGGCCCTGCTTGATCGAGTCGCGCGCCGTCGCCGCGCCAAGGCTCAGCACGGTGACCTTGTCCGCGGCGCCGGCGTCCTTGATCTTCATCGCCGCCTCGACGGCGATGGCGTCGAACTGGCTGGTCACAGGGGCGACGCCCTGCGGCGGCATCACCTTCTTCGCGGACTCATCGACCTTGAAGCTCGATGGGGGGATGTCCCAATCGGGGACCTGCTTCACGCAGACAACAATATGCAACTTCGTCCCTCCTTGGGGCAGAGTTCGCTCCGGAGTTGGGTCAGGGGGCTGCGAGCAACACGAGGCGGTCGGCCCCTGAGGCCGATGCAAAATACATAACCGCTACCTCAGCGTCTAGGCGGAACTAGCAGCTGGGGAACGGGGCCCGGCTCAGGACTTCCCGTCGGCGAGCAGCTCACGCGCGATCCGGCGTTCGTCCCACGGCCAGTGCACGTTGCCGATGATGATCGACTGCTCGGTGCCCTTGCCGGCGAGCAATACGGTGTCGTTCTTGCCGGCCTGCGCGAAGGCAATCTCCAGCGCCTGGCGGCGGTCCAGTTCGGCTTCGTATTTGCGGCCGAATCCGTGCGTCGCGAGCGCGGACGCAATCTCATCGACGATGGCCTGCGGGTCTTCGCCGCGCGGGTCCTCGTTGGTGATGATCGCGTAGTCCGCCGCCTCGGCCACGGCGCGGGCGATACCGCGGCGGCGAGCGCGGTCACGCTCGCCGGCGGCACCGAAGACGACGATGAGCTTCCCCTTCGTCGCGCGGCGCAGCATGCGCAGGACGTTGCGCATCGACTGCTCGGTCGACGCGATGTCGACGACGACTCGGAAGCGCTGCCCCTCCTCGATCAGCTCCATCCTGCCGGGCACGCCCGGAAAGTTTTCGAGCGCACGCACGGCGCCGGAAAACTCCACGCCCTGCGACACAGCCACCGCCACGGCGGCGAGGCTGTTCGAGACGTTGTACTCGCCCAGCAGCCCGGTGCGGACGCTGACGCTCTCGCCGAACATCCGCGCGCGGAACTTCGTGCCGAACCCGTCCGGTTTTATGTCGAGTGCCGTGAGGTTCGCCTTCGACTCCAGCCCGTATGAGATGACGGGCACCGTCGTCACCGCCCGCAGGTCCTTCGAGACAGAGTCGTCCTCATTGAGGATCGCTGCCTTGCCGAACCCCTTCTCCGCCGACGTGCCGAGCATCTGAAAGAGGATCGCCTTCGCGTCGCGGTACTCGGCCATGCTGCCGTGGTAGTCGAGGTGGTCGGGCGCGAGGTTCGTGAAGACGCCGACATCGAACTCGCACATATCGACGCGGTGCATATCGAGCCCGATCGACGACGCCTCGACGACGGCGTAGCGCCCACCGGCGTCCCGGACCTCGGCGAGACGGCGTTGGACCTCCGGCGCATCGACGGTCGTCAGATGGGACGCATTCATCTCGACCACGCCACCGGCGGCGAACTCGACGCTGCTCTGATATCCGGCGCGCAGGCCGTGCTCGTTCAGCAGATGAGCGATCAGGTGGGTGGTCGTCGTCTTGCCGTCTGTGCCCGTGACGCCAATCGTCCCGAGCGTGCGTCCCGGGTGGCCGTAGAAGCCCGATGCAGCTTCGGCCAGCGCCGCGCGGGCGTCCGGGACGGCGACGAAGGTGACGTCCTCGTTCACGTAGCGCTGCCAGGCCTCGAACAGATCTTCCTGCACCAGGACGAAGCGGGCGCCGCGCGAGATCGCATCCGGGATGAAGCTGTTGCCGTCGGCCGCCAGGCCCTGGGCGGCGACGAATACGGCGCCGGGAAGGGCACTCCGGCTGTCCGAGCAGACGGCGCTCGCCTCGGCAGGCGTGCCGGACACAATGCGGGCGTAGTGGAGGTCGCGGAACCAGGTGGGGAGACCAGAAGAAGTGCGGGTGGTCACGAGGCCATTGTAGCCGAGCCAGTGGCTTCAGAGGGCTTCGCGGGGGGTCGATGATCCATGAGAACGCGCGCGAAACCGGCTCGACTCGACGGGAGAAACCCCTATGCTGGCCATTCGGTCCTTTCAGGGACCGGACGACGTGCCCAATGCGTACCGCCAGGATGCGACGCCGAAGCCCGCGCCGTCGGACTGGCTCTCCCTGCAGCAGGCCGCCTGCGAGCTCGGCGTCTCGATCAGCACGGCGCGCCGGATGATCCGCAAGGGCCGGCTGCGCAACCGCATCGTCCCGCGCCGGGGCGGCTTCGCCTACCTGATCTACCTGCCGAACTCGCGGCATGCCGGCGCGCTCGGCAAGCCTCTTCGTGACGGCGATGCACCGGTCGCGCATCTCGCGCTCGTTCGGCCTGCGCCGCCGCCGGGTGAGGCGCCTGCGCCTTCCGCCGCTGCGGGGCGCGACGCCGACCAGGAGATCCGCATCCTCAACAAGCAGGTGGAGCGATTGTCGGAGGCGCTTTCGCGGGCGCTGCGGACGAAGCAGAAGTCGCTGCCCGCGGGCATGGGCGCGCCCGCCGAAGATGGCGACCCGTACAGCCGCTATCGCTGGCTGGTGCGCCGGCGTTGGTGGTGGCCCTTCTAATTCGAGCGGCCATCCGACAGCGCACCTGCGCCCACCCTATCCCGATCCCACGACCCCCGCTATACTGCGGCTGCTTCAGTAGCGCCCCAGCTCGGGCCCAACGGGCTCCGCATCACGCGGGGCAGTCGCGAGCGAGGTTGAGGCACCCTCTCATCCAGTAAAGGGCCCCGTACACGCAACGTTGCCCTCTACCAGATGTTCGCTCGGCCACCGGGCGGACGCAGCATCGCGAGGGTCCTCACAGGAGCATGGGATGGCCTACGAAGTAACACTGATCCCCGGCGACGGTACCGGCCCCGAGATCACCGAGGCGACGCGCCGGGTGCTCGAAGCCACAGGCGTCACCTTCCGCTGGGATGTGCAGGACGTCGGCGTCGACGTGATGGCGAAGGAGGGGACGCCGCTGCCACAGCGCGCGCTCGACTCGCTCGCCCGTTCCAAGCTCGGCATCAAGGGCCCCGTGACGACGCCGATCGGCACCGGTTTCCGCAGCGTCAACGTGGCGCTGCGCAAGGCGCTCGAACTCTACGCCTGCGTGCGACCGTGCAAGGTGTATCCGGGCGTGCGGACGCGCTTCGCCGACGCGCACGTCGACCTGGTGGTCGTGCGCGAGAACACGGAGGACCTCTACGCCGGTATCGAGTTCGAGATGGGCTCGGAGTACGTCGCCCGGCTATCGCAGCTCTCGGAAGAGAGCGGCCAGGGGAAGATCCGCGACGACGCCGGCATCAGCATCAAGCCGATATCGGTGTTCGGGACGAAGCGCATCGCCAAGTACGCCTTCGAGTACGCGCGGGCGAACGGACGCAAGAAGGTTTCGGCGATCAGCAAAGCCAACATCATGAAGTTCACCGACGGGTTGTTCTACGCCGTCTCGCGCGAAGTGGCGAAGGACTACCCCGACATCGAGTACGAAGAGGTGCTCGTTGATGCGCTCTGCATGCAGCTCGTGCAGAAACCCGACTGGTTCGATGTGCTGCTGCTGCCGAACCTCTACGGCGACATCCTCTCCGACCTCTGCGCCGGGCTCGTCGGCGGCCTCGGCGTCGCGCCCGGCGCCAACATCGGCGACACCGCCGCGCTCTTCGAGCCGATCCATGGCAGCGCGCCGAAATACGCCGGCCAGAACAAGGTGAACCCGATGGCGATGATGTTCAGCGGCATGCTGATGCTCCGTCACATAGGCGAGCAGGACGCCGGCGATCGGCTGGAGCGCGCGATGAGCGAAGTGATCCTCGAAGGCAAGTCGGTGACGTACGACATGAAGCCCGACCGAAACGATCCCACCGCCGTCGGCACAGCGCAGGTCGCCGACGCGATCATCGAGAAGCTGCAGAAGTAAACGCGGGGCGCTCCGGCGTCCGTTCCCGGAGGAACGAATGGCAACACGGCGCAAGGTCACGATCATCGGCGGCGGCATGACGGGCGGCGCGATCGCGCAGCGGCTCGTCGAGAAGGGCATCGCTGACGTCGTCATCCAGGACGACCCGCAGTTCGCCGGCACCCTCCATCACGGCAAGGCGCTCGACATGGCGCAGTCCGCGTCGTGGCTCGGATTCGAGACGAAGGTCACGGCCACCGATGGCTGGGAGGACACCGCCGGCTCCGAGGTCATCGTCTGCACGGCGGGGGCGCCCCGCAAGCCGGGCATGAGCCGGGAGGACCTGCTCAACGGCAACGCCGACATCGTGCGCGCGAAGATCACCGATGCCGCGAAGGCTTCGCCGGACGCCGCGATCATCATCTTCGCGAACCCGATGGACGCCATGTGCCACGTCGCGCTCGCAGCCTCGGGCTTTCCGCGCGAGCGCATCATCGGACAGGGTGGCGCGCTCGACACGGCGCGCTTTCGCGCCTTCCTGCAGATGGAGACCAACGTCTCGATTCGCGATGTCCAAGCTTACGTGCTCGGCGGCCACACCGACACGACCATGGTGCCGATCACGTCGCAGGCGCGCATCGGCGGCATGCCCCTGTCGTCGCTGCTAGCGCCGGACAAGATCGATGCGATCGTCGCCCGCACGATGCGTGGTGGCGCGGAGATCGGTGAGCTGATGAAGGTCTCCAGCGCCTACTACGCGCCGTCGGCGGCGACCGTGGAGATGGTCGAAGCGATCCTCCTCGACCAGAACCGCCTCATCCCATCGGCCGTGCTCTGCAAGGGCGAGTACGGCATCCAGGACATCGTCTGCGGCGTCATGTGCGAGCTCGGGACGGGCGGCATCAAGCGCACGTTCGAGGCGCCGGTGAGCGACGACGAGCAAGCGAAGATTCGCAAAGCCGCCGACGCCACGAAGGAGCTGATCGCGCTCCTGAAGTAGATTGGGCGCGGACCCGGATTGGCGGACTCGCAGGCGGGTCCGCAGAGAACACGAGGACGACGATGACCACTGATACCAGCACGCGCGTCCGCGACATCCCGGCGGATGAGATCACCCGCGTCGTCGCCGAGCTCTGCCAGACGGCCACGCACGAGCTTCCCGAAGACGTCGTCGCCGGCCTTCAGCGCGCTCAGAAGACGGAGCGCTCGCCCCTGGCACAGCAGGTGCTGATCGAGATCCTCGAGAACGTCGACCTCGCCAAGCGCGAGATGATCCCGCTCTGCCAGGACACCGGCACGACGGTCGTCATGGTGGAACTCGGGCAGGACGCGCATGTCGTCGGCGGTCAGCTACAGGACGCGATCAACACCGGCGTCGGCAAGGGCTACACCGACGGCTACTTGCGCGCATCGATCGTCGACCATCCGTTCTCGACGCGGGTGAACACCAAGAACAACACACCGGCGGTGATCCATACCGAGATCGTGCCCGGCGACAAGCTGCACATCACGGTCGTGCCGAAGGGCGGCGGCTGCGAGAACATGAGCCGCCTCTCGATCATGCTGCCATCGCGCGGCAAGGAAGGCATCACCGACTTTGTGCTGAACACGATCGAGGAGTCGGGCGGGAACCCCTGTCCGCCACTGGTGGTCGGGGTCGGCGTCGGCGGGTCCGCCGAGTACTGCATGCTGCTCGCGAAGAAGGCGATCACGCGGCCCGTCGGTCAGTTCAGCGGTGACGCAGAGACGGCGGAATTCGAGAAGGAGCTTCTAGCGAAAGTGAACGCGCTCGGCGTCGGTCCGCAGGCGGTCGGTGGTGTCAACACCGCGCTCGCGGTGAACATCGAGACCTTTCCCACGCACATCACGTCACTCCCGGTAGCGGTGAACCTGCAATGCCACAGCGCCCGATCCAAGCACGCGACGCTGTAGTCGCGCCGCCGGCGCGACGCCCGGATGCGCTGCTGCGTGCGCGCATCGCGTTCCGCCCGGCGACGCCCGCCGACGTGCCCGCGCTCGTGAAGATGATCAATGACGCATATCTGCGCGAGTCATGGCTGCTTCCCGGGCCGCGCATCGACACGAAGCAGATGGCGGAGGGGCTCCAGGATTCGCGCAAGCACGTGATCGTCGCCGAACTCGACGGCTCGGTGCGCGTCACGTTTCGTGCCGATGGCGCATGGTTCGGCCTGTTAGCCGTCGCACCAGCGCAACAGGACAGGGGCTCGCCTCGTTGCTCATCGACGGTGCGGAGGCATATGCGCGGGAAGCTGGATGCGACGTGATGCGCCTCGAATGCGCGAAGGAGCTTGGGATGCCGCCGTTCTACGCATCGCTGGGATACGAAGTCGTCTCGGAAACGGCGGATTCTTACTTCGGAGCGAAGGGGCCATTCACGCACGTCGTGATGAAGAGGGAGCTGCGATGAGTGAGCTGCGGATCATCCACCCAGACCAGCGCGATGCCGGCACGGCGCAGACGCCGGGCATGGCGCGCGTGGCCGGCATCTCGGCGACGACCTCCGGCGCCACCGGCATCTGGATGGGCGAGGTGAAAACGCAGAGCGGCTTCCGTTCGGGCGCGCACCATCACGGCGATGTCGAGAGCGCCATCTACGTCATCAGCGGTACGCTTCGGATGCGCTGGGGGTGACCACCTGCAGCACAGTGAGGATGCGGGCGCGGGAGATTTCATCTTCGTGCCGGCCCGCCTCGTACACCAGGAGATCGATACGTCACCGAGCGGCGGCGTCGTCGCGATCGTGGCGCGCGGCGGCCAGGAGAATGTCGTCGTCAACGTGGAGTTGGCCGAAGCGGAGTTGCAGTCTTGAGGCGCTGAACCAGCACGAGGAGGATCGACGTGCCCATCACGAACGAGAACGGCGAGATCCGCGCGACGCCGCCATTCACGGAGGACGATGTCGCCCAGCTCCGCGCGGGCGATCACGTGCGCTTTTACGGCACGATCTACACCGCGCGTGACGCCGCGCACCGGCGGTTGGTGACGGCGCTCGCCGAAGGCAATCCGCTCCCCGTCGACCTCAAGGGCCAGGTGATCTACTACGTCGGCCCGTCGCCCGCGCGTCCCGGCCGCGTCATCGGGTCGGCCGGACCGACGACCGCGATGCGCCTCGATCCGTTCACGCCGACGCTGCTGGAGCAGGGGCTGAAAGTAATCATCGGCAAAGGCGGCCGCGGCAGCATCGTCAAGAAGGCGCTGCAGGACAACAAGGCCGTCTACCTGCTGGCGATCGGCGGCGCCGGCGCGCTCCTCTCGAAGACGATCAAGCGTATGGAGGTCATCGCTTACGAAGACCTCGGCACCGAATCGATCAAGCGGCTGGAGGTCGAAGGTTTCCCGGCGATCGTCTGCTGCGACATGTACGGCGGCGACCTGCTGCTGGCCGGGAAGGAGCAGTGGCGCGACCAGGCGGCGCTCGGCGCGTACCAGTCCGTCCCGCCCGCCGAGAAGGCGGGCTAGGCCTAGCGGCTGAAGAGGCCGACCAGTTCGGTTTCGGCGATGATATGCCCCTGCATCGCCCGCAGCACGTCTGCTTTCGATGTTGCCGCATCTAGCCCCAACGCCGCGTCCAGGACGTAGAGGTGGAACCGAAAGTGACTCGGCGGCGCGCCCGGGGGCGGGCACGGTGGCGCATACACCGGAAGGGCCTTGATGCTCAGTCCCTGTGTGCCGCCGCCGGGAATGCTCCCGCCCTCTCGCACGCCCTCCGGGAGCTTCGTGACTGCGGCCGGCAGGTCGTAGACCACCCAGTGGGTGACGCCGCCCGGAATCGGCGCATCCGGATCGATGACGATGAGCGCGTACCCAGCGGTGCCGGCGGGCGCGCCCGACCATGCCAGCGCGGGCGAGACACCTTCGGCGGCGCACGTGTGCTTCGGTGGGATCCTCGCGCCGTCCGCAAACGCGTCACTTGTCAGCGTCAGGCTCGATGTAGCGGCGCTGGCGCTGGCGGCCGGGGCACCGGCGCTTGGGGTGGTCGCGAGCTTCGTGGCGCTGCCGGCCGGGGTGACGACGGTCGTCGCGGGTGCCGCAGTCGGGTTTGCGCTCGAACCGCCTCCGCAGGCCACGAGCAGCAGGCTCGCTACGACTGCGCATATCGCTGTTGCCCGCCCCATGCGACGTCCGAATCTTGACGCGCTACCGACAGCGGCGGACGATGTTACAGGTCGCTGCTGCTGTCCGTCAGGGAATGCGATGAGTCTACCGCTTCTTCGTTCATTCTTGGCAGTTGCATCAGCGGGCAAGTGTTCAAGAGAGGGGCGTAGTTTCCTTCATTCGGACACATCGTTACTCTCTGACCCGATTGCGTCGGATCATGGCCGCTCAATTGTCGCGGGTAGATGAGTCTCGTTGGAAACAAGTTCCTCAGGAGGTATCCCATGTCACAGGAACTGATCGACTATCTCGGCGGCGAAATCCGCGGCATGCATCGGCTGTACGACATGGTGACGGCAGACCTCGATGACCGGCAACTCAACTCCGTGCCGGAAGGTGGTCACCAAAGCATCGCCTTCTGTCTCTGGCACTACGTGCGCACGGAAGACAATGCGATCCAGTTCGTCATCCAGCGCAAGCCGACCGTGTGGATCGAGGGCGGCTGGCACGAGAAGTTTGGGCTCGACAGCAAGTCGCAGGGCACCGGCTTCACCGACGATCAGGCGCGTGACCTGCGCATCCATGACGTCGCCGCCTTCCGGCAGTACATGGGGGAGGTCTTTCGCAAGACCGAGGCCTTCGTCGCAGCGCTGACGCCGACGGAGGCAGCGCGCGCGATCACCGTCAAGCCGCTCGGCGAGATGTCGATCAGCACGGCGATCTCCGGACTCTGCATGACGCACGGCTATCGCCACCTCGGCGAGATCGAGTTCGCGAAGGGCCTCGTCGCAACCAAAGGTGGTTCGACGATCTAGGCGAAGACATGGATCGCGTACTTCCGTCGGCAAGCGGTTCTGCCCGTAGCTGCGGGAGATACCGGCCGTGACACGGGCTCGTATGTTTCACCCATCCGCGAGCACGTTCAGACGTGATCCCAGGCCCATGTTGGGAGGAGCGTTGCCCGGAGGGCGGTCTCAGACTCGCCGCGGAGAGGGTGAGGTCCGAGGCGCTACTGCAGCGGGCTGCGCAGCACCATCTCGCCGGTCGCCGCCGTCAGCGCGCCACTGGCTGGCTCGATCGTCACGCAAAACCAGAGAGGCTCGCCGTCGTCGCGTGTATCCGGCGTGGCTTTGCGCACGATGAGCTGGCCGCGGCCGTTTGCATCTACGGCGAAGCTGCCGCCAGGCACCCAGCGGCTCTCGTACACCATCCACATCTGATAGGTCTTGCCGGGGGTGAGCGCCGGCATTCCGGTCGCGACCAGCGCGCCGAGCTGCTCGCTCGAGCTCCAGAGATAGCGCCCGTTGGCCTGTGGCGCGCGGCTCGTGCCTTCCATCTGGATGCGCCGGACGTCGGTCTGCGAGACGACATCGAGGACGGCGTCCTGACTCCCCACGCTGTCGGCGAGCTTCTGGTTGAAGTCGGTCATCTGCACGAGCTGCGTCCGCACCGTGGCGAGCTGGTCCGACTGCGCGGTCGCGTCTACGCGGACCGTGGCGTTGCGCGCGCCCAGCCCGTCCACCCGCCGTTGCAGGAACACCCCCCACGAGAGGCCGGCCAGGCTCACCAGCACGAGGGCAGCAGCGGCGGTCTGCCACCAGTGCGACCGGCGCCGCTGCCGGGTCACCTCCGTCAGCACCGCGGCCGACGCGAGCACGCGCGCCTTGAGCGACGGCCCGCTGCTGACGAGCGGCACAGCGAGCGCGAGCGCGGTCCCGCCCTCGCGCGCTTCCTCCGTCAGGTCGGCGCAGGCCACGCAGCCTCGCAGGTGATCCTCGAGCAGGCGCGCTTCTTCGGCGTCCAGCACGCCGATGGCGTAGGCGTCGATGTTCTCTCGCGCGGTTTCGCAGTCGAACTGCATCAGTACTGCTTGTCCTTCGCCCGGCGCTCCTCGAGCGCCCCTCGCATCTTCCGCATACCGAGCCGAATGCGCGTCTTTACCGTCCCCAGCGGCTGCCCCAGTTGATTGGCGATCTCCTGTTGCGTAAGCCCACCGAAATAGGCGAGCTGGATCGCCAGGCGTTGCTCCGGCGGCAAGCCGCTCATCGCGTTGCGCACGGCCATTCGCTCATCCGTCAGCACCGTCATAAGGGCTGGATCATCCGTATCGTCACCACTGGGAATCACATCCTCCTCTTCGGTTGTGGAGGGCAACGCTTCGTGCCGCAAACGGCGTCCGTGGCTGCGGCGCTCGTCGATCGATCGGTTGCGCGCCACGCTGAGCAGCCATGTCACGAACTTCCCGCGGCTCAGGTCGAACCGCTGCGGGGCACGCCATACCCGAAGAAAAACGTCCTGCGTTACGTCCTGTGCGACGTGAGCATCGCCCACGACGCGCAGCGAGACGGAGTACACGAGGTCCGCGTACCGGTCGTAGAGCGCCTCAAAGGCGCCGAGATCGCGGTCGGCGAGCCGATCCATCAGCTCATCGTCACGGAGATTCGCGTACTCCACGCGCTATATCTCCAGTACGCCAGGGGCGGGTTCGAGGATTCGGGTGGTCACACCCGATCTTATCAGCTTCCGGCCGTCGCCTGCCGCCAAGGAGAGACGGCGCGGAGGCTAACCGCCGTTGGACCCCGGCGCGACCTCCTGCACCGTGATCTCGACCGCCATCAGCGCGTCGCCACGGTCGTTGATCGCGCCGCGAGCGACGATCCGGTCGGAGGGGCGTATCTTCGCGAGCGTGGTGGTGTCTCCCACATCGAGCCGGATGACGGTCGCGGAGTCGACGACAATCTTCGTGACGTCCGCGCCGGAACGGCGGTCGATCTGGATCGTGCGGGCGGTGGCATTCACCGTGCCGACGATGCCGGTCACTTCGACGACCGTCGCGGATGCCGTCGCAGCAACGGCCCCGGGCGGCCTCCCGGTCGAGGCGGGTGTCGACGTTGCGGATGCGGCGGTGCGCGTGGCGACCATCGCCTCGGTCGCCGTGACCTGCGCCTTATTCGAGCCGCCGCCGCAGCCCGACAGGGACGCCGCGACCAGCAGTCCGAGCATCGGCATCAAGACGACGCGCGCGCACGGAGGCTTGGCGCACCATCCTGCACCACGTAGCGACGTCGGCCTAGCGGTGGCGTCGATCATGCGTGGTCTCCGCGCTGGATGCCGTTGGTTGTTGTGGGGGCCGGGCACAGCTGCCAACCCCCCTCTCCACGCGATGGAGAGCAAGTGGGGCAGGTCGCAGATTCGCCGTGGCGAAGGGTGAGGCCGCGTCAATCCCCGGGCCCCAGCCGCTCGCCCCGCGACTTCAGCGCGACCGCGGCTGGTTCGCGTTCCGGAAGCGCCGCGTCGCTGGCGCCGAGCACCTCGAAGCCAAGGTCCCGAATCATCGCGAGGTCGTCTTCCGGGCGCTGCCCCTTCGTCGTCAGATAGTCGCCGATGAAGATCGAGTTCGCGACAAGCAGACCCATCGGCTGCAGCGACCTCAGGTGTTGCTCGCGGCCACCGGCGATCCGCAGTTCGCTCTCAGGGTTCGTTAGGCGCATCAGCGAGAGAATCTTCAGACACCGGGCCGGCGTCAGCTCCCAGCGGCCGGCCAGCGGCGTGCCGGGGATCGGGATCAGGAAGTTCACCGGGATCGAATCGACCGCGAGCGCACGCAACGCCTGCGCGACCTCGACGATGTCATCATCGGTCTCACCCATGCCGAAGAGCGCGCCACAGCACGGCGAGAGCCCACTCTCCTTCGCGACGCGGACGGTGGCGACGCGGTCCGCGTAGTCGTGCGTGGTGCAGATGTCGGCGTAGCGGGCCTCGCTCGTATTGAGGTTGTGGTTGTAAGCGAAGACGCCGGCGGCCTGGAGCTGCTGCGCCTGCTCGCCATTCAGGATGCCCAGACAGGCGCAGATCTCCGCGTCCGGCAGCGTCCGGTGCACATCCGCGACGGCGCGGGCGATGTGCGCGATGTCGCTGTCGGTCGGCCCGCGGCCGGACGCCACGATGCAGATGCGGCGCGCGCCGAACTGACGGCCGCGCAACGCCGACTCCAGGATCTCTTCGCCGGAGAGCAGGCCGTACTTGTCGATCTTTGCCTTCGAGAGTTTCGACTGCGAGCAGTAGTGGCAATCCTCGGGGCAGATGCCGCTCTTGATGTTGACGAGAAAGTTGATTTTAACGGTGTTCCCGAAGTATCGGCGCCGCAACCGATGCGCCGCCGCGACGATGGCGGGCATCTCTTCATCCGGGGCGCTCAGGATCGCGTGCGATTCTCCCGTGGTCGGAGCGATGCCCTCGAGTGCGCGATTCGCGATCTGCGTCCACTGATCCATTGCGCGCCCTCCCCGTTCGCTTCGCCCGCTGCTGCCGCCAGTGTTTGTGACGGGTGCGCTTCGATCAAGCGCCGAGGCACGAGCAACGCCCAACGGAATTCGCGGGCATCGACGGGTCTCGCTGACAAATGATTTTGCGGGCACGAAAAGGCCAGCGCCGATGCCGTGGCGGGGCGACGCTGGCCTCTTCGTGTAGAAGGGGACAAGTTGGCGGCTCTTCCCCACTCTATCGTCGGCGCGCGCGGCGCGGACTGAAGCCGCAGTGCGTTGCTCTCGAGAAATATTCGCCCCGCGATCGAGTCTTGATGCTGCTACAATGCGCGCGAGTTGGAGGATGGTGTGGTTGGTGTGATCCACAGATGAACTGGTTGCCCGGACCCGAAACTAGGGCCGCCGTCCTCAAGCACCCCTTCGTCCTCGCCGGATTCGCCGTCGTCGTCCTGCTCGGCCTCACCGCCGGCGTCCTCGTTGTCGTCGATAGCGCCCGCGGCAGCGGCGCCGCGGGCGCCCCCACCGTCAGCGTGGCGCCGCTCACCACCTCGACCGTCGGCCCTACCGCAAAGACGGCGAGCGCCTCGGGCGTCGCCGGCACCACGAACAAGGTGACGACGGTCCGCATCGCGCCCGGCGACCGGATGAGCGCACTCGGCACGCTGGGCAAGGGCGAAGACCTCGTGATCGACGGCCGCACGACGGACGCCAAGTGGTACCGGGTGATCTTCCCGCCGAACTCCGAAGTGCACGGCTGGATCGACGCGACCTCGCTCGACGTGACCGGCAATCCCGCCACCCTCGTCATCGCCACCGCAGAGCCGCCGGTCGTCGTCGAGCTGCCGACGCGGTCACCGGCGGACCGCACGGCCGCCGCCGCGCCGCGCGCTCCGACCGCAGAATCGACGGCGACCGCCACGCTCACGCCCGCCGGTGGCAACCTGCCCGATCTGGTCGTCGGCACGACCCCGACGCTGTCCCAGGGCAAGCTGTTCGTCACCGTCGTCAATCAAGGGCAGGGCGACGCAAAGGGCGACCTCGTCGTTGCCGTCTTCAACGCCGACGCCACCAAGCTCCTCGCCGGCGCGACGCTGCCGTCGTTCACGCTGCTGGCCGGCCGCAGCATCGACATCGGCACCGGATACGAGATCACGAAGAACGAGACCGTGCTGCTGATCGTCGATCCCAACGGCGACATACCCGAGACTGACGACACGAACAACCGTGCGACCGTCGCGATCGCCGTCGGCAATCCGCCGACGACGCAAACGGTCCTCCCGTTCCAGACGCCGGCGACCGAAGCGCCGCCTGTGGCGACGCTAGAAACGGCCACGCCGTAGCGGCGCGCCCACAGCAAGAAGTTTCGCAGGCGGCTACAATAGGCGCACTCACGCGATAGCCGCAGCCGCCCGGGGGCGAGGATCGCCGACGCAGGATGACCGTTGCACAACTGAGGTCCGATCTGCAGGGAAGCCGCGAGCGGCTGTTCGCGCATCTGCCTGGCCTCGGCGAAGAGCAGTTCCGCCACGTCCCCGCAGGCGAAGAATGGTGCATCGCCGCGCATCTCGCACACCTCCTGCGCGTCGAGCGCACCTTCGCAGACCGGGCGCGCGCGGCGCTGACGGAAGACGAGCCGCGCGTCGCCAGCACGAGCGTGCACAACGACGACGACCCCGCCGCAGCGCAGCATCTCGCTGTGCCACAGATCATCCATGGGATGCAGGCGGCGCGCCGCGCGCTTGACGAGGTCCTCAGCGCCTGCGATGAGCGTCAGGTCGAGCGGGCGATCCTGCACGAGCGCATGGGCCGCATGACGATCGCCCAGATCGCCGCAAAGATGGCGGCGCACGAGGACGAGCACGGGCTCGAAGTACGCCGCCTCGCGCGGCAGGCGCCGACCGGCGGCCGCGTCATCATCCCTCTCAGCAGGCGTTCATAGGGCTAGGGTTGCGCATGAGTGTCGTCGAAGAGATCAAGCAACGCATCGACATCGTCGACCTGATCTCGCAACACGTCGCCCTCAAGCGGTCCGGGCGCGATTACATGGCGCCCTGCCCCTTTCACCAGGAGCGCACGCCGTCGTTCCATGTGAGCCCGGCGCGGCAGACCTGGCACTGCTTCGGCGCCTGCGGGACGGGTGGCGACATCTTCGCCTTCATCATGAAGAAGGACGGCTGCGAGTTCCGCGATGCGCTCCGCACGCTGGCCGAGTACTCCGGCGTCACGCTCGAGCAGCAGCGCGACCCGCAGCAGGACGCCCGGCGCGCCCGCATGTTCGAGATCAACGAAGCGGCCTCGGCGTTCTTCCATGCCGCGATGTCCGACGATCGCGGCCCGCACGCGGCGATGGCGCACGTCGCACGCGACTACATCGCGGAGCGCCGCCTCGCTCCCGCATCCATCGAGCTGTTCCAGATCGGCTACGCGCCAAATAGCTGGGACGCGCTCACCAACCACCTCGCCGCGCGCGGCATCTCCGGCGACGAGATGCACGAGGCCGGCCTCGCGGTCCAGGGTGAGCGCGGCGCCTACGACCGATTCCGCCATCGGCTGATGTTCCCGATCCGCGACGACCGCGGCCGCGTCGCGGGGTTCGGCGGCAGGTCGCTGCCCGGCGAAGCGGTCGGCGCCGGCGAGCATCAGCCGAAGTACGTCAACACTTCGCAGTCACCAATCTTCGACAAGGGCGCGATCTTGTACGCGCTCGACCTCGCGAAGGAGGCGATCCGCCTCGAGGGCCGAGCGGTGATCGTCGAAGGCTACATGGATGTCATCGCCGCGCACGAGCACGGCTTCGCGAACGTCGTCGCCTCGATGGGCACGGCGCTGACCGACCGGCAGGTGGCGCTGCTGAAGCGCTACACGCGCAATCTCGTGCTCGCGCTCGACGCCGACGCCGCCGGCAGCGAGGGGATGCTGCGCGGCCACGACGTGCTCGATAGCGTGCTCGAACACGAGTCGGTGCCCGTGGCCAACTGGCGCGGCATCGTCCGCATGCAGGAGACGCTGGCCGCCGATATTCGCGTGCTCGTCATGCCCAACGGCCGCGATCCCGACGACGTGATCCGCAGCGACCGGGACGCTTGGCTGTCGCTCGTCGATACCGCGCCGCCGTTTCTCGATTTCCGCTTCGACGCCGCCTCGGCGAAGCACGACCTCGCGGACCCGCGCGAGCGTTCCGCGGCGTCGGCGGAACTGCTGCCGCTTGTCGGCGCCATTCCCGACCGGGTGCTGCGCGCGCACTACCTGCAGCGCCTCGCGCGCATGGTGCAGGTCGATGAAGAGACGCTGCGTCTGGACATGCGCCAGTCCGCGCGGATCACGCGGCCACAGGGCGCGCCCGGGCCGCGACCAGAACGACAGCCGGCGCCGCGTGACAGACGCGAAGAGTTTTGTCTGGCTTTACTTTTCCGTTATCCTTTGGCACGCGCCGAGGGGGAGCTTCTGCGACCAGACCTCTTTGCGCACAGCGAACATCGCGCGCTGTTCGAATCTTGGCTTGGCTGGCGGGATGCGGGGGAGCCGTTCGTCGAGTCGCTCGCGGCGGACTTGCGTCCCCAGTTCGAGCACCTGAACACTCTCGACCTCCCCGCGTACGACGACGATACCGCCATCAAGGCCCTCCACTCAGCAGTGTCGGGCATCGAATTGCAGCGGCTGCGACATGCGAAGCGCGCGAGCGGCGCAGTCGTAGCGGACATCAGCACCACCGGCGCCGCGGAGATCGCCGACCGGGCGCGCGTCGCCTGGCAGTCGCGCAGCCAGACAATCGAATACCCCGCCGCGGATGAGGCTGACCCCGCCTCGGCCTTCGTCGACGACATGGAAGCTGGACTGAAGGTCCATCAGCGGTTGCTGAAACAGCACGATGCCGAGCACCCCGCCCGGTGAGGTGGTCATGAGCAGCAAGTCTCGGGATCGGACGCCGCTGCCGGTGAACGGCAACGGTGTGGATCACGCCGCCGACGTTATCGCCGATTCCGCAGACGATGCGCGGAACGCGCTGTACACAGGTCTCGCTGAGTCAGTGCTCGCAGCAGTGCCCACCGCGCGCAACGGCGCTCTCACGCCCGACGCCTCCTGGGGCAAAGGCGCCGAACGCGACGACGCCGACGACGACAACACCAGAGACGCGGACGATGACGATGAGAGCCAAAAAGACGCTACCCCGCGCGAAGAGCAAGAGGGCCCGGACGACCCGGTCCGGATGTACCTGCACGAAATCGGCAAGGTGTACCTGCTTTCCAGCTCCGCCGAAAAAGACCTCTCTCGGCAGATGGAAGAAGCCAAACACATCAACGCCGTCGAACGGCGCTGGCTCCAGGAGAAGGGTCGCCGACCCTCCGGACGGGAGATCCTCGTCACACTGATCGAGCAGTATCGCGCGACCCAACATTGCGTGACATTCATCAGCAACGACCTTGGCATCAAGGCAGCGACCCTCTCCGAAGTCATTGAAAACCAGACGTGGCGCCGCACGGTCGATGCCGAAATGGACCTTGAGCTGGCGACGCGCCTCGCGAACTACATGCGCATCGAGCAGGACGAGGCGGAGCAGGCGATCGTCCGGCTTTCGATCGTCACCCACATCCTCGAGCCGGAGCACATTCGGGCGATCGCCGGCCGTTACGGTTGCGAGAGCGACCCGTTTGCGGCGCCAACGGACGGCAGCGATAACGCATCTTCGGAAGAGCAGACGCTCACGCAGTACTTCGAGCGCGTCAAACGCGACGGATTCGACGCCGAACACCGGCTGACGGAGGCGAACCTCCGCCTGGTCGTGAGCGTCGCCAAGAAGTACATCGGCCGCGGCATGTCGTTGCTCGACCTGATCCAGGAAGGCAACCTTGGCCTGATCAGAGGGGTCGAGAAATTCAACTACCGCAGAGGCTTCAAGTTCAGCACCTATGCTACGTGGTGGATCCGTCAGGCAATGACCCGCTCGATCGCGGATCAAGCGCGCACCATACGCATCCCCGTCCACATGTTCGAGACGATCAACCGGCTGATGCGCGTTTCCCGGCGCCTCACGCAGGAGTACGGGCGGGAGCCGACCAGCGAGGAGATCGCCATCGCGCTGTCGGACGACCCGAAGTTGGCACAGCCGGTGACGCCGGAGCGCGTCCGCGAGATCATCAAGGCGTGCCAGGAGCCGGTGTCGCTGGAGACACCCGTCGGAGACGACTACGAGGGTCATCTCGGCGATTTCCTCCCGGACGAGGAGGCACTGGCCGCGTCCGACGTTGCCTCGCACCAGCTCCTCAAAGAGCAAGTCACGGCCGTGCTCCACAGCCTCACGTCACGCGAGCGGAGGGTGCTGGAGATGCGCTTTGGGCTCGGCGACGGGCGCAGCCGCACGCTCGAGGAGGTGGGCCGCGAGTTCGCGGTCACGCGCGAGCGCATCCGCCAGATTGAGGCGAAGGCGTTGCGCAAGCTCCGCCACCCTTCGCGGAGCAAGCGGCTGAAGGACTATCTCGACTAGACTGGATGAGGTGGGCTGACACCAGGGTCATCAGACCGGTCATCAGCAGGAGTGGACGCGACATGCCGATGTACGAGTACTACTGTGCGAAGTGCAGCACAACGTTCGAGCTGATGCGGGCGATGATGCACAGGGACGCCACCGCAACCTGCCCAAAGGGGCACGCTGGCGCGCGACGCACCCTCTCGATGTTTGCGTCCGTCCGCAAGGGCGCGGCGGGCGAATCGATGCCGTCCGGCGGCGGTTGTGGATGCGGCGGTGGCGCCTGCGGTTGCGGCGGCCACTGACACTCACGCAGCCGACCGTCTGCGGCATCAGCACCGTTTGTAGCCGCAGTCGCGGCACGACAGGCACGCCTCCGCACGAGGACTGACACGAGCTTAGGCGGCGAGGTCGAGAGACCGTCATCAACAATATGGTCCGCGGGAGGTGCACGTCGGCGGGCGGGCGGCCAATGATCCGAACGTGGACCGCGCCCTCAACGAAAGGGCCGCGCGCGCGCCCGGCTTTCGCGTAAGAAACTGCGACGTGGCTCCCGCAAGGTCACCGCACCCGAAGAGTGTTACGGGATCAGCCTCGAAAGACGAGCGGAATGCGTCCGGGGGAATGCAGGTTCGCTCACGGCGAAGAACCGCATAGTCGGGGAGTCAACCGGGTTTTGCGGCCCGGTGTGCTCGACGATCCACTGTCCGCAAGGGCTGATCCGAATACGCCGTGCGAGAAGTGGTCGGGGCGACAGGAATCGCCCCGCTGATATCCCCCCCGGTAGCGTAGGTTCAGAATGGACTCCGGCCGGCGTTGAGATCGCGGGCATCGAGCCATTTCTTGAGCGCCTGCGCGCCGGCGGTGCCGCATGACCCGCAACTCGGCCGCGTGCGGCGGCGCGTTTTCGCCGGACGAGGCGCGGCGGTTCCTCTCACATCTCCATGGCGCTGGCGGCGTCCTCGAGCTCAGGCTCCCGAAGCACGGTCCGTACAAGTTCACGGGCTCCGGATACTTCGACGCTGTAGAGGCCGCAGTTGTGGCCGCCGCGCGCTGGGACGGTAAGGCCAACGTCTATGTGACGCTCAACCCTGTGAACCCTTCGCTCCTCGCGCGAGCCGTGAACCGCATCCTCGACCGCGCCGACGCGACGACGTCGGACGGGGACATCGTCTGCCGGCGCTTCCTCTTTATCGACATCGACGCTGTTCGCGCGACTGGCATCGGCAGCACGGACGACGAACTTGAGGAGGCCAGGGCGGTCGCCGAGGCGATCGCCGAATTTCTCACGGCCCAGGGCTGGCCGCAGCCGATCATCGCCATGTCGGGTAACGGCTTCTACCTCCTCTTTAAGATCGACCTCCCAAACGACGAAGCGGCTCGTGGTCTCGTGGCTGGCGTCCTTGCCGCGCTGGGCGCCCGTTTCAACACACTCGGCGCGAAGGTCGACACCACGGTCAGCAATGCCTCGCGCATCATCGGAGTCGTAGGCACCAAGAAGATGAAGGGTGACGCGACTGCGGAGCGCCCGCATCGTCGTTCCTACATCGTCTCGGCTCCCGCCGAGCTTGGTCTGGTCCCGCGGGCACAGCTTGAGCGCGTTGCTGCCGACCGGGAGTCGGCTGGGAACGACCGCGGCTCTACTTCTCGTACACCACATGGCGCGCTCACGGACATCCTCGAGGCAGCGGGCATCGAGTACCGCGAGCAGCCGCCCGATGCGAACGGTGTGACGTGGTACCACTTGCACCGATGCCCGTTCCATGAAGACGGCCGCGACTTTGAGTGTGGCGTCGGCCAGACGCTCCCGGACGGTGCCTACGCGGGCCACTGCTTTCACCCGGAGGGCCAGGGCCGCGGCTGGCAAGAGTTCAAGCGCGAGCTGGGCCTCGGCGGCGGCGGCCATCACGACCGGGCGATGGTGTCGGCCGATCATCGACCAGCGATCGTGATCACGCACCGCCACCGTCGGGACATCGCCGAGGATGCGTGGCGCGCACTGATCGCCGCGAACGATCCCGTGCGCTTCTTCCGCCACGGCAACTCCGTCGCAGA
>JBBRPY010000059.1:0-19807 GCA_038227375.1 Dehalococcoidia bacterium
CCGGCCGCCAGGCAGCGAAGGCGTGCTCCATGTGACTGGTGATTTCGCTGCGGGCTTCCATCCTCCATCATCTATCTTCCATCTTCCAGCGCGGGAGCGTCAGGCGCGGACCATCACGAAGGCCGTGACGGCGAGGCCGCGGAGGAGCCACCGGCGCTTCATCCGCACGCGCAGGCTGGGCGGGAGTGAACGCAGCAGGATCGACGGTTCGCCCGTGAGGACGACGCAGCGGCCGCCAGGGCGAAGGACGCGCGCCATCTCCCTCAGGCTGCGCGCGTAGAGGCGCTCGATCCCCGGCAGCGCCTCGTGCTGGTGTCCGTAGGGTGGATTTGTGATCACAACATCGACGCTCGCAGGCGCGAGCGGAAGCCGCGTCGCGTCCCAGCGGAGCAGCGCCGCCTGCTTGCCAGCGTTCACCCGCGAAGCCGCTATCGCCTCCACCGCACAGTCGCCGCCTACGATCGATCCCGCCACGCCCGCATCGGCGCGCTCGCGCAGGATCGTGCCAGCGCCGCACATCGGGTCGAGCACCACATCTCCGGGCCGTGGCTCCGAGAGGATGACCAGCGCGCGCGCCACGGTCGGCTTCAGCGACGCCGGCAGGTGCGCGGCCTTGTAGGTGCGCTGCGCCAGCTCGTCGCCGCTGAGCCGGAGGCCGGCGATCGTGCGCGCGCCGGCAACGTGCACCCACGCCTCGACCGCTGCGGAGCCGTCGGTCGCCGTCCAGTGCGGCAGCATCGCGCCGAAGGCGCGCTCGAAGGCGCGCTCCACGTCCTCGCGTTCGAATGGGTGCCGTCCCGCCACCCGCGAGATGACCTTGAAGCTGCGCCCGAAGCGCTTGGGGCGCAGGCCGTGGTGCACGGAGAGCGCGGCCTCAAACTGCGGGCGCGCCAGTTGCAACGCCAGCTGGCGTGGTGCGCTGCGCGCCGGTGGCGTCGCCGCATCCATCATGATCTGAAACACGTCCTCAAGCGTGCCGCAGCGGAGGACGCGGCGCAGGTCCGGCGCATCGAAGAGGACGATGCCGTCGCGCTTGTCGACGTGAGCGATCACGCCCGTCACGTTCGCGCCCGCCCGCGTCAGCTCGGCTGAAGCGAGCTCTTCGAGTCCGGGCACCACCAGCGCGTAATAGTGCGGCGTGAGCTTCGCCGGGCGCATCGGCGGTGACGGAGTTGCGCCGCGCCGCGGGCGTGGTCGCGGAGCCGCAGCTCCGGGCGCCGATGTCCCCTCGGTTCGGCGCCGAGCGCCACTGCGAAACCGAACCTCCGCCCGAGCCGCTCCGGCCGCCGCTGGCGAGGGCTGTCGCGGATCAGCGTTGCGAGGCGACGCGCCATTAGGCCCAGTCTGTGTTCCGTTCCGAGCCGGGCGCGGGGGCGCTCCGGCGCTGCGGCCCGGCCTCGCACTGGACGGAGCTTGTGGCCTGGCCGCGGCCAGTGATTGCAGTGTCTGTGCTTCCCGTGTGCGGCGGCGGGGCGCCTCGCTGGGCCGAGCATCCGGTTTGCCTGAGCCCGGGCGGCGCGCAACCCGTGCTGACTTCGCCGCATTCGCGGGACGGCGCTGCGCCTTACTGGCTCGAGCCTGCGGTCTCGCCGCAATCGGGTGCGGCTGTGTTCCGTTTGAGGGGCTGCGAGTTGCACCCCGCACTTGGGCCTGCGCCCGATTCGCGCCCGGATGAGGCGGCGGTGCTCCGTTTGATGCGCGGCGCTCGGCATGACCGGGGCGGACCGGGGCTCGATTCGCGACCGCCGGCGTCTGCGCTGCACCGGCCTTGCGGGGTGCGCTGACGCGCCGCCGCGGGCGCTTAGGAGGAGGCACCGCGGCCCAGCGCCTCGAACTCGCGGCGCAGCACCGCCATGATCAGTTCGTCGCGGTAGCAGCCGTCGTCGTAGTGATGCTCTCGCCGGCAGCCCTCCACCACGAACCCCAGCTTCTCGTACACGTGGACCGCCCGGGCGTTCTCCGGCTCCACGCTCAGCTCGATGCGGCGCAGATTCAGGTGCCGGAACGCCCAGCCCAGCATCGTGCGCAGGGCATCCGTGCCGTAGCCACGGTCGCGGTGCTCCGGTCGCCAGATGCCGAGGCCGACGAGCGCGTTCCGGTTCCTCGGTTCGATGTGGAACAGATCGATATCACCGACAGCGCCGCCCTCCGCCTCGATCACCATGCGCACGACTGCCGGGTCGGCGTCCGACTGGAATGCCTCGAACTCCTGCTCGCGCTGGTACAAGGAGCGCGGCGGCTCGTGCCAGTCGCGCAGCCGCTGGCCGGTAGCGTCGCCGCTCTGGGTGGCGTCCCACAGCGCCTGCACATCGCTGCGCTCCCAGGCGCGCAGGACCACGCGCTCTCCTGCGATCCATGCCATTACAGCGTCTCCCCCCGCTCATCGGCCGCTTTCCGCATCAGGTCCGTCATCTCTTGCGCGCGTTCCATCGACGTGTCGCTGAGAAACGAGACGTCGGGCGTGTTGCGGAGCGACACGCGGCGTGACAGCTCGCGCCGCAAGAACGGGCGCGCGTGCTCCAGCGCCGCCATCGTCGAGCGGCGCTCATCTTCCGTGCCCAGCACGCTGACATAGGCGTTGGCTTTTCGGAGGTCCGGCGACACATCGACGTGGGTGACGCTGACAAGGCCGCCGATGCGCGGGTCGCGCAGCTCCGACCGCAGGAGGTCCGCGATCTCCTCACGCAGCAGCTCGTTGACGCGTTCTGTTCGTCGGGTCATCTCGAAGGAAGCGCTGCGGCGTCCACCACTGGTGGGCGCGCTTCCGGTCCTTTGCTGTCAGTTAGGTGTCGCGCTCGACGCGGAAAAATTCGATGGCGTCGCCCTCTTCGAAGCTCTCGAAGCCATCGACCTGGATGCCGCATTCGAAGTTGGTCTGCACCTCGCGCACGTCTTCCTGAAAGCGCTTCAGCGTCGTGATCTTCCCTTCGGCGAGCATGGCGCCGTTGCGCATGACGCGCGCGGTGTCAGTGCGCGCAATCGTGCCATCGCGGACGAACGAGCCGGCAATCGAGTTCTTTCGCGCGACGCGGAAGACCTGCCGCACCTCGGCGTGCGCCGTGACGACGTCCTTGAAGGTGGGCTCGAGCATGCCCTTGAGCGCCTTGTCGACGTCCTCGACGACGTTGTAGATGACGTTGTACTTGCGGATGTCGACCTTGTCGGACGCGGCGATGCGCTCCGCCCCTCCCTCGTTCCCGGTGTTGAAGGCGATGATGATCCCCTTCGAGGCGATCGCGAGCATCACGTCGGACTCCGTGACGGCGCCTGAGCCGGTGTGGATGATCTTCACCTTCACCTGCTCGTTCGACAGCCGTTCCAGCGACGTGCGGATCGGCTCGATCGAGCCCTGCACATCCGTCTTCAGGATGATGTTCAGCTCCTTCAGCTTGCCCGCGCTGATCTCGCCGAAGAGCGTGTCCAGCGTCACGCGCTGCTGCTGGTTCATCGCCGCTGCTTCGCGCTCCCGCACGCGCTCGACGACCATCGTGCGGGCGGTCTTGTCGTCCGGCACGACCACCATCGTTTCGCCCGCCTTCGGGACGGCGGAGAGCCCGAGAATCTCGGCGGGCTCCGATGGGCCGGCGGCCTTGAAGCGCTTGCCGTGCTCGTTCAGCATCGCCTTGATGCGGCCCATCGTTTCGCCGATCACGACGTAGTCGCCGACCCGCAGCGTCCCCGTCTTCACCAGCACGGTCGCGAGCGGACCCTGCGTTTTGCTCAGCTCTGCCTCGACGACGATGCCGATGGCGGGACGGTCGGGGTTCGCCTTCAGCTCCAGCACTTCTGAGACCACGAGGATGTTGCTGAGTAGGTCATCGAGGCCTTCCCGCGTCTTCGCCGACACGGGCGCCATCGGCGTGTCGCCGCCCCACTCCTCGACCACGACGCCATAGTCGGAAAGCTCCTTCTTCACGCGGTCGGGGTTCGCGCTGGGCATGTCGATCTTGTTGAGGGCGACGACGATCGGCACGCCCGCCGCGCGTGCGTGGTCGATCGCCTCCTTCGTTTGTGGCATGACGCCGTCATCAGCGGCCACGACCAGGACGGCGACATCGGTGACCTGGGCGCCGCGCGCCCGCATCGCCGTGAAGGCCTCGTGCCCCGGCGTGTCGAGGAAGGTGATCTCGTGGTCGTTCACGTGCACCTGGTAGGCGCCGATGTGCTGCGTGATGCCCCCGTGCTCGCCCGCCGTCACCTTCGTTTCGCGGATGGCGTCGAGCAGGCTCGTCTTGCCGTGGTCGACGTGGCCCATGATCGTCACCACCGGCGGCCGCGCCTGCAGCTTCGTCTCATCCTCTTCGATGACCTGCTTGCCCGGCGCCCGCTCGACCGTCACCTCGGCGTGCTCCGCCGCGTGCGCCTCGACGGCTTCGAACCCCATATCGGTCGCGACAATCGCGGCGGTGTCGAAGTCGATGACCTGGTTCATCGACGCCATGACGCCGTTCTTCATCAGCTCTTTGATCACCTCTACCGGTGAGACGGCCATCAGGTCGCCGAGCTCCTTCACCGAGAGGACGCGGGGAATCTCGATCGATTTGGTCTGTTCGTCAGTCGTCATGCAAACTCGCTTCTTGTGATGATGCGGGCGCTTCTGCCAGCCCCGAGGCGTGCGTCTTCAGGCTCGCGGCGTCGTCCGGCGCCACCGTCACGTTGAGCGCGCGGCCTAGCCGGTCCTTCTTCAGCGCCTCGTCCCAGCACGCGCGCGACTCGTGCACGTAGGCGCCGCGGCCGTTCTTTTTGCCGGTGGGGTCGAGCTCGACCGTCCCCTGCGGCGTGCGCACGACCCGCACGAGACCGCGCTTCGCTTCGGTGCTACGGCAGGCGATGCAGGTGCGTTGCGGGACGTGCCGCGGGCGGAGCGCCTTCTTCGCTGTAGCCATCTTACTTGATCAGGTCGCCGTACTCGTCGTCTTCTTCCTCGTCGTCGGGGAGTACGACACGACGGGCGCCGCCGCCCTTCTTCTTCTTGTTCGCCGCAATGCGCGCTGCCTCGTCTTCTGGGCGGGTGCGCGTTGGGGGGCCGCCGCTCCCGCGCTTCTTAGCCGGCGGCTTGAACTCCTCGATCACCGGACGGACGGCGAGCTCTTCGGCGAACCGGATGCCGGTCTTGCTCGGCACCGAGGGCGCTGCGGCGACCGGCGCGGGCTCCGGCATGGCCGCGGCGGGCGCCAGCGCTTCTTCTGCCTGCTCGTCGCCGGCGGCTTCGCGCTGCGCGTACTCCAGCGCGATCTCCTCTTCAGGAGTGAGGGCGCGCGTCGTGGCGGCGATCCGGGCTTCCTCGGCGACGGCGATCGCTGCCGCCTTCGAGCGACGGAGCGCGTCTTCGCGCACGGCGGCAGCGGCTTCTTCCGGCGTGATGCCCTTCTCCGCCAGCTCCGCCTCGTACGCGGTCTGGCTCTTGATGTCGATGCGCCAGCCCGTGAGCTTCGCGGCGAGGCGGGCGTTCTGCCCCTCCTTGCCGATGGCGAGCGAAAGCTGGCGATCCGGCACGACGACCTCGGCCGTGTTCTCTTCGTCGTGCGTGACGACGCTGACGACCTGCGCCGGGCTGAGCGCGTTGGCGACGAAGCGCGAGGCCTCCGGATCCCAGACGACGACGTCGATGCGCTCGCCGTTCAGCTCGTTCACCACGTTCTGGATGCGGATGCCGCGCATGCCGACACAGGCGCCGACCGGGTCGATGCCTTCCTGCCGCGAGTACACGGCGACCTTCGAGCGATAACTGGCCTCACGCGCGATCGACTTGATCTCGACAATGCCCTTGAAGATCTCCGGCACTTCCAGCTCGAACAGGCGCTTGAGCAGGTCCTTGTGCGTGCGGGTGACGACGACTTGCGGGCCCTTCGCCGCCTTGAACACTTCCAGCAGCATCACCTTCAGGCGCTGCGTCGCGCGATAGTGCTCGGTGCGCACCTGTTCCGGCGGTGGCAGCACGGCCTCGGTCTTGCCGAGGTCGACGATGACGTTGCGGCCTTCGAGCCGTTGCACCACCGCGGAGACGATGTCGCCCTCTTTGCCCGCGTACTCCTCATACACCACCTCGCGCTCGGCTTCGCGCAGCCGCTGCAGCACCACCTGCTTCGCCGTCTGGGCGGCGATGCGGCCGGCGTTCGCGGGGGCGGCCTCGAACTCCAGCACGTCGCCGACGGCGGCGTCCGCGCGGATGCCGCGGGCCTCTTCGATCGTCATCTCGATCTTGTCGTCCTCGACCTCATCGACGACCGCCCGCGTCGTGTAGACGCGCATGCTGCCATCTTCGGGATTGATCTTCACGAAGACGTTGGACTGCGCGAGGTTGTCCTTCTTGTACGCCGAAGCGAGGGCGACCTCGACGGCGTCGAAGACGACCTCTTTCGAGAGGTTCTTCTCAGCGGCGAGCTGGGTGATCGCGGTGATAAATTCGTTCTTCATCGACGGTGTCACTACCCCTGACGAACAAAAGAGTGGGCGTAAGCCCACTCCTGAAAGGTACCTACAGAGTTCACCCCCAGTATACGCCCCGTTATGGAACCGTCACAAGCGGCCGCGGCTGGGGGGCTGGAGGTTGGGAGCCGCGACGGTGGATGTTGGATTGTGGAGGATGGAAGGCGTGAGTCAGGACTTCGTAGCGGAGGAGCTTTAGCTCCGGCCCGCCAAGCGGTCAATGGCACACCAAGGTCGCCCGAGATCGGCCCCGTCAGGCCGCATAGAGCACGGTGGCGTCTCGGTTGATCGTGCGGAGACGAAAGGGATTGCGGACCGTGCCCTTCTCGACCAGATCCACACTACGGGCGAATAAGGCTTCGAGCTCGAGCTTCATTGCCACCAGATCGAGGAGGCTCCAGGTTTCGCCGGAACCAAACTGCACCATCACGTCGATGTCGCTATCTGGGCGCAGCTCGCCGCGCGCCGCCGACCCGAACAGCGCGAACTCCACGATCTGCCACCTTCCGCAAAACGCCGCAATCGTCTCGTGCGGAACATCGATGCTGGGATGGACGGCGGTCACGCGGCAGTATATCGAGGCGGCATCGGTTGGAGGACGGGGTGCGGCTCACCCCGTTGCTTGATAGTCCACTCTGCGGGCGTCCGTGACCCGTTGGGACGCATCGAGGATCTCAATCGCGACAAGGTTCCCTCGCCCGTCGTAGTCAAGGATCACTCCCGGCTTGTCTTCGTCGCTCTCTGCTACAGCAACATCGTCCTGAAGGACCACCGTGAGTGAGTCCGTCTTTGCGTCGTATGTGACTTTCATCGCGCGGTGCTCCAATACTGTCGATCCTGCTCGTCCGGTAGGCGGTCACCACCTCTGGCGGCGTCCGGTCGACGTCCACGAACACCCGGAGAAGATACCACCTGCCGTCTATCTCGAACCTAGATTGGAGCACGTCGCGGTCGCGTCGTACTGAGAGCCGTTGTTCCGGTGCTGTCAGCACAAGACGCACCATCGACTCACCGATGACCGGCGTGCCAATTCGAACGCAGCATGGGGCGTGAAGAGAGCGTCGACCACCGGATCTGCCATAGCGTCAGCCTACAAGGCGAACCCCGTTAGACGGCGTGCCTGCGGAGGCATGCTCCGCCTATCGTTCTCGTACGCGTGGCCGCTACCGTTGTCGCGTCGAGGGAGCGCGTCGCAGTTGGAGTTCGCCCCCGCACCCCTGTGGGTTCCCCCAAGTCACGCCTGCGAAATACGCAATCGGCGCTGCCATGCCGCCGTCGTTCGCCCCACGCTAGACTACTTGCACTCGCGACAGATCGAATAGGAGTGCGGATGGCCGCCATCTTCGCGCAGGACCTCGTCAAGCATTTCACGGGCGACATTCGCGCCGTCGATGGTATTGACCTGGCGATCCCCGAGGGTCAGATCTTCGGCTTTCTCGGCGCCAACGGCTCCGGCAAGACGACGACGGTGCGCATGCTGACGACGCTGCTGCGCCCCACATCGGGCCGCGCGCAGGTGCTCGGCCTCGATGTCGAGCGCCAGGCGACGGCGGTGCGCAGCAGCATTGGCGTCGCGCTCCAGGAGGCGGGGCTGGACGACATCCAGACCGGGCGCGAGCTGCTGACGCTGCAGGCGCGTCTCTATCGCCTGCCGGCGGCCGGGATCGCCGCGCGCGTCAGCCGGCTGCTGACGGTGGTGGACCTCGACGACGCCGCGGACCGGCGCGTGAAGACCTACTCCGGCGGCATGAAGCGGCGGCTCGACCTGGCGGCGGCGCTGGTGCACAGCCCGAAAGTCGTCTTCCTGGACGAGCCGACGACGGGGCTGGACCCGATCAGCCGCGAAGCGATTTGGCGTTACGTCTCGGAGCTGAACAAGAGCGACGGCGTGACGTTCTTTCTCACGACGCAGTACCTCGAAGAGGCCGACCGGCTCGCCGACGACGTGGCGATCATGGACACGGGGAGGATCGTCGCACAGGGGTCGCCTGCTGCACTGAAGTCGAGCATCGGCACCGATGTCGTCACGCTGCGCATCGAAGGTGGCGCCGACGAGCTGTCGCGCGCGCAAGCGGCGGTGCGTCAGCTCGAGGGCGTCGAGGATGTCCGCGCCATCGACGACGCCGTCATCGTCTACGTGCGCGAGGGCAGCAGCGCCATTGCGAAGCTCATGCTGCTGCTGGACCAGGCGTCGCTGCGGGCACGCGAGGTGACGCTGGCGCAGCCGACGCTCGACGACGTGTTTCTGCAGAAGACGGGGCATCATCTGGAGGCGGCGGATGCGCAGGCGGCGCGTGGCGCGGCGGCGGCGGCCCGCGCATGAACGCTGTGCTCACCGACACCTACTATCTCATGACGCGCGCGCTGCGCGAGACGCTGCGCCAGCCGGCGCTCGAAATCGGCAACATCTTCATCCCGATGTTCTTCTTCGCTGTGACGGTGGGGGCGATCGGCAACGTCGCCGCCCGCGCGTTCGGCGTATCGAACTACACCGCGTTCCAGATGCCGGTCGCGGTGCTGCAGGCCGTCGCCGGCGCATCCGGGTCGGCGGGTCTCGGCACCGTCACCGACATCGAGCGGGGGTACTGGGACAAGCTGATGCTTACGCCCGCGCCGCGCATCTCTCTCGTGCTGGGCCGGCTCGCTGCCGATGGCGTCCGCGTGATGGCGCTGACGATCCTGATCGTGGTTGCGGGGCTGATCTTCGGGTCGGGGATGAAGTCCGGTCCGGTGGGCCTGCTCGTGCTGGTGCTGATGGGCGGCGTGTTCGGCCTGGCGTACTCTGGTCTCGGCATGGCGCTGGCGCTGAAGACGGGGAGCGCCCAGGCGGCGCAACTTGGCTTCCTGATCTTCTTTCCGTTGATTTTCCTCTCGCCTGCGTTCGCTCCGAAGGAATTCTTCTCACCGTGGCTGGAATTTCTGGCGACGATCAATCCTGTCACCTACATCATCCAGGGCATGCGCAGCCTGGTGCTTGACGGCTGGAGCCTGCGGGCGCTAATCGAGGCCTTCGGCTCGATAGCGGCGCTCGGCGTCTTCACGATGACGCTGGTGATGTGGGCGCTACGCAGCCGGACCGCATGAGGCCGCGCAACCAGCGGGAGGTTGGAGGCTGGAGACTGGAGGCTGGGTCCAGCGCGTTCCCACCGGCGAGAACGGATCGATTGGCGGCGTGTAGGGTTGAGCGAGCGCCAAGCCTCCGTGACCCCTCACCCCGCCCTCTCCCACAAGGGGAGAGGGGATCGGTTGGAGGTTGGAGGCCGGAGATTGGAGGCTGGGGGCCGGGTCCATCCCGTACCCGCTGGCCCCAGGCTCCGACCATCGGCGTCAAGGGCGCCGCTTCGAGCCCCAAGCCTCAAACTTCCAATCTCCGACAACCAAGCGTGCCCTCGCCCCGCCCTCGGGGCACCCCGCTCCAACAAGGGGAGCGGGGATTATTTCCAGGTTCTGAGCTTCGAACGCCCAGCTTCCAGCCTCCAGCCTCCAGCCTCCAGTCACCAGCCTCCAGCCTCCAACTTCCAACCTCCAAGTGCGGGTGATTGGGGGCATCGCGCGCGGCCGCGTGCTGAAGAGCCCGCCACAGCCGCGAGCGTCGGGGAAGCCGGGCGTACGGCCGACGTCAGACTTGGTCCGCGGCGCCATCTTCGACATGCTCGACGCGCTGGGCGCGGACTACGGGCGGGTGCTCGACCTGTATGCCGGCACCGGTGCGCTCGGCATCGAGGCGTTGAGCCGGGGCGATGGTTCGGCCGACTTTGTCGAGTCCGACCCCTCGGCGGCAGGCGTCATCGCGGCCAATCTGGCGATCACCGGGTTCGAGTCTCGCGGCCGGGTGCATCGCTTGACAGCGGAACGTGCGCTCCAGGTGCTTTCCGGGCCGTACACCCTCGTCCTCGCCGACCCACCGTATTACGATGATGCCGCGATGGCCACGGTCGCCGCGGTCGCCGCAGCGCCGCTCGTCGACAGCGCGACGGTGTTCGTGTTCGAGCACCGCGCGAAGCTGCCGCCGCCGGAGTCGCTGGGCCCGCTGCTGCTCTACCGCTCGCGGAAGCACGGCGACACTGTGCTGTCGATCTACGCAGAGGAGGATGGCTCGTGACGATCGCGATGTTTCCGGGCCGCTTCGACCCCGTCACTAACGGCCACCGCGACATCGCGCGGCGCGCGGCGCGGATGTTCGACCACGTGATCGTGGCGGTGGCGGACCTCAAGCAGAACTATCTCTTCTCGACCGACGAGCGGCTCTCGCTGTTGCGCGAGGCCGTAGCCGACATCCCGAACATCGACGTGAAGGTCTATTCCGGGCTCACCGTCGATTTTGCGAAGAGCGAGGGCGCCAACGTGATGGTGCGGTCGATGCGCGCCGTCACCGATTTCGAGGCCGAATTCGACATGGCGCTGATGAACAAGAAGATGGCGCCGAACATCGAGTCGATCTATCTCATGGCCAGCCTGGAGCATCTCTTCATTAGCGGCACGCGCATCCGCGAGGTGTCGGCGCTGGGGTATGATGTGAGCGATCTGGTGCCACCGCACGTCTGGAAGGCGCTGCAGGAGAAGAACGCAGCGCGCCGCTAACCGGCAATTCCGGTGTAGAGGTCGACAAGTGGCATGGCGCAATCGCCACATGCCACGCTCCCCTCTCCACGCGGTGGAGAGGGGCCGGGGGTGAGGCACGGAAGTACCAGCCCGAGACCTCGGGCGCGCAGGGAGGTGCGAGATGGATTCCCTACACCTGATCGACCGGCTGGAGGAGATGGTGGCCGAAGGGCGCCGGATGCCGATTGGCGCCGGTGTCGTCGTCGACCGGCGCCGGCTGCTGGACATGGTGGACCAGATGCGCGCGGCGCTCCCGAACGAGATCCGCGAAGCCGACGACGTGCTGAAGCGCCGCGACGAGATCCTCGAGCGGGCGTCCGAAGAGGCGGCGATCAAGCTCCGCCGCGCACAGGAGCAGGTCGACGACATCCTCGAGAACGAATCGATCGTGCGGGCCGCGCAGGCGCGCGCCGACATGCTCGTCCGCGAGGCCGAAGCGCGCGGCGATCGCATGTTGCTGGACACCGAGAATCAGGCGCGCTCGCGGCTGGCCGAGGCGGAGAAGCTCGCGAACCAGCAGATGGATGAGGCCGACCGCTACGCCACAGAGATGCTCCGCCGCTTGTCGGAGCAGTTGCAGTCCTTCACCAAGAATGTCAGCACGGCGCTCGATTCGCTGGAGACGCGCCCCGCCGAGGCGGCATCCGTCGAGTAAGCTGCGGGCGGCGGCGGTCGCAGCGCAACGCTCCAGCCACGCGTCATCATACGGCGACGGCGACACCTGCATCCGTTCCACATGAGATCAGCGGCGCAGTTCCATCCTCCACCATCGACCTTCGACGCGCTTCCGCCGACCACAGCTGCGGCGGGACCGTCACCGAGCGGCTGTCGCTTCCATGAGACCAACGCGCGAGCGAAGGTTGCGGACCTCCGGCACCAGCAGCACGACCGCCGTCGGCACGACGATCAGGAGCACACCAATCCACAGCGTCGCGTCGACCCCGATGCGTTCTGAGATGGGGCCGGCGGCCACGAGGCCGAGTGGTGACACCACCAGAGAGCCAAGGGCATCGTAGGCGCTGACCCGCGAGAGCGCTTGCGGAGCGACGTGCTCGTGCAGAGCGGTGTACCAGTACACGCCGAACAACTCCATGCCGATGCCGTTGATGGCCGCGGCGCCGACAATCACGGGCAACGGCAGACCCAGCGCGAGGGCGCCGATCGGCAAGGCATTGCCGAAGATCGCAATTGTGCCCACCAGCAGGGGGCGCGGCGGGTGCCAGCGCAGTGCGACAAACCCTCCCGCCAGCAACCCCGCGGACTGGCCAGCGAGGACGGCAGCCCACGAACTGGCGCCTGAGAGATCCCGTTCGGCCACTACGGGGCCGAGCACGAGGAACGCACCGAAAAACCCCAGCAACATGACCGAGAATTGGGCGACGACCGCCCACAGCCAGCGATGAGCGACGAACTCGCTCCATCCATCGCGGAGGTCGGTGACGAAGCTGCTGCCTCCCGCCGCCGCGGCCCTGATGCCGCGCATTGCCGCGGTGAGCCCGGCAGCGAGCAGGAACGTCGCGGCATCGACGGCGAGCGCCCAGCCCGGGCTGAATGCTGCTACTAGCAGACCCGCTAGCGCCGCCCCAAGGATCATCGTTGCGTTCGTCCCTAACCGGATCAGCGCGTTCGCCTGCTGCAGCCGATCCTCAGGGACCGTCAGCGGCACCAGCGCCGAATCGGCCGGGAAGAAGAGGGCGAACGCCGCGCCGTTGATCGCTTCCAGGATCACCAACTGCCAGACTTCAGCGTGGCCGGAAAGGAGCAGGATCGCCGCCATCGCTTGCGCGCCACCGCCGACGAGGTTCGTGCCGATCAGCACCGTGCTGCGGGGCAGGCGGTCGGCAATGACGCCGCCGACGACGAGAAAGAGGACATTCGGCACCATCCGCGCGGCGAGCACAATGCCGAGCGCAGAGGCAGAACCGGTGAGTTGCAACACCGCAAACGCCAGCGCCACGGGAGCCATGGCGTTGCCGAGAAACGAAACGCACCGGCCGAAGAAGAACAGCCCGAAGTTTCGCAGGCGCAGCAATGACGCAGCGCTTCGCACGGCAGGAGTATAGCCGCCGACATGCGGTGGCCTCGGCGAAGACGAGAACGACCGCGCGTGCGCCCGACGCTGCGGCGCTTCCGTTGCGGCAATCATCGCGGCTCAAGCACCCCTGTCACCCAAATGCAATCTCTTGGTGCGTAGAGTGGCACGGTAGGGTGTAGTCCGGGGCGGAAGTGATCTGCCTCGGCTGGCGTTTCGCGTGAGGTGCAACGATGGCGGCGATACTCGAGAAGCTCCCGCAGGTGCGCGTGCACAACGTCGACATCACATCGATCGTCAAGGAGACGGTGCGCGAGGTCGCCGACGACGATGTGCCCGGACTCGCCGCCGAAATGGCGTATCACTCCATCTTGGCGATCTTTCCGTTTCTGCTCTTTCTTGCCGGCCTCACCTCGATCATCCAGTCCGTGTTCGGCATCGATAACCTGACGGAGCGCATCGTCGACAAAGCCGCGCAGGTGATGCCTGAGGACGCGACGTCGCTGTTGCGCTCGTTTACGACGGAAGTCGTGAACTCTAAGGGCGGCGGCGCGATCATCTTCGGGCTGTTGGGGTCCATCTGGGCCGCGTCGTCTGCGATCGGCTCGGCGATGAAGGCGCTCAACCGCGCCTACGACGTGAAGGAGGACCGCGGCTTCATCAAGAGGAAGCTCGTCGCCCTCGCGCTCACGGTGGGCTTTGCGGGCTTTCTGATCGCCGCCGCGATCCTCGTTGGCACCGGCGCTGTCGTCGCCGGCGGCATCGGCCATGCGCTGGGCTGGCGTCATGAGTTCGTGCTGCTCTGGAACTGGCTGACGCTGCCGCTCGCGCTCACGCTTGTGGTCTCTGGCGTGGCGATGCTGTACTGGCTGGCGCCGAGTACCGACCACACCTTCCGCTGGATCACGCCGGGCGCGTTGCTGTTCGTCACCGGCTGGGTCATCGCGTCGTTGGGGTTCGCGTTCTACATCGCGAACTTCGCTTCGTACAACCGCACCTATGGGTCGCTGACCGCCGTGATTATCCTGCTGGTCTGGCTTTACTACACCAACCTGCTGCTGCTGATCGGCGGCGAATTGAACGCGGTGCTGGCGCGACGTGAAGATCCTGACTACAAGCGCGACCAGGGGCAGCGTCCGGAGGGAAGCGGCTCGAAGGCAAGTCCGTAGAGGTTGGTGAGAGCAGGGTGCCGCGCTTACCGCGTGATGTGCCGCTCGGCGCTTACGGCGATTTGGGATCAGGGGGGACCCGAGCACGGGATCGATCGAGCAAGCAAGGCGGCACTCGGGCCCCTCCGTCACCCAAATCATAACGGCGGGGGTATGGGCGAACGTAGCGAAGATGCGCTGTTCTCGTCAAGTCTCATCTTCGTGATAGCGGCCGTCGTCAAGATTGGCGCGGTTCGCAGCGCCGACGCCCCTCGCCCACCCTCACGGCACCCCGCGGGTTGCCGGTTTCGATCCTGCCGTGCTACGGTCGCCGCATGACGCAGGCGTTCGTGTCGATCATCGCGCCGGTGCGCAACGAAGAGCGCTACATCGAGCGTTGCCTGCACAGCATCGCGGTGCAGGACTATCCGCGCGAGCGGTTCGAGGTCATCGTCGTCGACGGCGAATCGACCGATCTGACGCGGCAGGTCGTGAACCGCTTCGCGGCGGAGTACGCGGTCGATCTGCGTGTGCTGCCCAACCCCGTCCGGAAGACCGCGCCCGGCCTGAACATCGGCCTGCGTGCCGCGCGCGGCGACGTGATCATCCGCATCGACGGGCATGCGACGATGGCGCCCGACTTCCTGAACCGCAGCACTGAGGCCCTGCTCGCGACGGGCGCCGACTGCGTCGGCGGCGTGATCGAGAGCGAGGGCGAAGGGTACGCCGGCGGCGCGATCGCGCTGGCGATGTCGTCGCCTTTCGGAGTTGGTGGCGCGGCGTTTCGGTCGGGCGGCGAAGGCGAAGCGGACACGGTGGCCTTCGGCGCCTACAGGCGCGATGTCTTCGACCGGATCGGCCTCTTCTCCGAAGACATCGACAAGGGTGAAGATGACGAGTTCAACTACCGGCTGCGCGGCCGCGGTGGACGCATCGTGCTCGTCCCCGGCATTCGCGCCCGGTACACCGTGCGCGCCGGCTTCCCGGCGTTGTGCCGGCAGTACTTCGGATACGGTCGCGCGAAGCCGGAGGTGCTGCGGCGGCACCCGGCGCAGATGCAATTGCGCCAGCTAGCGCCGGCCGCCTTCGTCGTCAGCGGCGCGATCTCCGCCGTGGCCGCGACCTCCGGCACGGCGAGGCCCCTGAAGCTCCTCGTCTCGTCGTATGGCGCCGCTATCGCTGTCGCGTCGGTAGCCGCCAGCCGTCCTGGATGGCGCTTCCTTCCTGCGCTGCCGATCGCCTTTGCCTGCCTGCACATCTCGTACGGCGCCGGGTTCATCGATGGGGTTCTGGGGTTATCCGCGCGCGCCACGCACGGCCGCATCGGGGAAGGCTCAGAGCGGGGCACGGAAGCGCCGATCTGAGGTCACTTGTCCAGCCGCAGCACGGCCATGAATGCCTCTTGCGGGATCTCGACGTTGCCGACGCGCTTCATGCGCTTCTTCCCCTCCGCCTGCTTCTCCAGCAGCTTGCGCTTGCGGCTGACGTCGCCCCCGTAGCACTTCGCCAGCACGTTCTTCCGCATGGCGCGGATCGTCTCGCGCGAGATGATCCGGCCGCCGATCGCCGCCTGGATCGGCACATCGAACATCTGCCGCGGGATCAGCGTGCGTAGCTTCTCGACGAGCTGGCGGCCGTGCGTCACCGCCTTCTCGCGATGGGTGATCAGTGACAACGCGTCGACGGACTCGCCGTTCACGAGGATGTCGAGCTTGACGAGCGGCGCCGCGCGGTATTCGCTGAACGAGTAGTCGAGGCTCGCGTATCCCTGCGTCCGCGATTTCAGTTGATCGTAGAAATCGACGAGGATCTCGGACAGCGGGATGCGATAGTCCAGCACCACGCGGCCCTCGCCCTTCTTCGATCCGTCGTCCTGCACGATGCTGTGCTGCAGGTACTCCATGCGCTGGAACTCGCCGCGGTTCGTGGTCACCAGCTCCATGACGGCGCCGATGTAACGGTCCGGGCAGACGACGGAGATATCCATGAAGGGTTCGCGGATCTCGCTGATCTCCTGCGGCGGCGGCAGCGCGGCCGGGTTGTCGATGGCGACCTCCTGCCCGTTCGTCTTCGTCACCTGATACTCCACGCTCGGCGCCGTTGCCAGCAGGTCGAGGTCGTACTCGCGTTCGAGCCGCTCCTGCACAATCTCCATATGCAGCAGGCCGAGGAAGCCGCAGCGGTAGCCGAATCCGAGCGCGCCGCTGGACTCGGGTTCGAACACCAGCGACGCGTCGTTGAGCTGGAGCTTGTCGAGCGCATCGCGCAGCAGCGGGTAGTCGTTTGACTGCGAGGGATAGAGTCCGGCGAAGACCATCGGCTTCGCCGGCTGGTAGCCGGCCAGCGCCTCCGAAGCAGGCTTCAGGTCGTCGGTGAAGGTGTCGCCGACGCGGCAATCCTTGACGTTCTTCAGTCCCGTGGCGACGTATCCAACCTCCCCCGTCGTCAGTTCGGCTATCGGATCGAGTCCGGGATGGAAGACGCCGACTTCGATCGACTCGACCGCAAGGTCAGTAGACATCAGGCGGAGTTTGCGCCGCGTGCTCAGCGAGCCATCGACGACCCGCACGTAAGCGATCACGCCCTTGTACGCGTCGTACTTGCTGTCGAAGATCAGCGCCCGGAGCGGCTTCGATGCGTCGGCGTCGGGTGGTGGTACGCGCTCCACCACCGCTTCGAGGATCTCGTGCGTGCCCATGCCTTCCTTCGCGGACGCGAAGAGAATCTCGTCCGCGGAGAACCCGAGCGTATCGACCAGCTCCTGCGCCACGCGCTCCGGCTCCGCGCTCGGCAGGTCAATCTTGTTGATCACGGGGATGAGCTTGAGGTCGGCGTCGACGGCGAGGTAGACGTTGGCGAGCGTCTGCGCCTGGATGCCCTGCGCCGCGTCGACCACCAGCAGCGCGCCCTCGCAGGCGGCAAGCGCGCGCGAAACCTCGTAGCCGAAATCGACGTGCCCGGGCGTGTCTATCAGGTTCATCTCGTACTCGATGCCATCCTTCGCGGTGAACGCCATGCGCACGGCCTTGGCCTTGATCGTCACGCCCTTCTCGCGCTCGAGGTCCATCGCATCCAGCACCTGCGCCGACATGTCGCGCTTCGATATCGTTCCGGTCTGTTCGAGAAACCGGTCCGCGAGCGTCGATTTGCCATGGTCGATGTGGGCGATGATGCAGAAGTTGCGTATCCGCGCTGGTTCCATCGATCCAGCGTAGCGATTCTCGCCTCTAGTCGCCGCCGCGTATGATGACGGCGCGATGAAGACGTACGGCCTCTATCTCGAATCCGGACCGAAGCGGCGCACGACGATGGTGCATGTGCTGGACCTGCTCGGCTGCATCGCCGTCGGTGCGACGACCGAAGATGCGCTTGCGGCCACACCCGCAGCGATCGAGGGGTACCGCCGCTTCCTGCGCGACCACGGGGAGGCGATCGACGCCGACGCGCCCTTCCGGACGAAGGTCGTCGAGCACATCACGGAGGGGATGTGGCTCGGCCATGGTTCGCCGTACGCGATGTTCGGTCCGGACCTGAAGCCGGTCGGCGCGAAGGAGATTGACGTGCTGCTGCGGCGGTTCGTCGCCATGCGCGAAGAACTGGCGGCCTACGCCGAACGCGCGACGCAGGCGCAGCTCGACGGCGCCCAGCGCGACGGACGCGGGTCGCGGGCAGTGCTGCTGCACGTGCTGCCGGGGCCTGGCGACTACCTCTCCGCGGCGGTGGGCGGCAGCGTCGGCTACGGGAAGGTGCGCTCGGCCGCCGAGCGCAGCGAGTTGCCGCTGGGCGAGGCATTCCGCCGCATCGCGGCCATGGCGTCGGAGCGGGTGCGCGCGACGACACCGGCGGAGCGCTCGGCCGTGATCACGCGCCCAAACGACCAGCGGACGTTGCGCAAGGCGCTGCGCCGCATGCTCGAGCACGACTGGGAGCACCTGGCGGAGCTATCGCGACGCCCGGACGGCCCGCGCTTGTAGAGCACAGGCCGTAGGCGGTTTCAGCTCCTACGGTCTACGGCGCGGGAGCGGCGACGACGTCCAGTGTCACCTGCTGACCCGCGCGCACGACGCCATCGCTGACGATCAGCACCACTTGGTAGGTGCCCGCCTTTGCGGGCGCAGTCCACGTCGCCGTCTCGCCGGTCTGTGGGCTGATCGTGCCGTCGCTGACCGTCCAGCTCGGCGTCAAGAGCTGCGCGTTGGGGCGGGACAGGGCGATGTTGCCGCTGTCGGCGAGCTGCTGGATGGGCGCCCAGACGTCGGCGCCGCCGCCCTCCGTCGACACGTCGTTGATCGAGACACCGCCGAGTCCGTAGCGCTGCGCCAGCTCCAACCGGAACGACGCGCTGAACTGGTTCGCGATCCAGACCGTGCGTTTGCCGCCGCGTCCCGGATAGCTGAAGGTCACCGACCGCGCCGCATCGTCCCAGTGCATGCCGCTGGCCGCCTCGCTTTGCGCGAGGTTCTGCGCGGCGAGCGGCACCTGCGCGCCCGGCGTGATGGCGCCGTTCGACTTGACGGCGACGATGCCGGCGCGCGCGAAGGCGTCGTTCAGGGCCATCGTGCGGAGGCCATCGCCGCCGCGCTCGATGCTCAATGAGCTGATGCTGAGAAGGAGCTTGCTGGGATCGACCTTGCCGGTGACGTACTTCAGCGCCGCCTCGGTGTTCTGGAAGTACAGCTCCTGGTCCAGCTCGCCAGCCATCTCGATGCTGTCGGCCACCTTGCCGAGTGCCTCCCAGTCGTACGCTCCCGGCTGGATCGCGCTGCCGTCGCTCGCCGGCATCGGCAGTGACAGGGTGAGCGTGCGGCCGTCGGCGTGCAGGTTCTTCGCGAGCTCTGTCGCGAATGCGGTGTACCGGTCCTTCAGCGACGGGTTCACGCTGCGATAGTCGACATCGATGCCGGCAAAGTTGCCCTGCTTCACGGCGTCGGCGATCGCGGCGGCGTGCACGGTGGTGATCTGCGACGACCGCAGGATCGTATCGACGGCTTCGGGGCTCAATCCGACGATGCCGGGCACCACCTTGTAGCCGGCGGGAGGGACGGCCGGTGGTGAGCCGGCGATGACGCCTGTATCAGCCGGGATGAAGACGAGCGGGTGCAGCGTCGTGATCGCCGGCTCGGCGCGTTTGTCGAGCGTGGTGCCGGCCGGAAGCGAGCCCGCTACCTGCAGCGTCGACTTGCTGCGCCGGAGGACCGCGACGTTGCCGGGCAGCGACGTCACGTCGCCGCGGGCAGCGGCGCCGCTGGCGACGAGCGACACATCGGACAGACGCTGCCATGATCCGTCGATGTAGGAGTAGATGCCGAGATTGCGCTGCTCGGTCTGCTTGTCCTTCAACGGCACCGTGATCCGCGACGCTCCATGCTGGTCGGAGGGCGCAGCCAGGTCAAACAGCGCAGACGTGGCGACTAGCCCTGCCGGGAGCTTGGGCATGCCGCTGCGCACGGTCGAGGTGTACCGGTCGGCCACGCCGGGGCCGCTCGGGACCTTCGAGCTGGAGCCGCCGCTGAGGATCGAGATCGGCGGCAGGATGAGGACGAGGAGGAGTACCGCCAGCCCAATGATCGTGCCGATGATGTATGCGGGCGCGCGA
>JBBRPY010000060.1:0-19699 GCA_038227375.1 Dehalococcoidia bacterium
AGCTTTGGGGGTACCCGTGGGCTCGCCGCCGGTTCGTGGACGCGCGAGGGTAGGTGGCGAGCCCTCACCCCGGCCATTGGCGATCCCTCTCCCACAAGGGGAGAGGGACATGGAATCAGCGTCTCGCGATGGTGAGTCTGTCGTAGCCGATCGCCGCGGCTGAGGCAGCGGCGATCCGATTTCCGCCCTCCGACTTCCAAGCGACCGTTACTTGCAGGATCCCTCCGGGTCGAAGCGGCACGAATTGACGTTGATGAAGCGCTCGACCGCGTTCTTGTCGAAGTCGGCGACGCTCATGTCAAGCGCGCGCGTCCACGACGACATCCCGATCGTGTTCTCGGGCAGGTCCGTATCGCGCGACATCACGACGCGGTCGTTGTGGTTGTCGATCCGGGCGTTGACGAGGTCCGTCAGCTGCTTCACCCCGTCGTCGCAGGCGCTGTCGCCACTCTTGCAGTTGTAGCCGACGAAGACGCCCGCATGCTCCAGAATGTGCGGGATCGCCTCGCGCGGGATTTCGATGTCGGAGGGATACACGTTCGGGTCCGGCGGGATGCGCGGCAGCGTGACGCCGTTGCCGAGGTCCACCTTGTTCTGGACGTTGAGGTGCGTGCCCGACGACGGCGGGTTGCTGTCGTAGCAGCCGGACGGCACAGTGGGCGTCGTGTTGCCGCTGGCCGCCGTGTCGGTTGTGGCGGGCGTGCCCGTCGCCTGCGGCGTCGTCGATGCCTGCGCCGTCGCCGTCGTGCCGCTCGAATCACTGCCGGAGTGGGTCACGCCGGGGCAGAAGGGCGTGACGGTGCGCGCGTTCGGATAGCCTCCAGGAAAGTGCACCCGTCCTTGGTTCGGGGCGTAGGTGCCGGGGATGCTCGTGCTCTGATCGGCGGCGGCCTTGTCCGGGCCGCTGAGGCCGGTGGTCTTGCCGGACTGGATGATCAGGTAGACGATGAGCAGGATGACGGCGAGCACGCCGGCTGCGATACCGATGGGCACGATCGGCAGGCGGCTTCCGCCGGACACCTTCACCGGCGTGCGGCGCGAAGGCGGGGCGTTGCCGCCGGGAGTTGCCTCGCCGCGGGCGGCGCGGCGCTCGGTCCTGCGCTGTTCTCGGCTCATCTCTGCGGTGTCTCCTCATCCGAAACTCGGGCTGTTGCTCTTAATACGCCGTAAGCATGTCGTGGGACGCGCTCGCAAAAATATCGGACCAAATTCGCGCGCATCGGCGCTCATCCTGTGGTGCAGTATACGCAGGCGCTTCCTTCGCAGGTAGCGTGGAGTCCGGCCAGAAACTCGGCAGGGCGGAACGAACAGCGCCGGGCCCGCGAACACGCACGCTCACTCGCACCACCAGGCGAATCCGGCGAGGCCGGGGCCGGTGTGCAGGCCCATCACCTGTGTGAACTCCGTGAGATACGCCTCGACCACGTTGATGCGCGTCCCCGCTTCTGCGAGCAGATGCTCCGCATCGACAGCCGCGTGCGCGTGATGGACGGCGAGGTGCGTCGCGCGGCCCGCGGTCGCTTCGGCGACCAGGTCCACCATCCGGCCGAGCGCGCGCGCACGCGTCCGGGTGCGGGCGACCAGCTTGATGTCCGATGCGCTGAACCGGACGATCGGCTTCACCTGCAGCATCCCGGCGGCCCAGGCGGCGACGCGCGGCACGCGGCCACCCCGCGCGAGATACGAGAGCGTGTCGAGCATCGCCAGCAGCCGCACCTCGCCGCTGGTCGCTTCCGCGCGGGCGATCACCTCCTCCACGGGGGCGCCCGTCGCGGCGCAACGGGCCGCTTCCAGCACCACGAACCCCTGGGCCATCGCTGCGTTCCGGGAGTCGAGCAGGCGGATGTCGGCGTACGGGGATTCCGCGACCGCCAAGCCGATGGCGTGACGCGCAGAGTCGTACATCGCGCTGAATTGCTTCGACACCGTGATGCAGAGGACCGCATCGGCTCGCCGCGCCGCCCGCGCACTGGCGTTCAGGAACATCCCGGGCGACGGCGCCGCCGTGGTCGGCCGCTCGTTCGATGTGCGGAGAAGATCGTAGAACTCCGACGTATCCGAAGTCAGGGAGTCGACGAATGTGCGCCCGGCGAAGATCAGGTGCAGCGGCACCACCTCGATGCCGTAGCGCTCGGCGACCTCCGGTGGGATGCAGGCGGTGCTGTCCGTGACGATGGCGACGGTCACGACGCGATCGCTCGCGGGGGCGGGGCGGCGGAGGGTGGGTCAGGGTGCATGTCTGCACAGTAGACGCTGCCTACGCCGCGAGCGGCAAGCGGCGGAATCCCGAGTCTGGATTCGAACGCCTCGCGTCGAGCTATGATGCAAGCGTGAACACTGGACACCGGATCTATCTCGATCACGCCGCCACGACCCCCACCGACCCCCGCGTGGTGGCGGCGATGCTCCCCTACCTGACGAGCGCTTGGGGGAACCCCAGCAGCATCTACGCCGAGGCGAGAGAGGCGCGAAAGGGGCTCGATGCGGCGCGGCGCACGGTCGCCGGGGTGCTCGCGTGCAAGCCGAACGAGGTGGTCTTCACCAGCGGCGGCACTGAATCCGACAACGCGGCGATCCGCGGCGTTGCGATGGCAGCGCGAGCGGCGGGGCGCGGCGCGGGCATCATCACGACGCAGATCGAGCACCACGCCGTGCTGTACACGTGCGAGGCGTTGGGCCGCGAGGGATTTAGGGTCACGTATCTCCCCGTGAGCGGCGAGGGCTTCGTCGACCTCGATGGGCTGCGCGGCGCACTCGATGACGAGACCGTGCTGGTCAGCATCATGTATGCGAACAACGAGGTCGGCGCTGTGCAGCCCATCGCCGAGGCCGTGCGCATCGTGAAGGAGCGCAATCCGCGCATCGCCTTCCACACCGATGCCGTCCAGGCTGCCGGCGCGCTGGACCTCAGCGCCGATGCGCTTGGCGTTGACCTGCTCTCGATCGCTGCCCACAAAATCTACGGTCCGAAGGGCGCGGGCGCGTTGTTCGTGCGCGGGCGCACGCCGTTCATGCCGCAGACGGTCGGCGGCTCGCAGGAGCGCGATCGCCGCGCCGGCACCGAGAACGTAGCCGCGGCAGTCGGCCTCGCCACCGCGCTGCGGCTGGCCTACGACGACATCGACGCCCAGAACGCGCACCTGGTGCTGATGCGCGACCGCTTGTTGGAGGAACTCCCTCGCCGCGTGCCGGATTGCATCATCACCGGCCCTGAAGAGCCCGCCCAGCGTCTTCCAAACTGCGCAAGCTTCGCGTTTGAGCACGTGGAGGGTGAATCCGTGCTCCTTCAGCTCGACCTGCAGGGCATCGCGGCGAGCAGCGGGTCGGCGTGTACGACGGCGTCGCTCGAACCGTCGCACGTGCTCGTGGCGATGGGTGTGGCGGAAAGCTACTTGCGCGGCAGCCTGCGTCTGACGCTTGGCAGGGGAAACACGATCGCCGACGTCGAGCGCGTGCTGGACGTCGTGCCCGCCGCGGTGGCCCGCATACGCGAGCTGGCGCCCCCTCGGACGCCGCTCCGCTCGGCATAGTGACCCGCGGAACAGTCGCGGGCTCTTCCATTGGCACTGCTACAGATATTGACACGTTGTGACCGAAAGTTGACACGCATCGGCTCCCCTCAGGCAATCGCTGAACATAAAGACGGTAATCTGTCCGCACGGATCCCCGCGGGCGGGAGCAATGGCAGATGAGGACACTCAAACTCGGACTGGCATTGGGGGCCGGCGGCACCAAGGGCTCCGCACACGTCGGCGTCCTGCGCGTGCTCGACGAGGCCGGCGTGAAAGTCGATGCGCTGGCGGGCACCAGCATCGGCGCGCTGTACGGCGGCGCGTACGCCGTCGGGCGCACGTCGTGGGAGATGGATGAGGGCATCCGCACCTGCCCCAACATGGACGTCGTCAATTTCTTCCGGCATCGGCTGAAGCTTCGGCACAACAACCGCCTGGCGCGCCGGTTCTACGAAGCGCTGGCCGGCTATCACATCGAGCATCTTCCGATTCGCTACGCCGCCACGGCGTCCGACATCGTTGCGCATCGGTCGGTGGCGATTACCGAAGGGCCAATCATCGACGCGATCGAAGCGAGCATCGCGATCCCGCTGATCGCGCGACCGGTGGCGCATCAGGGGCACTACTTCCTCGACGGTGGCTTCTGGGGCTCGGCGCCGGTCGACGCCGCGTCGGAGCTGGGCGCCGACATTGTCGTGGCGGTGGAGCTCGGCCGGCCCTACACACTGCCGGCGCACCTTCACGCCCCGGCGTCGTGGCTCGCTTCGCGCATGGCGCGGGTGCCCGTGGCGCGGACGATCGCCGGCGTGCCGTTCACGATCAGCGCCGTCGCCCGCCCGATGGCGCCGGGCCGGACGGCCGATGTCGTGATCCGGCCGCAGACCGGGCACATGAACGGAAACTCGCCCTATGGCATGATCAGGTGCCTCGACGCCGGCATCGAAGCGGCGCAGGCGGCGCTCCCGGCGATTCGCGCGCTGCTCGCCGGCGAGCCGCTTGCTGCGGTCGCCGAGGAGTTTGCGCCGCGCCCGATCGCCGACCTCGGACTCGCCACGTGAACGGCATCGCTTAGAGCCAGCGCTCCTCGGGGTCGCCGCGGTAGATCCGCACGCGACGGTGCGGCTCGCGCCCCTGGCTCTGCGACGTGAGGTTGTACCGCTGCGCCATCTGGTGCTGGAGGCGGCGGATGTAGGCGTTCTGCGGCGTCAGCTCCACCGAGGCGTCGTTGCCATTCATCACGTCCGTGATCGCATCTTCGGTTTCGAGCATCGCGTGTTCCGAGGGCTTCCCCGCTGGGCGGCTCTGTTCCGGCCGCTGCTGTTGCATCGAGAGCAGGCCCTGCTCCATCTGGGGGACGGTATTGGTCTTGAGGACGTAGATCGGGATGCCACGACTCTCGGCATCGCGCAGGGCTTGCGGCTTGCGGCGGAAGTATGACCGCAGCGTCATAACGGTGTCGGCTGCGCCTAGCTCTTCCGCGATCGCGATCCGCGTCCCCGTTTCGCGTATTGCCTGCTCCATCCGTTTCCGCGAGATCCCAAAGGGGTAGACGCGCCGAAAGGGGCCGTCGTCGACGGCCGGCGCCCCGATCTCGGCGGCCGTGCCGCGCTCCCCCACGTACGGCCTTCGGTCGCGCATGCCGCGTCCGCTGCGCAGCTCGCCGCCGCGGACGCCCGCGGGCAACACCGGGCGCGGCAATTCGATGACGCGGATCGTGCCGTCGTCATTCAGCTCGCGGATCTCCGCCGGCATCGTGTACCCACGCAGCATCGCGTCCACGGTCTCGGACACGTCGCCGTGGACGGCCACGCGATCCCAGCTCTGGATCTCGACGACGACATCGAACGTGGGGGGCGCCTTGCGTTCGAGGATCGACTTCTGCGTGCCACGCCGGCGGGCTTCTTCGTCGCCAAGCGTCACCGACTGGATGCCGCCGACGAGGTCCGACAGCGTCGGATTCATCACCAGGTTCTCGAGCTCGTTGCCGTGTGCCGTCGCCACGAGCTGTACGCCGCGCTCGGCGATCGTCCGCGCCGCCGAGGCTTCGAGCTCGGTGCCGATCTCGTCGATGACGATCACTTCCGGCATGTGGTTCTCGACGGCTTCAATCATCACAGCGTGCTGCAGCGCCGGTGTCCGCACCTGCATCCTGCGTGCCTGTCCGATCGCGGGGTGCGGGATGTCGCCGTCGCCGGCGATCTCGTTTGAGGTGTCGACGATGACGACGCGCTTGTTCATGTCGTCGGCGAGCACGCGGGCGACTTCGCGGAGCATCGTCGTTTTGCCGACGCCGGGGCGGCCGAGCATCAGCGTGCTGCTGCCGGTCTTGATCAGATCTTCGATCACCTGGATCGTCCCGAAGACGGCGCGGCCGACGCGGCACGTCAGTCCGACGATGCGCCCGCGGCGATTGCGGATGCACGAGATGCGGTGCAAAGTGCGCTCGATGCCGGCGCGGTTGTCGTCGCCGAAGTCCTCGATGCGCTCGACGACGTAATCCAGGTCCTCGACGGTGACCTCGCGGTCGGAGAGAACGACCTCGCGGCCGGGGTAGCGGGCCTCCGGGCGGCGGCCGAGGTCCATCACGATCTCGAGCAGCTCGAAGTTGTCCTCGCGCTGCTTCAGCGGCTCGCAGATCTGGGGCGGCAGCGCATCTAGCAGCAGTTCCAGATCGTCGGTAATGATGCGTTGCAAGCTACCTCATCCCAGTGTCGGTTCGACCTGCGCGGGCACGAGCTGCGCGGCCTTCACAACGCGGACGGTGCGGCGCGCGAGCACGGTGTATTCGTGCTCAGGCTCGAAGCCGCACTGCTCGAGCTGAAAGCGCAGTCCCTCCTGGTATTCGGGCACGAGCACGCACGCGGTCTCACGGTTCGCCACCTTCGCCAGCGCGCCTTCAATGAGGCCCTCAACGTCGTCATCGCCGGCCAGCACGTGGAAGCGCCCGATGTCGCCGTCGCCAGCGACGCGCAGCCATCCTCGCAGCTTGCCGTCGCGTTCCAGCGCGTACTGCGACGTGCGCCCGAGGCTCTCCTGCGAGCCGCACCATTCGGAGAAGGTCATCGCTTCCTGCCGCCGGATCTCGTGCGGCACGACGCTGTTGTAGAGCTGAAAGATCGGATAGATGTCCGCCTTCCCCGCCCGTCGCAATCCGTCGGGGGTCGCATGTGCCTCGGTCGTATCGACCGGCCGGCGATAGAGGACCTCGTGCACGTATGGCATAAAACCGCTGCGCGAGACCGTCTGTTCGGTTTCGCTGCCGGACGGCAAGCGCACGAAGATCTGCAGCGCCCCGGACTTCGCGGCCGCCGACGACATCTGGTCGAAGAGGCTCATCAGCACGCCGTTGTCGTCGCGCGAGGCGTTGATCAGGCACTCCACTTCCCACGCCAGCTTGGACGAGCGTTTGCGGGCGGAGACCAGGCCGCGCAGCGTCAGCCCTTTGACACTGATCCACGTATGGCGGCCGGTGGCGAAGCTGAGCCACTGCTCGAGGGCGGCTTCGAGGGGGTGCGGCGACGCCTGCGTGCCGATGCGGTCGAGCGTGATCGCCTCGTTGGCGTAGGCGCGTCCGTCGTACGACGCGAGTGCCACGAGGTCGGTGGGCAGGACGGTACGCGCGGTCTGGCTCATCGGCGGGTTTGCAGGGTGCTGTCCATCCGTCCCATTGTATCGCGAATGGATGCGGGCGACTGGTACGAAAGCTTGCGGATCCATGAACCGCCGCGGTGAAGGGAGACCCGCCGAACAGGCGGAAGGCGGTGGAGGCACCGCGTAGGGCCGGTTACTGCCGCCGTACCGTCGGTTACTTCGAAGCGGAGCGCGCGCCGCGCGAGGAGTGCGCGAGGTCGACCAGCAGCCGATGGAAGCGGTCGTCGCCGACGAGCTCGGGGTGGAACGCGGTGGCGAGCAGCGCACCCTCTTGCGCGGCCACAATCGCGCCGTCCGGCAGCGCCGCCAACACCGTGACGCCGGCCCCGGCCCGCTCGATCAAGGGGGCGCGGATGAACACGGCATGGAAGGGGCGCGCGCCGAATCCCACTACGGCGAGGTCCGCCTCGAAGCTGTCGACCTGGCGGCCGAAGGCGTTGCGGCGGATATCGATGTCCATCAGCGCCAGATTCGGCCGGTCGAGGTCGGTCGCCCGCTTCGCCAACACGATGGCGCCCGCGCACGTGCCCCAGATCGGCATTCCCTCCGCCCCGCGCCGCCGGATCGGTTCGCGCAGCTCGAAAATGTCGAGCAGCCGCGTGATCGTCGTGCTTTCGCCGCCGGGTAGGATCAGCGCGTCGATGCCGGCGAGTTGCGACGGCAGCCGCACTTCGACGGCGCCGACGCCGAGCTGCCGCAGCACGGCAATGTGCTCGGCGAAGTCGCCCTGCAGCGCCAGGACGCCGATGGTGGGGATACCCATAGCGGCATGGTAGCCGACGTGCCGGCGTGAGCCGGTCGCGGCGTCGAAGCACGCCGCTTGTTCGCCACGGCTATGGCTGGTCGGCGGTGTCGCGGGTCCAGTTGCCGTGCGGAAAGGGCGCGGTGGGGAAGAAGGCGTCGAGCCAGGTGGCCGCCATCGCGGCCGCGCCGCCGCGCAGATAAGCGCTGCAGTCGTCGGCGCTGCGCCAGGAGGTCGTCTCGATCATCGCGCCCGCATCGCCATCGCGGCTGAGCTGGCGGGCGATGAAGCCGGGCTGGCGCTCGAGATACGGCATCAGTCGCTCCAGCAGCTTCTGCTCGCGCGCGTCCCACTCCTCGCGAGAGGTGACGGTCGTGGTGCGCCGTAGCGTCGTAACGATCATGATGCGAGTGTAGTCGCTGACGGCGGCCGGACGATAGTCACGGTGCCGCGCGAGTGGCATCGCTCGCGTTATCGGGCGGCGCTCGCCGGAGGAGCGCCGGCCGCGTACTCGGGTGTGACGGGCTTCAGGCCGTCCGCGGTCCACTCCAGGAAGAGGGTGCTGCCCGTCTTCGGGGGTTCGCTCGCGTATGCGGCGCGGGGGAGATCGAAGGCCGCGGCATCGCCATACACCGCTCGCGCGACCGAGGGCACCCACGTGTACTGCTCCATCGTGTTCGTCCACGGGCCGTCGACGATCCAGATGGTCGTGCCGGGCGGGACCTGCGTGTAGTTGCGCTGAAGCTCGTTCACCAGCAGTTGCCAGCGGTCGGTCTCGCGGCCCGAGCGCGCGTTCTGCGCGTAGCTCTGCCAGCCGTAGAGCACGGCGACCGCGGCCAGGAGCGCCAGCCCGATAACCGTCGCCGACGCGCGGATGTATCGGTGCGCGCCGCGAGCGCGATCGTAGAGTCCGTAGGCAGCGATAGCGGCGAGCGGCGCGAAGAATGCCACAGCGCCGTAGGTGTAGCGCGATGCCGTCCAGATCTTCACCGGCGCGAACGGCAGCAGCGCGAGCGCCATGCCGACCACGGCGACACGCGCGATGTTCGGACCGCGCACGGCGAGCAACGCCGCGCAGGCCACGACGACGCCGGCCAGCACCCAGCGCAGTGTGTCGGTATGCAGTGGCATCTGGTGCGATGGGAAGGCCATCCATGAGAGGTAGAGCGCGTAGTTGGGGATCACGTGGCCGCCGAAGTAGTACCCGTCGAACTTCAACTGCTCGCACGTGCATGACTGATAGAACGAGAGCCAGCCGAGGGCGAGCAGCGCGAACGGCGCCGCATGCGCGACGAGGCGCAGCGGGGCGCGCCGCCAGCGCCGGGCGAACAGCATGTACGCGACGACGATCACCGGCGCGTAGACGAAGGCGCCTTCGTTCGAGAGGAAGCCCAGCGCGAAGAGCGCGAACGAAAGCCCGAACGCCAGTGGATTGCGCTCGCCGTCCTGGCTGTACGCCACGATCGCCAGTAGCGACGCGAGCATGAAGAACGTGGCCATGACGTGCGGCAGCGCCGTGATGTAGGTGACGGTGTCGAAGTGGGCGCCGGAGACGCCGAAGATCAGCGCTGCCATCGCCCCGATCGCCTGCCGCTTCGTCACCCGCGTGACGAGTGAGTACATGACGCCGAGCGAGCCCATATGGAACGCCAGGTTGACCGCGCGCCAGCCAGCGGGATTCATGCCGAACAGCCGCCATTCGCCCGCGTACACCACGGCGGTCAGCGGCCGCCAGCTCGGCACGATGTCTTGCATCCGCAGCGTGTCGAGCAGGTACTGGGCCGTGCCGCTGTAACGGATGCTGCCGAGAACGACGAAATCGTCGCCCGCGAAGTAGTAGCGAAGCGTCGGGGCGTGGACGGCAAACGTGATGGTGAGGGCGGCGAGCAGGCCCCAGTTGCGGACCGCAAACCGCCATGCATCGCTGGCGATCAGCGGCACGGCGACCCGAGGTCGACGGTGGGCGAACCCGTCCGCCGACGCGGTTATCGGGTATTTCACTATTCAGTTTTTCAGTCGAAAGTTCGTGTGACGGAGGGCGTCACATCAGGGACGTTCGGGGCATTGTAGAGGCGCTTCTTATGTCGCAGGGGTCATAACGCGTCAAGTCCGCCGAGCGAGTTCCCACCTTTAGTGCATAAGACAGGGGCGAGGCGCTGCGCCCCGCCCCCAGAGCGGAAATCGAAATCCGTGCGAGGCTACATCGAGTGCTGGAGCCGGTCGACTTCGTGCGAGGGACGCAGTTGCTTGGCGAACAGCGCCAGATTGAGGATGGTCGGCGGCCAGAGCCCCACAAAGAGGCTGAGATTGCGCTTGCCCATCAGCATGAGCAGCGCCGAAACGGCGATCGACCCGATGACGCCGCCGTAGTAGATGTTGCTCGGCAGGTTCTCGACCTGCTCCATCGCTGTCTTGGTTGTCTCCATTCCGCCCTGCATGTTGCTTTGCATGTGCTGCGTGCCGTCCATAAGCCACCTCCATGATCCTGATAACCCGTTTGAGCCAGTATTGCGCCGACGATCATGGCGCCGCACCAGCCGGATGGGTGGTATTCCGTCGCTGGAGACGACTGGTACGATTTCGCAATGGACGCACGCAACACCGCAAAGGCGATGGCCATCGGCCGCATGGCACTGGGCGCTGGCTTGCTCGCGAGGCCAGCGCAGACAGCGCACGGCTGGCTGGGCGACGACATCTCGCGCCCGGTCACGCGCATGCTGGTGCAGTCGATTGGCGCGCGCGACCTGCTGCTCGGCGCGGGCACGCTGCTCGCCCTACAGAGCGGGCAGCCGGCCCGCCGCTGGGTGCAGGTCGCGATCGCCGCCGACGCCGCGGATACCGTGCTGACGCTGCTCGCGTTCCGAAGCCTGCCCGCTGTCGGCCGCATCGCCACGCTGGCGATGACGGTAGGCGCCGCCGCGGGCGGCCTGCGCATCGCCGGCGGCGTGGACGGATCGCTGGACATCAATTCCAAACCCTGAAGACGCCGAGCTACGGCGTACCGTCTTCACCAGTCACCAGTCACCAGTCACCAGTCACCAGTCATCAGTCACCAGTCACCATCTACAATGCGACACGATGGACGACGCCACGGTGCGCGCGATCTGCGAGCTGTTCGATCTTGGCGCACCGCGCGGCGCGTCTACGCCGGTCAGCGGCGGCCTGACGAACCACATGTGGCGTCTGACGACGGCGCGCGGGGTCTTCGCCGTCAAGCAGATGAACCGCGACTTCGATCAGCCTGATTACGTCGCCTGGTACGACCGCGCGTTCACCCTCGAACAGGCCTGCTTCGCCGCCGGCGTGCCGATGCCGCGGCCCATCCCCGTAGCCGCGACCGGACGCTGCCTCGGCGAGCTGCGCGGTGCGGAAGGGCGGCCGATGACTGTGCGCGTGCATGCGTGGGCCGACGGTGTGAAGCTGGACAACGCCGCCGCGTACCCGGTCGACGACATCGCGCGCGTCGGCGCCATCCTTGCCCGCATTCACGCCCTCCGCATGCCTGGAGCTATCGCCGCGAGCGAGGCACTTCGGGTGTTCGGGCACGCGCACTGGCGTGAGCGGCTGGAGCGGCTGGAGCGCGACGACAGCGGCTGGGGCGGGCGGCTCCCGGAACTCCTCCCGGTGCTGCGCGAGCTAGAGATGTACCTAACGGTTGCGCACGCCGACCCGACGCCGCTGCTGCTCAGCCATCGCGACTCCGACATGAAGAACTTCATGCGCACCGCGTCCGGCGACCTCCTACTGGTCGACTGGGATGCTGCCGGGCCGGTGAACCCTCGGCAGGACCTGGCGAACGAAGCGCTCGTCTGGGCGGGCGTGCATCGCGGCGACCCCGATCCGACCGCCGCGCGCGCGTTCATCGACGGCTACCGGCGCAACGGCGGCCTGGGCGAACCCTTCCGGCCGACCGACCTGGCGGAGCTGGTGTCGGTGCGCCTCGGTTGGTTCGATTTCAACATGCGGCGCGCACTGGGCGAGCGCGTGCGCGACGAGGCGGACCGCGAGGTAGGCGAGAACGTCGTGCAGCGAAATCTCACGCAGCTTCCGCGATTCGCGCGATCGCTCGACGCGTGGCTGGCCGTGCTCGGGGACTAACAGCGTGCTCGCGATACAATCGACGGTGCGTCCCGATGTCACGCCTGCAACGCAGATGCTGCCCGTGCCCGCCGGCGAGTTCCTGATGGGCGACGCCAGCGGCCGTCCGGACGAGCAGCCGGAGCATCGTGTCTACGTCAGCGCGTTTCGCATGGCGGCGTGCCCGGTGACCAACCGCGAGTACGCGGCGTTTCTTGCGGCGACCTCGCATGAAGAGCCGCGCTTCTGGCACGAAGCGGCGTTCGCGAGCCCGCTGCAGCCGGTGGTGGGCGTCAGTTGGGACGAGGCCGTCGCCTACTGCGCTTGGCTGAGCTCCGAGACCGGGCGGATGCACCGGCTGCCGACGGAGGCCGAGCGTGAGAAGGCGGCGCGCGGCGGTCGCCGCGGCGACTACCCCTGGGGCGAAGAGCCGCCAGCCGACGGCGGGCGCGCGCCGCAGGACGCGCCGAACGCCGTCGGGCAGAGTGCGGCCAATGGCTACGGCCTCTTCGACATGGGGTACAACGTGCACGAGTGGTGCCTCGACTGGTACGACCTCGCCTACTACGCGGCGTCGCCGGCGCGCGACCCGCACGGGCCCGCCACCGGCATTCGCCGCGCGTCCCGCGGCGGGGCGTGGCGCCACCAGATCAAGATCAGCCGCTGTGCCGCGCGCAGCAGCCTGCCGCCCTCGTTCCGCTACAACGACTACGGCTTCCGCGCCGTGGCGCCGGAGTAGCCGCGCCGCCACGACCTCCATCGTCACGGGGTGAAGCCGGGCGTGTTTGATCGCGCATGAACGCCGTCGTATCCTGCCCGCACTCACCACGAGAACGGAGTGGACATGGCCGACCGCGCGCTCACCGACCTCCGGGTCGTTGATATCTCACAGGGGATCGCGGGCCCGTACGCTACGAAGCTGCTCGCCGATGCCGGCGCCTACGTGATCAAGGTAGAGCCGCCCGGCGGCGATTACACGCGGCGCCTCGGTCCGTTTCCGGGCGACATGCCGGACCGGGAGCAGTCGGGGCTGTACCTGCACCTGAACACCAGCAAGCGCGGCATGACGCTCGACGTGTCCGTGACCTCGGGGCAGGTGGTGCTGAAGAAGCTGCTGGCGAAGGCCGACATCTTCGTCTGCGGCGAGAAGGCTTCGACGCTACGCGCCTGGGGCATCCGGTACGACGACCTGAAAGCGGACTTCCCGGAACTGATCGTCGCCCAGGTCTCGCCCTTCGGCGCCACCGGTCCCTACGCCGAATACGACGGGAACAATCTCACCGCGATGGCGATGAGCACGATCATGTACAACACGGGCGAACCGGACCGCGAGCCGCTGGTCACCGGCGGGCAGGCGGGCGAATACGTCGGCGGCGTGCAGCTCTGGATCGGCATCCTGGCCGCGCTCGCGAACCGCAGCGCGCACGGTGGTGGCGACCACGTCGATGTATCGGTCGCGGAAGCCGCGGCATCGGCGGATGAGTACAACGCCGCGATGTACGGCTTCCAGGGAGCGATCCGCCGCCGGTACTACTCGCGCCACATCTTCGGCTACCCGAACGACATCATGGAGTGCGCCGACGGGCACATCGTCGTCATCCCAGGCGCCAATGGCTTCCCCTCGCCGTTGCAGCCGGACACGATCTCGCCGATGGCGCTACTGATGGAAGACATTGAGCTGGACAAGACCGACTTCTTCAAGCAGATGGGCGAGCGGATGCTCCGCTGGCGGGAGTTCGAGTCGATGATCTCCCCCTACCTGAAGTCGAAGACGGCGATGGAGATCGTGATGACCGCGCAGGCGCTGCGTCTCCCCTTCGCCTTCGTGCCCGATGCGCGTGACCTGCTTTCGGACGAACATCTCGCGGAGCGCGGCTTCTTCGAACACCTCCAGCATCCGAAGGCGGGCGCGATCACCCTGCCCGGGGCGCCGTTCAAGATGTCCGAGACGCCGCTGCATCAAGAGCCGTCGCCGCTGCTTGGCGAAGCGAACGCGCAGGTGCTCGTCGAAGACCTGGGCTACGAGAAGGGCGACCTGACGATCCTGAGCGACCGGGGTGTGATATGAACGGCGCGCCACAACTCCCGCTCGAGGGTGTGCGCGTCGTCGACCTGGCGCAAGTGTTCGCCGGTCCCGCCTGCACGCGCATCCTGGCCGACCTCGGCGCCGACGTGATCCGCTTCGAGTCGGCGAGCCGGATGGACGTGACGCGCAACCTGATCATCACCGACAACGACGGCCTGGACCATCACTGGCTGCGCAGCTCGTACTTCACCATCCGCAACGCGAGCAAGCGCGAGATGGTGCTGGACCTCGCGAAGGAAGAGGGCCGCGAGATCATCCGCAAGCTCGTCGCCCAAGCCGACGTCGTAGTCGAGAGCTTCACGCCGCGCGTCATGGCGAATTTCGGTCTCGGGTACGACGTGCTGAAGCAGATCAAGCCGGACCTCATCATGTGCTCGCTGTCGGGTTATGGCCAGTACGGCCCGATGCGCGACTTCGGCGCCTACGGGATGGGGCTGGAGCCGGCGAGCGGCATCTCTTCGATCACGGGGTACGCGGGCGGGCCGCCGATCCGCTCCGGCCTCTCGTTTACCGATCCCTACTCCGGATTTGTGGGCGCGGGCGCCATCCTGACAGCGCTGCACTACAAGCGCCGCACCGGCAAGGGGCAGTACATCGATCTCTCCGAGCAGGAAGCAGCGATCCCGGTGATGGCGGCGGCGTTGCTGGAGTATCAGATGACGGGCCGGGCGCCGGAGCGGATGGGCGACCGCAGCGATTTCGCCGCGCCGCAGGGCTGCTACCGCTGCGCCGGCGACGACCGCTGGGCCGTCATCTCCTGCGAGGACGACGCGCAGTTCGGGCGCATGGCGGCCGCGATGGGTCACGGCGAATGGCTGGAGGACGATCGCTTCTCCACCGTGCTGGCGCGGCATCAGCATCATGACGAGTTGGACGCCGCAGTCACAGCATGGACCTCCACGCGCGACCACTACGACGTCATGCACACGCTGCAAGCCGCCGGCGTGAAGTCGGCGGCCGTGCTCGACGGGAAAGAGATCCTCTTCGACCCGCAGTTCAAGGCGCGCCACCACTTCGACACGATCGACCAGCCGCCGCTGGGCAAGCGCCCGGTTCAGCGCCACGTCGCCGCGAAGTTCACGCGGTTCGAGGCGAAGGCGCGCCGCCACGCCCCGCTGCTCGGCGAACACAACGAAGAGGTCCTCAAGGAGCTGGGCTACTCGGATGAGGAGATCACCCAATTGAAGACCGACGCCGTCATCGCAGATAAACCGAACCTTCCGGTGCCGGCGCAATTCATCTCGCAGGCGCTGAAGCTGCCATACGAACGCTATCTTGAAGCGGGGATTTTGCAGGCGGTCGAGTCCGACTATCGCGAACAACTCGGCATTGCCGATTGAGCGCGAGCGAGCGCCCATCGTTTGCGATCAGCCCCGTGGTGCTCGAAGGAACGCACGTCCGGCTGGAGCCGATGTCGCGTGAACACCTCAATGCGCTCTTCGCCGTCGGACAGGACGAAGAGGTCTTTCGTTGGATGAGCGTCTGGCCGCGGACGCGCGATGACTTCGCGCGCTGGATCGACACCGCACTGGCGGCGCAGTCGTCGGGCACGGAGCTACCGTTCGTGACGGTCGACCGGGCGACGAGCGGCGTGGTCGGCAGTACGCGCTACCTGAACATCAGCCCGCGCGACCGCCGCCTGGAGATCGGCTGGACCTGGCTGACGCCGGCTGCACAGCGCACGCGCATCAACACCGAGGCCAAGCTGCTCCAACTGACGCATTGCTTCGAAACGCTCGGCTGCGTGCGCGTGGAGTGGAAGACGGACGCGCGGAACGAGAAGTCGCGCAATGCGATCCTGCGGCTCGGCGCCGTGCAGGAGGGCATCCTGCGCAAGCAGATGTTCACGCAGCACGGCATCTACCGTGACAACGTCTGGTTCGGCATGCTCGACGACGAGTGGCCCGCTGCGAAGGCGCGTCTGCAAGCGAAGCTGGCTATCTCGTGATTGGTGATTGGTGACTGGCGACTGGTGACTGGTGACGATGCGTGCGGCCGGCAAGCGTCGAGCGCGAGCGCACTCCACTCCGATCAATTCGCGCTGCTATTCGCGTCAGCGCTAACCTCCGGTGGCGAGACTCGCTAGGCTGGAGCTTATGCCACAATCCGTCACTGTGCGCGTGCCCGCTACGTCGGCGAATCTCGGGCCGGGATTCGACAGCCTCGGACTGGCGCTGGCCCTCACACAGGACGTCACACTCGCGCTCGGGCATCAGCCGGAGACGCGCGACGGCCTTGTGCGGCTGGTGCGCGACGCCGCCCGCTCGGCGTACCGGCTGGCGCGCATCGAGGTGCCGGAGCTGTCGGCCTCAGGCGAGCCAGCGATCCCGATCGGCCGCGGGCTCGGCGCCAGCGCCGCGGCCAGGGCGGCAGGCATCGTCGGCGCAAACGCGCTGATGGGCGGCGTGCTGTCGGACGCGCAGATGCTGTCGCTGGGCGCCGGCCTGGAAGGGCACGCCGACAACATGGCGCCGGCGCTCTTCGGCGGGCTGCGCATTGTCGTCCGCGACGGCGACGGCTACACGCACATGGCGGCGCCGCTCGCGCCCGGGCTGCGGGTGGTGCTCTTCATCCCGGACTTCGAGATGCCGACCGGCGAAAGCCGGAAGCTGCTGCCGCATTCCGTGCCGAAGGAGGACGCCGTCCACAACATCGGCCGCGCCGCGCTACTCGTCGCGGCGCTGGCGAAGGGGGAGTGGATAGCGCTCGACACCGCGACGCAGGACCGCCTCCACCAGCCGATGCGCGCGCAGATCTTTCCCGCCATGCCCGAGATCTTCGCCGCCGCGAAGGATGCCGGCGCCCTCTGCGCCTACCTCAGCGGCGGTGGCTCGACCGTCGCCGCATTCGCCATCGAGCACGAAGAGCGCATCGCCCGCGCGATGATGCAGAGGGCGATCTCGCTCGGCTATCCGGGCCGCACGAAAATCACGGAGCCCAGCGCGGAAGGCGCGAGGGTTATCGCAACCGTGTAGGCCCTTGGTGAGGCTGCGGCGATCCGACCTCTGACTTCTGATGTCCAGGCAGCACGCTACAAGATCGGTCGCGCATCGCTGGCGAGCGGGGGCGGGCCATCGGAAATGTCCTCGAGACGCTTGCCCTGCTTGCCGAGGCGGTGGGTAAGGACGGCGAACATCGCCAGGCCGAGCAGCACCCCGAACCAGAGCGTGGCGATGCGCACGATCAGCGTGCCGGCGGTCGCGGTGCCCTTCCCCACGTGCAGGAGCTGTTCCGAGAGCGAAGTGATGCCGGTCTCCGCGACACCGAGGCCGCCCGGCGTGAGCAGGACCGCCGCCGCTAGCGTCGCGATCGGCAGAATGAAGGCAGCTTTGAAGAGCGTGTCAGGCCCGGCGCTGACGCCGAGCCCGACCAGCGTCAGATAGAACGCCAGCACCTCGAAGAACCAGGAGCCGACGCTCAGCACCGTCATCAGGGCGATGCCGACCGGGTTCATGAGGACGTAGGTGCTCTCGTAGAACTCCTCGAAATGCGGCACAAAGCGCCGGGCGAGCGGCAGGCGGCCGGCGATGCGGAGCAGCGCGTGCGACGTCGGCCGGTGGCGGGACACCGCGATGGCGACGACGGAGCCGATGGCGATGACCAGCACAATCGGCCAGGTGCCGTTGCCGAAGACGATGACGCCCGTTCCGGCGATGATTAGCAGGCCGAGGCTGTCGGTGAGGCGCTCGGCGAGCAGGATCGGCGCAGACTTGGTGACCGACGTGCCGTGCACTTCCTTCAGCAGGTAGCTCTTCAGCCACTCGCCAATCTTGCCGGGCGTGACCGTCATGCCGAGGCCGGAGAAGTAGATGAGGAAGCTGTCCACCCGCCTCAGGCCGGTGACGCCGATCTGCCGCAGGTAGTACTCCCACTTCACGAAGCGCAGCAGGTAGTTGCCGCACGTCACGAGGAGGATCAGCGGTAGAAGCTCCCAGCGGAAGCCCTTGAGATCGCTGCCGACGTTGCGGAAATCCCCGTACGCCAGCAGTCCCGCGAAGACCACGATCCCCAGCAGCATCGAGAGGAGCAGGCGGCTGCGAATCTTCTGCAGGTTCATGCGCGTCAGCTTAGCCGACGCGATCTCCCCCGGCTATCGCGGCCCACCCGCCGTCAAGACGATGCGCCGCGCTGGTACGAAGCGGAGGCGCGTGTTACGAAGTAGGCACCCCGCACCGCGATGCCGCATGTTTGCGAAGCAGGAGTCGTTCCCCATGGTCCCTCAGCGTCTCGATTTTGGCATCTTCATGGCGCCGTTCCATCGCGCGGGCGAGAATCCGACGCTCGCGCTGCGGCGCGACCTCGACCTGATCTCCTGGCTCGACGAGCTGGGCTTCGATGAGGCGTGGGTGGGCGAGCACCACTCCGGCGGCTGGGAGATCATCGCCTCGCCGGAGATGTTCCTCGCGGCGGCCGGCGAGCGCACGCGGCGCATCCGGTTGGGTACCGGTGTCGTCAGCGTGCCGTACCATCACCCCTTCCAGGTCGCGGACCGCATCGTCATGCTCGACCACCTGACGCGCGGGCGGGCGATGCTCGGTGTCGGGCCGGGGGCGCTGCCGGCAGACGCCGCGTTCCTGGGGCTGGCGCCGGCGACGCAACGGCCGCGCATGGACGAGGGGCTCGGCCTGGTGCTCCGCTTGCTGACCGAAGACGAGCCGATCACCTACAAGGGTGAATGGTTCGAGTTGAACAACGCCCAGCTCCAGATCAAGCCATACCAGCGGCCGACGATGCCGGTCGCCGTCGCTTCGACGATCAGCCCATCTGGCATGACGACGGCCGGCAAGCACGGCGTCGGCGTGCTGTCGGTCGCGTCGTACTCCGCCGAGGGCCTCGCCGCGCTGCCGAACCAGTGGTCGTTCTGCGAGCAGGCGGCAGCGGACGCCGGCGCTCCTGCGCCCGACCGGATGAACTGGCGCGTGGTGCTGCCGATGCACATCGCCGAGTCGCGCGAGAAGGCGTATAAGGAAGTCGAGTTCGGCCTGCTGAACTGGAACAACGAATACTTCCACGGGACGCTTGGCCACCCCGCGTTCAAGGTGTCGGACAACACGCGCGAGCTGGCGGAACAGATGACCACGTTCGGAGCGCCCGTCATCGGCACTCCGGACGACCTCGTCGCCCGCATCCGGCAGCTGCAGGAGGTGTCGGGCGGGTTCGGATGCGTGCTTGGGCTCGCGCACGAATGGGCCTCGACCGAGAACACGCGCAAGAGCTTCGAACTGATCGCGCGCTACGTGATGCCGGAGGTGCAGGACCTGACCTCGTGGATCAAGCGCTCGGGCGATTGGACGCGCGCGAACGTGGCGACGCTGAACGCCGCGGCGGGAGCGGCGATCGTGAAGTCGATCACCGAGCACAAGGGCGCCGCGGCGCTGCTGCCGTCGATGCAGAAGACCGCGGCGCCAGGCGCCTACGTCGATGCGAACGCGAGCACCGGCGCGGAGAGCCGCGAGCCGGAGGAGTCGGCGAAGCCGTAGGCGGCGCGAGCGGCGACGGTCGCGCCCCGATGTTGGATGTTGGATGTTGGATGTTGGATGTTGGATGTTGGATGTTGGATGTTGGATGTTGGATGTTGAGCGATACGCTCACCAGCCACCAGCCACCAGCCACCAGCCACCAGCCACCAGC
>JBBRPY010000061.1:0-18352 GCA_038227375.1 Dehalococcoidia bacterium
CCATCATCACGCCCTGTCGCCCGTTGACCAGCGCGGCGACCAGCGCCGCCGCGGCGATCACCGTCTTCCCGCTGCCGACGTCGCCCTGCACCAGCCGCGACATCGGCACGGCGCGCCGCAGGTCGTTGAGCACGTCGAACAGCACGCGCTCCTGTGCGTTCGTCAGCGTAAACGGCAGCGCGGCCTTGAATTCGCGCTCGATCCCGGCGCCCATCGGCATCGGTTCCGCCGGCGCCGATTTCTGGAAGAGCCGGCGGCGTAGCTGCATGGTGAGCTGGATCGGCAGCAGCTCCTCGAACGCGAGGCGCCGGCGCGCGCGCTCCAGCGCCGCGCGGTCGGTCGGGTAGTGCATCTGCGTCACGGCCGCGCTGATCGGGTCGAGGTCGAGGCGGTCGCGCATGTCCGCCGGCAACTGGTCCGGCAGCTTGTCGCCGAAGCGGTCGAGCGCCTCCTGCATGACGCGCCGGACCGTCCGGTTTTGCAGTCCCGCCGTGAGGGGGTAGATCGGCACCAGCCGGCCCGTGTGCAGGAGGTCCTGACTCCAAATCTCCCACTCCGCGTTGTCGAAGCAGGGGCGGCCCTGACGCTCGCTGACCCTGCCGGAGACAACGATCTCGGCGTTCACCGGAAGCTGTTTGGCGATCCACGGCTGGTTAAACCAGATGCACTGCATCATGCCGGAGGCGTCGCCGATCGTCGCCTCCGTCGAGCGCATGCGCGGCCCCATCTGGCGCTCGCGCGCGCTCCAGACGTGCGCCCGCACCGTCTGCTCGCGCCCGTACTCGAGCTGGGCGACCGGCACGGGGTCGCCGTAGTCGACGTGACGGCGCGGGAAGAGCAGCAGCAGCTCGCGCACCGTGTGGACGTGCAGGTTGTCGAACTTCACCCCGAGCGCGAAGGGCACGCGTTTGAGGGCGAAGATCGGCGCGTCGACGCCCAGCCCCTCCAGCTCGCCGGGTGAGAAGCGCGCCTGGCCGCGCGCGAGCGGTGGCTGAGCCGGGGCCGCCTTCCTCGCCGTGGCGACGGCGCCTGAGCGACCGCCGGGCGTCGCCGCGCGAGTCGCCGTCGGCGACGGCGCGGTTGCGGGGGCGGGGGGCTCGGCTCGCAGGTGTGGCGGCACGTCGCCTGTGGCGCTGACCACGTTGGCACTGCCTGCTGCGGGATCGCCGGCGTCCTGCCGCTGCATGCGTGATGCCGATCCCTGCGTCCGGAGGAACTGGAGGGCGTCCTCGACCCACTGCTTGCGTTTGCCGGGCGTCAGCGACCGATAGCCGGCGACGGGCAGCGCCTGGATGCAGGCGAACACGTCGCTGCTGAGCTGCGAGCCTTCGTGAGTGACGATGTTGCTGAGGAAGACGTCGAGGCCGGCCGTGACGGCGCGGTCGCCGAAGCGCTTCTTGCGCTCCAGCTCGAGCACTTTCCGAAGCCGATCTTCGGTCATCGTGACTGGCAGCGGTCCCTGCCCTCTGTTCCGGATCTAGCGCATCTGTTCGGGATCAGCGTATGAGGATGCTGGATCGCGATCAAGCCAAAGTTCTGTTTGACGCTTGCACGCCGCGCGGACGCGCACGACACTTCGGCGAGCACACGGATGACGCAGGTAGGACGGAGTTCGGAGATGATGCTGGACGGCAGGGTCGCGATGATCACCGGTGGCGGGCGGGGCATTGGACGCGGCACCGCGCTGCGGTTCGCACGCGAAGGCGCGAAGCTCGCGCTGGTGGACCTTCAACAGGGCCACCTCGACGAGACGGCAGCCGAGCTGGATGCCGCGGGGAGCGCCGAGTACCTCACCTTGCAGGGCGACGTCAGCTCCGGCGCCGACGTGCAGCGCTGCTTCGACGAGACGATCGCTCGCTTCGGCCGCCTTGACGTGCTGGTGAACAACGCCGGCATCGGCAACCCGCCTGTGCCGATCATCGAGATGCCGGAGCAGGCATGGGACCGGACACTGGCCGTGAACCTCAAGAGCGTCTTCCTCTGCTCGAAGCTTGCCGCGCTGCAGTACATCAAGCAGGGGGGCGGCGGCCGGATCATCAGCGTCGCCTCGCAGGCGGGAAAGACGGGGTACGCCCGCCTCACGCCATACTGTGCGTCGAAGGCGGGCATCATCCTCTTCACGCAGGCCTTCGCGAAGGAGGTCGGCAGCCACAAGATCAATGTCAACTGCGTTTGCCCGGGGACGATCGATACGCCGCTCCTGCGCGGCGCCGGCCTGGGCCTCGAAGGCAACAGCGACCTCTTCGACCGGCTAATCGGCAACGTCCTGCCCGCGATCCCGCTCGGCCGCATCGGCTACCCGGACGACGTGGCGAAGATCATCACCTTTCTCGCCAGCGATGAGGCGGCGTACATGACCGGCCAGGCGATCAACATCTCCGGCGGCCAGGAGATGCACTGACGGCTGGTGAGTGGTGATTGGTGACTGGTGGTCGCTGGTCGCTGGTCGCTGGTCGCTGGTGATTGGTTAGCCGGTCGGCGGTCAGCGTGGGCAGGGTCGGCGGTCGGGTCGGCGGGGGAGGATCCGCGTCCTCCCGTCCGCCCAGCCTCCAGCTACCAGTCACCAGTCACCAGTCACCAGTCACCAGTCACCAATCACCAATCGACCGTGGTCAGAGATTCGTCAGACCCCATACGCCATGCTGTGTGTCATATCGCGCCGCAGTTGGCGTTTGGAGGTCCGATGACACACGACCGGCCCCTTCTTGCCGTCACCTTGGCGCTGCTGTTCGCGGCGGCCCTCACCCTCGACGCGCCCGCGCGCACGTCGGCCGACGCGCCGACCGCCCGGCGTCATCCAGACGATCGCCGGCGGCGGGACGGTGAACCAGGCGACCGGCAGCGTGACGGACACGGCCATGTATCCTCACTACTTGCTCCTGGATTCATCGGGCAACATCGTCGTGGTCGAACCGGGATGTTACCTGCGGAAAATCTCCGGCGGCGTGATCGCGCCGATCGCTGGTGACGGAGTGTGCCGCCAAGCGCACGGCGATGGCATTCCGGCGACCGCGTATGGGATCGCTCCATCCGAAGTCGCGCAAGACGCCCAGGGCAACTTGTTCGTGACCGAATGGACAGAAGGCTGTGACGTCAGGCGCATCGACGCCACGACTGGCGGCATCAGCACCGTCGCTGGGAACGGCTGCTACACGCCACCCACCGCTACCTACGACGGGCAGGCGGCGACGAATGTGCGCTTTATAAGCCTGACCAGCGTTGTCGTCGATCCCAACGGTGATCTTCTGCTCGCGAATCTGTGCCAGATCTACCGGATCAGCGGCGGCATCGTGAACACGGTGGCGGGCGTGCCGGCGGGTGCTCCGGGGTCGTGCGTAGACGACTGCGACGGGGGCAGCGCGCTGGCGGCACACCTGAGCGACTTTCTGTCGCTCGCCGCTGCGCCAAACGGCGACATCTACGTCGCCTCTTACGGGGGTTGCCGGATCCGAAAGATCAGCGCAGGCATCATCACCACCGTCGCCGGGGACGGCGTCTGTGGGTTCAACGGCGACGGCCCGGCGAACAGCGCGCGCTTGAAACAGCCCCAACAGATCACGCTCGGCTCCACAGGGGCGCTGTTCATCGCCGACACCTATAACTGCCGCGTGCGGGTGCTGCGCGACGGATTCTTGACCACGGTGGCCGGGAGTAGCGTCTGCGGCTTCAGCGGCGATGGCGGCCCCGCCACAAGCGCTGCCCTGAGCGCGACGAGAGGTGAGGGCGTGACCGGCGTGGCGCTCGACTCGGCGGGCAACTTGTACATCGGCGACTTTGACAACGGCCGCATCCGCGTCGTCTACGGCGCCGACCGCGATTCGGACGGCGATGGCTACACGGACGCCCAGGAGGGTAACCTCGGCAAGGACCCGCAGCAATACTGCGACCTGATGCGCGCCGATGCGAACGGCGACGGCATCGTGAACTCGACCGACCTCCTCGTGGTCGCGAAGGCGGGCCAGAGATGGCCGCGCGTGGTCCGCATGGATCAGAACGGCGACGGGAGGGTGAACTCGATCGATCTGCTCATCGTCGCCAAGCGCCAGAATCGCTCAGTGAGCAACTGCTAGTTGGTGACTGGTGACTGGTGATTGGTGATTGGTCGGGGCAGACGGCGCGTCTCTGCTCGCTCTAGCGTTGGGTTCTCTGCTTCGTCCGCCCAATCACCAACCACCAGTCACCTAACCGTGGTCAGAGATTCGTCAGACCCCATGCGCCATGCTGTGTGTCACACCGCGCCGGTGGTGGCGTTTGGAGGTTCGATGACAAATGGCCGGCCCATTCTTGCCGTCACATTGGCGCTGCTCCTTGCCGCTGTTACGCTCGACGCGCCCGCGCGCACGTCGGCCGACGCGCCGCCGTCCGGACCGCCCGGCGTCATCCAGACGATCGCCGGCGGCGGGACCACGGTCATGCGACCCTACAGGCTGCTCGTCGATCAATCGGATGCCCTCATCGTCGACGACAGCGGGACCTACATCTATAAGATCACGAACGCCGGCGTCATACCGATTGCGGGCACGTTAGGTGTCTCATCTGGCATTGGGGACGGCGGGCCAGCAACAGCCGCTACCATCGCACTCTCATACGGCATCGCGACGGACAGCGCGGCGAACCTCTACATTGGTGAGCTGTTCGGCTGCCGTGTCCGTCGCGTCGATGCGACAAGCGGGGTCATTTCGACGGTCGTAGGCACTAGATGTCGCGCAACAGTGTGGCCGGAGGACTGGGTCGACGGCTCGCCCGCTATTCAAACCCCTCTGTTCAGCGTGGGCCCCGTTGCAGTAGACAACGCCGGGGATCTGTATATTGGCGACTACTGCCGAATCGTGAAGGTCAGTGGCGGGGTCATTACATCCGTAGCGGGAGCGACTAGCCAGTCCTCATCTTGCACGGACGATGGCGATGGCGGGAGCGCCCTATCCGCGCACATCCAGGAGCTTATCGCCATGGCTGTGGCAGCTAACGGCGACATTTACTTCACATCCAACGCAGGTTGTCGTATTCGGAAAATCAGTGGCGGAGTCATCACGACGGTCGCCGGCGACGGCGTCTGCGGTTTCAACGGCGATGGCCCCGCGACCGCCGTGCACGTCTCGGCGGGTTACATGACGGTCGATGCGCTCGGGACAGTGTTCATCGCCGAGCAGGGGGTCTGCCGCGTGCGCGCCGTGCGCGACGGCTTCATCAGCACTGTAGCGGGTATGGGGTCGGTTTACCCGAACGGATGCGGCACGAGCGGCGACGGTGGGCCAGCGAACGCGGCACGTCTCGGCGTGCTCAGTGACGTCGCGCTCGATTCCGCTGGGAACCTATACGTTGGCGAGTTTACTAGCGACTACACCAACGGCCGCATCCGCATCGTCTACGGCGCCGACCGCGACTCCGATGGCGATGGTTACACCGACGCCCAGGAGGGTAACCTCGCCAAGGATCCGCAGCAGTACTGCGACCTGATGCGCGCGGATGCGAACGGAGACGGCGTCGTGAACTCAATCGACCTCCTGGTGGTCGCGAAGGCGGGGCAGAGATGGCCGCGCGTGCTCCGCATGGACCAGAACGGCGACGGGAGGGTGAACGCGCTCGATCTGCTCATCGTCGCGAAGCGCCAGAACCGCTCAGTCAGCGGTTGCCTCTGACGGTCGCCTGGTGACTAGTGGAGTTTGGTGGCTGGTGATGGGTGACGCCGGTCACCGCGTCGGTCGTTCGGGGCTTATGTCGGCGGCCCCTCGGCCACTTTGGCTTCGCAGCCTCAGCTTCGTGCGCCCAGCCTCCAGCCTCCACCATCCAACCTCCAGCCTCCAGCCTGCAGCCTCCAACCGCCCCTCCGCTTGACCCCCTGACACGGCGATTGGTACACTTCCCGCAGTTAGCACTCTCGGGTGGAGAGTGCTAAAATGAACCCGAAACCATGCTCACAGAACGCCGCAGCCAGCTCCTGCGCTTGATCATCAGCGAATACGTCGACTCGGCCCAGCCCGTCGGCTCCGAGACGATCATGCGCCGCTTCGAGCTGCCCTTTTCCGCCGCCACCATCCGCAACGAGATGGCCCGGCTCGAGGAAGAGGGCTTCATCAGCCACCCGCACACCTCTGCCGGGCGCGTCCCGTCGGACAAGGGCTACCGCTACTACGTCGAGGCGCTGATGCAGGCGCGCGACCTGCCGGCCGAAGTCAAGCAGACGATCCGGCACCAGTTCCACCAAGCGGGACGCGAGGAGGACGAGTGGATTCAGCTCTCGGCGGCCGTCCTCGCGCGGGCCGTCGGCAACGCCGCGGTGGTGACGCTGCCGCGGACGGCGGAATCCCGCCTCAAGCGGCTGGAACTCGTCGGCATCCAGGACAACGCGGCGTTGCTCGTGCTCGTGTTGCAGCAGGCGCGCGTAAAGCAGCAGGTGCTGCTCTTCCCGGAGGCCGTCGAGCAGGAGCAGCTTGCGTCGATCGCGAACCACCTCAATCAGGCGTTTTCGTCCCATACCGGCGGCGAGATCGGCCGCTCGAACGCGCAGCTCACCCAGATTGAGTGGCACGTCGCGAACGCGGTCCGCGAGATCATGGAGGCAGCTGACCGCGGCGGCTACGACGAGGCGTACCTCGAGGGCGTGCGCAACGTGCTGCAGAAGCCGGAATTCGGCACCAGCGAGAAAATGCTCAACCTCCTCGAAGTGCTGGAGCACCGCAACCTGGCGCGGCTCATCCCCTTCAGCCAGATCGCCGCGGAGGGCGTGACGGTGATGATCGGCTCGGAAAACGACCGCGACGCCATGCACGAATACAGCCTCGTCGTCAGTCCCTACGGCAACCCGGACGGCATCACCGGCGCGATGGCGGTCGTTGGGCCGACCCGGATGGACTACTCGCAGACGATTTCGACGGTGCGGTTCATCGCCGGCGTGATGAGCGAGATGCTCTCGACGTACTACGACGAAGACGCCGTGCCGCGCGAGCTCGATCAGGACGCCACCGCATCCTAAGCACCCTCAGGCGATCGGCGCATCGTGCAGCATGCAAAATCATCATGAGAGAGGCCGAGATGGAGGTACCAGAGATGACAACAGATCGCGAAGAGGGCGCTGATGCGGCGAACGCGTCACCCGACGAGGACGCGGCCAGCCCGGAGGAGCTTCGGGCGATGCTGGAGGATGAGCGCGAGAAAGCGCGCTCGTACTATCAGAGCTGGCAGCGCTCGGCGGCGGACTTTCAGAACTACAAGCGGCGCATCGAAGAAGAGCGGTCGGAGGCGGCGCGGTTTGCGAACGCCGCGCTGATCATCAACCTGCTGCCGCTCGCCGACGACATGGACCGCGCGCTGCAAAACGTGGACACGCACATCGCGGGCCTGACCTGGGTGGACGGCATCCGCATCATCAACCGCAAGTTCCAGATGCTGCTGGAGATGTCGGGTGTGCAGGAGATCGACGCATACGGCACCACCTTCGACCCGTCGCAGCACGAGGCCGTGAGCCAGGGCCCGGGCGACGAAAACAAGGTGATCGCCGTCGTGCAGAAGGGCTACAAGCTCGGCGACCGCGTCATCCGCCCCGCGATGGTGGTGGTGGGGGATGGCAGCGGCGAGCGGCCGGACGGTGCGACTCGGGGGGGAGAACCACAACCATGATGGACTATCGTCGAAAGGCCGCCGACACCGTGATGCGAAAGTCGATGGACGCCTTATCGGTCTTCGCGAATGAAGCGATTCTCGAGAAGCTGCACGTTACCGGTCTAGCCGATCAGGCTCCGGACGCACCCGCAAGCGCGGAGCTCGTTTTGGAGACTACTCGCGCGCTGGACATGGCTCGCGCCGCCTTATTCGACGTAGATAGCAACAAGGAGGACGGACGAGATGGCTAGAGTAATTGGCATTGATTTGGGCACCACGAACAGCGTGGTCGCCGTCATGGAAGCGGGCGAACCCGTCGTCATCGCGAACAGCGAGGGCGGGCGGATCACGCCGTCGGTCGTCGCGATCAGCAAGACGGGCGAGCGGCTCGTCGGCACCGTGGCGAAGCGGCAAGCGGTGACGAACCCGGACAACACCGTGTACTCGGTGAAGAGGCTGATGGGCCGGAAGTTCGAGGACGCGGAAGTCCAGCGCGACCTCAGTCTGATGGGCTACAAGATCGAGCGCGCTTCCAATGGCGATGCCCAGGTGAAGATGGGAGACCGCGGCTACTCACCGGCCGAGGTGTCGGCGATGATCCTCGGCAAGCTGAAGGCGGACGCCGAGGCATACCTTGGCCAGCCGGTGACCGAGGCCGTGATCACCGTCCCCGCCTACTTCAACGACACGCAGCGGCAAGCGACGAAGGACGCCGGCAAGATTGCCGGCCTCGACGTCCTCCGCATCATCAACGAGCCGACGGCGGCGGCGCTGGCGTACGGGCTCGATAAGAAGACCGAGGAGCAGATCGCGGTCTATGACCTCGGCGGCGGCACCTTCGACATCTCCATCCTGGAGATTGGCGAGGGCACCTTTCAGGTGAAGGCGACCAACGGCGACACCCACCTCGGCGGCGACGACTTCGATCAGCGGATCATCGATTTCCTCGTGACCGAGTTCAAGCGCGAACAGGGCATCGACCTGAAGCAGGACCGCATGGCGCTGCAGCGGCTGAAGGAAGCGGCGGAGAAGGCGAAGATCGAGCTGTCGAGCGCGCAGCAGACCGAAGTCAACCTGCCGTTCATCACGGCCGACGCCGGCGGCCCGAAGCACATGACGATCAACATCACGCGCGCCAAGCTGGAGCAGCTCGTCGGTGAGCTGGTGGAGAAGACGCTGGGCCCGCTGAAGCAGGCGATCACAGATTCCGGGCTGAGCGAGGGGCAGATCGACGAGATCGTGCTCGTCGGCGGCCAGACGCGCATGCCGCTGGTGCAGGAGAAGGTGCGCCAGTTCTTCGGCAAGGAACCGCACAAGGGCGTGAACCCGGATGAGGTCGTGGCGATCGGCGCCGCGATCCAGGCGGGCGTCCTGAAGGGCGAAGTGCGCGACGTGCTGCTGCTCGACGTGACGCCACTGACGCTGGGCATCGAGACCCTCGGCGGCGTATCGACGCCGCTGATCCAGCGGAACACGACGATCCCGACCAGCAAGGGACAGGTCTTCTCAACGGCGGCCGACAACCAGCCGAGCGTCGAGATTCACGTGCTCCAGGGCGAACGGGCGATGGCGAACGACAACAAATCGCTCGGGCGGTTCATTCTCGACGGCATCCTGCCGGCGCCGCGCGGCGTGCCGCAGGTGGAGGTGACCTTCGACCTCGATGCGAACGGCATCCTCAATGTGTCGGCGCGCGACAAGGCGACCGGCAAGGAGCAGAAGATCACGATCACGGCGGGTGGCGGGCTCTCGAAGGACGAGGTCGAGCGGCTGCAGAAGGAGGCAGAGCTGCACGCGACGGAGGACAAGCAGCGCCGCGACGAGATCGAGACGCGGAACACCGCCGACAGCCTTGCCTACCAGGCGGAGAAGACGGTGCGGGAGAACGCCGACAAGATCGACGCCGAGTTGAAGTCGGAGGTCGAAGGCAAGATCGCCGCCGTGCGCAGCCAGCTCCAGTCGGGCGACGCCAGCACCATCCGCTCGGCGACGGAATCGCTCTCGGAGACGATGCAGAAGATCGGTCAGGCGGTGTACGGCGCGCAGGCCGGCGCCGATGGCCAGCCGCCCGAAGGGGGCGCATCGGACGGTGGTGAGCACGGCCCGGCCGAGGAGGGCACCGTCGAGGGCGAGTACCGGGAAGTGTAGGGGCGCGTCGGCCGCACTCCCGGGCCAATCCCGTCGCTGCGGCGGGTGCCTTTTCGGCGAGCGAAACTTCGACGCCGTATGCCGCGCCGCGGACGAATGGAAGCATGACCCCGCGGGACCGCGGATCAAGGCGGTGTGAGAACGCAACGGGGAGCGCCCTTGGCGCTCCCCTCTTCGTGTCACGAGCGATGCCATGGGCAGCATGCGCTCCGACGTTGCGTTGTCCGGCGGTCTATAGGAACCGCATGACGATCGGGCAGTTCACGACGATCCCCGTCGAACCATAGGGCTTGCCGCCCGGCCCCGTGATGAAGCCGCGCTCTACCATGCCGAGGTACTGGAACTCGTCGATCAGCCGGCTGCGATAGCCCTTGTCGATCGCCTCCTTCGTCCACTCGCCCAAATTCAGGTCCCACGCCGGGCTGTAGTCCAGCGCGACGGTCGGGATGCCACCGATGACGTGGATCGGCGGCAGCGGCTTGCCATCCGGACCGAGGTCCGTCAACGCGCTGTTGAGCCCCTGCCGCTGCGGGTTATCGGAGCCGGTGGGGCCATTGGCGGTGACGAACAGGCGCTCGGTGGCACTGGCGAAGCTGTCATCGCGTGCCACCGGCAGGTCGCCGATAACCGGCGCGAAGGTGCCCTTGTCGAGCGTCGCCACCATGGCGTCCGAAGCCTCCATGCTGATGTAGCTTGCCGGCTTTCCAAAGCTGAAGATCGGCGTCATCTGCAGCGTCACCGTGCCGCCGCCATTGTCCTTCCCGGAGGGGCAGATGCTCACCACCCGGTCGTGCACGACGTCGTAATCGGGGTTCCCGTTGCAGAACGAAAGGTCGTTCGCGTTCACTCCCGACGCGATCACCGGCGCGTTGTAGATCTGGTTGCCGGCGTTCACGAGTCGGATGTACGGGCTGTAGTTTTTGTCGCCCACCGAGCCGGGCTGCGCTGACTTCGGTGGGAAGGCGTTCGGAGCGTCGCCCGGTTCGACGGCGCGCTTCGGACTGAAGTCGACCGAGCCGCCCAGGAAGGTCACCGACCCGTCCTTTTCGATCCGCGCGTCCTGCACGGCGTTCCCGACGTCCGCGTAGATCAATTTCGGCGACCAGTTCAGGCCCAGCGCTTCGGCTTGGCCCTTGTCCGTCGTGTCGGTGAGGATGTACCAGACGGACTTGCCATCTCCCGTCTGGCCGCGATAGAGCGGCAGGGTGACGGTGAAGGCGTTCTTGTCGACCGTGCCAGCGCGGAGCAGTTGAGCTGGCCCGACCAGCGCCCGGCCCCGGGCGTCGTCCTGGACCTCTGACGCGACGGGGCCGAAGTAGGTCAGTGGGACCTCAGCGCCGGTTGACGCCGGGGGCGGGAGCGGGTCGTTTCCACGGGGCGGTGTCGTTGGCGCCGCCTGAGAAGCTGGCGTGCCGGCAACGGCTGTGTTCGCCGGCGTGTTGCCGGGGGTCGGCGCGCCTTGGGGCGCTCCTCCGGCGAGCGGCGTGAGTTCGGTCGAGCCACCGCCAGGCGTCAGGCTGATGACCGCCGTGTCGACGGCCGTCGGGTCGGTGGTCGTTGATGAACCGCCCGAACAGGCCGCCAGCGACAACGTCAGGGCCGCGACGATCCCGACTAGCGCGAGCGCTCCGCCTCGACGACGAACCCTGCCCGCCGTCGCCTCCCCTTCCGTCCGGGCGACGCCGCCGCGTCGATATGTGTTGTCTCTCAGTCGCACGTTTCCTCCTCGTTGTCGCCGGTTTCCGGCATCCGCCTGCCAGCACTCAGCGTTGCTGCACGGCGATGCCAGACGGCGATCTCTCTTGGCACCATCAAACAATGCCGGTCCAGTGCGTGGTGACTGCGCGCACAAACGTGCGTCAACCGAGCTGTTCGCGAAGGTTTCGTCGCGGGGATCGTGCAAGTTGACGCACGGTTGCAACCGGATCGAGGCGACGCAAGGCGTGGAAAGAGGTCGCGATTGCGGGAGGGCCGCCATGGTGCGAGCTCGTGGCGAAGCGTTGGCCGTCGCGTTCCTGGCGCTCGTCTATCCTGCAAGGGCATACGCGTGCATCCCGATCGCGCGTGCGCTTGGAGGAAGGACCGCCACCGATGCCAGCCCCCGCCGCTGCTGCCCAGGCCCCCATCGGGAACGCCTTCGACAACGCCATCGAGCAGTTCAACCAGGTGGCCGAGAAGCTCGGGCTCGATGAGGGCATGCGAGAGGTCTTGCGCCACTGCAAGCGCGAGTTCACCGTGAACTTTCCGGTGCAGATGGACGACGGCTCGATCCGCGTCTTCACGGGCTATCGCGTGCACCACAACGAAGCGCGCGGGCCAGTGAAGGGTGGCCTGCGCTACAGCCTCAATGTGTCGCTCGATGAAGTGCGCGCGCTGTCGATGTGGATGACCTGGAAGTGCGCCGTCGCCGGACTGCCGTACGGCGGCGCCAAGGGTGGCGTCATCGTCGACCCGCGCGCCCTGAGCAAGCGGGAGCTGGAGCGGCTGACCCGCCGCTTCGCCGCCGAGCTCGACATGCTCATCGGCCCCGATGAAGATGTCCCCGCGCCCGACATGGGCACCGACGGCCAGATCATGGCGTGGATCATGGACACCTACAGCATGATCCACGGCCACTCCACGCCCGCCGTCGTCACCGGCAAGCCCGTCTCGATCGGCGGCAGCAGCGGCCGCGTGGAGGCGACGGGCAGGGGCGTGCTCTTCACCACCCAGCAGGCGTGCGCGCACTTCGGCATCGTCTTCGAAGGCGCCCGCGTGGCGATCCAGGGCTTCGGCAACGTCGGCAGTGTCGCGGCGAAGCTGCTGGATGATGCCGGCGCGAAGATCGTCGCGCTCAGCGATTCGAACGGCGCCATCTACGACGAGGCCGGCCTGGGCGACATCGATGCGCTGCTCGCCGCTAGACACGAGCACGGCTTCATTCCCGGCGATCATCCGGGGCGGAACATCACGAATCAGGAGCTGTTGGAGCTGCCGGTGGACATCCTCATCCCGGCGGCGCTCGAGGGCCAGATTCACGGCGGCAACGCGGCGAGGGTCCAGGCGCGGATGATCATCGAAGCGGCGAATGGGCCGACGACGCCGGAAGCCGACCGCATTCTGGCAGAGAAGGGCGTGTACGTGGTGCCGGACATTCTCGCTAACGCGGGCGGCGTCATCGTCTCGTACTTCGAGTGGGTGCAGGATTTGCAGTCGTTCTTCTGGGAGGAGGACGAGGTGAATGTGCGGCTGAAGCGGATCATCGAGCGCGCGTTCCGCGAGGTGGCGGAGATCCACGCGCAGAGCGGCGGCACGATGCGCGAGGCGGCGTACATGCTGGCGGTCCGCCGCGTCGTCGAGGCGACCGAAGTCCGCGGCATCTTTCCCTAGGTTGCGCTCGGCAACCGCCCCTTTATAGCCTCAACCCGACCAACGCACGTCATCGCGCGGTCGAATCGAAAGGAATGAGCCATGGCAGTCCTCGGCATCTTCACTTGCATGGGCCTCACGAAAGACATGTACGAAACGCTCCGCAAGGAGGTCGGCTGGGAGCGCCAGCAACCGGCTGGCGGCATCGCCCACATCGCCAGCTTCGACGAGGCGGGCAACGCGCACGTCGCGGACCTGGGCGTCGCCGGATACGCTCAATGACTTCGTCTCGACCAAGCTGATGCCGGCGATGCAGAAGCTGAAGATGCCGCCGCCCCAGGTTGACGTCTATCCGGCCCATAACGTCAACATCTATCCCCGGCGGACCAGTACAAGGTGAAGTAGGGTCGCTGGTCGCTGGTCGCGGGTCGCTGGTCGCTGGTCGCTGGTCGCTGGTCGCTGGTCGAGTATCAAACTCCAACCCCAACATCCAGACGGGCCTACAGCGTGAACGTCAGCCGTACCCGGGCGCCGCGGTCGGCTGCCCAGGACGCCATCTGGCCCAATTCTTCGAGGCGGTCGCGGAGGGTCGGGGCGTCTTCAGTCAGCAGGGCGATGCGCTCGTCGCCGGAGCCCAGGGCCCGCACCACCTGGCCGATGCTCGCGGCCAGCGGCGCCGCGTCCTGCCAGACGCGCTCCAGCTCAACGGCATCGGCCTCTACCTCGACGTCGCGGTCCGCGAACGTCGTCAGCGGCGTCAGGTCGATCTTCATCTCGCCCCGCAGCAGCAGCGCCAGTTGCGAGAGCGGATGCAGCGAGCCATAGCGCGTGGAGAACGCCAGCGAGAGAAAGTGCACCAGCACATCGCTTGGCCCCGCGAACGCGACCGGGCAGACCTCCGGCGCATCGGTCTCGAAGAACAGCTCCGTCATCGTCCGCAGCGTATCCGTTGGACCGAGGCAGGATGATCACCCACGGGAGGTCATCGAGCGACTTGGCGGCAGCATCAGCGCGCGCGACAAATCCCCAAAACAACGCCGGGCGGTGAATGCGCGTTGCTGCTCACAGGATCGGGATTCCGCGCGGAAGCCGGTCAGCCAACATGCCCTTCGCGTCCTGGCGGGCGGGCGGCGGGTATACTGCCCGATATCCCCCTGCATCTCCAGGCGCGAAAGGACCGCACGTGGCCATCGAATGGCAGATTTCGACGCTCTCAAACGGGCTGCGCATCGTCACCACGCCCGTGCCAACTGCCCAATCGGTCAGTGTGAACCTCTTCGTCGGCATCGGCTCGCGCGGTGAAGGGCGGGTCACGAACGGCCTCTCGCACTACATGGAGCACATGCTCTTCAAGGGCACGCCGAAACGTCCCGACGCAATTCTCATTGCCGAGGCGATCGAGGGCGCCGGCGGTGTGCTGAACGCATACACGTCGAAAGAGCTCACCTGCTACTGGAACCAGGTCCCGTTCGACAAGCTGCCGGTCGCGATGGACGTGCTCGCCGACATGTACCGCAACTCGCTGCTCGAGCAGGCCGAGATCGACCGCGAGCGCACGGTGGTGCAGCAGGAGATCCGGCGCGCCTTCGACCAGCCCGGCTCCTGGGCGTCGGAGCTGCTCTCGCGCGCCACCTTCGGCGATCAGCCGATCGGCTGGCCGATCGCCGGCACCATCGAGACGGTGGAGGCGATGCAGCACGACGACTTTGTGCGCCATGTCGCCACGTACTACGTCCCGTCGAACACGGTGCTCAGTGTGGCCGGCCACACGACGCACGAAGAAGTCGTGCGCCAGGCCGAGGCGCTGTTTGGCGATATGCCAGACCGCGCCGCGCCCGCGCCTCCTTCGGCGACGTCCACGTTCGACGCCAACCGCGTCGTCGTCGAGAAGCGCGAGATCGCCCAGTGCAACATGGGCATCGCCCTGCACGCGCTTCCCCGCATGGACCCCGACCGCTACGCGCTGATGGTGCTGAACACAATCCTCGGCCGCGGCATGTCGTCGCGGCTGTTCAAGGAAGTGCGCGAGCGCCGCGGCCTCGCCTACTCCGTCGGCTCCGGCGCCAGCCGTTACAGCGACATCGGCGTCATGAGCGTCAGCGCCGGCGTCACCCTCGAGCATCTCGACGAGGCGACGCAGGTCATACGGAACGAGCTCTTCCGCATGGCGGAGGAGCCGGCGAGCGAGGAAGAAGCCATGAAGGCGCGCGACTTCTCGACCGGGAACTTTCGTCTCGGTCTGGAATCGACAATGGCGCTGGCCCAGCGTGCCGGAGAGGCGCTGCTGATGACGGGCGAGATCGAGCCTGTCGAACACGTGGTCGACTCCATCGCCGCGGTGACGCCGGCGGAAGTGCAGCAGGTTGCGCAGCGCCTGTTTCACCCCGGCGCCTTCTCGATGGCCGTCGTCGGCCCCGGCGGCGACGCCGACCGGCTCCAGGCGATCCTCGCGGCCTAGCGGCTGGGCGGTTGGAAGCTGGAGGTTGGAGGTTGGAGCCTCGCCTCACCTTCCGAATCTCACTCCCAGAGCCGAGCCTCCAACCCCTTCAAGCCGGACGCCTCCGTCAAAACACATCCGCCGACTCGTCGATGAACTCCCAGGGGATGCCGGCGTGCGCGCCAAGGCGCTCGCCCAACGCCCGGATGCCCGGCGCTTCCGTCGCATAGTGCGTGCCAAAGATCAGATTGATGCCGCACTCCTTCGCGAACATCCGCGTGAACATGCCCCCCTCACCCGTGATGTACGTGTCGCAGCCGAGCTGGCGCGCCTGATCGATCGCCCGCGTGTCGCCACCCGCGCCGGCGACGATGGCGACGCGGCCGAACGCGCGCGCGTTCTGGTATGCCTCCACCTGCACGCCGAGGCGCTGCGACGTGCGCGCGATCAGCTCGCTGAAGCTGCCATCGGCGCGGCCGAAGACACCGGCATCGCCGCCGTAAAAGCGGCAGAAGGTGCCGTCTACCGCCACCCCCAGCATCTCCGCGAGCACCCAGCCGTTGCCGATGCGCGGCGCGCAGTCGAGCGACGCGTGGGCGCCGTAGAGGGATATGTTCGCCGCCGCGAGCGCGGCGAATTTTTCGTCTCGAAGATGCAGGTCGATGTCGCGCCACGACGTGTGATGGACGAGCAGGAGGTTCGCGCCGGCTTTCGCTGCGCCGACGATCGTCGTCAGCGAGGTGCTCAGCGCCACCGCGAACTTTGATACGCCATCGCCCGCGCCCGACTGATAGAGCAGGCCGTTCGAGTCGGGCTCGCTTGCGTACGCCTCGACCTCGAGCGTGGCATCGAGCCAAGCGGTCATGTCGGAGAGGGAGGCGTTAGCGTGCATGGAGGGAGTGTAGCTGGAGGCTGGAGGCTGGGAACGCTAACGCATCGCTTTCGATCACATTTTCTGTGCCCTCGGTGTCCGCTGTGACCCAAGGGGCGAGGCGACCAACATGAAGCCGGATCACTGGCAACCCCGAAACGGCACAGCCCCCGAAGCTTCGCCGAGGCGGTACACGGTCACCTGAGCTTGCTGGAAGGCGACCGTTACGAGCGTTCCGGGCGATGGCTCGTCGACGGTCCAGAGGCGCTCCCGAGGGCCGCAATAGAGATACGTCGCGGTGTATGGGCTGAGCACGTCGGCCTGCGACTTCATCGCCGTAAACTTCGCGCGCCATTCGGGGATGCGGGCGTTCACGATATCCGGCAGAACAACGAGTTCGCTCAAGAGATAGTCCACCATCGAGCGTTCGACGTACCTGGGAATCTCGTCTCGCGGCACGTTCGGCGTCTCTCCAAAGGTCAGCGGGTAGCCGTTCGCGGGGTCGAGTCGTCCCATGGTCGCGTCCGCCGTGTATCCCAGCGCGGCCGAGGCGCGGAGATATCGATCGATGATCTCGTCGTCGCTCGCCTTGGAGCCAATGGGTGAACCGTTCGGCACGTAGACGAACATCGGCGTCAGCGATGTCAGCAGCAGGTTCGTCGAGCGGCTCGGAGTTACGACCGTCGCGCCGGTGGGCGCGTTGGTGCGCAACCAGGCGAAGGCCGCATCCTCATCGACCCGGAGGGCGTATGCCGCATCGAGACGCCGCGCCGCCCGCGCCTGGAAGGCGACGAAGTAAGCCGCGCCACCGACGGCGAGCACCACCAGGGCGGCAGACGCGAAACGTCGATTGCGCGGCGACAGGCCAACGACGAAGCCGTGCGCGCCAGCAATGAACAAGGGCAAACTCAACAGCGGCCATGTCTGATAGAAGTAGTGGTCGGTTTGAGGAACGATGCCCGCCGTCGCACCCAGGCCGAGTGGTGCGAGGTACAACGCAATGAACAGACGCACGTGTGGCGCACGCCGGGCCCAGTACGCGAACGGCGCACCGACGATGACGCGCTGCCCGATCGCCGCGAACGCTCCGGTGTCGATGCCGAGGTCGTCCAGACCAGAGCGCCGCTTCACCTCGAACGGCACGGAGACGGCGTTGTAGAACAGGATGGCGAGTTCCGGTGATGCCAGGATCGCCGCCCCCGCTCCAATCACCAAGAGCCTGCGCGCTGCAGTGTAGTCCCGCGCCACCACCAGCCAGAGTCCCCACAGCGCGAATGCAACCACCATGGCGGTCCAGAGAAACGCGTACGTGTAGATCGATCCGGCAATGAGGATGGCGGCAACCACCGACCAGCGATTGCTGCGCGTCTCGAATGCGCGCTGCACTGCGAGCACTGTCGCAAAGAACAGCGGTACCGTCATCGCTGGCGACAGAAATCGATACCAGACGTGAAACTCGCCCCGTGGCCGCAGCATGACGATCGGCTCGAGCACGCTCCAATGCCGCAACGGCAAGTACCCCCCTGCCAGCTGGAGGATCTGGACATAGGCGACGGCGATCAGCATGGCCGCGACAGCGGCGCGCTTCGACGCCGTAAGCTGCTGCGCGAGGGCGTAGAACAGCCCAAATCCGGCCAGCGCCGCCATCGACGTGACGATCGCCAGCGCATAGAAGATGTTGCCACCAGTCGCGTGGCCCAGGACGCCGACGACCTCCACCCAGAGCGCGTTGGCTTGGGGAGCGCCGTCCTGGTGATCGACGAGATACGGATCGGTCAAGGGCAATCGACCCTCGAAGACCGAACGAGCGCCGGCGATGTAGAACGATTCGTCCTGTCCTACACCAAACATGCCACCGGGGTTCACCTGAGTCCGTACGCCCTCACCCGGATCGCTCCAGAGCAGCCACCACCGCGGCGCGACCAGCGCCATGGCGAGCAAGAGTGCGA
>JBBRPY010000062.1:0-18307 GCA_038227375.1 Dehalococcoidia bacterium
CCGACCCGACCGTCATCTCGGGCTCCAGCGGCGACGGCGGGCACTCCGGCGACGCCTCTTCCAGCTCGAGCAGTGAAGGTACGGCGACCTCGGGCGACTCGACGTCGGTCCCGCTGGCGATCTCCGGTTCCACCGGCGACTCCGGCTCGGCGACGTCGAACCCGTCCTCCGACGCCGACAGCGGCGACACCTTGGCGAAGGCGATCGCGAAGGGGGGGCACTCCGGTGATGCCTCTGGCATCAGCAGCTTCTTACAGCTGTGGAAGTGGCTTTTCGGATAGCCACGTAACGCGGTGGGGGGGTCGCCGAGGCGACCCCCCCATCGTCCCCTCTCCCCGCCCCCACTTCCGCCATCCAGCCAGCGCATGCTGGCACAGCGCGTGGCGCGAGACCGTGCATCGCGCGATCTGCAAGTGCACATTCAGCCCGCGACTTGACATCGCTTCGTCTGTGCAACGTGACGAATTTCCCACGAACGACCGGCGGAATCTGCTACAGAAGCTCTCGGGTCAACGATTCGGTTGACATGCGTGGTTGCCGACTATACGGTTGGATCACCGCGACCATGTAACACGACCGTACGCTGCGACGATGATCGTTTAGCATGGAAGAGCGCGCGGCCACCGACCCAGTTCGAGATGATTCCGGCGAGCCCACCCGCCCGCCACGCCGTCGCGCTTCCAAACGATCCGACAAAACTGCTTCGCTGCCGACCGCAGGAGAGATGATGACCACCGCGCAGCCCGCCCGGTCCGAACTCGCCATCGTGCCGGAGCCGATGAGCCTCGACCAGCTCGGGATCGAGATGACGATCGTCCGCGACCTCGTGCTGAAGATGCTGTACTCCCGCGGCCGCGCGAGCCGGGCCGCTCTGGGCGATGACCTCAAGGTGTCGCCATCCATCGTCCAGGAGATTATGGAGCTGCTGACGCAGGAGGGGCTCGCGACGGTGCTGGGGGCATCGGCGCGCGGCACCCACAGCTACGTCTACACACTGTCGAACAATGGCCGCGCGCACGCCGAGGCGGCGCTCGCGCGGAGCGGCTATATCGGGCCGGTGCCGGTGACGCTGGCCGAATACGTCGCCAACGTACACGCCATGTCGGTGCACCATATCACCGTCACGCACGACCAGATCGCCCAATCGCTCGCGCCGCTCGTGCTCGCGGACCAGACGCTCGGGCGGATCAGCCGCGGCGCCGCCTCGCGCCGGCCGATGCTGGTCTTCGGTCCCTCGGGCAACGGCAAGACGACCGCGGTGAAGAAGATCGGGCGCGCGATCGGCGGCACGATCGACATCCCCTTCGCGATCGAAACCGCCGGCCAGATCATCCGGCTGTTCGATGCGCTGAAGCATGAGCGCGTGTCGCCCGCCGGGGGCGAACCGCCGACGGACCTGCTGCGTGTGCGCCCGGACCAGCGCTGGCTGCGCATCAACCGTCCGGTGATCTGGGCGGGCGGCGAGCTGACGCGCCGGAGCCTGGAGCTCGTCTACGACAATGAGTCGAAGGTGTACGAAGCGCCGCTGCAGCTAAAGGCCAACGGCGGCACGCTGATCATCGACGACTTCGGCCGCCAGCAGATGCCCGCGGTGCAGTTGCTGAACCGCTGGATCGGCGCGCTCGATGCGGGCATCGACCACCTGACGATGCACAACGGGCAACTGCTCGAGGTGCCGTTCGATGTGCTGGTGCTCTTCTCGACGAACCTGACACCGGGGCGCCTGGCCGACGAGGCGTTCCTGCGGCGGATCCGCCACAAGGTCGAGATCCCGAACCCGACCGAGGACGAGTTCCGCAAGATCTTCCACCAGGCGTGCGAGAATTCCGGCATCGCGGCCAACGAGGACGTGACGGGATACCTGCTGGAGCACTGGTATACCGGGCACGACCGGGAGTTCCGCGGCTGCCACGCCCAGGACATCATCGATGCCGTGATCGACACCTGGACCGCCGAGGGCGCGCCCACCACCCTGACGCGCGAGATGCTGGACGAAGGCTGCGCCACCTACTTCCTCCGCTCCTACGCCGCCCCGGCGTAAGCGGCCTCAGCCCCTACGTTGCAAGTCTTCGTCGACCGGCCGTCTCCAGCGAGTGGCGAGGGAAGCTTGGCCGGGTGAGGGAACCACACGAACCAACGGTCGCTGCCATGCGTGAAGCGAATCTGAGCACATGGCTTAGGAAACCACTGCTCTATTCTCTGAGCTAAGGGGGCATTGCCCATTCATGACTGAGTGCACGCGTGCGACGTCACCAGTCAGACGCCTTGCACGCGAGGTCTAACAGGTTCCGACGCTGCTTTCCCAGTTCCCAAGGAAGTAGTCGTAGTAACGACCGCCGATCTTCGAGTCATGGAAGGTCAGGTGGAGTTGACACAGCGTGAATCCTTCCAAATTCGCGGGGTCGCGCAGGTTCGAAGGTGGAAAACTACCGGGTTGAGCCGTGATCGTGATTCTGGCAGTTGCTGCTAGCGGTGTGTCTCCACCTTTGACGAAGCCTGGAAGAACCCGCTTGCACGTTGGGACAAGGGGTGGACTACACCAATGCTCGAACCAGGGCGTGCCGGGTCCAAAGTATCCGTTGAACTCCGCTTTCACGCCGGTGCATCCTGGAACGACGAAGTTGAGTGACGCGCTCAACGTGTCCCCATCGTGGTACGTTCGACCCAGCGCGAGTGGTTCGGCGAGGCTCACAGCCGCGCGCTGTCCGCATACCTCTGGGGCAGGAGTCAGCTCCGTGACGGGGACAGGCGCAATAGCGTCGGACACTCCCTCGGTTGCAGGCCTGGCCACATCTTCAATTGTGTTCGCCGCAGTCGCCTTGGCGAGCTCCGATTGGATGGAAAGACTAATACCGGCGCCGTTGGACAGGGTATTGACGGAGATGACCTTTCCGCAATCCGTGAACAACGGGCCGCCACTACTACCCGGGTTGAGGGGCACATCCGACTGCACGTAGTCAACGCCGTTTCTCGACCGCCAGGTCACAAAGCTGCCAGCATTCAACGAGGGCTCACCGGGGAGATCGAGAGCAAAGCCCAGGGCGTAGAGCCGATCCCCCGGCTTTTCGAATGTGCTCGATCCCCACTCGATCGGCGGCAACGAGCCGGTATCGGCACTTATGGTCGCAATGTCTATGTTAGGGCTAGAGCCTATCACGGTGCCCTGACCTTTCCCGTCCATTGTGACGATGCTTACCGTCCTTGCTTCGCCAACAACGTGCGCGTTGGTGACTATCGTGTTGGGGCCAGTGATGATGCCCGTTCCTATTCGATTGGCTGTCGACACCCGAACGACAGACGGCCTCACGAACTCGACGGCGTGTTGCTCGTCGCAAGTGGCTATCGCAGGGCGAGCGGTTGCGGTCGCGGGCGGCGGCGTGATTGGCGCGGCTCCATGCTGTGACCTGCTGCAGGCGACGGCTGCCGCGCCGATGGCGACGATTGCAAGAAAACCTGGGCACCATTTGGCCGGCATGCACAAAGTGTACCGCCGTTCGTGACACCAACAATTGGTTGGCGTTTCCAGCGGGTTGACGTCGGTTTCGCCGCTGAGGTGCGGCATTCCCATACCCATGCACCTGCTTCCGCTAAGCCCTCCCCATTGGCATACTGGCGCTCGTGCCCAGACGGCCTATCCCTGCACCCACACCCGAAACCGCAGAGTTCTGGGCCGGCGCCCGCCGCGGAGAGCTGCGCATCCAGCGCTGCAACGCCTGCGGGAAGGCGTACTTCTATCCGCGCGCGTTCTGCCCGCATTGCTCGTCGCGTGACGTCGCCTGGTTCACCGCCAGCGGCAACGGGCGGCTGCACACCTATGTCATCAACTATCGGCCCGCCCGCGGCTTCGACGACATCACCCCGTACGTCATCGCCATCGTCGAACTGGAGGAAGGGCCGCGGATGATGTCGAACATCGTCGGCGTCGAGCCGCTGCCGGAGAACCTGCCAGTCGGCCTGCCGCTGACGGTCACCTGGGAGCGGCAGGACGACAGCATCACGCTGCCGCTCTTCCGCCCAACGGGGCAGCGGGCTTCATGAGCCTGAGGATGAGCGCGGCGATCGTCGGCGCCGCGGAGACGGACATCGTCGGCATCCAGCCGGACAAGTCTGCCCTGCAACTGCACGCCGAGGGCGCGCTCAACGCGCTCGCCGACGCCGGCATCACGAAGGAAAACGTCGATGCGGTGCTCTGCGCCGGGCAGTCGCCGGTGGCGGTGGCGGAGTATCTCGGCATCACGCCGACCTACATCGACGGCACGTCAGTCGGCGGCTGCTCGTTCATGATGCACGTGCGGCACGCCGCAGCGGCGATCGCCGCTGGCCTCTGCACGACCGCTCTGATCACGCACGGCGAGAGCGGCCGCTCGCGCGTCGGCATGAGCGGATGGGGGTCGTCGCCGCAGATGCTGCCGGCGCAGTTCGAGGAGCCGTACGGCGTCGCCGGGCCGCCCACCCGCTTCACCATCCCGATCGTGCGCCACATGGCGGAATACGGCACCACGCACGAACAGCTCGCATCCGTCGCCGTCGCCACGCGCCGCTGGGCGGAGCGCAATCCGCGCGCGATGATGCGCGACCCGATCACCATCGACGACGTGCTGCAGTCGCGGATGATCGCCTATCCGGTGCATCTGCTGGAGTGCTGTCTGGTCACCGATGGCGGCGGCGCGCTCGTCGTGGTGTCAGCCGAGCGCGCGAAGGACTTCCCGAAAAGGCCCGTGTACCTGCTCGGCTCCGGCGAATCGTCGGAGCACTCGATGATCAGCATGATGCACGACTTCACGGAGTCGCGCGCGTTCAAGTTGTCGGGCGCGCTCGCGTTCGCGGAGGCGGGCATCGCCCACAAGGACATCGACCACGCGATGTTCTACGACGCCTTCGCCCACACCCCAATGTTCGCGCTCGAAGCGCTGGGCTTCGTCGGCAGGGGCGAGAGCGGGCCCTTCTTCGAGGAGATGCGCACGGCGCCGGGCGGCGACTTTCCGCTGAACACGAATGGCGGCGGCCTGAGCTACACCCACACCGGCATGTACGGCATGTTCGCGATCCAGGAGTCCGTGCGCCAGTTGCGGGGCGAGGCGGCGGCGCAGCTTCCGGACGTCCGCACGAGCATCGCCCACGGCGTCGGCGGCATGTTCCACGCGGCGGGCACGCTCATCCTCACCAACGACGAGCGCGCGTAGGGGCGGTCGCGGCAACGGCCTCCGGGCGGCCAGCGGGCGCTCTCACTCGCATTTCAACGCGTCGAAGATCGCGAGAATCCGACACTGACGTTGACAGGGGCCGCCGAGCCGCATACGATCGGCGCTTGGGGGACGCAGGGAGGCGGACGATGACGCAGTGTGTGCACTGTTGGCATGACTTCGAGGCTGGCGCCGGTTCGGACCAGGCCGACGCGATGGGCGGCGCCTGGATCAAGCGGATGACCGCGATGGCGGAGGAGATCTTCGTCGAGCCGGAAGCGCGCGAGCTCTCGCTGAACTACTGCTGCAAGTGCGGCGAGCCGCGCGTCGACCAGCAGCGCCGCCCGCTGCTGCGGACGCACAGCGGCTAGCGCTGCCCGCTGCTGGACAGTGGAACATGGAAGATGGACGGTGGAACGCCGTAGGGACGAAGCTTTGGCTCCGGCCGGCGCCGATCACAACCTCCCGAAAGCGCGCCCACCGTCGGTCTCACCCGCCAGGACGGAGCTGAAGCTCCTCCGCTACGAACGCGTCGCCTCCGATCGCGCGACCCGACGGACGGCGCCAAGGCGCCTCCGCCACGGGTTTGAGGGCGGAATCTATCCTCCACCGTCCACCGTCCACCGTCCACACCTCACAGCCGGTTGTAGAACTCGACCGACCAGCGCCACTCGCGGCGGTCGTCGGCGTGCCACCAGGCGCGCAGCACGCCCGCCTCACCGCCTGGCAGCAGCACGATGGAGCCGATGTCGGTGGCGTCGGGCCAGACATCTTCTCGTACGATGCGCGTGCCCTCGCGCCGCAGCCGCGTCATCGGCACGGCGTAGCCGTCGCGCCGTAGCTGATCGCCCGACGCGAGCAGCGCGCCGGCGTCGGCACGCACTTCGACGCGCAGCAGCTCCGGCGCGGCGTGCACGAGGATGGTGTCGGCATGCTCGATGCGCGCGCGGGCGAACGAAAGCCCCTGCGCGCCCCCGCCCGGGTACCAGACGTCCCAGATCTCCAGCGCTGGCGTGTTCATCTGGGCCGTACCTTCCGATCGTGAAAACGGGCGCTGACCGCGCGGGCGGGCGCATGAGGTTGCCTGCCGTACGAGTCTACCGTTCGCGGTCGGCGGAAGGACGGAGCTGAAGCTTCGTCCCTACGAGGGATCGCGGCGCCAGTCAGCTGAGGCGGAACTGAAGCTTCTCCGCGACGGAGCCTGCGCGGACCGCGTGCTCCATCCGTGGCCACGGGGGGCGGCATTACCGCTAGTCCCCCCAGGTGACGTCGCCGTGGAGGTCGGGTGGGTGCTGCTTCGATGCGAAGGCGGCGTACTCGCGCTTCGCGTCGGCGATGGTGGTGTTGTCGCCGTGGCCGGGATACACGGCGGTGGCGTCGGGTAGCGTCAGCAGGCGCGAGGTGATAGACCCGATCATCTCTTGCAGCGCGGGCGCGTTGTCCGAGCGGCCGGGCCCACCCGGGAAGAGCGTGTCGCCGGAGATCAGCACCGAGTGGCCATCCACGCTCTCGACGAGCAGGCAGATGCTACCGGGCGTATGGCCGGGCGTGTGGATGATGCGCACCGACGACTCGCCGAGCGGCACGTCGGCGCCGTCGGCCAGCGTGTCGAACACCTTCTTGGCGTACGGCGCGCGGTCCGCCTCATGGCACCAGACGCCGGCGCCGAACTTCTCCATGACGAGATCAATGCTTGCCCAGTGATCTCCGTGCCGGTGCGTGACGACGATCATCTGGACGTCCGTACCCTTCGCCGCGTCGATCGCCCGCTCGCTCTCGAGCGGCGCGTCGACGAAGATCGACTGGCGCGTGGCCGCGTCGACGATCACGTAGGCGTTGTTGGCGTACGGCCCTAGCGGACCGACCTTGATCACCTCAGCCGCCATAACTTGCTCCTCTATCTATCGTCAGCATGGTCGTGGTGAGCCCTAGCAGCTCTACTGATGCGCGACAGGGACGGCCTCCTCATGCGCGGCCATCTCCGCCGGCGCATCGCGATTCAGTTTCAGTTGACGCTCGATGAGGCTGTCGAGGATGCGGTCGGGCACGATGACGCGAAGCGCGGCCTGGATGTGCGCGTCCATGCCGACGATGTAGCGCGTCTTCGGCCGCGGCGCCGTCAGCGCATGCTCCACCGCTTTCGCCACCTGATCGGGCGCGATGCCGCGCTCGGCCGTGACTGCCGCGAACTCGCGCATGGTCTTCACCGCGGCACCGTACAGCGCGCGGGCGACGGTCGGGAGTTGCTGCTCGAGGCGGTCGGCGGTGGCATCGGCCTTCTCCCAGATCGGCGTCTTGATGCTGCCCGGCTCGATGATCGAAACCTCCATCTTCCACGGCCGCAGTTCGATCCGCAGGGCGTCGGTGATCGCCTCGAGCGCGTGCTTCGACGCGGAGTACGGACCAACGAACGGATTCGACATCCGTCCGGCGACGGATCCGATGAAGACGACGCGGCCGCGCTGGCGGCGCAGGAGCGGCATGAACGCCTGCGTTACGGCCACCTGGCCGATGACGTTCACTTCCAGCTGGTCGCGAAGGTCGGCGATAGGCACGAACTCCATTGGGCTGGCGACCGCGATGCCGGCGTTGTTCACGAGCCCGCTCAGGCCACCGACGCCGATCGCCGACGCAACGACGTCGTGAGCCGCCGCGATCGAAGCCGCATCCGTGACGTCGATGTGGACCGGCGTCAGCCGGTCCGACGCTTTCGCGCGCAGAACCTCGCCGTCGGCACTCCTGCGGACGCCCGCGAAGACGCGGAACCCGGCGCGGTCGAGCCGTAACGCGCAGGCCTCGCCGATGCCGGTTGACGCGCCCGTGATCACCACGCTGCGTGGCGTTGATCCGTTTATGCTCATCTCGCGCCTCCTCAAGGACACCCAATTCTTCTTCATCGCAGGATGCCATGCTACGGCAACCAGAGCGGACGGTACATCTATTCAGGCAACGACACGCGCCCGTCCGACAACCTTGCTAGCCCTGCCCGCTCCAACGCCAGCACGAGATCCCCGACGGGGCCCTCTTCCGGGACAGCTCCGGCGTCCGCGAGCAGCGCCGGCAGCGCGGCGAGCGGCAGCGTCTGCCCGGACGGAAGTGCTCGCAGCGCATCGATGATCCGGCCGCGGTAGTAGCGCGCCGAACCCGCGAACGGCGTCTTGCGCTTGCTCGCGCGCTTCGGTCGCAAGCTGCCGTACGGCGCCGGCTCCTCGGCGACGCGACGCAGCGGCTCTGCCCGCTGGGTCAGCTCCGCGCACCACTCGGCGACGACGCACTCGCCGCACTTCGGGCGCACGGTGCAGATGCGCGCTCCGTAGTCCATCAGCGCCTGGTTCCAGCGCGCCGGGGAGTCCGCCGCCAGCGAGGTGTCGGCGAGGGCCTGCAAACGCCCGTCGTCGAGACCCTCGGCACCCGCCAGCCGCCCGAGCACCCGGCGTACGTTCGTGTCGACACAGGCGGCCGGTGCGTCGAAAGCGAACGAGGCGATGATCGCCGCCGTGAATGGCCCGACGCCGTCGATGCGCTTGAGCCCAGCGGTGTCGCGCGGCCAGCCGCCGTTGGCGATCTGACGCGCCGCGCGATGCAAGCGCACCGCGCGCTGATTGTAGCCCATGCCGGCCCAGGCGCGGATCACATCACCCGGCGACGCGCCCGCGAGTGACTCCAATGTCGGGAACGCCGCCATGAAGCGCCCGTACGAGGGCAGCACCCGGCTCATCTGCGTCTGTTGCGCCATCACCGCGGCGACCAGCGCATGGTAGGGGTCGCGCGACGTGCGCCACGGAGCCTGCAGCCCATGCTCGCCATGCCACGCGAGCAGCGCCTGCTGCACACGGGCGAGGTGCTCGATGCGGGGAGATGCCGCTTCGGGGAGAGCCATCGGACGAGTATACGCATCGCGGGAGCGGTGCGAGCGCTCCGCCAGACGGGACGCTCGAGCGCCACGGATGCCTGCGGCGAGGGCAGGCACTCGGCCAGCATCGATAATTTTACGTCTGCTAGACAAACTCCACGTTGAAGACGGCGCTCATGCGTGCGACGATGGGCCAGGACGACCGGGCGTAGGGCAACCCCCTCTCCGGCGTACGGCGGGGGCCAGGCAGTCGGGATTCAGATTGACTCTTCCAACACCGCGCCTATCACGACGCTCAGCGACGCGAGTCCGCGTCTCGATGGTGGCGCGCGCGAGACAGAATCTCCGGCCTGGCGGTCGCCGCGTCTATCTCGCGTGCTCGGTGCTGGCCGTCGTCATCGTTGCCGTCACGCTCGCGGGCTGGTCCCGCCAGCAGCGCGCCTACGCCGCGGGCACTGGCGGCATCGCTGTGTTCCCCAGCACGCAGCAGGTGCAAGTCGGCGGTCCGCCATTCGGCGTCGATATCCTCGCGTCCAGCGTAGCGCCGACCGGCTCGTTCGACTTCCAGATCCAGTACCAACCCAGCGTGGTCAGCTTCTTTGGCATCGCCGTCGGGCCCTTTCTGTCGAGCACCGGCCGCGCCATCTTCTGCCCGCCGCCCATGGTCGACAGCATCGCCGGCACCGTGCGCTTCAGCTGCGCGTCCTCCGGGCTGACGCCGCCGGGCGCTTCCGGCAGCGGGCGTCTCGCGACGGTGGCCTTCACGCCGGCCGGTACCGGCACGTCGCCGCTCACCTTCCTGAACCGGACGAACGCGCCGTATTCCGATGAAAGCGGCGACCCGTTCACATCGTTCTCGTTCGCCGATGGGTCCGTCCAGGTGATCGCGAACAACGGCACGCCGCTGGCGACAGCCACGGGCACGCTGACGCCGACCATCACGCCGACTTCCACGCAGAGCGTGCCGCCGACGCCGACGCCGACCGGCATCGCGCCGCCCGGCGCCTGCGGCCCGCAGGTCGCAATTGCGGTCTGCCCGACCCCGGCGGCGATCGGCGGGAGCGTCGGCGCGCCGCTGGCGGTGGATGTGCGCGTCGAGGATGTCGCGAACTTCGGTTCGTTCTCGGTCACGCTCGAATACTCGAACACGATGTTCCCCACGACACCAACGTTCAGCCAGGGCCCCTTCCTCGCAAGCTCGGGCCGGCCGGTGAGCTGCGTCGGGCCAACCTCCGGCACCGGGAGCGCACCATCGCTCAGTCAGGTGCGGGAGAATTGCGTCACGCTCGGCCCTCCGCCGCCAACAGGACTCGCCGGCGCGGCGGGCAGCGGCACGATCGGTACCTTCACATTCATGCCAGCGGCGCAAGGTACGGGCATCATCTCGATCCCCGCGGCCTCGATACTCGACGTCTACGGAGCCGTCGATCCGTCCGGTCGAAGCGACACGACCACCGTGACGGTCGGTCCGTTCGTGACGCCGACGCCGTGCGCCGGCGCCTGTCCGACGAGCACACCGACGATCACGCCGTTCCCTGCCGACACCTCCACCGTCGTGCCAACGGCCACGGCCACGCGCACGGCAACGCGAACCTCCACCCCCTGCAGCGGCGCCTGCCCGACGGTGGCGCCGACGAACACGCCGTCGCCGACCCCAACCGCCGGCCCGGCGACCGTGCGCATCGCCCCACTCACACAGTCGATCCAGACGGGCGAGCTCGCCGTGTTCGGTGTGTACGTGGACGGCACGGTGAATCTCGGCTCATTTTCGATCCAGGTGGCGTTCGATCCGCTCGTCCTGCAACGGTACGACGTCCAGGGCTGTCTCACCGGTGGTGCATGCCAGCCGAGTCCGTTCCTGCTCGAATCGGGACGCCATCAGACGTGTTTTGTTACAGGCATCGGGGATCCGAACGCCACGCCCGCCGCGAATCCCGGCGTGATCGGGTTCAACTGCGTGACGCTCGACCCGGCCGACGTCCCGGGCGCAACCGGCAGTGGTCTGCTCGCCACAATATCGCTCCGCGCCGTCGCTCCCGCGGCCTCGACGGCGCTGCACCTTCAGGGCGTGCAACTGCTAACGACCGACGTGCGGCAGCTGCCGGTGGGCGCCACGATCGATGGCGCCGTCACAATCACTCTCGCGGCCACGCCCACGCCCTGCGGCGGCGTCTGCCCGACGAACACGGCGGTGCCGACGGCGACGCCGACAGCGACGGTCGTCCCCGGCTCGGTGGCGAACACGAGGATCAGCCCGCAACAGCAGACGGTCGGCGTCAATCAGGATGTCGAGATTGACCTCAACATCGCCAACGTCGCGAACCTCGGGACGTTCGAGTTCAAGCTGAAGTACGACACGCAGTCGCTGGCGTTCGTCAGCGCCGTCGACGCGGGATTCATCGATTCGACGGGCCGCGCGACCTTCTGCCCGACCGGCTTCAGCGATTCCGGCGTGGTCAGCTTTGGATGCGCGAGCACCGGCGCGTCGCCGCCCGGACCCGGTGGCGCCGGCACGCTCGCCCGCGTCCGCTTCCACACGTTGCAACAGGCTGTGGTGGATTTGCAGCTCCAGCGGGTCGAGCTGGGAGACCCGCTCTCGAACACGATCGCCAGCTCGATCACGGATACAGCCGACGAGATCATCATCCTCAACAGCTCATCGACGCCCACCGCGACGCCGACGCGGACGGCTACACCCGGGCCGTCGCCGACGCCCTCGAACCAGCAGGCGTGTGTCACGCAGCCGGGCGGGACCGGGGTTACCTGCCTCGTCATCGACGCTGATCCGTCGACGCCCGGGCAACAAAACGCCCGGCAGCTTCCGGCGAGCGGCTCCTTCACGGTCGATATCGTGGCGCGCGGGGTGCCGAGCGCGAACGACGGGCTGGGATTCTTCAACGCCACGGTGCTGTATGACCCGCTGCTTCTGTCGGCGGCCACGCCGACGAGCGGGCTCGTCGCCACGAATGGTTTTAATTGCGCGAACGCCAACGGCCGCCTGCCGGAGGGAGACAACTTCGCAGACGGCAACCCGGCCACGGGCGACGCGTTCATCAACTGCTTCAACCCGGCCGCCAATCAGGGGCCGAGCGGCGACCTCGTGATCGCCAGCATTCCGTTCACGATTCTGGGCACAGGGACGACCACGCTGCGCTTCTTCTCGTCATCGATCTCTGATGGCGTCGGCGGCAATCTCGCGAGCTGCAACCCCATCGATCTGCAGCCGGGAGCGGGTTGCCTGGACGGCCTCGTCTTCAACGGCGCGCCGCCGCCGCCCGCACCGACGCAGACGAGCGTGAGTACGCCGACAGCGACGTCGACGTCGGCGGCTCCCGCAACCAGCCCGACACCGCCGCAATCCGTCGGCGGCATCTCGCTGCCTCCGGACCTGGCGGCGCTGCCGGCGCAGCCCGCCCAATCGCACACGGCGCTCGCTCTCCTCGCGGCGGCCTTCGCGCTGCTGCTGCTCGCGGGCGCGGCGTGGGCGATTCGCCTGCGCGCAGATCGCCTGTGAGCCGTCCGTGATGTGAAGCTGGGACCGCGGGCGCGCGCCAAATCTTGGCCCCGGTTGAGCATGATTCGCGAACACGCACTTGCCCGATTGCCGACAATACACGTGCGCGATTCCGACCGGGGGATGTCCAGGCGGGCCGGATGATGCCAACCTTCAAAAGCCAGTCTTCACGGCTGGGCATCGAATCCGACACGATATGCGAGTGTCCGCCCGCTTCAGGGCGCCGTTTCACGTCCGATTGTTGAGCTAACGGGGTTAGCTAGAAGTACTGGGGTCATTGCATGCTTCACCTACGATCACTGCGCGCGCTTTCGGGCGCGCTCGCCGCACTGCTGCTCATCGTCGGGGCCACTACCGTGCTCGCCGGCCGCGCCGCGCCTGCCGCATCGGCGGCGGGTGACTGTACGGCGGATGCGGCGCTAGACTCCGAGGAGCAACTGTTCATCCAGCTCATCAACAACCATCGCGCCCAGAACGGGCGGCCGGCGCTCGCTGCGTCCTACAAGCTGAGCAAGGCGTCGCAGTGGAAGTCCAACGACATGGGCGCGCAAAACTACTTCGCGCACGACGACAAGACGCGGTCGTGGTCGCAACGCATCCGCGACTGTGGCTACGGCTACAACACCTGGATGGGCGAGAACATCGCGGCGGGCAACAGCGGCGCCCAGGCGACGTTCGACCAGTGGCGGAACAGCCCCGACCACAATACGAACATGCTCAGCACTAACTACACCGCGATCGGCATCGGCCGCGCATACGTCGCGGGCAGCACGTACCGCTGGTACTGGACGACCGACTTCGGCGGCACGAGCGACGGCTGGCCAGGCGCACCGCCGCCAGCGGCGACCAGCACGCCGGTGAAGTCACCGACGCCGGCGCCCACCAGCACATCAGCGGCCGCCTGCTATGGCGACATTAACGGCGACGGCCGCGTCGACTCGTCGGACCTCTCGCTGGTGTCGAACCACCAGAGCAGCTTCGGGCCGTATGACCCACGATACGACGTGAACAAGGATCGCGGCGTGAACTCGCTCGACCTATTGCTTGTGGCGAAGCATCAGAATCTTTGCACCGCGAACTGACGCACCAGATGACGCGCGGGAGGGACGCCGGTCGCGTGATCGGCGCTCCCTCTAGGGCGTCGGCGTCCACGTGCCGCCGCCATTCGATGTCGCGAATGCGCCACCGGGGGTTGTGAATGTGCCGTGCATGCTGTCGGTGAAGTTGATCGACAGCACCGGCACGCCCGACGCAAGTCCGGTTACGGCGACCTGCGCCCAGTTCTTGCCGCCGTCTGTCGAGCGGAACAAGTTCTGGCCGGGACTGCTCAGCCCAAGCCAGCCGTTTGTCGCCGAGGGAAAGAACAGCGCGCTGACCCCGTTTCCGTTCGGAAGCGTACCCACGCCCGCCTCAGCGGGCGGGCTGCCTAGCGTCGTGCGGCTGATAAGTGTCCAGGAGACACCGCCGTTGTCGGTGTGGAAGAGGAACTTCTCGTTGCTGCCGGCCGCGGCGCCACCATCACAGAACTGCCACTTGCTGCTGGTGCTCAGCGCGAAGGACCTGCCCGATATGAGCGGCCTCCCTTCGAGCGAGCTCCGCAGCGTGCACGGATCGACCAGCGCCGATCCGGACGTCGACCACGTCACGGCGCCACAGCGGTGGATCAGGTGCAGGCCAGGGTAGCCGGCAAGCTCATTGATCTCGATCAGCGCCCAGTGCGACTGCCGGTTGGCCGGCGTGTCCTGCATCGTCAGAAATTGGTTCACGCTTCCGTTCGTCACCGTGATGATTCCGGTGATCGCGACATCGTTGAGCGTGAACGCCTCGGGGGCGCCCTCGGACTGCGGACAGTCGAGGCCCGTCCGCACGAGATACAGGAAGCCGTTCATGCCGTACGACGGCGGGTGGCCGAAGTCATCGCCTCGAACCTGGAGGTTGACAGAGCCCGCCGGCGGCCAGACGTCGCCGGGGTCGGGGGCGTAGGCGTGCATCGTCGTGTTGTCGGCGCCGATGCCGCTCAGGTCATTCGCGACGTGCAGATTGCCCTGACCGACGAGCGTGCACGAGGCCGCCAACATCGCCACCGCTGCGAGCAATACGATGGGGAGGCGGCGTCGCGTGACCATCCGGTGAAGCGTGGCAAGCATGGGTGTGCCTCCAAATGTGATCGCTGACGTAGACGACGCGTATTATGCACACCACGGGTCTGGATGACAAACGCGGCACAATGTTTCGGTAGCGAGGCGGGCACGTCGTGCTGCCGAAGAGCGCCCTTACGTGCCCCTAAAATTGGTCTGATCCGTAGATGCAGATCGCTGCGCGCACCGCTCCCTTCTTGCCCGCGCCTCGCGCAGAACCGATAGTGGACGTATGGCAGCAGATTCCTCGCAACCGACCAAGGTCCCACTAATTCGCCCTATCGTCGGCCGTGTTCGCGCAGCGCGACGGGCAGATACTCATCCTCAAGCGGGCGGGTGGCGCGGCGACCGGCGGATGGTACTTGCCCGGCGGTGCGGTCGACCCGGGCGAGACGGTGGAGGAAGATTCGGCGCGGCGTGAGCTCTTTGAGGAGAGCGGGTTGGTGGCGTCGGGGCGGCTCGCTTGCGTCGCGGTGGCGCACATGCACGTGTACGGACACGATTCGCTACAGGTGCTCTACGCCTGCGACTGTCCGGACGGCGAGGTCGTGCTTAGTAACGAGCACGACGGCGCTCGCTGGATCGATCCCGTCGACTATCGGGACCGATACCTCGGCGGTGACGTCGTCGCGCGGTTCGCTGGGTCCGACGAGCGGACGCGCACGATGGTCGAACATATCCGTGACGCCGTCGACTCCTACCTGGCGTGGCGAGCGTGAGGACCCGACTTCAATCTTCTATCGTCCATCCACCATCGTCACTGGGGGCGAAAGTAGATGGTGGACGATAGAGAGTGGATGCGCTGCGCGTCCGACTTCCATCTTCCTTCCTCCATCTTCAGTCCCGAGACGAAGGGGTCGATGGTAGACGATTGGGTGCGCATCGCTAGGCGTCAGGAAGCTCGGGGTACTCGAAGTCGTCGACCTTCACCGCGTGGACGATCTTCACCTGCGGAAAACGGTCCTGGACGATGCGCTCGATGCCAAGCTTCATCGTCAGCATGCTCATCGGGCAGCCGTGGCAGGACCCGGCGAGCTGCAGGCGCAGGCGCCCCTCTTCCGGCTCCCAGTCGATGAGGTTCAGTTCGCCCCCGTGCGAGTGCACGTAGGGGCGCATCTCATCGAGGCAGAGATCGACCTCAGCGAGGAAGCCTTCGTGTTCTCTGGTAGTGGTCTCCGTGGTCATTCACAGTACATTGTATTGCGGCCACCCTGAGCGATCAAATACCTCAGCCATTCCACGCGTTGCAGACTCGATCCGGGGCAACGCGTTCTACTAGCTATCTGCACCTTCCATGGTCCATCTTTCATCTTCCACCACGGCGTACACTTCGCCCATGCATCGCCAACACGCGCCGCGCGCGGGCCGACTGGTTGCGCCGGCGGCGCTCGTGGCGAGCGCACTCCTCGCCGCCTGCGCTTCTTCCGCGCGCACCGCGACGCCGATCGCGCCCTCGGCCACGGTGCTGGCGGCGCCGACCGTCAGCGTCCCCACCGTCGAACCGGTGACGCATCTGCTCTTCACCGGCGACCTGATCCCGGCACGCTGCACCTACGCGAAGGTCCGCGACCTCGGCGGAGACTTCACGCTGCCGTTCGTCCCGCTGCACGACCTGCTCAACGCAGCCGACATCACGATCGGCACACTCGACGCCACAGCCTCCGATGCCGGCACGCCATTCGGCTGCACGCCGACGTTCAGTCTCGCGGCTCCCGCGGCGGCTGTCGATGGCTTCCGGTACGCGGGCTACGACGTGATCGCGCATGCGGCGAACCACATCAAGGACTGCGGCATCGAACCATGCGGCAACCAGGCGATGCTCGAAACGGAGGCGAATCTCCGGGCCGTCGGCATCCGGGCAGTCGGCAGCGGACGCAACCTCACGGAAGCGCGCGCGCCCGTCGTCGTCGAGCGGAACGGTGTCTACTTCGCGTTTCTCGCCTACGACGACATCGCCGGCTACTATCACGCGAGCGCTGACGAACCCGGCTCCGCCCCGCTCGATCCCGGCAGCGTCGCCGAAGACGTCGCAGCGGCGCGTAGGGTCGCCAACGTCGTGATTATCGTCCCGCATTGGGGTGTCGAATACACCGCGTCGCCTTCGGATCGGCAGCGAGAGTTCGCGCGCGCCGCGGCGGCCGCCGGCGCCGACATGATCGTCGGAAATCATCCGCACTGGGTGCAGGCGCATGAGCGCATCGGCGCCATGTTCGTCGCCTACGCGCTCGGCAACTTCGTGTTCGATCAGGACTGGTCTCTGGAGACGCAGCAGGGCGCCCTGCTCGACGTGACGTTCACCGGCACGAGGATCACCGCCACGCGCTACATCCCCGTGCACATCTATGATCAGTACCAGCCACGCGTCGCGGACGGCCCCGAAGCGCGCCAGATCCTCGACCGGATCGAGGTTGCGAGCGCGGGATTAGGGGCGCCATAGGGTGCTTCCCCGGGGCCGTCGGCAGCGGACGCGTGGTCGCATACGGTGGCAAGGTCGCTCAGCGGTCGCCGCGCGGCCGGCTGCGGAGGCGTAGCGCGCGCCGCAGCAGAGCGCCGCGGACGGACGCCCAGGCGGACTCGATGCGCTCGCTTTCGTCTTCCGACAGGGGCTTGTGGCCGAAGCGTGCGCGTTCGTACGTGGCCGCGAGGAATCCCGCGGCATCCGTCCCCGGCACGTCGCGGCGGAGCCGGGCCGCGAACTCGGCCGGCGTCTCGCTGGGCTGCGCGGAGGCCTTGCCGATCGCCGCCAGCCGTTGCGTTTTCTCCCAGACCTGCACAGGGCGGGGCATCCGCGCCAGCCCGCGCTCCCAAGCGAACTTCGCGGCGCCGCCGAGCGACAACGTCAGCACGCCGAGAGCGGCGAGCGCCGCGAATAGCGGCCACTGATGGGAGCTGCCAGCGCCCTGTTGTGCGGCGGGCGGCGCCAGCGGGCTGGATGGGACAAGGCCCAGATCGATCGGCGCCTCCGATGGGTCCTCTGTGCCGCGCGTGTTCGTCCGGCGCGTCGTTAGCGGTGTGCCCGGGCGGTTGATCAGCGGCTGGGTCGGCGTCGGGCTGAATTCCACCCAGCCGATCGTTGGGAAATAGACTTCGGGCCATGCGAACGCGTTGCGTTCGGTGAGGTTGAAGATGTCGGTCGTGCCGTCGCGTTGCAGCGGATCGATCACGTACCCCGTGGCGACGCGCGCCGGTATGCCCAGCGTGCGGAGCATCACCGCCATTGCCGACGCGTGATAGTCGAAATAGCCGCGCTGAAGGTCGAACAGAAAGTAGTCGACCGTGTCGCGGCCAGATGGCGTCGCCGGCACGTTGAAGTCGTTGGGGAACGTCCGCAGATACTTCTCGATAGCTGCTGCCTGCTCGTACGGCGATGCGCCGGCCGCCCGCGTCACCTCGCGCGCCTTGCTGCTGACGCGCCCCGGCAGCGTGTCGGGCAGGCTGAGGTAGCGTTCGAGCACCCATGATGGGTAGTCGGTTCCCGCAGCCCGCAGTTGGTCGAGCGAGGCGACGTTGACGCTGCCGGTCACGTTGTATTCGTCGCCGTTTCGCAGATGCTCATCCGGCTTCAGGCTGGTGACATCCGACGCATCGCCGATCGCGCGAGCCTGTGCGTCCTTGTCAG
>JBBRPY010000063.1:0-17612 GCA_038227375.1 Dehalococcoidia bacterium
AGGACGATCTTCTCAAGAAGCTGCCCGAGCGTCACGCCCTCGAATTCGGCCAGGCCCTTGAGGACCTTGACCATGTGCTTCTCCATCCGGACGCCAAGCTGCACCCGCTCCACGCCCACCTGTTCGATCATCTCCGGCATCGTCGTTCTCCTCCAACTGCTCTTGGCTCCCTCTCCACATTCGTGGGACATAGGTACTAACCTACAGTGGTACCACCAAGAAGTAAAGTCCACGACGAGGGCTCGAGCGTCAGAGCGACGCGTGCGCCCCCATCGTGAGGCGCCGGTAGCCCGAGGCATCGAGAAAGCCGCCCGTTCAGGCGGCTTCCTATCGACATGTTGGCGGCGACGACCGGGTTCAAACCGGTGATGGGGGTGTTGCAGGTCTACGCAAGCCGTCCACCCGCGTCCCGCAGGCATCCTAGACGATCGATAGCAACGAACGCTTTGCATATCTGCGCGGACGTCGGGCAGTCGTCCGCCGGGTTGCTGTCAGAGGCCCGGCGCCGAGCGCGGCCGGGGCGTTTATCGCCGCCCGCGCGCGTTGCTCGCAGCCTTCCTGACCGGAGCCTTCTTCGTTGGTCCAGCCGCCGCCGTCTTTGCCGCCGCGGCGCGTCTACGGGGAGCGTCTTCGAGGATGAAGGTGACCAGGAGGTTCACGCGGTATCCCGTGATCTTGCCGTCCACCACATCAATCTGCTGTTCCTTGACCCAGGCGCCTTTGACGTTGCGCAACGTGTCGTTCGCGCGCCGGATCCCCTGGCGGATCGCATCTTCAAAGCTCCGAGCGGACTGAGAGGTAATTTCCGTTACTCGTGCCACCGACATCGCGTACCTCCGATGCTGCAGTTCCGCACCCCGGCGGGTGATGGAAGAAGACTATGGTACCACCATGGTCAAGCCGCGCGATGGTGACCGCCATACCAGGGACTGGATTGCTTGCCATGGTCGCGGGCAACGGCCGCTTGGCGCGCTCAGACGATAGCGGGTGGCCACCATGCGCCCCGCCCCTCTTTCGCCACGATCACTCGTCGTTGTCAAACGGAGAAAACGGCGGACCCGCGCAGGGCCGACCGCCGTGTTCAGGTTCAAAATGATGGAGGCGACGACCGGATTCGAACCGGTGATGGGGGTTTTGCAGACCCCTGCCTTACCACTTGGCTACGTCGCCGCGTTGCCCGCACCGCCGGTCACGAAGATCCGCCCGGCGGGCCGGGCGGATGCATGGTCAGTCTCAGATTGTGGTGCCGAGGAGGAGATTTGAACTCCTACACCCTTGCGGGCACGGCCCCCTCAAGACCGCGTGTCTGCCTATTCCACCACCTCGGCACACGGACGCATCTGCGCAACGCGTTGGCATTATAGTGGCTGCTGTTGCGCAGGCCAACGGCGGCGCCACGGCGTCGATGCCCTCTCGACGCGCGTCGCTTGCTACTATGATGCCCGCTGCCGAGGAGGCATCCCGCTGAGCATGATCCCCCGCCGCGGACCCGTCGTTGCAAGCGCGCTGTTCATGCTGACGGCGCTGCTCTTCACTCGATGCGGCGGCAGCGCGGCGAAGGTCGCCATCAGCGACGACGCCCATGCCGGCGACAAGACCTACACCGTCCTCTACAGCACGCTCGGATACGAGAGCGCCGCCACCAAGCACATTCTGATCCGCCAGAACGATCCCGCGGCCCCCGCCAGCGAAGGACTGGCGTTCTCCTGGCGACTCGTCGACGCGAAGGGACGTCAGGCCGCCGCCGGCCGGGCAACGTTCGCCGGTCACGCCTGGGGCATCCCGCTGTGGACCGCTGATTTCTCGCACGTCACCGCGCCGGGGACGTACCGGATGAGCTTCGAGGCGCCGGACGTGCATCTCGCGACGTCCCCGTTCCCGATCGACCGCTTTCTCCTCTTCAAGACGACGTTTTCCTCTATCGCCCTCGCGAACGCCGACGCCCGCCGGGCGCCGATCGAACTCGACAACGGCTACTTCGACGCGAACGGCCGGACCGGCGGGGCCGTCTCGCATAGCGAGTTTCTGATCGGACTCGCCGAGGCCTACGCCCGCCGCCGCACCGCCCTCACCGACGCCCAGCGCACGACTCTGCTCTCCGCCATCGACCGCGCGGCGGACTACCTGCTCCTCATCGGGGACCCAGGGACCGGGCAGTTCCAGGCCGAGTCGCCCACGCGCCCCTACAACGATGACGGCGTCGAGAACACGGTCGCCGGACTGCGCGGACTGGCGCGCTTTGCGGCTCAATTCCAGGCGGAAGAGCCTGAAAAGTCGGACCGCGCCTACCGCCGCGCGAAGCAGTCCGGAGGGTGGTTGCTGGCGAATGCGCCCGCCGCCTACACCGCTGCGATGCGGGCGGCGGTCGACTACGACCTCTACAAGTACTCCAGCGACGACGCAGCGCTGCTGCGTGCGATTGTTGCGGTCCGAGAAGCGGCCGCATCCATCGACCTCCGCGCGATGGACCGCCCGAGCGGCGATGCGATGCCGCAATTCGAGACGATGTACCGGATGTGGCGCGACCTTCCGTCGAATCCGGACCGCCCGTTGTGGATCGAGACGGCGAGAAAGGCCGCCGCGCAGTACGACGACATGATCAAGCGCAACGTCTTCCAGATCGTACCCTCCGGGACGACAGACGCCTCCCTCGGCACCAACGCGGCGCAGCAATGGGACAGCGTCGAGACCGACTTGCCACCGGGCGATGGCCCTGACGGGACGTTCGGCAACGACTGGATCATCGCCCGCGCGATCGACGCCACGTATCTCGCCGCGATGACGAACGACACCGCGCTCGAACAGTCCGCCACCGCCAGCCTCGCCTGGATCGGCGGGCTGAATCCGGGCGTGCCGGCGGCGCGCGTGATCGGCGCCGACAGCGTATCGCCGCGTGCATCGGCGTCGTTCCTGACCGGAGTTGCGCTACCGGAAGTGAAGACGTGGTCGTCGTGGGGTTGGGTGCGGTCGAAGCGGTTCGCGACGATCGTCAACGGCTTCCGCGGTGACTTCACGTACGAAGACTCATCGCAGTCGGGCGAAACCTCGATCAAGCACGATGGCACGTGGCTATATGCCACGTCCGTGTACGAAGACTATCTGAACGCCGGGGCGCGGGCGCCCGCACCCGTCGCGCCTCCGCCCCTTGCGAGCGGCGTACATCTCGCCTCCGTGGAGCCGTCTTCGGCCGGCGGAGTGCTGCAACTACTCGTCACGGTCGCAGGCGCCGATGGCGCGCCGCGCGCCGGCGTGATCGCGGTCGGCGCCTGGAGCGGCGTCCCACTGCCCGACCACCCGTTGCATGAGGCGCTGCTGACGAACACGTGTACAACAGGAGCGAACGGGAGTTGCCTGCTCGTGCTGGGCGCCACCGAATTGCCGGTGCGGCGTCCGATCAGCGTGGCGGTGACGAACCTCGAAGACGCGCAGCACCCGTACGACGTCTCGCGTGATGCGGCGAAGACGGCATCGTTCCCGTGAACGCGACTGGCAGGACGAGGGGTCGACCGCTGCCGGTCGGCCCGCCATCAGCGCTCGCGCCTTCTCAGTTGTTCCCGCCCCCAAGATTGATCAGCGGCGTTGGCGAGGGCGTCGGCAATGCGAGCGCCGTCGGCGACGCCCGGGCCGGAGCGCCAGCCTTGCCGATGTTCACCACGACGAACGTCGATAGCTCGCCGCGCACCTTATCCTCCAGGACGATGCGCAGCGTGTACACGCCGTCCGCGAGCCCGGTGGTATCCCAGAACCCAAGCCCGCCGCCCGGTTGCCGCGTCTCCGAACGGAACACCGGTGTCCACTCAAGCGGCGGGTTCCCGGCGCCGAATTCGAGCCGGTAGGCGGTGAAGTCGGTCGAGTCCGCCCTGCCGGTAATCGCGACCTTGCCGCTCACACGGTCGTTCGCCTGCGGCTTGTCGATGCTCACGGGCACCTGACCGGTGCTGCGCTCGGTCGGCGCCGCCGGGGCATTCAGGCGCGATGCCCATTCCAGCGCCTGCGCCCGCGCGAAGTCGCCGATATCGTTTGGAATCGCGAGGCCAAAGCGCTCCTGGACGAACTGCGGCGGCGTCAGCTCCGTCGCCAGCAGGCCGTTGCGGATGTCGATCTTGGACTTCTTCCACCAGTCGTCATCCTTCTTCGGCGCCGTAACGTCGGGCAGAAGATTCTTCACCTTGCGGCCGCAGGTGTCATTCGCCTTCAGGCCTGAGGGTGTACACGTATCGACCATCGATAGGCCGGCGGGCTTCTCGAATTGGCTCACCGGCGTGTCCGCGAGCGCGGCGATCATGAAGTCGCGCACGGCGCGATACGAGATCGACGTCGACAGGATGTTGTGCACCGGCGAGTTATCGGCGTTGCCCGCCCATACGCCGGCGACGAGATCCGGCGTGTAGCCGTACGTCCACGTCTCGCCGATCGCGCGGCTGTCTTCGAACGGTTCGCTGGTGCCGGTCTTGACGCCCCACGGCCGGCCGATGCTCAGCGCGCCGCATCCGTAGGTGATGCAGAAGGCGCTCGGATCGGAGAGGATGCTCGTGATCATGTACGCGTGCTGCGGGTCGACGACCTTCTCCTCCTGCACCTGCACGCGATGGTCGCTGGTGGTCGGATACAGCACCGAGTTGTCGCTCCGCGTGATCTGCAGGATGGAAACCGGGTCCAGCTTGCGATTGCCGTCCTCGAGCGCGAGGTCAGTCGGCGTCCCGCGCATGATGCCGTTCGACGCCAGCACGGTGTACGCGTAGACGACATCACGCAGTTTGATGTCGACGCCGCCGAGCGTGACCGAAGGGCCATACGTGTGGCCGTCGAGCGTCGTCAAGCCGAACTTCTTGTACTCGGCGACGACATTCGGGACGCCCGCGTAGAGCGCTGTCTTGAACGCCGGGATGTTCAACGAGTTACCGAGCGCGTCGTGCGCGCTGATCGGCCCGTGGAAGTCGCCACTCGGGTTGCGCGGCGTGAAGACCTTCTCGCCGTCCGGGAAGCTGATCGGCGTATCCAGAATCTCGGTGCCCGGGCCCCATCCCAGCTTCTCGAAGGCCGCCTCGTACGTAAACGGCTTCAGGGTGGAACCCGGTGAGTTCAAGGAGTCGGCGTTGTCGTTCTGCCCCTGGATGTCCTCCCGGAAATAGTCCCGCGAGCCGACGTAGGTGAGGATCTCCGAGGTGCGCGGGTCCATCGCGACGAGCGCGCCGTTGTGAGCGTCCGAGGCGTCTTCGAATTCGCTGACCCACTGCTCGATCGTGTCCTGCGCCCTCTGCTCCAGGTCGGAGTCGAGCGTCGTCGTCACCCGCAGGCCGCCGCGATAGAGCGCCTCCTTGCCGAATCGCTTCTCCAGCTGCGGCTGGATCACGTTGAAGACGAAGTGCGGCGCCTTCACGGGAAAGCGCTGTGGCGAAATGTTCAGCGGAGCGATCGTCGAGAGATAGAACGCCGCATTCGTCGCGTCCACGCTGCCGCCGTGATCGTCCGTCTGGAAGCGAACGGCGCTGACCTTCGCGCCATCCTGATCGATCTGGATGCTGTCGCGGGAGTGCATCAGGCGGAGCACTTCGTTGCGCCGCTTCGCGGCCTCCTCCGGCTGATTCACCGGGTCGTAGCGCACGGGACCGGCGGGGATGCCGGCCAACAACGCGGCTTCTGGCAGCGTGAGGTCCTTCGCGTGTTTGCCGAAGTAGCCGAGCGAGGCCGCTTCCACGCCGTTGTAGAGTCCGCCGTACGAGATCTGGTTCAAATACCACTCGAGGATCTGGTCTTTGGAATAGCGCTTCGATAGCTCGACGGCGTAGATCGCCTCTTTCGCCTTGCGGCTATACGAGCGCTTCGTCCGATCCTCCGGTGAGATGTAGATGCTCTTCACGAGCTGCTGCGTGATCGAGCTGCCACCGGTGGTGTTCTGCGCGTCTGCGCTCCGCAGGTGCAGCGCCTCGAGGCCGGCGCGCACGAGGCCGCGCGTGTTCACGCCGGGGTTGTTCCAGAAGCTCGCGTCCTCGGTCGAGATCGTCGCCGCGATCATCCAGGGCGATATGTCTTCGAGCTTGACCGGCGAGCGCAGGCCTGAGCGGTCGTCGACGTACTCGTACAGCAGGTTCCCGTGCCGGTCGAAGATCTGGGCGCCGCCGGACGGCTGCTTCGCGATCACCCGGTCTGGCGGCTCGAGGCCATTCGCGTACGATCGGTAGACGCCGTACCCGGTGGCGCCGACGGCCGCGAGCGCTATGACACCGACCCCGACGACTCCGAGGATCACCTGCAGCCAGCGCGGGACCGCACCGCCGTTGCTGTCGGAGCCGTTGCCGCGGATGCGGTTTCGGAGCATCCTGCGGGTGGCGCTATTCCTTGCCAATGCGTCCTCCTCCGTCCCCACGATCCCCGAGCGCTGCGGCGTCTCTCGGCTTCTCCAGCACAATGAAGTGCGAAAGCCCGAACACCCGCAGCGGCGTCCGCTCCGCCCGGTAGAGCGCGCTGCGCAGCACGCCGCCCAGCCGCTTTCGGCGCGCGATGATGTTGTCGAACCCCGGGTACACGCACGTCTCCGCCCGCACGATCACCCCAAGACCGCTATACGTGTCCCGGATCCCCTGCCTGGTATACGCGCGCGCATGCGGCACCAGCTTGTTGCGTAGCGGGTTCGGCAGCCAGTTGATCAGCGGAATGTTGCCGAAGATGAACCGTTGCCCCAGATAGATGCCGTGTGTCTCGAACGGGTAGAGCCGGTTCGGCGCGTAGATCGCAATGTGGCCGCCCGGCCGCGTCACGCGCAGCGCCTCTGCCACGGTTGCGGCGTCGTCGCGGACGTGCTCGATCACTTCGTTCAGCACGATCACGTCGAAGGCGCCGTCCTGAAACGGAAGCGTCTCACTGGCCGCAAGCATCAGGCCCGGCGTGGTCTTCGCTCCCTCAACGAGCCGCTTCGCGTCGATGTCGACCCCGTAGACGCGCTCGCTGAACTCGCGGAACTTCCGCACGTACACACCCAGCCCGCAGCCGATGTCGAGGATGCGTGCGCCTTCGAGCGGTGCATAGTGGCGAATGAGATTGAGACGGCGGTCCTGTCCGAACCGCCATACAAAACTTGGGTTCCCGAGGGCCACCTCGGCCCTATCGGGTGCAGTAACCATGAATCCTTCCAGTACCCAGCCGCCCTGATCCTACCAAACGCGGCGGCGCGCTGCGGCACGGCGGCGACGACGTTGCGGCCGCAGCGCGACCCGTAGCAGTGCGGCGATCCGTCATTCCTGCGGGCGCGGACACGCGGCATCGAGCCATCTTGGCGCGCCAACTCCCCTCGCCACGCGATGGAGGGGGATGGTCGCAGACTCGCCGCGGAGAGGGGTGAGGCCGCTGCCTACTTCACGCCGGCGAGTTCGCGGGTGCGCAGCTTCTCCCACGGGCGAGCAGAACCGTGCCAGTCCTGGTAGTGATCGGCCTGCGTCTGCGTGTAGGCGCCCTTCGCGTAGAACTGGTCGTAGAAGTCGAGATCCAGGTGGTGCGCCTGACACCAGACGTTGCTGATCGACATCGTCGGCACGTGCATCGGGAACCGGCCGTAGGTGTCGTAGATGTAGTTGCAGATGTCCTTCACGCACTGCACCAGCTTGTCGCTGTAACGCGGCACGGCGGCGATGAACTCGTTCTTATCCAGGAAGGGTGCTTCCCGCCCGGCGTCGAGCGTGTAGATGCCGTTCGCGCCGAACTTCTCCGCGACCACTGCATCGACGGCGGCGTCCATGTTGGCGTAGTACGGTGGACAGTAGCCTTCGAGCACACCGTCGATCCCGACCGGCACCGCGAACGGCGCGCCCGGCGGCGTCACCTGCCGGAAGCCGATGGCGTCGGCCAGCGCGAACGGATTGACGCCGGCGTGGATCCAACCGCCGAGACCCATCGCCTGCTCGGCGAGCGCGATGTTCTGGAGGATGAAGGCGGGCTCCACACTCTGACCCATGTCGGACTGTGACAGCGGCAGCGCTCGCTCGGGATCAAGGAGGCCCTCGGCGATCCAGCGCTCGCAGCCGGCCGGCCGCATACCGTTGAGGTCGTCGACGAACAGCGCGCCGCCATCCGCCCAGCCGCACATCAACAGCAATCCGTTGATGTACTGCCAGGTGTTGTTGATAACGGGAAGGAATACAGTTGAGCCCTCGATATTCGAATCCCAAATGTTGAACGACAGCATGGCGGGATACTCCCGCGGGTGCTCCGGCCGATGGTCGAGGATCTTGATCCGGTTGTCGCGGAACGAGCGCACGATGCCCTCGCGCTCGCCCTCCATCTCGTACTGCTGCAGCTTGTCGGCAGGCACATCCTTGAGCTTCACAACGTACGTGCCGCCGTCGTTGAAGTAGATGAGCTCGGTGCTGTGCGACCCGCAAGGGCTCGCCCACGTGCGGCCTGTGAACTGGATCATCGTGTTGCCGCTTGCGCTCTTGCCGTCGGCATAGGCGTACGGCAGGTCGCTGAGATTCATGCCGCTGATGCCGGTGCCGGCCTGCACGAGCATCGCTTCCTCGATCTCGTCCAGAGGGAGCGGCGGCTTGTCGGACTTGTACTTGGTAGCGCCGCCCGGGATTTCGGCGCCAAGCGACATCCGGCGCGAACGGCGGTTGAAGATGGCATCGAAGAGCGGGTAGTTCCACGCCTTGCGGGCGGCCTTGTTGCCGGCAATCTCTGGCATCGCTGCACCCCTTTCGTTGTTCTGAGTGCGCGCATTGTAGCATCGGGCTCACACCGGAAGCGCGCCCCGTAGCGGCCTCCGCGATGGTCGCCGCCCGCGGCCCGTCGGCGATACAATCTGGACTGATGACGAGCGTTCAATCCACACCGGTCGTGACGTTTCGGCCCGCCTCCCGCGACGATGTTCCGGCGATGTCGGCGATGATCGCCGCCGCCGACCTGCCGCCGCTGTTCATCGAGGAGCACCTCGAAGGGTTCATCGCCGCCGAACGCACGGGCGACCTCGTCGCCTGCGGTGGCATCGAGGTCTACGGCGACTGCGCGGTGATCCGGAGCGTGGTCGTCGGGCCGTCCGCGCGCGGCCTTGGCCTCGGCGGCGAACTGGCGACGCGGCTACTGGCGCTCGGGTGGGAACGCGGGGCGCGGGACGTCTATCTCTTCACCGGCGACGCTCTGCCGTTCTGGACGCGCTACGGCTTCGCGGAAGTCACGTTCGACGACTGGAAGGATGCGGCGCGGGCGAGCTGGCAGTATCAGTTCCTCTCCCAGAACCGCGAGGCCGTCTCGGGCATCCACACCATGTGGCGCTCGGCGCAGCCCTGATGTGGCGCGACTGACCGTGCGCCTGACACCGCGTGGCGGCCGCGACGCGATCGACGGCTGGCGCGGCGACATCCTGCTAGCGCGCGTGGCTGCGCCCCCAGCGGAAGGGGATGCGAATGCATCGCTCATCCGCCTGCTGGCGAAGCGGCTGCGTGTGCGGCGGTCGGATATCACGCTACTCTCCGGCGCGCAGTCCCGGACGAAAGTGCTGGAGGTCGCTGGCCTGACGCTGGACGAGGTGCGCGAACGACTGGCGGTGGCCTGACCGGCGCGCCCATCGTCACGGCGGTTGGTTGAACTTGACAGACCTGTGACGCGCAAAGCCTTGACGGCTCAACCGCGCCCGCACATGCTTCGGCTGTACACTGATTGAAGAGGACTCATGTCGAAGATCCGCTATCTGCCGATCGCTCTGATCCTCGTCTCGTTGTCTTTATTCGCGACCGAGACGGCACGATCGTCACCCGTCGGCGGAACAATCGATACGTTCGCCGGAGGCGGCGCGGGCGATGGCGGCCCCGCCACGAACGCCACGCTGAACCAGCCCACCGCCGTGGCCGTCAATACCGCAGGCGATCTATACGTGCTGGATTCGAAGCGGTGCCGCATCCGCAAAGTGAGCGCCAGCGTCATCACCAGCGCCGTCGGTACCGGCGTGTGCGCGTTCAGCCCGGACGGCAGTCCGGCGCTGTCGAGTCCCGCGGCGCCGAACGCGCTCGCCCTCGGACCTGACGGTAGCGTGTACTTCACCGAGTATCAGTATCGCGAAGGCAACTGCCGCATAAGGCGCGTTGTTGCCGGACTGCTGACGACGGTCGCAGGCAACAGCCTGTGCAGCCTGACCGTGGACGGTGCCGCCGCGACAGCAACATCGCTGTACTACCCGACGATGCTCACGGTAGACGGCTCCGGGGTGGTCTACGTCGCCGGCACGCCGAGCGACTGTGCCGTGTGGAAGATCGCTGATAATGTGATCACGCGGTTCGCCGGAACGGGTACGTGTAGCATTAACGCCGAAACGAACCCGTTGGCCGCAACGATAACGCCCTACTCCATCGCCGTTGACCCGAGCGGTGCGAGCCTGTACATCGCTGAGAACGACTTCTTTTCCGCGTGCCGCATCCGGAAGGTGTCGGGCGGCACCATCAGCTTCATCGCCGGCGTCGGTCTTTGCGGATCCGCGACAGACGGGACGCCATTGACGAGCGCCCGCATCTCTCCGCTGGGCATGGCAGTTGGGAACACCGGAGACTTGTTCTTCGCCGAAGGCTGTGAGGTGCGGAGGATCAGCGGGAGCGTACTCACTACGGCGGCCTCATGCCTCCCGAGTGCGTCTGGTTCGCCACCGTCTGGTACGACGTTGAGCGCGACCACCCTAGCCGTGCGTGGAAGCGGCGAGTTATGGATGGGAGAGCGCACGCTCTGCCGCGTTTCGAAGGTCGAGGGATCAGCGATCGTTGTCGTCGCCGGGGGAAATCCAGGCAGAGGCTTCAGCGACCTATGCACGTTTGGCGGTGATGGCCAGCCCCGTGTACGCCAGCCTCTCTAGCCCCCAGGCGGTCGGTGTCGATGCCGCCGGCAATCTCTACATCGACGATCACAACAACTGCAGCATCCGAAAGGTCCGTGATGGCATCATCACGACCATCACCGGCAATGGCTGCAGCAGAGCGGTGTTTCCTCCGACGGAGATTGGCGCGCCGGGCCCGGTGCACGACGTGGTCGCGCGCACCATGGCAGTGACCCCGTCCGGCGACATCTATCTCATGGACGAGCGCGGGTGCCAGCTTCGAAAGATCAGCGGCGGGTTGATGACAACGCTTGCCGGAGACGGGTTCTGCGGTCCCGGCATTGCCGATGGCATGACCGCGGCGGTCGCGCGGTTTTGGGAGATGTCGGGCATCGCCGTCGCCGCAGACGGCACTGTCTACGTTTCGGATAGCTGCAGGATCTGGTCCCTCTCCGGAGGCGCGGTCCACCTCGTGGCAGGGACCGGGGTCTGCTCTTCTTCCGCGGATGGCTCCGCGATTGTCGGTAGCCCACTCAACGAGCCATTTGGGCTCGCTCTCCAGGACGGCGACCTCTATGTCGCGGAACGCGACGGCTGCCGCGTGCTGAAACTCAGTGCCGGCGTCATCACCACCATTGCGGGCAGTTCCGACACTGCGCCGTGCGGTTTTTCCGGGGACGCCGGCTCGGCAACCGGCGCTCAGCTCAATCACCCAACAAGCCTCGCGTTCGACGACAGCGGCGCACTGTACATCGGCGATACGGGCAACTGTCGGGTGCGCGTCGTCGAGTCGGCCAAGATCGACACCGCGGCGGGCAACGGTACCTGCGGCTTCGGCGGCGACGGCGGACCTGCGAATGGCGCCTCGTTGGCGATGCCCATTGAATGGATTCCGTACATCCAGTTCCTGGCCGTCGCGGTGGACGGAGCGCACAATCTCTACGTCGCCGACCAGGGCAACGAGCGGATTCGCGTGGTCCATGCAAGCGCACCCGTGCCGTCAGACACGCCGACGGCAACGAACACCGCATTGCCCCCTACAGCCACTGATACGCCCACGAACACTCCGACGCCGACCAACACGGTCACAGCGACGATCACGGCGCTACCTACGAACACACCCACTGCCACGCCGATGATGCCCAACACAGCTACGCCCGCACCGACAGCGACGCCATCCGGGTCGTGTCATCGCGCCGACCTTGACGGCGATGGGCGCGTGGGCTTCCATGACTTCCTCATCGAGTTCCGTCAGGTCTTCAAGCGCTTCGACGCCCGATTTGATCTCAACGACGATGGCAAGGTGAACGTCAGGGATGTGTTCGCCGTCGTTCGCTGCATGCGGTTCACGCGCCACCACTGAGCCAGTCCATCGTTCCACGGTGCACCGAGGGCAGAGGCCGGGATCTCGCACAAGGGGACGGGAACTCCCGCTACAGCGCGGCGAGTTGAGAGATTGCGGATGCCAGCTCCTCGTCGCTGAACACCGCTTCCAGGCGGCCGGCGACGGCGCCGTCCTTCCCGATGAAGAAGGTGTACGGCTCGCCCGGAAGATTCCATTCCGTGACGGCGGGGCGATTCTTCTGCAGCTGAAAGTCCTGCCACACCTCGATGTGCACGAAGTCGATTCGGTCCTGGTACCGTGGCACCTGTTGCAGCAACACCTCCAGCACCGGTCCGCAGAATCGCGTCTGGCAGAACGCCGGCGTGCTGAACTGCACGACGAGCGGGCGCCCGTTGCCGAGGACGTCACCGATCACCTTGTCGTGCAGCGGGCACGCGGGCGAGCGCGAGCAGAGGCTCTCAGCACTCGGGTTCATGGCCACCGTGTCGTTGCGGCTCGCCGGCGGCCGGCTGCCAAGCCCTGGGCTCTGCGACTGCTCGCGCACGGTAAACGGCGCCTGGATCTGCGCCGCCGCGCTGCCGTCCTTAGGGGTGACGCTGATCTCCACGCCCCATTTGCCCGCCTGGTCGAAGGGCGTGTTGGCGACGTAGAAGGCAACGCTCTCGTCGGCGACGGCGCCCTGCGGGCTGCTGTCGTGGACATGGGCGCCTGGCACGTTCAACTCGACGAGCTGGGCGTCGCCCTCGCCGCGGAAGCTGCCCGTGGTGCCGTCGGCGCCGATGGTGAAGAAGCGCATGTGGACGCCCGCGTCCTTGACGAGCTTGCGGTCGCTGTTCAGCAGTCCTACCGCAAAGCGGTTGTCCTGATTCGCGACGAATTCCTGCGTGAGAATCGATGGCGTGATGCCCGACGCATTCGCAGACGGTGTCGCCGCACCGGTAGCGCCCGCGCCGACCGTCTGCGTCGCCGCCGGCGCGGTCTTCGACCCAACGCCCCCGGAGCCGCAGCCGAGCGCGAGCGCCGCTCCCGACGCCGATGCGACGAGCGCACCGCGGATGAACGCCCGCCGGTCGATGGGCAAGAGGACGCGCGGCGGCAGGTGTTCTGACTCGGTCAAGCAAGACTCCTGAGAAGCGTGGGCAACCTCAACCTACGATACGCTCGCTGCCCGTACAAGCGATCTCCCGCGCTATCAACTCTCGATGAGCGCGCGGAGGTCCTGCTTGGCGTCGAGAATGTTCGCCCAGAGGTCGCCGACGCGCGCGAGCCGCTCGGGCTCCGTGTCGATGTCAAAGTCCGTCGGGTAGACGTGCTTCAGTTCGTCCCAGGTGACCGGCGCCGAGACCGCCGCGGAGGCCGACGGCCGCAGTGAATACTCGGCGGCGAGCGTCTTACCCCGCGTGTTCTGGTTGTGGTCGAAGAAGATCTTGCCCGGGCGCTTCACCACAGCCCACTCCATCGTGATGTCGTCAGGACGCTGCTGCATCAGGTAGCGGCCGACGACGTCGGCGGCGGCGCGGATCTGGTCGTAGTTGTACTGGCGGACCACTGGCACGTAGATGTGCAGGCCCGTCTTACCCGTCGTCTTCACGAACGACGACAGCCGGAGCTGTTCGAGCAGCGCCTTCAGGTCGAAGGCGACCTCGCGCGTCTTCTCGAACGCGCGGCGGTTGAGCGCGGGCTCTTCCCCCTTCTTCTCATGCCCGGCGTAGATGTACGGGTCGAGGTCAAACACCATGAAGTCGGGATAGTTGAGGACGCTCGACTCGAGGTTCTCTTCGGAGCCGGCGAAGGTATCCGTGAGACTTCGCGCATCCGGCTCGCGGTTGGTGCGCGCCATCCACGCATGGATCTCGAGGTCGGCGAGCTGCGCGAGCCAGATCAACGTGGGGAGATTGTTGGCGAGGATGTAGTCGCCGTCGGCGTCGTTCTGGGCGGAGAACAACGGCACCCGCTCAACGCGGAAGGTCTTGGGGAACGCCTGCGGCCAGTGCTTCTGATAGAACAACTTGCCGTCGATGCCGTTCGGATAGCGCGTGAGCGTCAGCGGCCGGTCTGCAAGGTGAGGCAGCAGGTAGGGGGCGACGCGCGCGTAGTACCGGATCAGCTCGCGTTTCGTGCGCGGCGGATGCTCGCTGGTGGCGGGCCAAAACACCTTGTTGAGATTGGTCACTTTGAGCGCGGCGCCGTCGATGTCGAGGATGAACTCATCCTTCGGGTTCGCGTCGAGCTGGGCGACGATCGAGGCCGACGCGCGCTCGACGTCGGTCCGGGGCGCGGCCGGCTGCTCGTCGACGATGACGTCGACGGACTCGTGCGCGGGCCCTTCGCGGCGCACGCTGCGCGCGTCGACGTCCGTGCGCATGCCCTGGAACACCGGCGCGCGCAGGTTGCCGTCGCGGGTCCAGGCGGTGAACCGCACCTGCGCGACGAGCTCCGGCTTCACCCAGAGGCAGCGCGCTGACTTGCCGCCGGACCAGCGGCCGCCGATCACGGTCGGCGGGTTCACGAACGGCGACGAGTCGCTCTTGAGCCGGGCTAGCTGCGACTTGACCGCCGCGAGCACGCTGTCGCTCAGTCCCGACCCGACGCTGGAGGCGAACCGGAGGTCTTTGCCGTCGTAGTAGCCGACGAGCAGGCCGCCGAAGGTCTTGCTGCGCGAGCCCTCGCCCTCGGTGTAGCCGCCGACGACGAACTCCTGCTCCTGGACACTCTTCGCCTTGAGCCATGCGCGGCTGCGGGTGTCGGATTCGTAGACGCTCGTCGCCCTCTTGGCGACGATCCCCTCGAAGCCCAGCTCCACCGACGCCTTGTACAGCGCCTCCCCATCCTCCATGACGTGGTCTACCAATTTGATGTGGTCGCTCTGCTTCAGCGCGCGCAAGAGCTGCGCCTTCCGCTCGACGAGCGGTACCTGCCGCAGGTCGTATCCGTTGAGGTACAGCAGGTCGAAGACGTAGTAGTACACGGGCGTCTTCGCCGCGGCGCGCTCCACCTCCGCCGGCTTCGAGAGATTGATCCGCGACTGAAGCTCCTGGAAGTCTGGTGCGCCGTGCTCGTTGATCGCCACGATCTCGCCGTCGAACACCGCTGTCGCCGACGGCTGCTGCTCGATAGCGCGCACGACCTCGGGATACTGCACTGACATGGGATTGCCGCGGCGGCTCCGCAGTTCGACAGCGCCGTCGCGGAGAAAGGCCAACGTCCGCACGCCGTCCAGCTTCGGCTCGAAGAGCCAGCCGCTGCGTGAGAACGGCGCTTCGACGAGCGTCGCCAGCATCGGCCGCACCGTCTTCGCGTCCGGGAATGAAGCCTTCCGCGCTTCGGGATGCGGGGCGCCGCCAGCGTCCGCGGCGATCCGCGGCATGCGCCCTTCCTTGAGGTCCTTAATGGTGAGGCCGCTCAAGACGGAGCGGTCTTCTTCGAGCACGTCCCGTGTCGACACGTGCTCGTCGCGATGCTTGATCAGCAGCCAGGTCTTCGGGTCCTTGGCGATGCGGACGAGCGTCCACGAACCCTGCAGCTTCTTGCCGCGCAGGAAGATCGACACCTTCCCCGCATCGATCTCGGCAAGCAGGCGCGCGCTGCCCTCGGCTTTGTTACCCCACGAGTAGATGCCGCCCTCGTCCGGCGAGTAGGTGCCGTTGTCCCAGACGATCACCTGTCCCGCGCCATAGTTGCCTTTGGGGATGACGCCCTCGAAGCCTCCGTAGTCGAAAGGATGGTCCTCGACGTGCGCTGCCATGCGCTTGTCCTTCGTGTTCAGCGATGGCCCCTTCGGCACCGCCCACGAGACCAGCACCCCGTCCACCTCGAGCCGGAAGTCCCAGTGCATGCGCGTTGCCGCGTGCTGCTGGATGACGAAGGTGAGGTCGCCGTGCTCTTCCGGCAGGCCCGTCTCGGGCTCAGGCGTCTTTCCGAAGTCGCGCTTCTGGCGGTAGCGCAGCAGCGCATCGAGGTCCGGCGCCGACTTGTCTGGCATGCAATCAGTGTGGTGGGCGGGCGGAAGCGACGCAATTCCGCGGCCTCACCCCTCTCTGCGGCGTCGACCGGCCCGTCTCCACCGCGTGGAGAGGGAAGCTTGGGCCGCGAAATCCGTTGCGTCATCGGCGCGAGGGGATGGAGCTTAGCGATGGCGACTTTTGAGCTGCATCATCGACGTGAGGTGGGGACGGAGCTGAAGCTTCGTCCCTACGGAACTTCGTCCTCTATCGTCCACGTTCTATCGTCTATCGTCGCCTGGCCCCCGCGGCTACGGCGTGAGCGAGAGGATGTACCGGGCGCGCAGTTCGGTACGCGAAAGGGCGCCATCGGCGGTCGCGGTACCGCTCGCCTGAGCGAACGCGCCCTCGCCGCCGTCGATCTCGTATTCGAGATGCACTGCGCGGTCTTCGTCCTCGTCGGCGCCGGTCTCGTCCGCCTCGCGGACGTCGGCGCGGGTGAGGGTGGCGAAGATCGCCGTCCCGTCGCTGCGCGCCAGCGTCAGGTCGCCCTCACCGGCGCTCTCACGCAAGCCGATGTTCCACGACAGCGTGCCGGAGGCGCTCCAGACGCCGTCCGCGCTCACGCCCTCGGTCGAGACGAGCTGCGTGCCGTTGAGCAAGTCCTGCCATTCGACGACGTCAGCAGCGATGTCGATGATCAATTCCATCGCGCACAGAGTCGGAGCATGAGCCGGGCTCCACACGTCATCAGTGTTCGATGTGGGGCGGAGCCCATTGAGACGCGATGACAGCGCCACGGGCGTTGCGGATCGAGCACGCGGAGTCGGCGTTCCGGCACCACGCTCAGCCGACGCTCGAGCTAGCCCTCCGCCTTCACCTTCTTCACCGCCTCGATCAGCGGCGGCATGATCGTCTTGTAGTCGCCGACGATGCCGAAACGGGCGGCCTTGAAGATGTTGGCGTCCGGATCCTTGTTGATGGCGACGATGTTCTTCGATCCGGAACAGCCCGCCATGTGCTGGCTCGCGCCGGATACCGCGACCGCGATGTACATCGTCGGGCTGACGACCTTGCCCGTCAGTCCCACCTGCTCGGCGACCGGGCGCCAGCCGAGGTCTGCCACCGCCCGGCTCGCGCCGACGGCGCCGCCGAGGAGGTGCGCCAGCTCCTCGATCACGTTGAAGTTTTCCGGGCCGCCGAGACCGCGGCCGCCTGTCACAACGACATTGGCGTCTTCCAGGCGCACGCCTTCGGCCACCGCGGCCTGGTGGTCCTTCACCTTTGTGCGAATGCCCGACGCGTCGAACGCCACCTTGACGACCTCACCGGCGCTCCCGCCTTCAGCCGCATCCTGCGATTTCGGGCGCACGGTCGCGACGGCCGGCGACGTGCTGAAGCCGTTCACCGCACGTGCGTTGCCGCCGTATGCCGGCCGCGTCGTGTGCAGCTTTCCATCCTTCATCTCCATGGCGATGGTGTCCATCGCGACGGCGGTGCCGAGCTTGAAGGCGAGCGCAGGCGCGAGGTCGCGGCC
>JBBRPY010000064.1:0-14648 GCA_038227375.1 Dehalococcoidia bacterium
GAGTGCCGGATTATGATCACCGGTAGCGGAGGTGCAGGCTATGAAGGGACTGTCCGGCAAGCAGCAGAGCATCCTCGACTTCATGCGTGGCTTCATCGACGAGCACGACTACCCACCGAGCATCCGCGACATCCAGGTCGGCTGCGACATCAGCTCCACCTCCGTCGTCGACTACAACCTGAAGGCGCTCGAGCGGCTCGGCCATATCCGCCGCGACCGCGAAGTGTCTCGCGCGATAGAGCTGCTCCACCGCGGCGGCGCCCGGCGGCAGCGGACGATCTCCGTGCCGATCATCGGCACGATCGCCGCGGGCCAGCCGATCCCCGTGCCGGCGCCGGACAACATCGACTACGACAACGTCTTCGATGCGACGGAGGACATGACGCGCGGCCGCGAGAATGTCTTCGCGCTCAAGGTGCGTGGCACATCGATGATCGACGCGCTCGTGAACGACGGCGACATCGTCATCCTGGAACAAACGTCGTCTTGCGATGATGGCGACATGGTGGCGGCGTGGCTCAAGGACGAGAACACAGCCACCCTCAAGAAGTACTACCGCGAGGGTGACCGCATTCGCCTCCAGCCGGCCAACAGCACGATGAAGCCGATCTTCACCGCCGCGGACAACGTCGAGATCCAGGGGAAGGTCCTCGCGACGATCGGCCGGCGCGACTAAGCGTCGACGACGCCTGATCGCCCCGGCGAACTTCATGTCGAAGGCACGCGCGACCAGATCGCCGCTCGCGGGGCACCCGGTTCCGAACCGCTCCATCATCCTTGCAGTCTCCGCAAAGCATCTGAATGCGGGCGCGTCGATATACTGACGCCCACGAAAGCGCGCTCGCTTCAACGAGGTTCGGGCATGGACGGCGAGATTCTTCGCATCGAGGGGCTGCGCGTCTCGTACCGCGAACGCGACCGCACCATCCGCGCGGTCGACGCCGTCGACCTTACGCTGCGCCGGGGTCGCACGCTGTCGATCGTCGGCGAGAGCGGCTGCGGCAAGACGACGATCGCGCTTTCAATCCTGAACCTGCTCCCCCAGGCGGGGCAGATCGACGGCGGGCGCGTCCTGTTCCAGGGCCGCGATCTGCTGACGCTGAAGGGCGACGACCTCCGGTACGTTAGGGGGCGGGAGATCTCGATGATCTTCCAGGACCCGGTGGGCGGGCTCAATCCGGTGATGGCAATCGGCGCGCAGGTCTCGGAGATCGTGCAGACCCACCTCGCCGTGTCGAAGAAGCAGTCGCAGCAGATCATGCTTGCGGCGCTGCGGCGGCAGGGGCTGTCGGAGCCGGAGCGGGTCGCGGTCTCCTACCCCTTCCAGCTCTCCGGCGGCATGTGCCAGCGTGTGATGATTGCGATCGCGACGGTGCTGCGTCCGCAGGTGATCATCGCCGACGAGCCCACGTCGGCGCTCGACGTGACGGTGCAGGCGGCAATCTTGCATGAGCTCGATGAACTGAAGGCGGAGTTGGGCGCGTCGATCATTCTCATCACGCACGACCTCGGCGTCGTCGCGAAGATGGCCGATGACGTCGCCGTCATGTACGCGGGGCGCGTTGTCGAACAAGGCGCGACGGCCGCTATCTTCGCGCGTCCACGGCACCCGTATACGGCCGCGCTCCTCGATGCGCGCCCTCGGCTCGACGACCCCGGACGGCGGTTGCGGAATATTCCGGGGGCGCCGCCGGACCTCGCGGAGCTGAGCGGCGAATGCGCGTTCTTGCCGCGCTGCGTCAAGGCGGTGAGCAGGTGCCGCGCCGACCGCTGGCCGCCACTGGTCGATCTCGATGCCGGGCATGCCGCCGCCTGCTACAACCCCGTCTTCCATCCTGCTTGAGGTTGAGCTGCCGCCGGATTGTGTACTACGCCTCCCGCGTGCATCAACAGGCAGTCGCAGCAGTTCATCGCAAGGCCCGGCGGTCTGTGGCAATCAGTCGCGCCGCCCCGGCCTCACCCCTCTCCGCGGCGAGTCTGCGACCCGCCCGTCTCCACCGCCTGGCGAGCGAAGCTTGGCGCACGCGATTCTCGATGCCGCCGTCTCCATCCCGAGCCGTGACGATCGCGCGCGCATCCTTAGCGGGCGTATGCCGGACGTTGCGCCCCAACCGGACGGAGCGCGCATAGTTCGTGGATCAGTAGCTGCAGCGCCGACTCGTCGTCCTGCAGTCCGCGCTTCACACTGAGGTCCGCGTCGAGCAGCTTCGCGTACGCGAGGCGAAGCAGCGCCCACGAGTACCGCTGAGCGAGGCCGCTGACGTCGTCGAGTTTGAACACCGGCACTCCCGATGTCCGGATCGTCTCGTCGCGGGAAGCCCGCCGCTCGCGGAGATCTTTGACCACGAGCAGCTGGCGATACTGCCGCACGACCAGCGAGGTGATGACCGGCAGTGGCACGCCATCGCTCTGCAGTCTGCGCACTGCCGTGAGCGCCTTCCGTTCGTTTCCGGCGATCACGGCATCGGAAACGTCCCAGAATTTCGTCGCGTGCGACGCGCTCACAAGCTCCTGCACGAGGGCCTCGCCGATCGCCTCGCCCGTGGCATAGGCGCCGAGCTTGTCCAGCTCGTTGTCGATGGTCCAGAGATCTGCCCCCGCAAGCCGGGCGAGCGACGTTGCGGCGCCATCCGTCAGCTTGAGCCGCTTGCGCTTGGCGGCGTTCCTTACCCACGCCACCAATTCCGCAGCGGCGAGTGGCCGGTATTCGACGGTCCGGGCGATCGGCGCGATGATCGCAAACGCAGCGTTCGCCTTCGCGATCTCACCTTCGACGAACACGAGCGTGGTCGTCTCGGGCAGCGTGGCGGCATCGCCGAGCCGGGCGGCCGACTGTCGCCACGGCTCCACTGGATCGTCGGCCGTCTGCTTCTTACCTCGGCCGCGCTTGACGCCACCGAGAGCAGCGAGCAGACCTTCGACGATGACAAGCCGGTTCGGGGAGAGAAACGGGACCGCGGTGGCGTGCGCCAGCAGCTCTTCCGGGTTGGTGGTGCGCCCATCGAGCACGCTGGTGTTGCTCGCGAGCATGTCGTCGCCTTCGGCGAGCGCTTGCCGGATCGTCGCCAGCGCCTGATGCACCTGATAGGAGTCGGCGCCGTAGAGCAGATGGATCATCGGACGCAGTGTACGCGCCGCGGCGCTGGCACGGTCAGTTGTCAATCGAAGACGGACCCCGGCGTTGGTCGGCGATTATGTCGCTGCGTGGCGCCAGGTGTCTTACCCGGCGAGGCGCGAGCGCTCGCAGAGCGGGCCGAGACCGGTCAGCGTGCAGACGCGCTCCGAGCCGGCAAAGCTCGTGCCGCTGATGCGCGCCCGCGCCTCGCGTCCGTCTTCGATATGGACGACCACGTCGCGGACCCCTGAGGCGAAGTACATGGCCGCGATCACCCCCGGCTGGTCGAGATGGCTGAGGCTCGCTGTCCAACCGCTGGCGGCGCTTTCGGCGATGCGGGCAACGCCTCCGGTCAGGATCTGGCCGGAAGCGGTGGAAAGGGTCATCCTCAGCGTGACGGCGCCGGGGGCCGATACTAGCCCGCTGAGTTGCAGGGGCGTCGCCGAACGGCGGTCGGGGACAGAAAGCATGCGCCCTCGTTATCTGAGTCGAGAATGTGTGGCTTGGCTGTGATTCGTCAAGTAACTGGAAGCTCAGCTTAGCCGCGCGAGCATAACAATCGCATCAATTCCGAGCCCTACCGGCATTAAGGGACTGTGGACAAGACCGCCGGCGGCCGCCCCGCCCATTCAGGCGCGGCCCCAAATCACATCGCCAGCTGCAGCTGGCCAGCCGAAGGCTGGATGCGCGGGGGCGGGATCAGGTCGTACTTCATGCGCAGGTTCGCGATCGTCCGATGCACCTCTTGCGTGTAGGTGCGCGGGGCGTAGACGCCGCGATAGTACTTGGCGTAGCGCTCGGATAGATGCGGGTAGGCTTCGCGCAGGAACGGCATGAACCATTCCTTGGTGCCGGGCTTCAGGTAGAGGACGTTGTCGTGGACAAACGACGCGCCGTACTCGCGCGCGGCGCGAATCACGGCCTCGAGATCCTCCGGGGCGTCGGTCAACCCCGGCAGCACCGGCGCCAGCAGCACGCCGCAGCGGATGCCGCGCTGCGTGAGCAGGCGCATCGCCTCCAGCCGCTTCTGCGGCTTCGCCGTTGAGGGTTCTATGCGCTTCCAGACTTCTTCGTCGAGCGTGGAGATGCTGAAATTCACGGTGAGGTCGGCTTCACGCGACAGCGACTCGAGCACATCGGCGTCGCGAATGATGTGCGGCGACTTCGTAACGATGCTCGCGGGGTTCGCGAAGTCGCGCAGCACCTTCAGAATGCGATGCGTCAGGGAGTACTTCAGCTCGGCGCCCTGGTAGGGGTCACAGGCCGTGCCGACGGCGATCAGCTCGCGCTGCCAGCCGGGACGGCCGAGGTCTTGCCGCAGCATCTCCGGGGCATTCACCTTCACGACGACACGCCCTTCGAAATCGCGACCGGAGTTGTAGCCGAGATATTCGTGCGTGCCGCGGGCGAAGCAGTACGTGCAGGCGTGCTGGCAGCCGCGATACGGGTTCAGCGTCCAGCGGAACGGCATGCTGCTGACGGCGACGCGGTTGACCGCGCTCTTGCACTCGATCTCCTCAAACATCACGTCCGCCATGGGCACACCTCTGTGAATTCGGTCTTTTGCGCGGGTAGACCAGCATGGTAAAAAATAGAACATATGTTTGTCAAGGCTCTCTCCCCACCCTTGGCGCTCCCCGATTCAGCCTCCAGCCAGCCTCCCCTCCACCCTTCAGCCTCCAGTCTCGAGTCTCCAGTCTCCAGTCTCCAGTCTCCAACCTCCAGACACCCGCGCTTCCAGCAGTCCGCCACCCGCCCTATACTGGGGCACCCAACACCGTCGAAGGATCGACCCCGTATGCCCACTGAAGTCCTCTATCGCAAGTGGCGGCCGCAGCGTTTCGCCGATGTGTCCGGGCAGAGCGTCTTGACCAGGACGCTCGTCAACGCCGTCGCGACGCACAAGGTCTCGCACGCCTACTTGTTCTCCGGTCCGCGGGGTACCGGGAAGACGACGACCGCGCGCATCCTCGCGAAGGCGATCAACTGCGCGCTGAACGCCACCGACGCGCCCGCCAGCCCGGGCGAGCCCTGCGATGCCTGCGCGTCCTGCGTGGCGTTCGGCACGGGTAGCGCGCTCGACCTCATCGAGATGGATGGCGCCAGCAACCGCGGCATCGATGACATCCGCGAGCTGCGCGACGCGACGAACTACCTGCCGATGGGCGGCGCGCTGGCGCACAAGGTCTACCTGATCGACGAAGTGCACATGCTCACGGAACAGGCGTTCAATGCGCTGCTGAAGACGCTCGAAGAGCCGCCGCCGCACGTCATCTTCATCCTCGCCACGACCGATGCCCACAAGGTGCCGGCGACCATCCTCTCCCGCTGCCAGCGCCACGAGTTTCGGCGGATCCCCCTCCCAGCCATGGCCGACCGGCTCGCCGTGATCGCCAGCAACGAGGACATCGCCCTGCCGCGTGAGGGCCTTGAACTGATCGCGCGCAACGCGACCGGCAGCCTGCGCGATGCGATCAATCTTCTCGAGCAGATCTGCGACTCGTACGGCAGCGAGGCCTCGCTGGAAGCGGTGCGCGAAGGGCTGGGGCTGATCGGCGACGAGCGCTCGACGCGGCTCGCCCTCCAGGCGCTGCGCGGCGACCTCGCCGGTGGTTTGACGACGATCGGCGCTGTCCGTGATGACGGGCTCGACCTCAAGCAGTTCAAGAAAGAAGTAGTGCTCCGACTACGCGAGCTCTTGTTCGTGCAAGCCGGGGCCGACGCCGGCGCCACGTGGACCCCCGAGCAGATCGCCGAGATGAACGCCAGTCTCGATGGCGTCGCGCCGGCCCGCCTGGTCCAGGCGCTGCGGGCGTTTGGTCAGGCGGACCTGCGGGAAGACCCGCTGTCGCCGCTTCCGCTCGAACTTGCGCTCGCCGAATCGATGTTCGGGGCCACCCCCGCCGCCGTCGATGCGAACGCCCCGGCCGCGCGTCCGCAAGCGCCGCCGCGGCCGGCGCCGCAACAGCGACCGTCAGCACCGCAGCCGCCGCGCGCGCCAGCGGCGGTGCCTTCGCGCTCCGCCCGAGCGGTCGCGACGCCTGCTTCGCCGCCCGAAACGCGCACGCCGGCCGGAGTGCCCGCCGCGCCTCGGAAGGACCTGACCAACGCGTCGGCCGAAGACATCGCGCGGATGCTGGGCAGCAAAGCGCCCGTCATCCCCGCCGCATCAGACACGCCGGAGCAGCCGCCGGTTGCGCCGGCCGCGAACGGCAGTCGTGATGCCGCGAGCGCAGCGAACGGCAACAGCGCGGCCCTTCCCACCGCCGGCGGCGGCCCATCGGACGGCATCGATCTGGCGGCCTTTGGCGATCAGTTCTATGCGGCGATGAAGCCGGTCAACTCCGGCCTCGCGGCGGTGATCAACGGGTCGTGCCATGCGATCTCGTGGGCGGACGGCGTGCTCACGCTGGGCTTCACGTCAGAGTTCCACAAAGGCAAGTTCTCCGAGGCGAAGAACAAGCCCGCGTTCGAGCAGGTCGCGGCGCAGATGATCGGGGCGCCCGTCGCCATCCGATGTATCATTGCTCCGAAGCCCGCACGAGCGCTCAATAAGAGCCCGCTCGTGCAGCACGCCGTCGAAGCGCACGGCGCGAAGATCGTCTCGGAACACGAGGAGTCCTGACCATGGCGATGAACCGCGACATGATGGCGAAGGTCGCCAAAATGGGGCAGCAACTGCAGCAGGCGCAGGCGGATCTCGCCGAGAAACGCGTCGAAGGATCATCCGGCGGCGGCGCGGTGCAGATCGTGCTCACCGGCGGCATGAAGGTCGAGTCGCTGAAGATCGACAAGGAAGTGATCGACCCGAGCGATGCGGAGATGCTCGAAGACCTGCTCACGGCCGCGTTGAACGAGGTGCTAGGCAAGGTGCAATCGCTCCAGATGGGCCAGCTCGCGGGCCTCGCTGGCAATCTCGGCCTCGGCGGCATCCCGGGACTGACGTAGGACCGCGTCCCATCCGTCGCGCGCTCATCTTCCCAACGCTATCTGCAACTGGCGTTCAGCGGCCGTCCCGACCCATCACTGACACGCCACAGGTGATCACCCTGCATGGACCAACCCCTCGGCGCAGCCCCCGCACCGGTCGCTCGGCTCATCGATGAGTTCCACAAGCTGCCGGGCATCGGACCGAAGAGCGCGCAGCGGCTGACGTACCACCTCCTCCGCATCCCCACCGAAGATGCGCTCGCGCTCGCCGCGGCGATCACCGAGTTGAAGGAGCGGACGGTCCTCTGCTCGACGTGCCAGAACGTCACGGAGAGCGACCCCTGCAACATCTGCCGCGACGACTCGCGCGACCGCTCCGTCATCTGCACGGTGGAGGAGCCGCTCGACATCCTCGCGGTCGAGCGTACGCGCGGCTTCCACGGCCTGTATCACGTGCTGCATGGCGTCATCTCACCGATGGATGGCATTGGTCCCGACGACCTGAAGGTGAACGAGCTGCTGTCGCGCATCCGCAGCGGCGCCGTCACCGAAGTGATCATGGCGACGAACCCGAATCTGGAGGGAGAGGCGACGTCGATGTACCTCAGCCGCCTGCTGACGCCACTAGGCGTCCGCGTCACCCGCCTCGCGCGCGGCCTGCCGATGGGCAGCGACCTGGAGTACGCCGACGACGTCACCCTGACGCGCGCACTGGAAAACCGCCAAGAGGTCTAGCCGCGAGCGTGAACCCATTCACAGCGAGGTCGTGTGCCGACGGCGCCGCTGGCCCGGCTGTCTCCGCACCCCTCGTGGGAGAGAGGGTTGGGCCGAAGGCCGGGGTAAGGGGCGGAGTTCATGGATCAGCCTGCGCACCCACTGTCTGCGCAAGGCGTCCTAAATGGCGTATGCGGACGCGGCTCCGGCACGCGGTCCGGCTGATCCCCTCTCCAAACACTTGTGGGAGAGAGGTGGCCGAAGGCCGGGGTGAGCGCTCGCGCCCCCGCGTCCGCTTCAACACTTTCGGGAGCAGCGCTATGCGGACGTCGCCCGCAAGCGGGACTCCTCCTCCAGGTCGGCGTCCACCATCATCTCGATCAATTGCTGGAATGACACCTTTGGCTTCCACCCGAGCTTCTTCCGCGCCTTCGATGCGTCCGCAATCAGCAGGTCCACCTCGGCCGGGCGCATGAACTGCGGGTCGCTGCGAATAAACTCTTCGTAGTCGAGTCCGACGTGCTCGAAGGCGATCCGAGCGGCGTCCTTGATCTGGTGCGTCTCGCCGGTGCCGATCACGTAATCGTCAGCGGTGGGCTGCTGCATCATCAGGTACATCGCGCGCACGTAGTCGCCAGCGAAGCCGTAGTCGCGCCGTGGCTCTAGGTTTCCCATCACGAGGTCTTTTTGCAGTCCGAGCTTGATCCGCGCGGCGCCGATCGTGATCTTTCGCGATGCGAACTCAGGCCCCCGCCGCGGCGATTCGTGGTTGAAGAGGATGCCGCTGCAGGCGAAGATTCCGTAGCTCTCTCGATAGTTCACCGTGATGTAGTGGGCATACGCTTTCGCGACGCCGTACGGGCTTCGCGGATGGAACGGCGTTTCTTCGCTCTGTGGCGTCTCGCGCACCTTGCCGAACATCTCGCTGCTCGACGCCTGGTAGAACTTCATCCCCTTCGCCGCCTTCGATCGCGATCCGGTGGCGCCGGTCGTCAGACGGATCGCCTCCAGCATGCGGAGCGCGCCGAGGCCGGTGATCTCCCCCGTCAGTTCAGGTTGATTCCACGAGAGCATGACAAAGCTGATGGCCGCGAGGTTGTACACCTCGTCGGGCTTCACCTTCTGGATCACGTTCATCAGCGACGCCTGGTCGAGCAGGTCGCCGTCGACGATATGGACATCCGGCAGCGTCCGCTCGAGGTGCATGCGCTTCGGATTCGCCTGCCCGCGGATCATCCCGTATACGTCGTACCCCTTTTTGAGCAGATGCTCCGAAAGGTAACTGCCATCCTGTCCGGTGATCCCGGTAATCAGCGCTCGCGGCATCCGCGTTCCACCCTCCTCGATGCGATTCGTCGGTCAGGATAGCGAATCCGCTCCGCAAGAGGGTGTGGGTGTGCGCGGGGAGTCGTTCGGGGACGCGTCGCTCCTCGTGGTCAGAAGGCGCCCGTCTCACGCTTCTGCCCTGGGAGGATCAGGTGCAGGTCGCCGAACTCGTGCCAGAGGTAGCGTTCGGCTAGCGCGGCGGCGTACGCGACGCGCAGATGCGGACCTCCGGCGATCGCCTCCAGCATAGAGAGATGGCTCGCCCGCGGCTCGTGAAGTCCGGTGAGCAGCCCGTCGACCGCGCGGGCGCCCCGCTCCGGCGTGACGACGACGTCGGTCCAGCCGTCTCCTCCGCGCGTGCGGCCGGCAGCGTCGGTGACGGTCTCTAGCGCGCGCACGACGGTGGTGCCCACGGCGATGATGCGGCGACCCTCACGACGGGCGATGGTGATGCGAGCCGCGCTTTCATCGCTCACCCGGAAGTACTCCGGGTACGGCGCCTCGTGCTCTTCAAGGCTCGAGACGCCCGTGTGCAGGAGGATCGGCACGATTTCCACGCCCTGCGCGACCAGCCGGGTGATCAGCTCGGGTGTGAAGGCGCGGCCCGCGGATGGCATCTCCGCGCTGCCCGCTTCGGTTGCGAACACCGTCTGGTAGTACTCAATGGGCCAGCGTTCGCGGACGTAGCCGTAGCGGATCGGATATCCGTGCGCCGCAAGATAGCCGGCCGCCGTCCCGGGCCATCGCACCGTCGCCCGCCAGAGCCGCGCCGGCAGGTCGCGTGAATATGGCGCATCGAGCCTCGCCGACGCGCCGTCGGGCAGTGACAGCGATTCGCCGATCACACCGTCGAGATATGGCGACGAACCGATCTGGCCCGGCGTCCGCAGCTCGACCACCCACTGCTCAGCGCCAAGCCGCGTCGACAGGTGCAGCTCGAGCGGCATTCCGTCCGCTGTGCTCACGTCCAGCGCGGCGTTGATCGTCGCACTCGTATTGATGACGAGCACGTCGCCCGGACAGAGGAACGCGCCGATGTCACGAAAGCGCGCATGTGTGACGCTGTCGTCGCCGATCCGCGTGATCATCAGGCGCACGTCGTCGCGCGCGAGGCCACGCGCCTCTGGCGGGTCGTACGCTTCAAGCTCCGGCGGGAGCGCGAAATCGAAGGCTGCGCGCGGCAGCGGATGCGCTTCGATACGAGAGGCGCCCTTGCTTCTTCGGTCTGTAGTAATTGCGGTTGTCATCTGATCTCTCGTTTCTCGCCTGACACGACCTCATACGATGGCCGGCAGCTTGCGCGCGCTGTAGCGGCCGCTCGGTAGGTCGCCTTCGATGAGCGCGATGAGGCCGGGGACGGTCTCCTCCGGTAGCGGCCGGTCGCTGATGTCCTCGCCCGGAAACGCTTCCTGCTGCATCGCCGTGCGCATGTCGCCGGGGTCGACCCAGTACACGCGCACATCGCTGTTCTCGGCGGCAAGGACAGCAGACACCTGTTCGAGCGCGGCCTTGCTCGACCCGTAGCCACCCCACCCCTCGTAGGCCTCGACGGCGGCATCGCTCGTGACATTGATCACGCAACCGCCGCGACTGAGCGCATCGCGCGCGTGCAACTCCTGCAGCAGGGCGAGCGGCGCGAAGACGTTGGCTCGGTACACGGCTTCGAGCACGTTGAGCGGATAGTCGAGCAGCGCCGGCTGCGGGCTCGGCCCGAGGATGCTGGCGTTGTTCACGACGGCGTCGATGCCCCCCGCCGCGGCCGCTGCGTCCGCGAGCGCGACGCGATGTGCCGCGTCGGTCACGTCGCCACCGATCGCGACGACGTCCGTGAGCGCCGCCAGCTCCACGCGCGCCGCCTCGAGCGCATCGCCGCCGCGCGCGTCGATGATCAGTCGCCAGTGCCGGCGCCCCAATTCGCGGGCGAGGGCGAGCCCCAGACCGCGTGATGCTCCGGTAATCAGTGCTGTCTTCGTCATCTTGGTCCTCCCGGCGGGCCGTCCTGATTGCGCATCCCGCCTGATTAAGGATAGGCAGGTCGCGCCCGCCGCACATCGCGCGGCAGATGCGTCTCGCGTACTGAATCAGTCCTAGGACTTGCGACGGAGCTGTGGCCGCGGAGGCGGGCGCACCGGGGACGCTTGCCGTGGCTGCTCGCGGCGTAGGGCGCTCGATCGGTGTGGCGCTTCGTCGAGAGGTCACGACTTCGCGCTTGTGCCGCGAGGGCATCGCTCAGAGGAGGCCGTGTATGAACCAGTCGGCGCTGCTACGCCAGGATGAGGCGGTTAGATGAGCGCGCAGAACATCCGCACCAGCTCGGTGTCGAGCTGCGTGCCCGCGGCGCCCAGCAGAATCTGGCGCGCGTCCTTTCGCGACACCGCGCCACGATGCGCCCGCTCCGCCGTCAGCGCCGCAAAGACATCGGCAACCGCGATGATGCGCGATTCGAGCGGAATGTCGTCGCCGGTGAGCATCTCCGGGTAGCCCTTCCCGTCCGGCCGCTCGTGGTGGCGCGCGATCCAGATCGCGATCTCTTCGAAGCCGGTGAGCTCCTCGAGGATCATCTCCGAGTTCGCCGGATGCTGCCGCATGATCTGCATCTCGGTTACCGAGAGGATGTCCGGCTTCGTCATCACGCGCGCTGGCACGCCCAGGAGGCCGATGTCGTGGAGCAGCGCGGCGATCCGGATCATCTCGATGTGCGGCGCCTCAAGCGAGAGCGCCTCGGCCAGACGCTCGGCGCCCTCGGCCGTCTTGCGCGAGTGCCCCACGGTGTGCCCGCCCTTGGCGTCGGAGATGTCGGCAAACACCTCGGCGTAACGGGTGATGCGCCTGCGGCTCTTCCGCGTGTCCACCTGGCCACGCATGGCGGTCAGCGTTTCCGTCAGGTTCTCCGAATAGAGCCCCAGCCAGAACTCATCCGACTTCGCAAGATTAAGCAGCGCGTTCACCAACGCGGGATCGAGCTGAATGCCGGCGTAGTGGCCGATCGAGCTGGGCAGGTGCCGCCGCGCCGCGAGCGAACTCGGGTGGTCCGCGATCAGCACCTCGGCCGTGTCGGCGATAGCGATGATGCGTGATTCGATCGGGATGGCATCGGCCGCGCTTCCCTCCGGAAAGCCGCTGCCGTCCCAGTTCTCGTGATGGCCCGCGACGGCCGATGCGGCCTCAGCGGGCAGGTCGAGCAACGTGACCGTCTCGGCTCCAAGGGCGCAATGCTGATGGACGGCATCGAGCACGGCCGAGTGGTCGGCGTAGGCGAATTCGGACCGCGATTCGTCCGGGATGCGCAGCGGCGAGGGGCCGAAGATCGTGTCTTCGTCGACGCCGGCGACCCGGCAGAGGTCGGATGCTGAGAGGGTGACGCCGATATCGTGCAGCAGCCCACCGAAGTAGACGCCCGCGCGCACCGGCGTCTCGACCTCCAGCGCGTCCGCCAGCATCGTGGCGATGTAGCAGACGCGCTGTGCGTGTCCCGCCGGCTTCCCCTCAGCCAGGTCGAGGCCGAGGCTGAAGGCGATGCTGAGGTCGGCGGCCGTTAGGGCGTGCAATCGCTCGGGGCGGCGCGTCAGCGGCTGTGCGAGGTCGTCGAGCGTGAGGACGGGACGGCGCGGGGTGTTTTCGCTAACCACAGACGCTCCGAAACCGGCACTACGATGGGGCTGGCTGTCTGTGGAGATCATCGGCAGGGAACACCCGCAGTTTTCGGGTGTCCGCCCCCATGCGCGAATCTGTGAGGGGTGCGGACGGATACCAGGTAGACGCGAAGAAGGGGCGCCCAAGCGCCCCTTCCTGCATGCAGACTGTACGACGGCTAGCTTCGCCGGCGCACTCCCGCGAGGACCGAGGCCCCGCCGGCGACCGCGAGCGCGATGCCCGCCGCCAGGAAGCCGATGCTCATGCCGCTTCCGGATGTGGCGCCGGTGCCGGTGTTCGGCGGCGCGATGCCGGAGCCCGCGGCCCCGCCTCCCGGCCGGGTCGCCGTGGCCACGGCGGGCGGCTGCGTCGAGACGGGCACGGGCGTCCGGGGCGCCGCGGTGGTCGAGGCCTGCGCCGTGACGCTGCTCGTCGTGGTGGCGGTGTTCGTCTTCGCCTTCGTCGTGGCCGTCCCCGTCGCCGTGCACTGCGCGACCTGCAGCGCCGATATGTTGCCCGCAGGCCCAACCGGCGTACCCGGCGTATTCGTGGCCGTCGGGTCGGCAACGGCAGTACTGGTAGCTGTGGACGTAGAAACTGCTGTTCCCGGTGTCGCACACACGGCGCCACCGGCGGATGCGGTGGCGCCGGAGTGCGCGCCGATCGCCACGGCGAAGCCGACGACCAGCATTCCTACGGCGAACGATATGGACCCTGCCAAAGTGAACTTGCTTGGTAACACAGCATCTCCTTCTGTTGCGTTGACTGATGATCCTTTTACGTCCGACAGCCTAGCCGTTCGGATGATCGGCGTCAACCGGTGATCGGATCGTGCGGCGAGGAAGAGGTGACGGCATCTCTGCCGTCTCTCAACGTTATGTCGATTCGCGAACCTGGGACGCTACTGGAAGACGCCCGGACAGACGCCGTCCACCGCCGAAAGCACGTAGTTGAAGACGGTGGCATCCTCGTGCAGGGCGCTGTGGTTCAGACCGGTCACCTGCTTGTAGCAGGCGCCACCGTCGAGCCGTGACGACGAATTCGGCACGACCTCGTCGCCGGTGCTGTAGATGGTCGTGTAGAGCAGGCTGCCGGGGGTGTCGTCGCCGGAGTTCAGACCGCTCAGGAACGAACTGTACGGGCACATCTGCCCGCCGGCGTTCGTGAAGAGGAAGCAGGCGATGCCGAGGCCGTACTGCGGACCGCCGAGCGACACGTATTCGCTAACGCTCGCGCCGCCGCCGAGGCTCTTGATGTAGTAGCGCGTCGACAGCGCACCCATGCTGTGACTGACGAGGTCGACCTTCGCCGCTCCTGTCTGCGTCTTGACGTTGGTGACGAAGGTGGCGAGCGCCTGGGCGTTTGTGATGTTGTTCTGGCCGGGCAGGTCGATACTGAACGCCTGGCGTCCCTGCGCCTCGAAGCGTGACTTCAGCGTCGCCATCGCCGACGACGAGCTGTTCCATCCATGGACGAGGACGATCGGGTTGATCGTCGCCGATTCGGTGGTATGGGTAGAGGTGGCGCCGTTGCCGAACGTGAGGGCGAGCGAGGCGATGAGGGCGATGACGGGCAAGACGATGAATCGGCTCTTCACGCGGTTCTCCTTCACTGCGCGGGGATGGTCGGTTGCCGTGCACGCGCGGCAACCCCGATGACGCAGACGTTAGAGCACTGCAACAGATCCGTCAAGGGGTCACCTCCGCTCCGCCCGGGCGAACGCACGGAGCTGAGCGGGAAGCGCAGCCGAAGCCCCGAACCGGCTTCGCCTCACGCCGCTTGATTCCGGGAAGGGCGTTGTTATGATGGGCACACTTCCGGACACCACCACGCGCGCCCACGAAAGGCCGTACTCGATGCAGGTCCTCGCGGAAGGCACGGCCGAGTTTCTGACGGTGGACCCCGACGGATACCGCGCGTACGTCCGTGC
>JBBRPY010000065.1:0-14583 GCA_038227375.1 Dehalococcoidia bacterium
CGCGTAGCCGTCGTCTATCTCGATGCGGCGGCCACGGGCATCAAGATTCGCGAGTCGACTGACAGCGGCGCAACCTACGCTGCCGAAGTCGCCGCCGCCTCGGCGACCGCGGCGGTTGCAGGGCTCGCGGTCGGCTACAAGAACAGTGGCGGCGACCTCGCCATCGCCTGGATCACGGCGGCGCAGCACAACATCATCAAGCGCACGCTCGGCGCATTCGGCGCCGCCGCCGGAGCCGGTCTCACCGTCTCGTCGCTGAACGGCGTCGCGATCTGCTACGGCTTCGATTGGGACATCGTGCTCACCGGGGTGGAGGCGACGACGCTCGCACGCACGTTGTGGACGATCGTGTACGGCGACGGCGCCGATGCGCCGGCCAACACCTGGGGCACCCTCTACCCGCAGCAGCAGGCAGAGTCGGACAGCTCCGTGACGTACGCGGCGCCAACGATCGTCTACACGGACACCTATCGCATCGACTTCGTCGAAGCCGACGCGTTCACCGGCGGCGCCACGCGCGCGTACCGCACGTCGCTGCACCCTTTGAAGACGTTCGTGGCGGGAGCGAACACGCTACGGACCCCGGTACCCGTGAACTACGGCGGCGCTGAGGGCCTCGCGCTTGCCGCCGACGCGCCGGGCGGCGGCTACGTCTACGAGAGCGCTCCCGACGCGATCTACCGGGCGCCCCAAACGCAATCGCTGTTGACGCTGACTGGCGATATCGTTCGCCTCGAGCTTGAAGAGCTGCCGGACGCGACCCGCGGCTACATCGAGCTCGATAACGCGTCGGGCACGTACGGCGGTCCGCCGGCGCAGATCGCCATCGGCAACCTGGTCAGCGTCTCATGGGGATATCGCACCGCGAGCGGCCTGCAGTCGTCGAAGATGCCTGATCTGTGGATCGCCGCGTATGAGTTCCGGCGCGCCGGCGGCGCCTCGACGCTGCGGCTGTACGTCGAAGGTGGCTGGGAGCTGCTGCGGAGAAACCGGCAGCGCACGCAGATCGTGCACAGCGGCGGCGAGACCTATCAGCAGGTGCTGATCCGCATCCTTGCGCGCGGCGGATTGCACCTGTCGGCGTCGGCCGCGTCGACGCGTGCCGTGACGGTGACGCCGAAGTTCACGGTGCATCCATCGACCTCCGGATTCGAAGCGGCGCAACAAGCGCTTGCATTCCTCGCCGACCGCATTCGGATGAATACGCTCGCGGGCGCGGTGCTGACCGAGCCACTCGCATCGGCGGCGAGCGTCTACACCTTCGGCGCGGCGCATCCCTTGCGCGACCTGCGGCTACGGACAGTGCCCCCGCCGCTCGCCGAAGCGCAGGCGTTCGGCGCGGCGGTCTTCGGCGAGGCGGTCGACTTCACGACCGCTGCGCAGAGCGCCGCCACGCGCGGGCAGCAGCGCGACCTCACGAGCACGAGCGGCAGCGCGGCGGCGGCGACCGCGGCCGCGCACCTGCGCCGGCGCGCGCTCGACGCCGCCGGAGGCCGCATCGTCGTGCCGCCGAACTGCGGGCAGGAGCTGCTCGACGTGGTCGACCTCTCCGACGCGCTCATCGCGCCGAGCGCCATCAAGCGCCGCGTCGCGTCCATACGCTGGACGTACGACCGGCACGCCGCGAAGTACGAGCAGGAGCTGACCCTGGGCGCGCTCTAGGCGCAGTCCGCGCCGCTGGCGGCGAACGTGCCGGTAGGCGGGACGACCCGCCTCTGGGGACCGAAGGCAAGGATGGTTGACATGCAGACGACCGAAGTCCGGCAGGGCACCCTGAAGGCGTTCGATAACGTCAACTGGCAGGCGACCGTGCAACTCGCGGGGTCGCTGCAGGTCTGGTTGCGCGCGGTGCCGGTCAGCCGCGCGATCGCCGCGGTCGAGATGGTGGTCGGGCGCAAGGTCGCCGTGGCGCTGTTCGACGCCTCGAACCAGGCCGACGCCGTCGTCTTCGCCGTCTGGTAACCGGCGGTGGGCTCATCTACGATGCCCCCATGACCACCGCAGCTCCACCACTCCGGCAGCCCCGCCGCCACGCGCGCGATCGCCCGTGCGGACTACGTGGCCTTCATGCATCCCCGCGTCCTTCTAACTGCGGAGCCATCTGAATGGCAGCCGAGACTTCACGCCTCGCCGCCCCAACATTGACGATCGGTCCGCGCACCTTCATCTGGGGGCAGCGGACGTACATCATGGGAGTGGTCAACTGCTCCCCCGAGTCGTTCTCCGGCGACGGACTCAGCGACGTGCACGCCGCCGTAACGCTCGCCCGCGAGATGGCCGATAACGGCGCCGACCTGCTGGATGTCGGCGGCCAGTCGACGCGCCCCGGTGCCGACAAGAGCGCTTCGGGTTTCACCGAGGTCACGCCCGGCGAGGAGATCCGGCGCACGGCGCCGGTGATCGAACGACTACGGGCGGACCTCCCGTCCATGCCGATCAGCATCGACACCTACAAGCCGGAGGTCGCACGCGCGGCGATCGCGGCGGGCGCGCACCTGCTGAACGACATCACGGGATTCCGCGGCGACCCGGAGATCGCCCGCATCGCTGCCGATGCGGGGCTGCCGGCCGTGGCGATGCACAACCAGCGCGGCCGCGCCGGCGACGACGTGATCGCCGCCATCCGCCAGGGTCTCGGCGAGTCCCTGCGCATTGCCGCTGAAGCGGGGTTGCCGCGAGAGCGGCTGATCCTCGACCCGGGATTTGGCTTTGGATGGAGGGCCGAGCAGAACGTCGAGATGCTCCGGCGGCTGTCCGAACTGCGCGATCTCGGACTGCCGCTGCTCATCGGCACGTCGCGGAAGTCCACGCTCGCAACGGTGCTGGATGAGGAAGCAATGGAGGACCGCATCTGGGGCACGGCGGCGACGGTGGCGCTCGCGATCGCCGGCGGCATCGACATCGTCCGGGTGCATGACGTGCGCGCAATGAAGCGCGTCGCCACCATGGCCGATGCGGTGGTCCGCGGCTGGCCGCGGGCGGCGGGCTGATGGCGGAGCGCGTCTTCATCGGCCTCGGCGCCAACGTGGGCAACCGCAGGGAGAACCTGCGGTCGGCGCTGCGCCGTTTCGCGCCGGAGTGCCGGCTCGTCGCGGTGTCGTCGCTGTATCGATCCGATGCCGTCGTGCTGGAAGGCTCGCCGCCCGGGCCTGACTACCTGAACGCCGCCTGCGAAGTGGAGACGGCGCTGCCGCCGGAAGACCTCCTGCTGCACCTGAAGCGCATCGAGCACGCCATCGGCCGCCGGCCGGCGGAGCGCTGGGCGCCGCGCCCGATCGACATCGACATCCTGCTCTACGGGGACAGGATCATCGACACGGCGGCGCTCGTCGTCCCGCATCCGCGGCTGGTCGAACGCAACTTCGTCATGACGCCGCTGGCGGAGCTTGCGGGCGACGTCGTCCATCCCGTGCTCGGCGAGCCGATCGGCAAGCTTGCGGAAGACGTCGACTTCGCCGGCCTGGAGCACATCGCCTGGCCCGGGGGTGTGAGGGGGTGGGTGGCCTGAGGGTGGAAGGGATGTTGGAGGTTGGAGGTTGGATGTTGGATGTTGGAGCGCCGCGTCCAGCCTCCAGAGCCTAGATTCCTGCGAAGCTACGCCTCCAGAAGTCGGCGCCTCGCGGCCGCCGGGGACCCGCTCGCCGCAGCGACGCCAGCTGGCGTGAGGGCGGCTTCCGTCTTCGCCGCCTCCATCTGGTCGGCGAGCTGTGCGAAGGCGATGAGCATGTTCGTCTTCGCCTGTAGCGTCTTGCTCAGCCCGTTGAGCAGTCCGAAGACGCGGCCGACGAGCAGCAACTCCGGCGGCATCGCCGTGAGCTGATTCTTCTTCAGAATCTTGCTGACGTCCTCGTACGACTCCTGGAAGACCTCGCCTTCGGCCCAACCTGCTCCCGAGTCGTTCATGTGCCGCGCGACCTTGCCTACATAGGCGTCGCCGAGCTGCTCGTAGCCCTCGGCGTCGTCCTTCTTCGTGCGGAACCCGAGCTCGCGGAACGCGACGCCCATGGCGGCATTGTTGTTGCTGAGGAGCGTCCGGGTGAACCGCACCAGCACGTCCTTGAATGCGGGCTCGAGCTTCTTCGCCTGGCCGAAGTCGATCAGCACCAGCTTCGGCCCGGGCAGCACCATCAGGTTGCCGGGGTGCGGGTCGGCGTGGAAGAAGCCCGACTTCACGATCATCTCGGCGAAGGCGAACACGAGGATCTTGGCGACGTCTGCGGAGTCCACGCCGATCCGGGCCATCCCCTCGCGATCGGTGATCTTGACGCCGTCGATGTACTCCATGGTGAGGACGCGGCGGCTCGAGTAGTCCCAGTAGATGTCGGGCACGACGATGTCCTCGACGTCGGCGAAGTCGGCGGCGATGCGCTCGGCGTTGTGGCCCTCGTTGATGAAGTCCAGTTCGAGCGGGATGTGCTTTCGCATCTCCTCGGCGACGAAGCGGTAGTCCATCGAGCGGTCGAGCTTGTTCAGCAGCCCAATGAAGAACGTCATGTTCGCGAGGTCGATGTCGACGATGTGCTCGATGCCCGGGTATTGCACCTTCACCGCGCAGACGCGCCCGTCGTGCAGCACGGCGCGGTGCACCTGCGCGAGCGATGCGGAGGCGACGGGCGTCTCTCCGAACTCGGAGAACATCTCCTCGAGGGTGCGCCCCAGCTCGCGCTCGACGTGCGCGCGTATGTTGGCGAACGACTCCGGCGGCACTTCGTCCTGAAGGCCCGCGAGCACATCGACATAGGCGTCGGGAAGCACATCCGGCCGGGTGCCGAGGAACTGGCCGGTCTTGATCAGCAGCCCCTGATTCTTGACTGCGGTCTCGTAGAACTTGTTGGCGCTCCAGTAATGATGCCGCTCGCGTCGCGGCTCGCCCCAGGCGGCGCCCTTGCGCTTCTCGCGGAAGCTGATCAGCTTGTAGCCGGCGAAGACCCGAGCGAGCATCTGGCCGACGTTGACGAACCGCTGGGCGCGGTTGCTGGGGGCCGACGTGCGGCTGCGGTTGCCATAGGTGGAGGTGCGCTGAGCCATATTCAGTCTCTATGTTACAGCTTTCACAATGTACTCGGTAGCCCTGCGCGCTGATGATTCCGCAGGATCCGTGCCGGTCCGGCGGGAGTGCAGCGGAGCGGGAGTGCAGCGGAGCGGGAGTGCAGCGGAGCGGGAGTGCAGCGGAGCGGAAGTGCAGCGGAATGGAGATCGCCCGTCGTCGCGAACTCCCCTCGCCGCAGCGGAGGAGAGGGGCCGGTCGCAGACGCGCCGCGGAGAGGGGGGGCCGGGTGCGCTCGCTGGCCGCTAGCGATACTCAAGTAGCGCGTGCACCGCGTAGCCCGACAGTCGCGCGCGCCCACCGAGCGCCGCCAGCTCGGTCAGAAACAGCAGGCTATCGACAGACGCCCCGAGCAGCTCGACGAGCTTCGCCGCGGCGTAGGAGGTGCCCCCGGTCGCGAGGAGGTCATCGACGATGAGGACGCGCGATCCTGCGTCGAGCGCGTCGGCGTGGATGTCGAGCTGGCCCTGGCCGTACTCCAGCGCATACTCCACCGACATCCGCGCCGCCGGTAGCTTGCCCGGCTTGCGCACCGGCACGAACGGCAGCCCGAGACGCAGCGCGATCGGCGCGCCGAAGACGAACCCGCGAGATTCCACGCCGATGATCGCGTCCACGCGGCGAGATTCCGCGTACGCCGCCATCGCATCGATCGCGAAGGCGAACGCCGGAGGGTGCCGCAGGAGCGGCGTGATGTCGCGGAAGAGGATGTCCTGCTCCGGAAAGTCGGGCACGTCGCGGATGTATTGCTTGAGGTCCATAGTGGGATGATGGTATCGGAAGCGGCATAGTTCGACGGGCAGCGGTCCCGGTCGCTTCGAGCACGCACGCGGGCCGATCTTCCGGAACGCGCGCGGCTCGATTACGATGGCGGACATCATCACGCTACGGAGGTGCGCCATGCCACTGACATTTCTCCCTGACGGGATCGAGGCCTACGCCGAGCGCCATACGACGCCGCTTCCGCCGCTGCTCGCCGAGCTGGTGGCTGAAACAGAGAAGAAGATGGGCCAGCGCGCACGGATGGTGTCGGGGCAGCTCGAAGGGACGCTGCTTCAGATCCTCGTCGCCGCCACCGGAGCGAAGCACGTGCTCGAAATCGGCATGTTCACCGGCTTCAGCGCGCTGATGATGGCGGCGGCGCTGCCCGAGGACGGCCGCATCACCACCTGCGAGATCGATGCGGAGACGATCGCCTTCGCGCGCGGCTTCTTCGACCGCAGCGAGCACGGTCACAAGATTGATGTCCGCCAGGGCCCGGCGCTTGACACGCTGCAGACGCTGAACGGCGCCTTCGACTTCGTCTTCATCGACGCCGACAAGACGAACTACGTCAACTACTACGAAGCGGCGCTCGAGTTGCTCGCGCCGAACGGACTGATCGCCGTCGACAACACGCTTTGGAACGGCACCGTGACGGATCCGAAGGATGACGACGGCCGCGCGCTCGCCGCATTCAACACGCACGTCCAGGACGACGCCCGGGTTAGCAACGCTCTTCTTACGGTGCGCGACGGCCTGACGCTGATCCGCCGCGCCTGACCGCGCGCGTCTCAGCGCGGTCGATCCGCGTCAGCACCACGGCGGCGACCAGCGCGCCGGCGGTCGACCCGATGGCGTCGGCGGCGAGATCGTCGAGCGCGGCGTCGCGGCCGCGCACGAAGCGCTGATGAAACTCATCGCTCGCCCCGTACGCCGTCGCGAACGCGATGCAGCATGCCAGCAGCAGCGGCGTGATCCGCTGCCCGCGCGTCCGGCGGCGGGCGACACCGACCAGCAGAAACGCAAGGACGGAGTACTCGCCGAAGTGGGCCACCTTGTCGATCGGCACCCGCTGTGGCGTCGCCGTGATGATCTCGGCGGGCACCGACGAGCCGGCAAAGATCAGCGCCATCCAGCCGAGGACGGCAGGCCAGCGCAAGACGCGAAGCAGCAGGTGGCGGATGGGTTTCATGGACGCCGTTACGATTTCGGGAGCGGCGTCAGCGCCAGTACGGAGATGACGCCATAAGCTTCGTCAGTCGGTTCAAACACGATGAAGTGGATGGCATACGGGAAGTAATCGTCCGAGTAGGTGTAGACGCGCGATCCGTCGCGGGCCCAATCCTCCGTCAGCAGCGGAATTGGGGATTCGGATAGGGGTTCATCGCGATGATGGAGAGAACGTGCTGAAAGTGATCCTGGACCCAGCGCTCAGTTCGAGCGAGTTCCTCGGTTACGTTTGGGAGGGGCCGCACGACGTAGCTCACCGCCGGCTAATGCCTGCTTGTAGTCGGCGTTGGCCTCCGCGATCTTTCCTGCCAGATCAGCCGTGCGCGCCAGTTCTGCATGGAGCTTCTTCCGCTCTGCGGGACTCCGCTTCGCCCCTGTAGAAACCAGCCGTAGCTTTTGGATTCGTTCATCTAGCGCCATGAAATCTCAGAGCCTCGCATCACCATACCATCTTCCTGTCTCCCCGGCCGGCACCGCCATCGCTTTCGGCGACGCCAGCGAAGAATACGCGCCGCGCCACCTCACCTCCAGGCAGCGCGCCCGACTAAGAGGGCGGATGTGACTCGGTGTAGGAGTGGCGCACAATCCCCTATAGTTGCCGCATGGCCAACGGCATCGACCCCGTCACGCACAACCGCGCCGCCTGGGACCGCCAAGTCGATACGGACAACGAATGGACGCGGCCCGTCGCGGCCGACGTGATCGCGCGGGCGCGGGCGGGCGATTGGTCCGTTGTGCTGATCGGTTACGAGCCCGTGAGGCGAGACTGGTTCCCGGCCGACTTGCGCAACTGCGACGTCCTCTGCCTCGCGTCCGGTGGCGGGCAGCAAGGGCCGGTGTTGGCCGCCGTCGGCGCGAACGTCACCGTCTTCGACAACTCACCGCGTCAACTCGCGCAGGACCGGTTGGTTGCCGACCGCGATGGCCTTTCATTGCGCACCGAGCTGGGCGACATGCGGGACCTGCGCGTGTTCGAAGATGCGAGCTTCGACCTCGTGTTCCATCCCGTCTCCAACCTCTTCTGCCCCGAGTTGGCGCCGGTCTGGCGCGAGTGCTTTCGGGTGCTGCGGCCCGGCGGGCGGCTGCTCGCCGGCTTCATGAATCCCGATATCTACATCTTCAGTCGCGAGGCAGAGGACGAACGGGGCGAGCTGGTCGCCCAGCACAGCCTGCCGTACTCGGACCTCACGCACCTCACGGCGGAGGAGCGCGCGCGATTCGGCGACGGTCCACTGGAGTACAGCCACTCCATGGCCGGACAGATCGGCGGCCAGCTGGAGGCGGGGTTCGTGCTGACCGCTTTCGCGGAAGCCCCGCATCACGCAGGCATCACCAAGAAGTTCATGCCCGGGTACTTCGCCACGCGCGCAGTAAAGCCGAATTGATGCCGGCGATGGACGAGCTATCCATGACCACGCAGGATGTCCTCGACGCGATCGCACGCGAACGCGCCAGGCTGACTGACGCCATCGCCGCGCTTGGGGACCAGGCATCAGCGACGCCGGTGACGGCGGAAGGCTGGCGCGCCAAGGATGTGCTGGCGCATCTCATCCATTGGGCGGCGCAGGTCGCGTTCGGCCTCGGCGCGCCCGTCGTGCCGCCGGTGTACATGCTCGAAGAACGGCGTCGGCGCCAGGCCGCGGGCCTGAGCGACGCGATGCCAACGGGGGACGAATCGAACGCGCTGGCCGTTGCGCACTATCGCGACGTCGAGCTCGAGCAGGTGCGATCGGAGTTCGATGCCCTCCTCGACGCTCTGGTCGCGAGTGCGCGCACACGGAGTGACGGCGAGATGAACGCGATGGCCCCGATCCCGTGGGCGGGGCCGCGGCCACTCTGGCAATTCATTGGCGGCGATACCTTCCTGCACTGGCCGCGGCACGCCGAGGCGATTGAGCGCGCCGCGGCAGCCACGGATGTGATGACTTCACAAGGAGGTCCTTCAACATGAGCGAGCAGCAACCCGAGTTCACCGCTGTCTATCTTTTCGTGCGCGATCTGGCCGCGAGCCTTGCATTCTACCGGCGCCTGGGACTCACGGTCAACGACGTTGGCGATGACTTCGCACGTGCGGAGCTGGCTGGCGGCACGTTAATCGAGTTCGGCACAGCGGAGGTGACGCGCAGCTACGACCCCAACTGGCGCGAGCCATCCGGCCCGGCCACGAACACCCTCAATTTTACGCTCGCTTCGCGCGAGGCCGTTGACCGCATGTACGCGGATCTCACCGCCGCGGGCTATTCCGGCCACCTCGCGCCGATCGATGCCTTCTGGCGTTCCCGCTTCGCCATCATCGATGACCCGGACGGCAACATCATCGGACTGCACAGCCCCCGCGAACCGGCCGCCGGTGCGCCGCCTACGAATGTCTGACGCACCGGGCCATACTTCATCGTCATGACGATTCGGAAGCCGGCGGACAACAAGCGACGGGCGCCGCAGCGCAGGCGGAAGCCGGGGCGCGGAACCACTATCTGGGAGAAGATTGAGGCTCTCGGCGCGGAGATTCCGCGCGAGGAACTGGAGCGCTTCCCAACGGATGGCGCGCGCAACCTTCACCACTACCTTCGCGGTGGCGGCTCCGGGTGCCGCTGCCATAGTTCAAGGCGATGACAACCCAGAAGCCAGTACGCGGACCCTCAACGTCAAAAGGGAAGCGCGCACCCAAGCGCGAGATCCCGATCTGGGAGAAAATCATCGCGCTCGGAGATCAGATCCCTCCCGAAGAGCTGGCCCGCCACCCGCGTGACGGCGCCGCGAACCTCGATCACTACCTCTATGGCGTGCCAAAGCAGGACGCCAGCTAGTTGCGGCGTATCTTCGTCAATACCGCGTACTACGTCGCGGCGCTGCTGCCAAACGATGCGCCCCGACCCGCAGTCGTTCTCGCCAATGCAACGGTTCACCGCTGACATAGGACTCGTGTCCGCCGATCCCATCTTCGTAGAGGTTCTCGCGCATGTTTCGCGCCTGGGACCGGCCGCCCGCGCGACAGCCGCCGCGATGATCGATGAGCTGCGGGCGGATGACGCTGTTACGATCGTGCGCCAGACACCAGAATTGTTCGACGCCGGACTAAACCTCTATCGTCGGCGGTTGGACAAGGGGTATGGCCTCACCGATTGCATGTCGATGTTCGTCTGCCAACAGTCAGGCATCACGGACGTGCTGACGCATGACCGCCACTTCGAGCAAGAGTGCTTCACGCTCCTCCTCTGATCCGTCGCTCTAGCATCCAACATCGACCATCCCCTAACCAGCCCCTCCACCAACAGCACCCTGCTCCTCCAGCCAGCGGCGGAACTCCTGCTCTGGATCCTCGACCCCCAGTTCGTCGGCGGCGCGGCGGCGGCTGTGGATGCCGCTCGCAACCAACACCCGCTCCTCCTCGACGAGCCGGCTGCGGTCGAGCGGCAGCACGCTGCCCCAGACGATGCGCGAGCGATACGGCGCAAAACTCAAACTCGAAGAGTCGCCGGGGCGACCGCTTCCCGCGGGCGCGTTCTGCTCGAGAATGCGGAGGATCATCTCGTTCCGCCGGCGGTAGGCGGCGCCACGGATCAGCCGCTTGCGCTGCACCTTTTTCAACAGCGGCTCGAGCTCGACATTGAGCGCGACGCCGGAGAGACCGCCCCGGTTGTCGCCGAAGGCCGTGCGCGGCGACTCGCCGAGGTCGTGCAGTGCCCGGTACACGAGGTCGATGTAGTCCGCGTGCAGCCGCACGCCGCCGCCCTGCAGGAGGTCCAGCAGATATGCGCGGGCGCGCTCGGGCAGTTCCCACACAGCGCCCGGCATCACGGCGATGTCCGTGGACTCGCTGACGTTCTCCAGCACCGCGATTGGGTTGCCCGACAGCTCCAGGATCATCGAGAGCTGCGTCAACGCGCGGTTCAATTCGCGCACCGGCTCCTTCACGGCCGGGAGGTCGCTCTGGCCCCAGAACTGCTTCGGCTCGCGGATGTTCGGGTAGATGACGATCGGGATGAAGCCATAGGGATTGTCGCGCTGCTCGATGCGCTCTCCGCCCGCCCAGAGCTCGAAGTGGTCGGAGGTCCACACCTCGACGATCTCGACGCTGGAGGCCCTGCGGCCGAGCCCCGGAGGTTTGGCCACGCCCGCGGCAGGCGCATGCTTCACGGGGCCGGCGCCGTACATCGCCGCCGCCGATTCCGCGTCGATGTAGTAGCGGCTCGCCACGCGCCAGACGCGGGAGAGATCGTCGCCGGCCCACCAGGCGAAGAGCCCCTGCACGTCCGGCGCCGATACGCGCACCCGCTGCTCGGCGGCGTCCCAGCTCACCTTGTAGGCGCCATCGCCGAGGATCGCGGCGTCGATCTCGGTGTCGAAGTCGAGCTGGTCGAGCTGGTTCGCGTCGTATACCTCCGCAAGCGCCCGCTCGGTGGCGCGGGCGCGCACGGCCGCCTCGGGCGTGTCGTCGGCGGCGTCGACGGCGAAATTCAGGCCCGACACAAGGTACGACGTCGTCTTGTCGACGATCGCCTTGGCGTAGTTGAAGACGAGGCGGCGGTTCTGGCGCCGTGTCATCGACGCCGGCCACTGGTCGCCGCCGTAGAACGCCAGGTGCTCGCCGTAGCGGCGCAGGCGTTCGGCGTCCATCTGGCGGATTTGCTGCGGCAGGGTGAGTGTGTGCATGGTCGTAAGTCCCTCACTTGGTTCGCTGTGGTCATCGGTCATCGGTCGTCGGTGGTCGGTCGCTGGTCAGAGACTGGTGGCTGGCGACTGGTCGCTCGTCGCCTCGTCATCAGTCAACGGTCGTCTGCGCGCCGATCCAACATCCAACCTCCACCATCTAGATAAAGTCGTCGGCGAAGCGTAGGGCGGTCATGTGGCAGGCGTCGGGACCTGTCCGGTGGCGCTGATCGATACTGCTCTCATGCAGCCACCCAGCCTCCAACTTCCAGCCTCCAGTAGCCTGATCGTCGCAGGGCTGCTGTTCGCGTTTGGCGCCAGTGCGCGCGTCTCCGCGCAGGCGCCGCCGCCGATCCCGCTCGGGGTGCGGTTGGTGCTCGAGGCGGGCGGCGTCCGCGTCCTCTGGGATGACAAAGGGCCGGCGCCGGATGCCTACTCCGTGCGCGTGGCGCTGGTGCCCGTCGACGGCCAGGATGCGGGCGCACAGTACGAGCTGGCGATGCTTCCCGCAGGCGCGAGCGGCTGGTCGCTGCAGCGCGAGCTGTCGGGCATCCTGCCCGGACGCTGCTACTCCGCGGTGTTCTCCGTTACCGCGCAGTACAACGGTGGCCGCATGCCCGAGCGCGCCGGCGCCGTCGCGCAGGCGGTCTGCGGCGCCTTCGATGGCCGCGTCCAGTATGTGGGCGCCCCGCTGCACGCTCCCCTCCCCGCGCCCGCACCGCCGTCCGACGTCCGCATCGAGCCCGACAACGGCGGCGGCTACCGCATCGCCTGGCAGTACGTGGGCGCTCCGGGGCGCTTCGACGCGGGGATCGCGATCGTCAACCCGAACGGCGAGCTGGTGGCGCCGATCGTGCTGCCCTCGTCGCCCGGCAGCGCGCGTTCCGTCGCCCTCCCGCGCGAGTTGAACACCGTCATCGCCTCGACCTGCTACGCGGCCATCGCCCGCGTCTTCGCCGTCGCCGCCGACGGCTCGGTGACGCTCCCCGGCAACAGCGCCACGCCGATCTGCGTCCACGGCGCGGGCATCCGCTTCCCGGAGGCCGGCTCCGGCGGCGATGCGAATCACGCCGGCCGCGTCGCACTGCTCGCCGCGCTCGCGCTCGCCACGGCCGCTGGCCTCATCATGACGCTCGCTGGCGCGCACCTGCGCCGCCGTCGTCAGTAGCCCGCGCGATCCAGCCCGGTTAGCGTGCGTCAGCTCAGCCATGCTCTCCTCGCGGGAACTCGTTGCCGCGGGACAGCGTCGTATGCACAATGGGTGCGCTGTCGTAGCCGAGGTCACCTCCATGCGCGGATTGATCGCTCTTTGCCTGACCGCCTCTTTCGCGGCTGCTTGCGCGGGCGCGACCCAACGCGACGCCGCGCCGACAGCGACGCCCACGCTGTGTTCCTTCGCGAGCGAGCCGCACGGCAAGATCCGGTCTGGCGACCCGACTCCGACGCCGGCGCCTCCGGAGCGTGGCCCGTGCCCGACGCCGTACTTCCCATCCACGCCGGTCACGCCCGCTGCGCGCTGAGGATGCGGAAGATCGCGCGCGGAGTCAGGTGGTAGGCGCCCGCCAGCATCGCGATCGGCGCCTGGTGCCGCGTCCGCAGCAGCGCGATCTCGCGGTCGCGCGCGACGCGCAGCCGCTGCCGCGGGGTCAGCGGCTCGTCGTACTGGCAGCGCGGCAGCGGGCAGCGCAGGCAGCTCGCCGCCAGGTGGCAGCCGCTGTCGCGGTACTCCGTGTGCTCCGGCAGCGTGTCGCGCCGCACCAGTGGCAGGCGATCGGGTACCGGCGCTGCGGCCACCCGCAGGCGGCTTTGCGCATACAGCCGCTGCTCTCTGTCGTCTCGAAGTGCAACCACGGAGGGGTCTCCTTTTCAGTCGTTAGGTGATCGGTCGTCAGTCTTCGGTGGTCGTTCGTCAGTTATCGGTCGCTGGTCGCTGGTCGTCGGCGCCCAGCCTCCAACCTCCAGCCTCCAGCAGCCCACGTCAGCCCGCCTCCGCCCGCACCCGGCCGGTCGCCGTGCGGCGCTGGCGGCCCTCTGACCCGCGCACCAGCAGCGCGGCGCTGATCAGATAGTCGTCGTGCCCTTCCGCAGGCTCGACGAAGAAATTCATCGTGCGGTTCGCGCGGTAGGCAACGCGGCCGCGTTCGGCCTGACGCCAGAACTCGCGGTGCTCGGCTGAACCGTCGCCGCCGTAGCTCTTGAGGCGGCCGCCGTTGACCGCCGCAAGCAAGCCGAATCCGAGCCGGGACTTGCTCTCGGACGTGAACTTCACCGCATCGACGCGCGACTCGCCGAGCGCCGATGCCAGCAGCCGCGCCGCCGTCTCGCCGATGCCCGTCGCGTCGACGGCGACGTTTTGCACGCGCCAGACATTCCGCAAGAGGTCGATCAGTTGCGGGATCAGCGCCTCATGCGGCGCGGCCGTCCAAGCGTAGTGCTCGACGATCTCGACCCGTGGATCCGTCACGAGCCCGGCCGCTTCCGGATAGACCAGGCGGCCGATCGTCAACACCGTCGCGTCATGACCCGGCGCCACGGCGTTCGGCGGCGTCTCCTCCGCGCCGCCGGCGATGTCGAGGCCGGCGACGTACGCCTCGCCGGCGGCGGGCGCATGCTCCCGCGCATGCGCGCCGGCGAGTTGCGCTCGCTGCGCCGGCGTGAAGAGCCGGCCGCCGCCACCGATCGGCCGCAGGCAGTACTGGGTGAGAAAGAGCGGGTGGGTCTCGCCGAGCCGCTGCCGTTCTGCCTCCACAAAGCGCTCGTACGCCGGTATGTGCTTCGCGACCGCCTGCCAGTCGTACTCGAAGTGGCGGCGGATGCCGTCGCGGCGCTCCGCCTCGAGGTTCGCCTGTTTCGCCCGTTCGAGCAGCGTGCTTTCGTCCCAGGCGGTCCCGTAG
>JBBRPY010000066.1:0-13322 GCA_038227375.1 Dehalococcoidia bacterium
CCGCCGGCAAACCCAAGCGCGTCGCGCGTATTGCCAGCGTGCGCAAACTCGTTATCTTGCTCAACGCCCTCGTCCGTCAGCGCCGCCAATGGACCCTGGAGACGCCACTTGCCGCTTGACTTTCAACACAGATGCTCTGTGCTTGCTGTGGATGCGAACGGCCACGGAGTTTGGGTCGTGGCTCAAGAGAAGGCTTCGGTATGCTGCCGGAGTGGCGCCCCCATTCGACATCACGCGATTCCATTCTCTGCTGGAGACGCGGGCGTTCGGGCGCAACATGATCTTCGAAGCCAGCACAGGCTCGACGATGTATCTCGCGCGCGATGCCGCGCGGAGCGGCGCGACCGAAGGGACGCTGGCGCTAGCGGACGAGCAGACCGCCGGCCGCGGGCGCCTGGGCCGGAACTGGGTGACGCCGCCCGCGCTCAATCTCGCGTCGACGCTGGTGCTGCGACCGTCACCGGACCTGCTCCGCCAGATCGCAATGATTGCGCCGCTCGCCGTCTGTGATGCGATTCAGCAGGTAACGGGTGTATGCGCGGACATCAAGTGGCCGAACGACGTGCAGATCGCCGGCAAAAAAGTAGCCGGCATTCTCATCGAAAGCGACCTCACGTCGGAAGTCGATGGCTATGCGCTCGTCGGCGCCGGCATCAACGTCAACTTCGATCCGGGCGCGCATGAGGAGATTCGCGACATCGCGACGAGCCTGAAGGCGGCGACCGGCGGCGAGGTCGACCGCGAGCTGGTGCTCGCTTCGTACCTCCTGCACGCCGAGCGGCTCTACGAGGCGGCGCGGTCCGGCACCTCTCCGCGCGACCGCTGGCGTAAGCGCCTGGTCACGCTGGGCCAAGCCGCCTACGCGTCGTGGCCGAACGGCAGCGCGGCGGGTGTTGCTGAGGATGTGGACGAAGACGGCGCACTGCTGGTTCGAACGGATGCGGGTTTGCTGGTGAGCGTCGAAGCGGGCGACGTGACGCTGCGCGAGCCCGGTGGTTGAATGCAGGCCCTCATCCCGGCCTTCGGCCACCCTTTCTCCGACAAGGGGTGAAGGGTGCATGCCGGGACAGATCCAAGAACCGAACTCCCCTCTCCACGCGGTGGTGGAGAGGGGCGGCGGGTGACGCCGGGTGTCACGCATCGAGCAGCGTCAATCGCTTCGCGGTGATGCCACGTTCGACGGCCGGTAAGCGCTGTTGCGTCTACGCCGCGTCGGCGAGATCGAGTTCCGTCAGCGCGAGCGACAATGCTTCGTTCAGCAGGCGGATGGTCTCATCCCGCTCGTCGAACCCGGGGACGCGCTCGATGTAGTCCGCAAGCTTATGTGGCGCTTCGCTTCGGTCTTCCGGTGTGGCTGCGGTGTCTTTGATGTCCATGCCGAAAGTGTGGCCCGCGCTGGCAGGCCCGGCCATAAGCGAACGCCTGATATCCGCAACAGCGACATCAAATCCGTGCCGCCGTCAACGGCACGCACGAGCCTCGAGCCGCTACCATGCCAGCATGACCCAGCCGATTCGCGCCGCCATTCTCACCGTAAGCGACGCAGGCAGCCGCGGCGAGCGTGAAGACACCAGCGGCGCCGCCGTCCGCGCGCTACTGGCATCGATCGATGCCACCGTCGATCGCTACGAGATCGTGCCCGACGAGCGCGAGCGGATTGGCGCGACGCTCGCTGCCTGGTGCGATGGCGGCGCGATCGATCTGATCCTGACGACCGGTGGCACCGGTCTCGCGGCGCGCGATATCACGCCGGAAGCGACGCTGGACATCGCCGAGCGGCTGGCGCCGGGCATTGCGGAAGCCATGCGCGCGGAGGGGATGCGGCACACACCGAAGGCCATGCTCAGCCGCGGGGTCGCAGTTGTGCGCAAGGGTACGCTTATCGTCAACCTGCCGGGCAGCGAGAAGGGTGCGCGGGAGAGCCTGGCTGCGGTGCTGGGCGTGCTGCCGCACGCGGTCGATCTGCTGCGCGGACACACCGAACATCGGGTTGACTCACCATAACGGCAAACCGCCCTCTGCGGTCGCTGGGTTCGCACCGGCCCGCCGTCCGCAATTTCCATCACCCGAATCGGCGCTTCTTAATACTTCTGACATCACGGGGCGTCGCGTCGCGACGGCCAATGGTCTATACTCGCGGCTGGCTCACACCACTCCTCAGTTCTGACGAAGGTGAACGGCGTCGGGTCGCGCCTTCAAGCACACGTTCAATTTTGGTGACGCGTCGCCGGGAGCATGCTGTAACGTTGACCACGCGCACGCTGGCCTGGACGGGGTTCATCGCGATCGCCGCATTCATCCTGATGAGTGCGAGCCGGCTGACGGTCCTCGATCCGGTGCAAAACCTGACGCTGAACTTCACGTCTCCCATCCAGACCACGCTGCGCGACGCGACGCGGCCGATCGCCGACTGGGTGAACAATCTCACCGACGCCGGCGGGCTGTCGAGCGAGAATAGCGCGCTGCGCGCGGAGAACGAGCGTCTCACCAACGAGCTGACGCGGGCGCGCGAAGACGCCATCCAGGCGCAGAGCAAGCAAGACCTGAATACCGTCCGGCAGCAGTTTCCGAACGACAGCTTCCGGGACGCCACCGTCATCTCGCGCGACGCGGGCAATCTTCGCTCGATCATTGCCATCGACCAGGGGGCATCCGCGGGGGTGAAGGAGGGCATGATCGTCGTCAGCGAAGGCCGCAGCCTCGTCGGCACGGTCTCGAAGGTGTTTGACGGATACGCCTGGGTGATGCTGATCACCGACCCGAAGAGCGCCGTCAGCGCGGTGGTGCAGGAGTCGCGCGCAGAAGGTGTGGTCGCAGGCAACTACGATGGCGCCCTCAACATGGAGTTTGTGGGGCAGGGGGCGGCGGTCAAGCAGGGAGATTTCGTGCTGACGTCCGGGGTAGGCGGCGGCTATCCGGCGGGGATCGTCATCGGCCGCATCGCGACCGTGCAGAAGACCGAGCAGGATCTGTTCCAGAACGTGCACGTCGCTCATCTCGCCAGCCTTTCCGGGATCGAGCGCGTGCTCGTGCTGACCAGCTTTGCGCCGCAAAAACTGCAGAAGCCCTGATGCGAAGGATGCGTTAGCCGATGCGATACTGGGTTGGCGCCGCGCTCGCGTTCTTCGTCGCCCTCGCCCAGGCGTCGAGCATCGAGCAGTTCCGGATCATCGGCGTTGCGCCCAACCTCCTGCTGGTGGTGCTGGTGGCGTGGCTCGTCGTGCGCGGGCTCGATGATGTGCTGCCGATGGTCGCTGTCGCCGGCATTACGACGGCGCTGGTGGGCTTGCAGACGCCCGGCTTGGTGTTGCTTGCCCTGATGCCGATGGCGGGGTTCGGACTGCTGCGCGAGCTGCACGTCGTGCACAGCGACGTCGTACTCGTGCTCGCGCTCGTGTTCGCGTCGTCGCTTGCGTACGAGCTGGTGCTGTTGCTGAGCGTGCTCGTCAGCGGTGGCGTCTTCGACCCGGCGACAGCGCTGCTGCGCTCGGTGCTGCCCGCGGCGCTCGTCAACGTCGCCCTGACGCCCTTTGTCTACGCAATCATGCGCCTGCTGAAGCCGGCGCCGTCGCGGCACCGGCTCTCCTACTGATGCCCGCGCCCGGAGAACCATGGGATTACTGACCAGCCACAGGCGCCGGCGATGGCGCGCCGAGGTCGCCGAAACGCCGGACCTGAAGCAGCAACTCAATCAAAAGCTGTGGGCGCTACGCATCGCCGTTCTGATCGCGTTCGCGGTGCTCGCCGTGCAGCTTGCGCGGCTGCAGCTCGTCGATGGCTCTCGCTTCGAGCAGCGCGCGGCGCAGAACCAGCTCCGGATCGAGCCGGTGGTGCCGTCACGCGGTCTCATCTTCGACCGAAACAGCGTGCCCGTCGTCGAGAACATCCCGAGCTACTCCGTCGCGGTGATTGCGGCCGACATCCCGAAGAGCAACGAATTGCAGATCGCCGGCGGTGTCGAGCGGCTGCTCGGCGTGCCTTCTTTGGAGACGACGCTGAAGGTCGAGCAGGCGCGGCAATCGAACGACCCTTTCACCCCCGTCGTCGTGAAGGACGGCCTCGATCAAGCCACAGCGTTCCGCGTGCGCGAGGCACTGCCGGCGATGCCCGGCGTGCAGGTCGTCGTCGTCCCCGAACGCAAGTACGATGCCGGCCCATTGCTAGCGGATGTCCTGGGATACACCGGCCGTGTCGACGAAGAGGACTACAAGACGCTGAAGGACAAGGGCTATCTTTCGAGCGACCGCATCGGCAAGGCCGGCGTCGAGGCAGCGTACGAGCAGTACCTGCGTGGCGCCGTCGGCCGAAAGGAGATCGAGAAAGACGCCTCGGGACGCGAGCTGCGCGTGCTGGACCAGGAAGCGGCGAAGGCGGGGAACAACCTCGTGCTCTCCGTCGACCTCGACCTGCAGCGCAGGACGACGGACCTTGTGAGCGCCGCCGCGAATGGGGGCCAGGCCGCGGCCGTCGTGATGGATGTGCATACGGGCGAGGTGCTCGCCCTCGTATCGCTGCCCATGTACGACAATAACGTCCTGTCGGGCCGCGTCGACGAGGCGAAGCTGGAGCAGTACCTGGCCGATCCCAACAAGCCGCTCGTGAACCACGCGCTGTCGGAGCAGTACGCCCCCGGCTCGATCTTCAAGCAGATCACCGGCGCGGCCGCGCTGCAAGAGGGCGTCGCGAATCCCAGCACGACGATCACGAGCAACGGATTCATCAGCGTCCCGAACGAGAATGACCCGTCGATCATCTACACCTTCAAGGACTGGCGCACGCTCGGCACGCTCAATTTCTATGGCGGCATCGCGATGTCGTCTGACGTCTACTTCTACTATCTGTCCGGCGGCTACCACGCGTACGGCGAAAGCTTCAACGGCCTGGGCATCGACCGGCTGGCGAAGTACGCGCGCGCCTTCGGGCTCGGCAGCCCGACCGGCATCGACATCGCAGGCGAGGCCGACGGCAACATCCCGGACGCTGCGTGGAAGCAGAAGACCTTCGGCGATGACTGGCGGTTGGGCGACACCTACAACATGGGCATCGGCCAGGGCTTCGTGGCCGCGACGCCGATCCAGATGGTGCGCGTGACGGCGGCGGTGGCGAACGGCGGCAGTCTGCTGACGCCGCGCGTCGTGCGCGAAGTGCGTGATTCGCAGGGGCACGTGATCGTGCCGAACGACCCGAAAGTCGCGAGCCAGGTGCCCGTGACCGCCGCGAACTTCGCCATCCTCCGCGACGCGATGACGCAAGCGGTGAGCTGGGGCAGCGCGAACGCCGGCGCTGTCCGTGGCGTGAGCGTGGCAGGCAAAACCGGGACGGCGGAGTTCGGCCCCCGTTTTGCGGATGGCTCGTACGAGACACACGCCTGGTTCAGCGGCTTCGCGCCGGCGGATGACCCCCAGATCGCCGTCACGGTGTTCCTCCAGCGTGGCGTCGGGGCGATCGATGCGGCGCCGCTCGCCTCGAAGATCCTCGACTACTACTTCCACCGCCCATCGCCGAAGCAAGCGGTCGCCTCCGGCGTCGCGCCGGCGCCCGTCGGGGTGACGCCGTGAACCTCCGCAACACGCCGACGCGCGAGTTCGACTTCCTGCTGTTGATCGCGGCGCTGGGCCTGACGATCTACGGCGCGATGCTGATCTATAGCGGCAGCCTCACGACCTACGGCTCGCCCGGACAGGCGTTCTCGCACCCGGTGTCGCGGCAACTGGCGTTCGCGGCGATCGGGTTAGTGGTGATGGTGGGATTGTCGCGCATCGACTACCGGGCATTCGGGCCGATGAGCCTTGCGCTGTACCTCGCGTCGATCGCTGCGCTGCTGTTCGTGCTCGTCGTCGGTTCCAGCGCCTACGGATCGCGGCGCTGGATTGTCATCGCCGGCACGCAGGTGCAGCCGTCGGAGCTCGCCAAAGTGACGACGGTGATCATGCTCGCGAAGTTCTTCTCCGACAACGAGGAGAAGATGCGGTCGCTGCGCGTCTTCGCCACGTCGATGCTCATCGCGGCGGCGCCGGCACTGCTGGTCCTCGTCGAGCCGGATCTGGGTTCGGCGCTCGTCTTTGGCGTGATCTGGCTGGGGATGGTGCTGATCGCCGGCGCGCGTCCGCTGCATCTGCTCGGTCTGGCGTTCGCCGTGGCGGCGGCGATGCCGGCGGCGGTGTACGCGATCGCGCACGACTACCAGAAGGCGCGCATCGACGTCTGGCTTGATCCGAACAAAGATCCGCTTGGCACAGGCTTCAACATCCTGCAGGCGGAGATCAGCATCGGCTCGGGCGGCCTGCTGGGCAAGGGATTCACGCACGGCACGCAGACGCAGCTCGACTACCTGCGGACGCAGACGACGGACTACATCTTTAGCGTCGGCGCCGAGGAGCTGGGGTTCGTCGGGGCCATGGTGCTGTTCGGGCTGTTCATCGTGTTGCTGTTCCGCTGCCTGCGCGTCGCCGGCATGTCGGACGACGTCTTCGGCCGCCTGATCGCCGTCGGAGTTGTGGTGTTCATTTTGTTCCAGGTCTTTGTGAACATCGGCGTAAACATTAGACTGGTGCCGGTGACGGGCGTGCCGTTGCCGCTGGTCAGCCAGGGCGGCAGTTCGTTGATCACGATCCTGGCGTCGCTCGGAATACTGCAGAGCATACTTGGCCATAGACGCAGACGTGGCACACGCACCTGACGCCGGCCCCGCCCGCGGCTTCCTCTCCGGCCGCGCCTTTGCGGCCGTCCGCGCCGCCGCGACGCTGGCGGTCGTCGGCGGCCTCATCTACAAGCTTTCGCCCCGCGATCTCGCCTCGACGCTCCGGCACGCCGACCCCTGGCTGATGCTCGCGGCGCTGGCGCTGATGGCCATCGTGCAGGGCATGGTCGTGGTGAAATGGATGGCGCTGCTGCGCGCCCGCGATGTGCAGGCGCCGTGGCCGCAGGTGGTCCGCGCGTACTGCGTCGGCAATCTGCTCAGCAACGTGCTGCCGACCGCCGTCGGGGGCGATGTCTACCGCGTGTACCGGATCCAACGCGAAGCGAACGCCCGCGCCGCCGACGTCACGATGAGCGTGCTCTACGAGCGGGCGACCGGCTATGGCGCGATGACCTGCCTCGGGGCGCTCGGCGCCGCTTTCTACTACGGGACCGCGGCGATTGGCGCCCTCGCCCTGGCGGCCGGCGCGGCCACCGCCATCGTCCTGGCCGTTGTGTTGCCGAGGATGCCGTTCCCGGCCGTCCGGCATGACCATTTCCTGCGTAACCTGCTCGCCCACCGGCGCGAACTGATCGCCGTCTACCAGATGTCGCTGTTCTCCCTCGCCATCCAGGCGCTGTTCATCTCGACGATCGCGCTGTCGGGCCGCGCGCTGGGCATTCATGTCTCGTGGTGGTACTGGGCCTTCATCACGTGGGTTGCCGCCATAGCCGTGCTGCTGCCGATCACGCTCGGCGGGCTTGGTGTGCGCGAGTCAAGCTTTTCGGGCCTGCTGAAGCACGGCGGAGCGACGGCGGCGCAGGGCGCATCTGCGGGCTTCGCGCTCGGTCTGCTGCTGATCGCCGTGAACGCGGCGGGCCTGGTGGCGGTGGAGCTGGCGGCGCGCCTCGGCTACGGCGCAGGCGAGCCGGACGCGATGCCGGAAGCTATCCCGCTGCAGCACGCCGAGCCTTCGACGGTGAAGCGGTGAGCGCTCCGACCGCCGGCCCCGCGCGGCCTCATGCCGAGCACTCTCCGCGAACACCGCATACGCCGCCTTGCTCCGGAGCGCGCCCGTAGTGCGGGTTGACATCGTCTCGGATATCCACTGCAACAGCGCTGGCCTCCAGATCGCGCTCGACCGCATGGGCGACGTCGATGAGCTATTGTGCGCGGGCGACGCGGTGTATCAGTTCCGTTTTTCGAACGAGGTGGTGGGCATGCTGCGTGAACGCAACGCGCGCTATGTGCTGGGGAATCATGAAGAAGTGACACTGTTGAGCGCCTGGGGCGAGCGCGCGCGGTCGGCGGATTGGGTGCGTCCGGACGAGCTGGCGTACATGGCGGCGCGCCCGCACCGCATCGAGACGACGATCGGCGGCAAGCGGCTGCTCATGGTGCACGGCAGCCCCTTCGACCCCATATACGAGTATCTCTACCCGAACAGCGCCATGCTCTCGCGGGTGGCGGAGCTCGATGCCGATTACGTCATCCTGGGGCACACGCACTACCAGATGGCGGAACGCATCGGACGGGCGCTTGTGATTAATCCCGGTTCGGCCGGCGAGGCGCGCGACGCCCGAAACGCCTTCCAGCTTTCGTACGCCGTGTTGGACACAGAGAGCGGTGAAGTCGCCTTCGATAATTTTCCCGATCCGATCCGCGCCGCCGTCGATCCGGCAATCATTCCCGGTGGCGGCGACGCCCGGCGGCCGAGTGCGGAGTCAGAGCCGCAGAACATCGACTTCTGGACACCGGGATAGCATCAGAGGCGGGATCGGGGCGAGGCGCGCTACAGGGTCAGCACTTCCGTCTCAATCGCGATCAGCTCGGCATCGAGCCGCGATGCTTCGACGAACGCAACCACTTCCTTCAGGACACGCTCGCAGTGCTGCGCTTCGTTGGCGACGCAGGCGACACCGATCGTGGCGATCTGCCAGGCGTCGTTGTCGTCCACCTCGGCCACCGCGAGGCCGAATTTGTTCCGAATCCGCTGCATCAGGCTGCGCACCACCTGGCGCTTGTCCTTAAGCGAACCGCTCTCGGCGAGACGAAGGGAGAATCGAAGCGCGCCGACGTTCAGATGACGGCCTCTTCGCCCTCATCGACCTCGACTGGCTGCTCCGTGAGCGGTAGCGGCGGCAGGTCGTCCGGGCGCTCGAGCCCGAAGTACTCGAGGAACCGCACCGTCGTGCCGAAGAGCGTCGGCCGGCCGATCACCGGCGCCCGGCCCACCTCCTCGATCAGCCCACGGGCGAGCAGCGTCCGCGCCGGACCGTCGCAGTCGACGCCACGCACCGACTCGATGCCGGCGCGGGTGATCGGCTGGCGGTAGGCGATGATCGCGAGCGTTTCCAGCGAGGCGTTGGTCAGCGGCGGATGCTCGAGACCGAGGAAGCGCTCGACGTACGCCGCCGTGCCCGGCGCCGAGACCAGCTGTACGAGCTCGCCCGTGCGTTGCAGCCGCACACCGCGGTCGCGGCAGGCGGCCGCCAGGTCGTCCAGCGCGGCGGAGACGTCGCCCTTCGGCGCGTTGATCGTGCGGGCGAGCGCCGCGATCTCGACCGGGGCGTCGGCGACGAAGAGCACGGCTTCGAGAATGGCGACGAGCGCCTCGGGTTCGGGCCGCTCGATGAGCTTAGGCTTGCGCTTCTTCAGGTGCGTCTGGCTGTCTTCGTTGGTCACGTTCCCCCTCCGCCTCGCCGCCCGGGCGCTCCCATCCGGTACCGGGCTGCCGGCGCATCCCTTCCGGTGGCGCGTCATGCTCGCGCAATCGTAACTCACGGTAGTGCAGCCGCGCACGGGGCAGTTGCGTCAGCGCGATGCCCAGCTCCTGCTCGACAACCGTCTGCGCTCGCCGGCATGCATCGTCGGCGGTGTGGGAGAGGTCCGCTCCGGCGTCGACGTGCAGGTCGAGCACCACATCGACCCGCTTGCCCCGCCCGATCACGGTCGCCCGGCAGCCGACAATGTGCTCGATGCGTCCGACTTCGTCGTCGATCCGGTCCGCGATCTCGTCCGTAGTGATCGCCGCAGCGCCTGACTTGGCGCCGTGCACCCGCACGCTCCGTTTCGGGGCAGGCGTCAGTTCGACGACGATGGCCGTGAGCATGGCCAGCGTGACGACGAGCGCGCCGAGCGTGATGATCGCCTTCGTCTCGCGGTCGTTGTGGCCCTGAAGCCATCCCGCGAGCCGGCTCAGCCGGGCGATGTTCTCCGCAGGGGCGCCCCAGGCGAGCAGCGTTAGCAGCAATGCGAGAAAGATCACGACGAGCGCGGCGACGACGATCACGAAGCGGTTGGTCTGGCCCAGCGGATCGTCGTTCAATGCAGCCCTCTGCTCGTCGGTGGTTGCGGCGCGTTGCAGGCCCGCATCCGAGGTCCAGCCCGCCTCGTCGTGCCGAGTGGGGCCATTCTACAGCCAGGCGACTGCGAGGCGAGCGGGCGCTCTCAGCTACATGCGCTGAAGCCGCAGACCGGGCAGGTCACGCAGCCTTCGGCGTGGACGAGCGGCCCGCCGCAGTCGGGGCATGCCCGGGCGCGAGGGATGACGAGGGTGCGGATGCGGACGGTGCGGTTCATGCCAGGCTCCTTCCAGAACACACGTTCTATCCGCACGGTATAAGAACATATGTACGCTGTCAAGGCCTGACGAGTCGAATCATCGTGGCGGCTCGGGAGGCCTCGGGTAGTTCAGCGTGTGCCGAAGTCGAAGCCGCGGCCGCGCTGGTACTCCCGCAGGATCAGGCGCGCGACCGTGCTGCGGTGCACCTCGTCGGGGCCGTCGTAGATGCGGGCGAAGCGCGCATGGCGGTACATCCGCTCGAGCGGCGTATCGCTGGTGACGCCCTTCGCGCCGAACACCTGGATCGCGCGGTCGATCGCGTTGTGCAGCATCTTCGCGCCGACCACCTTGATGATGCCGATCTCGACACGCGCGGGATCGCCACTGTCCATCTTGTGCGCGGCTTGGAGCGTCAGCAGGCGGCTCGCCTGGATCTCGGCCGCCGTCTCGAAGATCATCACCTGGATCTGCTGCTTCTCGCCCAGCGGCGCGCCGCCGACCATGCGCGCATTCGCCCGCTCGCACATCAGGTCGAACGCGCGCTGCGCTTGCCCGAGCCAGCGCATGCAATGAAAGATGCGGCCGGGACCCAGCCGCTGTTGCGAGATCAGGAATCCCTGCCCGCGCGGCCCCAGCAGATTCGAGCGCGGCACGCGCACGTTGTCGTACTCCACTTCGCAGTGGCCGCCAAGCATGCCCATCACCGGCGTCTCGCGGACGATGTTGTAGCCGGGCGTGTCGGTCGGCACGACGATCATGCTGAAGGCCGCGTGCACGGGCACGTCGTCGTCTTCGGTCCGGCACATCACGGTCGTGTACGCGGCGTTCTTCGCGCCCGTCGTGAACCACTTGCGGCCGCTGATCACCCAGTCGTCGCCGTCGAGCGTGCCGCGCGTCTGCATCCCCGTCGGGTCGGAGCCGGCGACGTCGGGTTCCGTCATCCCGAAGCTCGGGAAAATCTCGCCGGCGACCAGCGGCTTCAGGTACTTATCGCGCCACTCCGGCGAGGAGTGCAGGTTCAGCATGATCGAGTCCTGCAGCGAGTGCGTGCCGAGGCACACCTGCGCATACTCGCTGCTGCCGATCACCTCGTTCACGTAGACGTAGTCGAGAAACGGCATCCCCTGCCCGCCGATCTCCTTCGGGTGGCCGAGCGCCCAGAGCCCGGCGTCCTTGGCCTCCTGCATCAACCGACGCAGCGTCTGGCGGCTCTTTTCGTCGGCGCGCTCCTCCAGGATGTGCTCGACCGGATAGATGCGCTCTTCGATGAACGCGCGGACGCGCTGGCGCATCGGTCGGACGTGCTCCGGCACTTCGAATGACATCTGATGCTCCTTCTCTTGCGGCGCGGTAGCCGAATCGGGCGCGGGCGCGGGTGATCTCTGGTGTTGCAGGCGCAGTGTAGATCGTCGCTGGTCGCTGGTGACTGGTGATTGGTGATTGGTGATTGGTGACTGTCGCAGCGCTCGTCCGGGAGCAAAGTGCTTGCGCCGTTGAAGCTGCTCGCCCAAGACATCCTGCAACTGATCTATTGCATATTCTTGCCGACACCGGTAATATGCAATTAGGAGGTTGCATATGGACACTACGACAACGACGGACCGTATTCAGAAGAAAGTCCTGCTCAAGGCGCCACGCGCGCGCGTGTGGAAGGCGATCAGTGATCCGATGGAGTTCGGGAACTGGTTCAAGGTGGATATGTCCGGGGTGAAATTCGCGCCCGGCACGCCGGTGCGGGGGAAGATGACCTACCCGGGCTACGAAGGCCACCCATTCGAGATGGTCGTGGACCGCATCGAGGCGCCACGCTTGTTCTCGTTCCGATGGCACCCGTACGGCATCGATCCGGAGCAGGACTATTCCGGCGAGCCGATGACGCTTATCGAATTCGAGCTGGAGGACGTCGACGGCGGCACGCGGCTGACGATCACCGAATCGGGGTTCGACGGCATCCCGCTGGCTCGCCGCGCGGAGGCGTTCCGCATGAACAGCGAGGGCTGGGCGGAGCAGACGCGCAACATCGAGGCCTATGTCACCAACACGCCGTAGGACCCCGAAGGCGAGGGCTCCGCTGGAGGGCGCGGCGCCTGTGTTCGCCGCCTTGGGTGACGAGACGCGGCTCCGTCTCGTCACGCGGCTGGCGACCGAGGACGAATTGTCGATCGCACAGCTCACGGAACACACCGGCGTGACCCGCCAGGCGGTGACGCGGCACCTGGAGGTGCTGGAGGAGGCCGGTCTCGCGCGCGGCACGCGCAGTGGGCGCGAGCACCTGTGGCAACTCGAGCCCGTGCGCCTGGCGCTCGCGCGTCGCGGCCTCGAGCAGATCTCGGACTGGTGGGATGAGAAGCTGTCGGCGCTCAAGGCCTCGGTGGAAGGGTAGCGGCCTCACCCCCTGCCCCTCTCCACCGCGTGTTTGGAAGCGGGACATGGTTTCCTTTTGTTCGGACACATCGTTACTCTCGATCGGCGCTGATCGTCAGGTCGATCCGCGCGACGCGATAGGCGCAATAGTACACGTCGAAGACGCCGTCTTCCTCCGTTGCCCGCAGTGCCACGGGTCGCCGACAAAGGCCCGGCCGACGCGCCAAACAGCTCCGCGAAAACTGATCCGGCCGTGGTCCTGGACCTTCCGGATGATGTCGCCGGGCGCGTACTCGATCGGCTCAAGCACATCGCGGTAGGGCCGTGGGCTCGGCGTGTACCGGTCGCCCGGGACCGCCAGGCCGATGCCTTCGTGCGGCCGGCGGTAGTTGTAGACCGGCCGCCAGGCAGCGAAGGCGTGCTCCATGTGACTGGTGATTTCGCTGCGGGCTTCCATCCTCCATCATCTATCTTCCATCTTCCAGCGCGGAAGCGTCAGGCGCGGAGCATGACGAACGCCGTGACGGCGAGGCCGCGGAGGAGCCACCGGCGCTTCGTCCGCACGCGCAGGCTGGGTGGGAGTGAGCGCAGCAGGATCGAGGGTTCGCCCGTGAGGACGACGCAGCGGCCGCCAGGGCGAAGGACGCGCGCCATCTCCCTCAGGCTGCGCGCGTAGAGGCGCTCGATCCCCGGCAGCGCCTCGTGCTGGTGTCC
>JBBRPY010000067.1:0-12525 GCA_038227375.1 Dehalococcoidia bacterium
AACGCGTCGGCTTCGACGAAGTCTATGCGATAGGTGTCCGTGTAGACGAGCGTTGGCGCCGCGTACGTCACGGAGCTGTCCGACTCTGCCTGCTGCTGCGGGTAGAGGGTGCCCCAGGTGTTGGCCGGCGCATCGGCGCCGTCGCCGTACACGATCGTCCACAACGTGCGCGCCAGCGTCGTCGCCTCCACCCCGGTGAGCACGATGTCCCAATCGAAGCCGTAACAGATCGCGACGCCGTTCAGTGACGAGACGGTCAGACCGGCTCCGGCCGCGGCGCCGAATGCGCCGAGCGTGCGCTTGATGATGTTGAGCTGCGACGCCGTGATCCAGGCGATGGCGAGATCGCCGCTGCTGTTCTTGTAGCCGACCGCGAGTCCAGTGGCCGCCGCGGCAGCAGTGGCAACGGAGACTTCGGCGGCGTAGCTGGCGCCGCTGTCGGTCGACTCGCGAATCTTGATGCCCGTGGCCGCCGCATCGAGATAGACGACGGCTACGCGCGTCCCACGGGCTGCGCAGGCGACGATGTTGCCCTTGCCGGAAGCGAGCGTCGTCCACGACGTCCACGGTCCCAGCGCGGGGTTCGTCACGCGCTGGGTGAGCACGGCGCCGGCGTTGTCCGAGCGGACGCGCGTGACACTGCCATCTCCGGCGACGGCGACGCCGTGCTTCGCGATCGTTTGCGCGGTGGCGTCGAGCTGCGTGAAATCGAGGCGCCGCATGCCCCCCGCGGAGTTCTCGACCACGACATCGACGCGCGGCTCGGATGATGGGTCCCGTTGTGCCGCCAGCAAGGCGGCGGACAGTGTGCGCACGTCGCAGTTCCTTTCGTTTCAGGGACGGGCGGTGGAGGACGGTCGCCGAGGCGACCTCCGCTACGTCGCCGGTCGCCAGGTGCTCGTGATCGACGGACGCCGGAAGATCGGATGCGCGTCCACGGTGCCTATCAGCCGCCGGAGAGGACGGAGCTGAAGCTTCGTCCCTACGCGCCGGCCGGCCCGGCCCCGACGACGGGCGACCAATCACCAGTCACCAGTCACCAATCACCAGATCAGTACTTCACCCTGTTCTGCTCGAAGATCGACGGCGCGTCGGTGGTGTAGAGGCGGCGCTGGCGGACGGTGTTGTGGCGGGCGATGCGCGTCAGTTCGCCGCGGAAGTACCGCAGACGCTCTTCACCGAACGCCTTGTAGCGCCCCCACACGTCATCGCCGCCAGTGTTGATCCGATTCGCGGCGTATGAGGTCCAATCCAGCGCCGCGTAGGCGGCCGCGCCCGCCGTGGCGATGTCTTCATGCGCGACCGGCAGCGTCGACGACGAACCGTCGAGGGTGTGCGTCCGCGTCCAGAACACGTAGACGTTGTCGGTGGCGTTGGGCGCGTTGACCACGTCCATGGTGATTGTCGTCTGCCACTCGCTCCAGCCGACACGGCGCGGCGGAAATTCACCGACCGGCCACTCGACGGCCTCGATGTCGATGAGATTGACCAGCGTCGCCACCGAGATGTCACGCGAGCTCGGCGTCGCCGTCAGCGTCGTCTTCTGCTCGAGAGGCGCGTGCAGGCTGTACTCGTTGACCGCGCGGCCGATGTGCCGGTCGAGCACGGCATCGGTCCAGCGATACGCGGTGGAGTCTTCGTCATGCAGGTCCTGCCGGGCGCGCGCGCGGATGGTGGTAATGGTCGTCGGCATGTCGTTGTCCTCCTGAGGTTGCGGTGGATGTCGGCGCTGATGATCCGACCGGGAAGGCGCCCCCTCGTCTCGGGGCTAATGACCGGCTCGATGCCTCGGTAGTGTCCGCGCAGGCGGCGACGCTGGCGCCGGCGCCGCGGCTCGCCCGGGCGACGATGCCGGCGCCCCTGTGAGCGCGCCGCCCGCGGGGCGATCGATCGGCGTCGGTTCCGTGCTCTGGTACGTGACGCGCAACAGCAGCGGCGGTACGTGCGCGGGGTCGGCGAAGACGGTGTAGATGCTGCTGCTGGCCGGATTCTCGATCCGCGCCTTCCATCGCAGAGCGACGAGACCACCACGATTGCTGATGGCGTCGACGACGAACGGCGCGAGATTCGCCTGCACGACCTGGTCGCCGGGCACCGATGGCGATGTGAAGCCCGCTGCCGCGGGCGGTGGCGCTTCATCACCGCCTGCCGTTGTCCACGGCGTCCCGGCGCGATAGTTGTTCCAGGTCGCCTCGGCGTTGTTGTAGTTGGTGCGGCCCAGGCGCTCCGCATCGACCTGAAACGCCGGACCGGTGATGCCCGTCACGTCCGCCATAAGCTCCGCCAGCGTGACGGTGTCGGCGGCGACGAGCGGGCGGCCCGCGGCGGCGGAACCGAAGACGTCGAACGTCGCGAGCGCGCGCCGCAGCGCCGCCTTGCCGCCACCGAGGAACAAGACGCCGACGTCGCCGATCGACGGGTACGTGGCGCTCGGCGCGATCTGGTCGATCGCGCAGGTGTTCGCGCAGACAAAGACGGACTGGGGCATCAGTCGTTCCCGTCCTGGTCGGTCATCGCGAGCAGATGCGTGCGAATGTCGTTGAGGTCGCCGCCGATCCGGAACCGCGGGCCGTGCGTCAATCCCGCCCTTCCCGCCAGGCGCTCGCCGAAGGCCCGAAGCGCCGCCGTCGTCTCGGTGTGCACGGTGATGACGCCGAGCGACTGCGCATGCCGGCAGGCCTCCCGGACCAACAGCACCAGCGCCCGGCGGCGCTGCCTCGCGCCGCCCGACGGGTCGTTGATCCGCAGCTGCGCCAGATAGCCGCAACGGGCGCCGCGGTTGATCAGCGCGTCCGCGGCGGCCACGACCGTGCCCGCGCCGTCGGTCACATCGATGGAGAAGCGATAGTCGTCGAGGTCACGCGAGGAGACCGTCAGCGGCTCGATCCACATGTACCCGTGTCTCCCGCATCCCCTCGATCGTCACGCCCGGCCCGCGTAGGATGCGACGCCACGCAGACAACCTCAAAGCGTGATGGTTCATAGCGGCGGCGCCGAGGACGAAGATGCTGGTGATACAGGCGGCGTCCACAACCGTTCGATCAGGTGTGATTGCCGCTTCGAAGCCGAACTCCGCGTTGCGGCTTGTCAGCATGCTGGCGGGCAGCCTGATGTTCTTCGGGATCCTCGCGTCGGCGGCGGTCGCCGTGCTCTATATCCTGCACGACCAGCGGTCGTCGCCGGCGGGCGGCGTCGCGGGCGCGGCGGTCGAGCCGACACAGTCGGACCTCAACCTACCGCCCGGACTCGTCCCCTGGCATCGGGTGGCGGATGCGGGCGAATTTCAGACGCTGATCGGGTTCGCGCCGTTCGTGCCGAAGGATCTGCCTGTCACGACGCAGGGCGACGCATCGCTCGCGGTGTCGTTCCCCGACGACGCGGGCCACCGCACGGGACGCGTTGGCTTCTCCTCGAAGGACGCGGCGGTGGATGGGATCACCGGGCCGACGATCGTGCTGATGGAGGCGGCGGGCGCCCCCGGCGACACCGTCGATGGCGGGCTGTCGCGGATCACGACCGGCGCGGGCCGTGCGCTGGCGGCGACGTTCCCCTGCGGCGGCCTGGTGATCGACCTGCAGTTCTATTTCGGGCCCGCGCCGCAAGAAGGAGAGGCGGTCCTCACCCCCTACATGACCGGCGTCGCGCAGAAGTTCCTCGACAGCGCGAAGGGCCAGTGCAGCGGCGGCTAAGCGGCCGTATCGCAAGCGAACCCGCGAACATGGACCGCGATCCCGTCACGTGGGCTGGGCTCGTGCGCTATCCGGCATCCGCCGATGGACGACCGGACGCGTCTTCGCGGCGGAAGCGCAGGGTAAGGATCTCGTTTGTGCGCGCGCTGACCAGGACGCCGCGGTGGTGGACGCGCGGCACGTCCGCGACCGGATCTTCGTTCAGGTCTGTCAGCGTCACCTCACCGCGCACCGGCTTCAGGTCGATCTGCGCGCCCGCCTGCGCGCCCGTCGTGTTGTAGAGACGGACGATGACGCCGTCTCCGTCTTCCGCGCGCTTGATGGCGCTGACGGAGAACGCCGGCGAGTCGACCGAAAGGAGCTGACCGCTGGCGGCGATGTGACCGATGCCGTGGCGGTTCCAGCGCCCGCGCATCGGGCGCAGGTGCTGCACAGACAACACGTGCGCCGCCGCCGCTTCCCAGTCGCCCGCGTGCGGGATGATGCTATATTCGAGCATGTTGCGGCCGTGGAGCTGGGCGCCCGGAGTGCGCAACTGCGGTCCGGCGCCGCCGCGGCGCGTCGAGAGGTCGCTGCGCGAAAGCCAACCGACGCAGCGCAGCAGCGTGAGGGCGATCGTGGCGCCGCCCGGCGTGTCGAGCACCTCATATTCCGGAAGGCCGCGGTTCGCGATGGTCAGGCCCCACTCACCATCATCGACACTGACGAAGGCCTTCTGCGGGTAGGTGCCGAGCGGCTGCTCGAACCAGGTCTTCGGGTCCCAGGCGGGGAGCGCGATCGGGCGTTCGATGACGCCGAAGTGCTCGTCGGCCTTCGACACGCTCGTCTGTATCGCGGATGGGAAGTGCGCGCGCAGGCGATGGTCCTCGGCGGCGTTGAAGACGACGGTCTGGATGTCGATGCGGGGGACGCCGTCGGTGAGCGAGACCGTCGAGATGATGCGCTCGTCGGCGGTGCTCTCGCTGCGCGCGGTGCGGGCGGCGTTGAGGCCGGACGGCAGCACGTACGTCATCTCGATGATCAGCGACTGCACGCCGGCGCAGCGCTCGACGCGGATGCGCGGCGGCGTCGCGGGCGCGTCGACGGTCGCGTCGGTATCGGGCGGGCAGTAGTTGTACTCATCCCCCTTGTCGCCGCTGTCGACGATCCGGTTCAGGCCGCTGAGCACGCGGCCGCCGCGCTTGTCGCGCACCGTCAGCGTGCCATCATCGGCGTTCGCCTCGACAGCGAAGTAGTCGTTTTCGATGCCTCGGCCTGTGGCGGGCGGAAGGGCGGGTGCCGCGCCGCTGGCGCGCTCGATGGTGTAGGTGTGGTAGCCGTAGCCGGGAACGCTGGCTGCGACGAAGCCGATCTCCGCTCGCGCGCGGTCGTAGCCGCTCGGCGCCCCCTCCGGGATGTCGAATGTGGTGGTCTCGCCGACCTTCGCCGCGGCGATGCGTGAGCCATCAGGGGCGATGACGGCGGCGACGTGCTGCGACTCATCCCACGGCACGGTCACGGTGACGTAGCCGGTGGCGTGCTGGGGCGTCGGATTGAAGACGCTGATCGTGCCGAGCGGGTCGTCGGGGCCAAGGGCGCCGATCGCGCGCAGCGACTGGCGGACGATTTCCTCCCCGATGTCGCGCACCCAGAGGTAGCGCTGGCGCATCTCCTCATGCACGGCGTCGGTCGAGCAGCCGCAGATCGAATCGTGCGGCTGATTCTCGAGCAGGTGGCGCCAGGCGCGGTCGATTAGCGCCGAGACGGAGGCTTCTGATGTCGGGAACGGCATGTGCGCCGTCGTCGCCGGCAGCGGCTCCCGCCATTCGTCCCCCGCTTGCTTGCGGAGGATGTCGGCCCAGGTAGAGAACGGCTCGGCCCAATGCGCGAGCAAGTCTTCGCAGGCCTGGTTCTGCTGCTTGATCCACATGCGCGCCGAGATGACGCCGGGCAGCAGGTGGGCGCGCTGCCCGCTGCGGAATTCGCCGGTGTGCACGGGCCAGTCCTGCGGGCGGTCGCCGATCGTCCGGCGCACACTCTCGAACACTTCCGGCAGCGAGCTATGCTCCAGCGCCGCGCCCTCCAGCTCCAGGTTCGCAGCACGGATCATCTGCGACAGTTCCGGTTGCGGGGGCAGGTGGTCGCTACCGTTCATCATCAGCACGTATGGCGTCGTCGCCAGCGGCTCGAGCTGTTCCCGCAGCGCGTTGATCCGCGCGACGAGCTGCTTCGTCTGCCGTGGAAGCGTCGACGCGCCGCCGTAGCCGAACGGCTTGTGTATGGTCAGCACCTCGCTGCCGTCGGGCGCGCGCCAGAAGAACTCCGTTGTCTTCAGGGAGTCGTCGGCGCCGCGCCACATCGTCGCGTACTCGATGCCGAAGCCACGCAGGATCGCCGGCATGTGGGCGATCTGGCCGAAGGGGTCCGGGATGTACCCCACCTTCATCACCGGCCCGAAGAGCTTCGCGACGCGATGGCCGCGGAGGAAGTTCCGGATCAGCGCCTCCCCGCCCGGCAGGAACTCGTCCGGGATGATGTACCAGGGGCCGATCAGCAGCTTCCCCTGCTGCACCACGCGCTCGATGTCCTCGAAGCGGTCGGGCCTCACCTCTAGATAGTCCTCGAGCGGGATCGTGTGGCCGTCGAGCATGAAGTGCTTGTACTCGGGATCGTTTTCGAAGAGGTCAAGCAGCATGTCGAACAGCCCGACGAGCCGGATACGAAACGACTGATACGCCAGGTACCACTCGCGGTCCCAGTGGGTGTGCGAGATGACCATGAGGTGGCGCTTGTCTTTGCTGTTCTTCGGCGAAAACACGGGCATGTGCGGTACGCCCTCACGTAGCTAGAGCTGTTATGGGCTAGGCTCGTCGAAGCGCAGGATACTCGATGCGACGGGGAGGGAGGCCTTCATCCTCTCCGCGGCGAGTCTGCGACCGGCCTTCGCCCTTGTGGGAGAAGGGATCGAGCGGGGTTATCGTGAGATCGGCTCAGGCCGATGCGGACGCGCTCGGTGTCAGCGTTTCGTTGACCGACGAGGATGAGATCCATGGCGGTAGTCGGGGATGCGACAGGCTCCCTGATGGCGGCGAGTGTGCCTTAGGGTTGGCGAAATGTCATCTTGGTGGGATGCCCGCGATCTGTTCGGACTAAGAGATTAGAGAGCGTGATGCGCAAACAGGGGTGTTTCCGAAGAGTCTCGCGGAGGCTCATGTTGATGGCACCTTTGTTGATGACAATGATCCTGTTTGCATCAAATGGGTCATGCCGCCAGGAGAGTGACCCCGCAACTGGCCCAGCAACGGCATCCATCGAGCTGAGTCCAACGTCTGCGCGATCGGATGCTCGGGAGGTAAACAAGCTTCTACCAGCCACGAACATATCGTTCCGAGTCGAGTTCAACATGACATCGAACGATGCGGCGTCGGGTACCGTCGTCTGGCGCCAGTCGCTCGGGGCGCGGCGGATAGACTTCTGGGTCTCCGGACCAACGTCCCGTGGAGGGTTCGGAATCGACACCGAATTTGACGCCGGGAATTTTCCAGGATCACTATTCTACTGTGATTGGGTTCCTCGGGATGCAGACCTCGTTTCAGTTGATTGTCTTGCGGATCCCCACGGCGGACCACCAGTCAAACATGAGTTTCTGCCAACGATCTCTTACGGTTTTATTGATCGTCGGCTGCCGGCCCGTTCCGTCATCGGAGTCTCCGCACAGTGTTACGGCGTCGAGAAGGGCATTACCTCTGTAGGCGGAGAGATCTGCGTAGAACCTACCCGACACATCCCGCTCTACTACGCGAGCGAATCGGGAACGGTGCTTGAGGCGTCGCGGTACGCGACCGACGCGGGAGCGTCGACATTCTCGTCCGACCTGGTATTGCGCGTAGGGGGGATGTCGCCGACTGTCTTGTCGAGGAGCGACCTCGAGCTGCCCTGATAAGTCAAGGTATCCAGAACAACGTTTCGTTAGCGCGCTAGACAGTTGTCGTCGCGCGGGGCCGTATGTGCACGACGTCAACGGCGGGGCTTATGGTTAGAGGGCATTTGGAAGCGAGCCTTCGCGCTTACGACGGGCAGAGCTACAAGGGATGACGTCGGACCGCGGCTCGTGATTGCTGAACTGACGAGGCCCGGCTGCCAGCCGACCGGGCGGCTTAGCGGGTGCTTTGCGCATCGACGCTCGGGTCGATGTTGTGGACGACGAGGCCGACGCTCTCGAGCCAGCGGGCGTAGCCGGGGACGCTGCTGGCGGGCAGAGGCGAGAATTCGAGCCGGATGCGGCTCCCCGCCCCCGCGGGCACGATCGCGACGTCGCCGAGGACGGCCGGCGCGCCGAAGCCGCCGCCGCGCGCGGTCCGCAGCGTGGTGGCGGCGCCGTCTACCTGGGCATCGACGACCTTCCAGCTGCCGTCGCTGAGCCGCTGGCGCATGAGGCCCGCCACTTCGCTCGACGGAGCGCCCACCTGCCACTCAACGCGATACGGAAGTTGGGCGCCGGCGCCGGCGGCGTCGATGCGCGCGTCATCCGGGACCGGAAAGTCGGGTGGGAGTGCGCGCAGCACCTCCGTGCGGCCAAAGTAGGCGTCGCGGTGGAAGGGCGCGCCGCCGCTCACATAAGCGGCGACGCCGTAGCCCGCGACGAGCGCGGTCGCTGCCGCGACAGCAACAACGGCAGCCTGCGGTGAGCGGCCGATCGTAGGACGCCGTGCGGTCCGAGCGGCGGGTGCGTGTGCGCTCACCGACAGCGCCGCTTCGGCAGGGCTGCTGGCGCCGCGGCGGCCGCAGAGCGGAAGCGCGAACAGCGTCAGCAATACGGCGGGCTGTATCCAGTAGAGGCCGCGTGTGCCAGCCGGCCGGAAGTGGTCGACCGGGATCGGGAACGGTGTCGCGTTTTGCGTCGCGACCATCGCCAGCGCGAGGCCCGCGATGATCAGCGGCGCCACGTACCGGGGACAGATCTCCGCCCGCAGGAGCAGCGCCGCCGCGACGGCGATCATGCTCCAGTTGTAGAAGGTGGAGTGCGGCGTCAGCAGCAGCATGCCCAGCGCCGTCGCGACCAGCGCCGCCGAGCGATTGCATTTCCACCAGGCGAGCGCGAGCGTTCCAGCGCTCAGCAGCAAGAGGTCGCCCGTGAGGAGTGGGTTCGGGTCCAGTCCGGCGCTGATCAGGAATCCCGACCACGAATACTGCCAGCCCTGCACGTAGATCTGGTCCTGCTGGCCCGTCGTGAAGTAGCGGCCGACAAATCCGGCGGCGGCGACGTAGTAGTGCGCCAAATACGGGGCGGCGCCCGCGCCCTCCCGCAGCACGATTGCGGCAATGCCGGCGAGCGCCAGCCCGCACAGCGCGCCGGCGCAGGCCCCAAACGCGCGCCAGTTCTTCGAGACGAGCAGATACAGCAGCGGCACCGGCAGGTACTGCGGCTTGAGCGCGAGCAACCCCAGCAGCAGCCCGGCGACGACGGGCCGCCGCTCGGAAAGCAGCAGGCCGGAGAGCGCTGCGAGCGCGAGGATCTCGGTGAAGTGACCGACCCGCAACGCCCAGTACGTCTGCGGCAGCGCGAGCACACCCAGAGCGACAGCGGCTTTCGCCAGCGGCGTGGTGACGGCCGACTGCGCCAGGTAAGCAACGCCGATCAGCGCCGCGACGTTGAGAGAGAAGTAGATCTGGAACGCCACGCGCATGCTGAAGTACGTCAGCGGATGCATCAGCAGCGAGAGCCCGGGGCTGTACGTGGCGTTCAGGCGGATGCCCTGCGCGTTGCGATAGAACGACGGGAAGTCGCCGTAACCGGCACTGTCCGGGTGGAACCACACATCGAGTGTGCCGGGCAGCAGCGCCCTCAACGCCATCAGCTCAACACCGATGGCGACGTAGAGGAGGATCGGCGCCGCAAACGCGCGAAGCGATGCGGTGTCAAGGAGAACTGGCGAACGTTGGGCGAATGCGCGGAGCTGCGCCATGCGGAGACCTCGCATGAGGGCATCATCGATGCCCCCTCACCGTGATGATCGCCGCGTGCGCGGCGAGCGCCGATGGGGAGAACCCTCGGCCCGCCGCGTGGGGTCGCCTATGCCGCGCGGCGCGCCGTCACTTGCAGCTTGTTGCCCCAGCGGCCGAGCGCGGCATCCGCCAACGACGCGCCGGCCTCGTACGCCCGCCTCAGCCGGGCACGCGAAGCCAGGCGCATCAACGAGCCGGGCTGGTGCCGGTAGTACATCAGGTAGCGCCGCGCCGTCACGTCGTCGAACCCGGCCTCGGCGAGCGCGCGCGCCACATCGGCCGAGCGCAGCCGGGCGACGCGGTTGCCCGCATCCTCCCACGCCTGGGCCAGCCCCAGCCGGACCATCACTTCCGTCCCGAACGCGTCCGCCGGCTCGTTGAGGCTGACCGCCTGCCGGGCGACGCGCGCCAGCTCCCGCACGCCCGATTCGGGCTGCGCGAGATGGTGCAGACCATCGTGCACGAAGGCGATGTCCACGCCGCAGTCGCGCAACGGCAGCCGCTCGACGTCGCCAACGACCACGAGATAGTCCAGCCCGTACCGCGCGGCCCGCTCCCCCGCACGGATCGCGCAGCCTTCGGAGATGTCCAGGGCGATCACCGCCGCGCCCTCACGCGCGAGCATCTCGGCGTCCATGCCGCTGCCGCAGCAGGCGTCGAGCACGCTTGCGCCCCTGAGCGGCGGCAGGCCGGCGACGCCGCGGCGGAACTTCCGCTCGATCAGCGCGCGGTACATCGACGGCGCGGCGTGCGGGCGGCTGATCTCGAACTCCTCGGCGACGCCGCGGTCGAAGTACGCGGCCTGCGCATGCTTGTGGCCGGCTGCGTGGGCGATCTCGTCATGCGCCAGGTCGCCGTCGGAGCCCGCGGAAAGCAGGATCGGGATGCCAGAACGCACCGGGTACGCGGCGCCGCACGCGGTGCAGACGACTGCGCCATCTGCCCTGCGCTCGTCAAGCCCAGCGAGGTCGCCGTCGCGGCAGGCGGGGCAGACGAGCAGCGCCAGCAACTTCGCTCGCGTGCTCATCGTTGGCGCTCCCTCGCGTCCCACCGCGTCGGCAATCGACCGTTCGATGCTCATCACGCCACCTTTGATTCTGCCGCTATGCCACCGACCTCAGTGGCTGCCGTCGTCGATGGCGTCAGCTTGCGTTCGAGGATCTTCACGTCGATGAGGAACTCATACATCGCGATCAGCGAGCAGAACAGGAGTCCGCGCCGGCCGTCGAGGAAGCCGCGCTTCGCGAAGTAGAGCCAGGCGAAGCGCGCCAGCGGCCGCATCGGCACGCGGAACCAGATGCGGTCTTTGACCGCGCGCCGGCGCTCGGCCCACGAGCCGACGAACGCGCCGCGCTTGCGGTCGGCCGCCGGCAGGGCCAGCTCCGCCGCCTCCAGGTCGGAGTAGCGATTGTGACGCTCGACGAAGGCCGACAGCCCCTTGCGATTGTCGTGCATGATCGCGTGGCGCAGGTGGCCGATGCGGCCGGGCACGATCATGTGCTCGTGCACCTGCACGTCCTCACAGCGCGCGCCCTGCCGGCGGAAGAGGCGCAGCTGGGCATCGGGGTACCACCACGCGTGCTTCAGCTCGCGCCCGAGGAAGATGTACCGGCGCGCCGAGTAGTAGCCGGCGACGCCGCCGCGACCGGCCGCATCGCACATCTCCCGCGCGGCGTCGGGCGTCAGGTACTCGTCCGCGTCGAGAAACAGCACCCACTCCGTCGTGATATCCAGCGACGCGAGCGCCCAATTCTTCTGGCGCGCGTACCCCTCCCAGGCGTGCTGCACGACGACCGCGCCGTGCGCGGCGGCGATCTCGCGCGTCGCGTCGCTGCTGCCGCAGTCGACCACGAACACGGATCCGAGCGCCCGCGCCGAGTCGACGCAGCGGGCGATGTGCAGCGCCTCGTCGCGCACGGGGATGATCGTCGTGATCGCGCCGGTCGTGCGTTCGTTCATGCGGCCGCCCGTTCGTACATCGCCGCGAGTTGCGGCGCCACGGCGTCCCAGTCGTACCGCCGGGCGAACTCTCGCGCGCGCCCACCGAGAGTGGCACGGCGTCCACGATCACGGAGCAACGCCGCGATCTCGCTGGCGAATGCCGTGGCTGTGAGCGGACAGACGACGCCCGCATCAGCTGCAGCGATCTCTGCCGCGATGTTCACGCCCGGTGAGACAACGACAGGGAGCCCGGCCGCCATCGCCTCGACGACAGCGATCCCAAAGTTCTCGCCATGCGAAGGCAGCGCCCAGACATCCGCCGCCCCGAGCGCCGCTAGCTTCGCGCGCCCGCGCAGCATGCCGGTGAAGATGACGCTTCGCCGCACACCCTCCTGCTCCGCAAGCGCTTCCAGCGCGGGTTGCAGCGACTCGTCGTCGGGGCCCGCGATCACCAGCCGGGCATCACCGAGCTCGCGCCGCACGATCGTGAAGGCCCGGACGAGCAGGTCGAGTCCTTTCTTGTGCGACAGCCGCCCGAGATACAGCACGACGGGCGCGTCGTCGCCATCGAGATAGAGCGCGCGGAACTCTGAGCGGGACGGCAGATCCTGATACTCCGCCCAGCGGATGCCGTTCGGGACGACGGACCGCGGCACGAGCCGCGCGACGTCGCGCACCAGCCGCGCTTCCTCGTCGGAGGTGAGGTGCAGCGTCGCCGCCCCTTCGAGCATGCCGCGCTGCCAGAGCACGTCCGCCACCGCCTTGGCGGCCCAGCTTCGCGTCCGCAGATGCGGGTCGAGCGCGCCGCGCGGCGAGACCACGTACGGCACGCGGCGCTTGCGGGCGCCGCGGTACGCCGCGAACTGCGGGAAGAGAAAGAGTGAGTGAATGTGCACCAAATCGAACTCGC
>JBBRPY010000068.1:0-12388 GCA_038227375.1 Dehalococcoidia bacterium
GATCTCGGTGATCTCGGCGAACGATTTCGTGAACGCGTCCACGCCGTCCTTCTGGAGCTTCGCCGTGATCTCGTCGAGCGAGATGCCCGCCGACGCGAGCGACGCGAGCATGCGCTCCGCTTCGTCGACGCGCTCGTCGATGGTGCGGCGGACGATGCCGTGGTCGAGGAAGGCGTCGATCGTCGCGGGCGGCATCGTGTTGACCGTGTCGGGGCCGATCAGTTCTGCGATGTAGAGGATGTCGCTGTAGGCCTTGTTCTTCGTGCCCGTGCTCGCCCATAGGGGGCGCTGCACCTTCGCCCCCGCCGCCGCGAGCTTGCGGAAGCGCTCGCTGCCGAACACGGCGAGGAATCGCTGATACGCAACCTTCGCGTTGGCGACGGCGGTCTTGCCGAAGAGCCCCCGGAGCGCAGCCCGATCGGCATCCGTCGCCGCCTCGGCGATCTTCGCTTCAATCAGCTTGTCGGCGGCCGTATCGACGCGGCTGACGAAGAAGCTGGCGACGGAGTTCGTCGCACGAAGATCGAGCCCTTGAGTGAGGCGCCGTTCGAGCGCGCGCACGTAGGCTTCCATCACCTGGTCATAAAACGACAGCGCGAAGATCAGCGTGATGTTGATGTTCACCCCGGCGGCCAGGCACTCCTCGATCGCCGGCACGCCCTCGGTTGTGGCGGGAATTTTCACGAGCAGGTTGGGGCGGTCGATCGCCTTCCACCAGCGCTTTGCCTCGTCGATCGTCCCCTGCGTATCGAACGCCTTCTCCGGCGAGACCTCGATGCTGACGAATCCATCGGCGCCGCCGGACGAATCGAAGACGGGGTGGAGGACGTCCGCCGCGTGCTGGATGTCCGTGATCGCCATCTGCTCGAACAGGTCGCGCGGCGCCGTGCCCTTGCGCACGAGGTCGCCGATCTGCTCGTCGTAGTCGTCGCCGGCGCCGATCGCCTGCGCGAAGATCGTCGGGTTCGCCGTGACCCCCCTGATGCCGTTCTCCTCGACGTATCGCTTCATTCCGCCATCGTCGAGCATGTTGCGGCGGATGAAGTCCAGCCACGGCGACTGTTGCTGCTTCTCGTACAGCTCTTGCATGGCGTTAGGCATCGATTCTCTCCTTCTCGATGGCGAACCTGGCCTCGATGGCGAGCACTTTGTTGAGCCTTCGGACGTGCCGTTCTTCGCCCGAGAACCGGGCCGCAGCGAACGCGCGCACGAGCTCAAGCGCCAGTTGCGGGCCGACGACGCGCGCGCCCAACGCCAGCACATTCATGTCGTCGTGCTCGACGCCCTGGTGGGCCGAATAGGTGTCGTGACAGACGGCGCAACGGATGCCGGGCATCTTGTTCGCCGCCACGGACGCGCCGACGCCGCTGCCGCAGAGCAGGATGCCGCGCTCGGCCTCGCCGGAGATGATGCTGTTGCCGATCGCCTCGCTGTAGTCCGGATAGTCGACGCTGGCGTCGCTGAACGTCCCCTTGTCGGCGACATTGTGGCCGAGCCTGATCAGCTCATCGATGATGAGCTGCTTGAGGGCGAATCCGCCGTGGTCTGCGCCGACCGCAAAGCGCATCGTCCTATGCCCTCACAGCGCTTAGGCGCTCGACGACGGCCAGCGTCTGTTCGGCGACGTGTTCGGGGGTGAAACCCAAATGTTCGAGCACGACCCTGCCGGGCGCCGAGGCTCCGAAGCGGCCGTCGATGCCAATGCTGATGCCTTCATCGCCCACCCACTTCTGCCAGCCAAGCGTGACACCCGCTTCTACGGAAACGCGCGCCCGCACCTGCGGCGGCAAGACCTCATCACGGTATGACTGATCCTGCTGCTCGAAGATGCTCCAGCACGGCATGCTCACGACGCGCGCGCGGACGCCGCGTTCGGCGAGCAGCGCCTGCGCATCCACCGCCACGCCCACTTCCGAGCCGGTGGCGATGATGATCGCATCCGGACGGCTGCCGCCTGGTGCTTCACTGACGACGTACGCGCCCCGGAGGACGCCGCGCGCGCCACTGCCTGCCGTGCCCGCAAGGTGCGGGACAGCCTGGCGCGACAACGCCAGCAGCGTCGGTCCCTCGCGGTGTTCGATGGCGATCTTCCACGCCATCGCCGTCTCGTTCGCGTCAGCAGGGCGGATAATCGTGACTTCTGGCATGACGCGCAGCGCCATCAGGTGCTCGATCGGCTGGTGCGTCGGTCCGTCCTCACCAAGACCAACGCTATCGTGCGTGAAGACGAAGATCGAATGAAACTCGCTGATGGCAGCGAGCCGGATCGTCGGACGGTTGTAGTCGGAGAAGACGAGAAATGTGCCGCCAAACGGGATGACGCCGCCATGCGCCGCCATGCCGTTGAGCGCGGCGCCCATCGCGTGCTCTCGCACCCCGAAGTAGATGTTCCGGCCGGCCGGTTGGCTCGAGGAGGCGATGCCTTTGTCCTTCAGGTCGGTGTTGTTCGACTCGCTGAGGTCGGCCGAGCCGCCAACGAGCAGCGGCAGCGCATCGGCGACGGCGTTCAGGGTCTCGCCGGACGCGACACGCGTCGCGATCGGCTTGTCGCCGGGCGTGTACGCTGGCAGGTTGTGGTCCCAACCCTCCGGCAGTCTGCCGTCCATCGCCCGATCGAAGGTGGCTGCTTCCGCCGGATACGCCGACGCGTACGCGGCAAAGCGCGTCTGCCATTCTTGCTGTTGCTTCGCGCCGCGCTCGAGCGCCTCGCGATAGTGTGTGAGCGCCTCGTCCGGCACGAAGAACTGCTTGTCCTCGGGCCAGCCGTACGCGCGCTTCGTCAGCACGATCTCGTCGGCGCCGAGCGGGTTGCCGTGCGCCTTGCTCGTGTCCTGCCGGTTCGGGCTGCCGTACCCGATGTGCGTGCGCGCGATGATCATCGACGGGCGCTCGCCGTCGGCCTTCGCGGCGCGGATGGCCGACGTCACCTGCGCCGTGTCCATGCCGTCGATGCGCTGGACGTGCCAGCCATACGCCTCGAACCGCGTGCCGACGTCCTCGCTGAACGAGAGACCGGCTGGGCCATCGAGCGTGATCAGATTGTCGTCGTAGATCGCAATGAGCTTGCCGAGGCGCTGATGGCCGGCGAGCGAAGCCGCTTCCTGCGAGACGCCCTCCATCATGTCGCCATCGCCGGCGATGACGTAGGTGTAGTGGTCGACGATCATGTGGCCGGGGCGGTTGAAGGTGGCCGCCAGGAACCGTTCGGCGAGGGCCATGCCAACGCTGTTGCCGAACCCCTGGCCAAGCGGCCCGGTCGTCGTCTCGATGCCGGGGATAAGGTTGTGCTCCGGGTGGCCGGCCGTCGGGCTCTTCCACTGCCGGAAGTTCTTGATGTCGTCGAGCGTGATGCCGTCGTAGCCGGTGAGGAAGAGCAGGCTATACAGCAGCATCGACGCGTGCCCGGCGGAGAGCACGAAGCGGTCGCGATCCGGCCAGAGAGGGTCGGCCGGATTGTGCTTGAGATACCGGTCCCACAGCGTGTACCCGATCGGCGCCAGCCCCATCGGCGTCCCGGGATGGCCTGAATTCGCCTTCTGCACCGCATCCATGGAGAGCGTGCGGATGGTGTTGATGCACAGTTCGTCGAGCTTGACGTCGGTCATGCGGTGCGCTCTCCGATTCCGTTCCTGCACTGAGACCGAGGGGAGCGCGCGACGCGGCGAGGGTGGTGGGTTGGACCGTCGTCACATCCTGCGACTCGCACGGCTTCCACTTAGTATACCGGGCCGATCACGTCCGGCCGCTTGCAGTTATGTTGCGCAAGTGGACGTGCGCGAACCAACGTCGCGCTCATGGAGCGCCGGTCAGGCGAACAGCGCGGAAGCGCCGCCGGTGTGGATGAAGACGACCGCATCGTCCGGCGAGAACTGACCCGCCCGGATCAGGGCGAGCAAGCCGGCCAGCGCCTTGCCGGTGTACACGGGGTCAGCGAAGACGCCTTCACTTCGCGCGAGCAACTCAATCGCATCCTGCGATTCCGTCGTGCGCGCACCGTAGCCACTTCCCAGCGCCGATCCGTCGATGAGGATGCTCTCCTGCGAGGGGGGCGGGCAGCCGATATCGGAAGTGACTTCGCGGACGAGCCGCGAGACGCCCGCACGAAGCTCCTCCGCGGACTTCGCGACGGCGAATGCATGAATGGGGACCGCCGCGCCGAGCTTGGCGAACCCAGCCAACATGCCCGCCTGCGTGCCACCGGTGGCCGTCGCCAGCACGACCGCCGATAGCCGCTCATCCATCGCCGCCATCTGGTCGAGGAGTTCCGCCGCCGCGAGCACGTGCCCGAGAGCGCCACGCGCGTCGGAGCCGCCGACCGGGATGATGTGGGCGCGGCGGCCGAAGTTCTCCAGCCCGAACGCCACGAGGTCAACCCACTTCCGCCGCGCCTCACGATCGTCGGAGCCGGCGAAGTACGCCCTTGCGCCGAGCAGTTCGTCGAGCAGGAGATTGCCGGTCGCAGACGCGGGCCGTGCGCCGCTGAAGACAAGATGCGCCCGCAGTCCGGAGCGGGCGCACGCCGCAGCGGTCAGACGGCAGTGGTTCGACTGCAGGCGGCCCGATGTCACGATGTCGGTGGCGCCTTCGTCAAGCGCACGCGCGATCGAGAACTCCAGGTTGCGAATCTTGTTTCCGCCAAATCCCAGCGAGAGCACATCATCGCGCTTGAGGTAGATGCGGGGAACGGCCGCGCTCTCGGTCCGCAACGCCGCTTCGAGCCGGCTCGCGCGCTCGATCGGCGACGGCAGCGTGGCGAGCCGGACGCGCGGATACGGCGGGATGAGCTTCTGGTAGTCTTCCGTCACAGCGGCATGCTACGGCACGATGAGGTTGCGGACGATGGTCAAACGCATCGCGGGCGCGTCGCTGAAGGCCGATGCGGGACAGAACGCCGCCATGGAGCGGATCATCGCCGTCTCCGCCGATACGGTCGGCAGCGAACACCTCTACTCGAGTATTGTGCGCACCGCCCCCGGTGGCCGCACGGAGATCCATCACCACGGCGAGTGTGAGACGAGCATCTACATCCTGAAGGGCCAGGCGCGGTTCTATTCCGGTGAGGGGCTGACGGAAATCACCGACGCCGTTGAGGGCGACTTCGTCTACGTCCCGGCGCACGAGGTGCACGTCGAAGAGAACGCCAGCGCCACGGAGTCGCTCGTCGTCCTGCTCTCCCGCAACTGCGCCGGCTCAGTGGTGCACTACGTTCAGGGAGACCTTCCGGCGCGCCCGACCGACCGCTGATGCCCGCCTACCCGGATCTTCCGTCGCTGCTCGGTGCGCATGGGCTCGGCGGCGTCGAAGAGCACGACCTCACCCACAGCGGATTCTCGGGCGCGCGCATCACGTCGCTCACGCGCGCCGACGACCGGCGGTTCGTGCTGAAACGGATGAGCCTCGCGCGCGACTGGATCATGCGCGCGACGGACGACACCTCGTGTCGAGAGGCGGCGTTCGCCGACGCAGCGCCGCCGCTCGCCAAGCACATCACCACGCCTTCTCTCGGGATCGCGCCGGTCGAGGGCGGCATGGCGCTGCTGATGGACGACCTCAGTGGGCACCTCCTCCCGCCCGACCGGATCAGCGAAACCCAGACGGACGCGATCATCGGCGGGATGGCGGCGCTGCACGCGCTTCCGCTCCCAGCGCAGGACGCCGCACCCTGGTGCGACCTGCGGCGCCGGTTGCTCCTGCTGACGCCCGCGGGCGCTCGCATCGCCAGCGCATATGGTGCGCCGGTCGCGGACGATCTCGCGCGAGGGTGGCAGTTGTTCGATGCGCTCACGCCTCTCGCAGTCGCCGCGCAGATCCGCAGCCTGTCGGAGGATCCCGCGCCACTCATCGCGGCGCTCGCGACGCTGCCGCGCTCGCTTCTGCACGGGGACCTGAAGTTCGACAACATCGGCCTCGACCCTGCCGGGCGGATGTGGCTGATTGATTGGGCGATGCCGATGCTCGCGCCGCCGGCGCTGGAGCTTGGCTGGTTTCTGGCAATCAATTCGCGGCGCCTGCCGCTCTCCCTGGACGAGACGATGCGCCGCTACGCGGCCGCGGCGGGCATGGAAGGATCGGCACGCGATCGGCACGACGCCTCGGCGGTGCTGTGTGGACTGCTGCTGCGGGGCTGGCGGAAGGCGCTCGACGCCGATGGAGGTGCACCCGAGGAGCTGCGCTGGTGGTGCGAGCGCGCATCGGAAGCGGCGTCCCTTCTTCGTCTCTGATCTCGCTCGCCACGCGGCGGGGAGAGCCGATCGCGGACTCGCCGCGGAGAGGAGTGAGGCGGCGGCCTAGCCGAAGAACTGCACGAGGCCGCGAGAAATGAACTGGAGCAGCAAGATCGCCACCAGCGGAGAGAAGTCAATCGAACCGAGCCTTGGCATGATGCGGCGGATCGGATCCAGAATGGGTTCCGTGATCGAGTTGAGCGCCTGGATTAAGGGGCTGCGCGGGTCCAAGTGGAACCAACTCAGCAGCGACCGCGCGATGATCGCGACAATGAACAGCGTCGACAACAGGTAGATGACCTGCGAAGCGACTGAGCTCCCCCCGCCTCCCCCGCCCAAAATCAACTAGGCTCCTAACTCTCGCGCGCGCTCAATTGCCGCCTCGACGGCGTCAATGATGGCACCGCGGACGCCCGCGCTCTCGAGCACCAGCAGGCCGGCCGCGGTCGTGCCGGCCGGCGACGTCACTTCATTCCGCAACGCCGCCGGATGCTTCCCCGTCTCAGCGGCGTATTTCGCGCTGCCAAGGAACGTCTGCACGGCCAGCAGCTCGGCAACGTCGCGCTTGAGCCCGACGTGCACGCCGGCGTCGATAAAGGCCTCGAGCAGCATGTAGACAAACCCAGGGCCGCTGCCGGAGAGCGCGGTCGCCATGTCGAGGTACTTCTCGTCGTCGACGCGCACTTCTCTCCCCATCGCCCCGAGGATCGCGCCGACCCGCTCGCGTGCGGCTGCATCGACCTCCGACGTCGCCGTCCAGACACTCATGCCCTCACCGATGGCCGCGGGCGTGTTGGGCATCACGCGGACGATGCTAACGTGATCAAGCGCACGGGCGATCTTGTCGATCGGCACGCCCGCCATGATCGAGACGACCGTCTGCTCGGGGCGCAACCGCCCGCACACCTGCGCAGCTGCAACCGCAAATTCCTGCGGCTTGACGGCGAACACGGTGACATCCGAGGCGTCAGCCGCCTTCGCGGGGTCGCTGGTGGTTTGGACGCCGTAGCGGCCGCCGATGTCGGACATCCGCTTGCCGTCCAGTTCGCAGACAGAGATGTCGGCGGCGCGCGTGACGCCGCGGTCGATCGCCGCCCGCAGGATCGCTTCGCCCATGAATCCGCAGCCGACGAGCGCGAGTTTCATCCATCACCTGCGGTCCGCGCTGCTTCGCGTGACCCGAATATGGCACGGCCGACGCGTACGAGCGTCGACCCTTCCTCGACGGCGACCTCATAGTCGTCCGTCATACCCATCGATAGGTCTCGCAGACCCGCGGTGTCTCGCAGCTCGCGCAGTGTCTGGAACACCGGCCGCACGGCCTCGGCATCCGCGACGCTCGGCGCCACCGTCATCAAGCCGACCAGCTCGATGCCCGGCAGCCGTCCGATGCGCTCCGCGATCGCGGCTACGTCCGCGGGCGGCACGCCGAACTTCGACGCCTCGCCCGAGACGTTCACTTCCAGCAGCACGCGGACAGGCCGCTCCGCATGCGCATCGATGGTCTCGGCGAGCCGCTCCGAATCAACGCTGTGGAGTATATCAAAGAGGCCAATCGCAGCCGCCGCTTTGTTTCGCTGCAAATGCCCGATCAAGTGCCAGCGCGCGGCGGGGACCTTTCCGTGCAGTGCAGCGACCTTCTGCGCGGCCTCTTGCACGCGATTTTCGCCGAAGTCGCGCAGCCCCGCGTCGCATGCAGCCGCGATGGCGTCCACGCCATGCGTCTTCGTGACGCCGATCAGTGTTATGTCGTTTGGATCTCGCCCGGCCCGCTCGGCCGCGGCGGCGATGCGAGCCCGCACGACCGCCAGGCGCGCGCCGATCTCGTCGGCGAGCATACGCCGCGTGTCCACGATCACGCCTTCGCCAGCGCGAGGCGCATCGTCACCGTCGTCCCGGCGCCGGGCTTGCTATCGATGGTCAGCGCGCCGCCGTGCGCGTCCATGATCTCGCGCGCGATCGACAGCCCCAGTCCGGCGCCGCCGGCCGCGCGGGAGCGTGCCTTATCGACGCGATAGAAGCGGTCGAACAGCCGCTCCACCTCGTCGGGCGAGACGCCGATGCCGGTATCGCGGACCGAGACGACGGCTTCGTCTTGCTCTGCACGCGCCCGCAGCAGGATCGTCCCGCCGGCGAGGGTGTACTTCACAGCGTTGTCGAGCAGCACCAACAGCACTTCCCGGCAGCGCTCCGCATCGGCATCGACCGGCAGCGGGTCGCGCGCCTCGAGTGTGAAGTTCAACCCCGCCTCTTCGGCCAGGCGCCCGGCACTGCGCGCGGCGCTCTCGACGATGTCGCGCAGGTCGACGCGCGCGATCCGCAACTCGAACCCCTCGTGGTCGCTTCCCGCCAGCAGCAGAAGGTCGTCGAGCAGCCGTGTCATATACGTGGCCTCCGTCGCGATGTCGTTCACGGCCTCCTTCGGGTCGCCGGAGAGCGCCGCCGACTCGGCGTTCACACGAATGACCGCGAGCGGTGTCCGCAACTCGTGCGAGGCATCGGCGACGAACTCTCGCTGCCGGTCGAAGCTCCGGCGCACGGGCCGAATCGCGATCCCGGCGACCAACAGCCCGCCCAACGCGGAGAGCAGGAGGCCGGTGACGCCACCGACGACGATCACAAGCACGAGGGTCCGCAGCGATGCCTCGCGCTCCTCGACGGATTTGCCCGCCTGCACGAACCCCAGCAGCGTGCCGCCGGCATCGTAGGCGGCCACGGTGCGGACTTCGAGGTCCTGACCGTCGATGTGAAAGTCGTCGGTGTTCGTCCCGTGCAGCCGGGCCTGCTCGATCGAGGCGCTGTCGGGCAGTCCTGCGAGTGGCACGTCGCTGGCGTTTGCCGCAATCGAGCCGTCGGGCCTGAGGAGGATCACAAAGACGTCGGCGGAGCCGCTCAACGACGCGTTCGCGAGCACCCCGCGGACGTCGCTCTCGCTCGCGGCGATGTCGCTGTGCTGAATCGCCTTCTCGCGCGCGGCTTCGCTGACGCCACGGACGGCCTTGTGGACGGCGGCGGAAAACCGCTGATCCGCCCAGAGGAAGACGATCAGCCCGACTACCGAGAACACGATGGCGAAGACCAACACGTACCACGCGGTCAACCGCCATCGGAGGGCTTCGAACATGGTCTATGGTTTGAGCGCGTAGCCGACACCACGGATGGTGTGGATGAGCTGCGTCTTGAACCCCTTGTCGATCTTGTTGCGAAGATAGTGGATGTAGATATCGACGACGTTGCTCGCGAAGTCGCGGTCGTACTGCCACACGTGGTCGAGGATCTGCATCCGCGTCAGCACTTGACCCTGATGCCGCAGCAGGAGTTCCAATAGCTGGAACTCCTTCACGGTCAGCTCGATCTCTCTACTTCCCCGAATGGCGCTGTGCCGCGAAACATCGAGCGTCAGGTCGCCGGCCTTGAGTTGATCGCGGCCGTTGCCCGAGCGCCCGCCCCGACGCGCCAGGGCGCGGACGCGCGCCAGCAGTTCAGCGACAGCGAACGGCTTCACCAAATAGTCGTCGGCGCCAGCGTCGAGGCCCTTGACGCGGTCCTGCACCTCCGTGCGAGCGGTGAGCATCAGGACGGGAGTGTGCACGCCGGCGGAGCGCATGCGCCGGCAGACATCGAAGCCATCGAGCTTCGGTAGCATGACGTCGAGCACCATCACGTCGAACAAGCGGGTCGTCGCGGAGTCCAACGCGGCCTGGCCATCGCCGACGTTCTCGACGTGATGGGCCTCTTCTTCGAACACGCGGCGCACCGCGCGGGCGAGTCTCAGGTCGTCTTCAGCCAACAGAATCTTCATGTTCGCACCTCACCCGCGCATGATATGGGAGCCACGTGAGAGATACATTGGAATATGCTTGGAGCCGTCAAGACCAACTGTGCCCGCTTCCTGCTGCATGGAGGATGACGCGCGGGACGCCGACTTCATCCCATTCGGTGAAGCGCTCGTCGCCAAGCGCAGAGAGCTCGGCTCGCGCCCGCTCGATGCCGGCGGCGAGGGCGGCGACGTCGACGCCTAGATGTTCTGGCGCGAACTCCCCCAGCTTTTCGCGAGAGGCATCGAGCAGCTTGATGATGCCCGGATATTCTCCCCGCACGAGGTGGACGAACGCCGCCGCGAGCTGGATGATGCCCTGGAAGAACTGGCGGTCCGGCAACGGCGTCACCATCCAGAGGTCTTCCAGCGTCTCATGCGATTCGAAGTAGTACCCGTCGTTGAACTCGCCGACTGCCTTGTGGAACTCGCCGAGCCTCGACACCAGCTCCGGCTGTGTCAGGATCGGTTGGTTGCGGAACGGCGCTTCCGGCATGGGCCTGTTCTCTGCGCTTGCTGGCGATGCGTCTCGTTCGAGCCGCTGATCGCGTTCGCGCGACAGTGTACCCCGGCACCAGGCGGAATCAGCGCCCGCTGAGTCGATGGTGCCGCGCGAGCCCATCCTGCTCACTCCCGCATGCGCGCCCCCTACCCCTCACGTGCACGTCAGAGTAAGATGCGGCGGCGCGGGCGCATCACGCGATGCGCCCGCGACGGAGGGACCATTGGCCGAGTACGCGAAACCGCTCCCGTGGCCAAGCCCGGAGACGCAGCCGTTCTGGGATGCCTGCAAGCGCCACGAGCTGTCGTTGCCCTACTGCGCCGCGTGCGAGCAGTTTTTCTTCTACCCGCGCCAGTTCTGTCCGCGTTGCTTCAGTTGGGACATCGAGTGGCGCACGTGCTCCGGCAAAGGCAAGCTCTACACATTCGCGATTCAGTTTCGCGCCCAGGTGCCCGGCTTCACCCTGCCCTACGTCACGGCGATCGTCGAGCTCGATGAAGGTCCGCGGCTGATGACGAATCTGGTCGGCGTCGAGCCGATGCCGGAGAGCATCCACTGTGACATGCGCGTCGAGGTTACGTGGGAGGATGCCACCGACGAGATCACGCTGCCGCTCTTCAAGCCGGCACACGCCCCCGGCGCGGCGTCCGCCAGCACATGAGCATCAAGAACAAGGTCGCCATCGTCGGCGCCGACGAGACGGACGAGATCGGCATCGTCCCGAATATGACGCCAATCATGATGCACGCGCAGGCCGCCCGCAACGCGCTCCGCGACGCCGGCATCGAGAAGTCGGAGGTCGACGCCGTCTTCACGTGCGGCATCGGCGGCATGGCCAGCGTCCAGCTCTGCGAGTATCTCGGCATCGTCCCCGCCTACACGGACAACACGATGACCGGCGGCTCCTCGTTCGAGCTACATGTGCGGCACGCTGCCGCCGCGATCGCGGAAGGCCTCTGCAGCGTCGCGCTGATCACGCACGGCGAGACCGGCTTCTCGGCGCGCAACCGGCGCGGGCCGCGCGGTGGCGGCTTCATGTTCGATACGTCGTTGCCGTCGGCGCAGTTCGAGATGCCTTTTGGTGTCGGCGGTCCGCCGTCGAACTACGCCATGGCCGCCATGCGTCACATGCACGAATACGGCACGACCAGCGAGCAGCTGGCGGAGGTCGCGGTGGCGACGCGAAAGTGGGCGCAACTGAACCCGCGCGCGATGATGCGCGATCCGCTGACGATTGAGGATGTCCTGTCCTCCCGCTGGATCGCCTATCCGTTCCACATCTTCGACTGCTGCCTGGTGACGGACGCGGGCGGCGCGGTCGTCGTCGTCGGCGCCGACCGCGCCCGGGACTTCGCGAAGAAGCCGGTCTGGGTGCTGGGGACGGGCGAGTCCACGACCCATCAGTCGCTGCTGGGGATGGACGACGTGACACGCACGCCGGCGCGCTTTTCCGGCGCGGCGGCGTTCGCGGAGGCGGGGGTGACGCACGACGACATCGACGTGGTCGAGGTCTACGATTCGTTCACGTACACGGCGATGGTGACGCTGGAGGAGCTCGGCTTCTGTAAGAAGGGCGAGGGCGGGCCCTTCGTCTCGGGCCAGCGCACGGCGCCGGGCGGCGACTTTCCGATGAACACGAACGGCGGCGGCCTCTCGTACACGCACCCCGGCATGTACGGCATGTTCATCCTGATCGAGGCAGTGCGGCAGCTGCGCGGCGAGTGCGGCGACCGCCAGGTGCCGGATGCGAAGCTCGCGCTCGTCAACGGCACCGGCGGCCTGCTGAGCGCCACCGGCACGCTGATTCTGGGCCGGGATTGAGGGGCGGAGGCTACGGATCCAGCA
>JBBRPY010000069.1:0-11185 GCA_038227375.1 Dehalococcoidia bacterium
GAGGCTGGAGGCTGGAGGCTGGAGGCTGGAGGCTGGAGGCTGGAGGCTGGAGGCTGGAGGCTGGAGGCTGGAGGCTGGAGGCTGGAGGCTGGAGGCTGGAGGCTGGAGGCTGGAGGCTGGGAACGCTATCGGTTCGCGGTGTCGCCGCCAAGCCCGACGTTCCCTTCACGACGCGATCCCCTCGCCCCTTGCGGGAGAAAGGGGTGCCCGAACGGGCGGTCGCAGACTCGCCGCGGAGAGGGTGAGGGCCGCCTTAGCTCGCGAACCAGCCGCGGTCGATTCCCGTGAAGATGACCAGTGGCACCAGGAGCACGGCGGCCGCCACCACCATCGACAACGCCGGCGCCGCGTTCGCCGTCCAGAAGCCGCTGACGGCGTTCGCTTCGTACGTGTTGCCGCTGTCCATCGCGATGCGCCGCGCCTTCGAGCGCAGCCGCAGACTATTCGTCATCACCGATACCGAGCTGAACGCCATGGTGGCGCCCGCGAGCACCGGATTGAGCAGCCCGAGCGCGGCGATCGGAATCGCGATCACGTTGTAGCCGAAGGCCCACACCAGGTTCTGTTTGATCGTCGTGAGGGTGCCGCGGCTGAGGCCGATCGCCTCCACCACCTTCGAGATATCGCCGTGCAGCAGCGTGATGTCGCCGGCTTCGATGGCGGCGTCGGTGCCGGTGCTCATGGCGATGCCGACGTCCGCCTGGGCGAGCGCAGGCGAATCATTGATCCCGTCGCCGACCATCGCGACGGAGAGGCCTTCCGCCTGGAGCGAGCGCACCAGTTCGAGCTTGTCCTCCGGCTGTGCCCCCGCGCGATACTCGCGGATGCCGGTCGTGGCGGCGACGCGGGCGGCGGCGCGCTCGTTGTCGCCCGTCATCATGATCACACGCAGGCCGCGCGCGTGCAGCGCCTCGACGGCGCGAGAAGCGCTCTTCTTCACTTCGTCGGCAATCCCGATCACGCCTTCGATGACGCCGTCGATGGCGACGATGCTCACGGTCCTGCCGTCCGCTTCCAACCGCGCGATCGTCTCCTGCACCTCGTCGCCGGCGGGGACCGCGCGCTCGTCGATCAGGCGGCGGTTGCCCGCGACGACCTGCTTGCCTTCAACAGTCGCGATCACGCCGCGCGCGATCAGCGACTCAAAATCGCTCGCCGCCGGCAGCTCGTACCCGGCCTCCTCTGCGGCGTCGACGATCGCCCGGCTCAGCGGGTGTTCGCTGTCGCGTTCCGCCGCCGCCACGAGCGTCAGCAGCCTGCCTTCGGGCATCAACCCGGTCGGGATCACTTCCGTCACCTCAGGGCGTCCCTCCGTCAGTGTGCCCGTCTTGTCGACGACGATCGCGCCGAGGACGCGGGTGCGTTCCAGCACCTCCGCGTTCTTGATCAGGATGCCGCGCTCGGCGCCCATCCCCGTGCCGACCATGATCGCCGTCGGCGTCGCCAGCCCCATGGCGCAAGGGCAGGCGATGACGAGCACCGCCACGGCGGCGCGCATCGCGAAGATCCATTGGTTCTGGCCACCGTCTAACGGCGAACCGAAGAACCCCCAACTGAGGAAGGTGACCAGTGAGATGACGATGACGATCGGCACGAACACGGCGGAGACACGGTCGACCAGCTTCTCGATCCGCGCCTTCGACCCCTGCGCCTCCTCCACCATCTTCGCCATGCGCGCCAACACGGTTGCGCTGCCGATAGCGGTCGCTTCCGCCCGCACGACGCCGTTCTGGTTGATCGTGCCGCCGATGACGCGGTCTCCGGCGCGCTTTTCCACAGGGATCGACTCGCCCGTGATCATCGACTCATCGATCGTGCTGTGACCCTCTTTGACAAGGGCATCGACGGGAATCTTCTCGCCCGGACGGACGACGATGATCTCGCCCACCGCCACCTCAGCGATCGGCACTTCGACCTCCGCGCCCTGACGGAGCACGCGCGCCGTCTTCGCCGAAAGATTGAGCAGCGCCTGGATCGCCGAGGACGCCGCGCCCTTCGCGCGCTCCTCGAAGTACTTGCCGAGGGTGATGAACACCAGCACCGCGACCGAAACGTCGAAGAACATGTGATACGGCCTGGAGAAGAGGACCACCCACGCGCTGTACGCGAACGCTGTGCTCGTACCAAGCGCGATCAGCACATCCATATTTGGATTGAACTGCCGCAGCGATGCGAAGGCGCCGCGGTAGTAGCGCCAGCCGAGGACCGCCTGCACCGGCGTCGCCAGCGCAAGCACGATGAGGCCGTGCGCGTACATGCTGTTGTTGATGTAGAGCTTTGCGATGTCCATCGACATCGCGAGCACCACCGCCGGCACTCCCAGCACCGCACCGAAGATCACGAGCATCAGCGTCTGGCGCGCATGGCCTTGCCGCTCCGACGTGCGGTCCTCCTCAGGACCCGACGCCTTGGCGGCGTACCCCGCCTTCTCGACGGCGGCGACCAGCGCCTCGATGGCGACGGCCGGACCGGCGGTGATCAGCGCCTTCTCGGACGCAAAGTTGACGTTCGCGCTCTCGACGCCTTCCACCTTGCCGAGCGCCCGCTCGACGCGCCGCACGCACGACGCGCAGGTCATGCCCGTGATGTCGAGGCTGGTCCTGCTCTGTGTGGTTGTTGTTGCCATGATTGCACCCGCTGTGCGGAGGTTGGGCTTCTACACCTTGACCGCCGCTTCGTACCCTTCTTCTTCGACCGCCGCGACGACCTTCGCCGCGTCGAAGTCGCCCTCGACTTTCGCCGAATTCGTCGCCAGGTCGACCTCCGTCTTGTGCACGCCGGGCACGCCCTTGATCGCCTTCGTCACGTGCTGGACGCAGTTGTCGCAGGTCATGCCGCCGACGCTGAACTCTGTGGTCTTCTCCATGATTGCTCGAATCCTCCTGATGCTCGCTCGCTGTCCGATTGTCCCGCTGGGGATGACTGTTCGCCCGCTCATCTCCCTTTCATTGCATAGAGCTCGCTGAGTTCGGCGAGCACCGCCTCGTCGCGGCCGTTCTGGATGCCCTCGACCACGCAGGTGCGCAAGTGCCCCGCCAGGAGCAGCGCCTCCGCCTTCTCGATGGCGCGGCGGACGGCGTAGGTCTGCTTGAGCACGTCGACGCAGTATGCGTCCGATTCCACCATCCGGCGGATGCCGGCGAGATGTCCCTCGATGAAGTTGAGGCGCTTCAAGAGGTCGCTCTTCGTGGTGTCCTGCATCTCTTCCTCCGTTGCGACCGCACCCATGGGGGAGGGGTACAGCACCAGCATATCACGCTAGCACGATCCGGTCAAGGTCGACCGGCCCTCTCTCTGCCATCCTCACTGGAATAAAGGGGGCCGTTCGGTCGTCTGGCGATGGCCGTCCGACCAATTGCGACGCCGGATTGCTCCCCGCTTGCCGCGCTGAATCCGTAGCGTCGAGTCGTCGTGACGCTAGGCGCTCATCGTCATGTTCGCCATCTTGCGGCACGATTCAGCGCAGCGCCGGCAGGCCGCCGCGCACTTCTTCATCATCTCGTCATCGCCCATCCGCTCGCACTCCTCGGCGCAGCGCTCGCAGGCGTCGGCGCAGACGCCGCAGACGTCCGGATGAAGCTGCGAGCCGCGGAGCATGAAGTTGGCGCTGGCCGCGCAGAGCTCGGCGCAGTCCACCAGCGCCCGGATGTGTTCCGCGGCGGCATGCTCGCCGCCGAGCTCCATGCAGTGCGCCGCCGTCTCGACGCAACTGTTGTGGCATGCGGTGCAGTTATCGATGCACTGTTGCATCTCGCGGTTCATGATGTGCGGCATGAGCGTTACTCCGTACTTAAGCGATCCCGGCAAAGGCTCCGTACTCCGAGCCTAGCCCGGCCACGTCGAGCAGTCCCATACCTCCATCCGATGTCGACGGGTTCGCTAGAAAGCTGAAACGCGTTGGGGCAAGACGACCCGAAGAAAAACCCGTCAAGGGCTTGCGTGACATCTCAAGTGTGGCGTAGAGTATCCGCAACCAGTCGCAACCACCAAAGGTGACGCGATGACCTGCGAATCCCAGACGATCGACCTCCTCCGCGAATCGGGCCACAAGATGACGCCGCAGCGGATGATGGTCCTCACGACGCTCCGCCACGCGCCCGGCCATCTGAGCGCCGCCGACATCTTCGAGGACGTCAAGCGGTCCTACCCCTACGTTGACATCTCCACCGTTTACCGCACGCTCAACGTCCTCAAGGAGTTGCGGATCGTCTCGGAGACCCATATGGGTGGGGGTGACGCCACCTTCGAGTGGGTGGGCGTCGAGCGCCATCATCACCTGATCTGCAAGCAATGCGACGGCGTCACCTCGCTCGACCAGGAGTACATGGACCGTCTCGGCGCGCAGATCGCGCGCGACCTCGGCTTCGCCGCCGACATGGACCACTTCGCCATCTTCGGGCTGTGCGCCGCGTGCATGGCGGAGTCGCCGTCCGGCGCCGCTCCGTCGTCGCTGCTCGCCGACTAACAGCCGGAAAGGAAGCCGCAGATGCCGGCACTAGCATTCGCGTTCGTCTTGCTCAGCGTTGGCGGGGTCTCTTTGGGCCTGATCGGCGGCGCGCTCGCTCTCGGGTTCCGGCACGGAATCGACTGGGACCACATCGCGGCCATCACCGATATCACCAGCACTTCAACCTCCGCGCCAACATCGCGCGAGGTGAGGCTGATGAGTGAACCCGGCCTGATGCTCACCGACGAGAGCGACCACTCAATCAGCAGCGGGCAGCCCGGCCATTCGCACGGACGCGGTCAGCATGAGCACGCCATCGCGGAGGAGCGCGCCGCCATGCGTGCGGCCACACCCGCGCGCGAGCAGCGGTCGCCGGTCATGGCCACAGCCATGGCGGGGGGCGCGGTCGCGATGCCGCCGCTCCGCGTGGCGGGCGCGGAGCAGCCGGGCGTCTACCACCGGTTCGTTCGGTCGCAGGCCCGGCCCTGGATGTTGGGGACGGTGTACGCGCTCGGCCATGGTTCGGTCGTGACGATTCTTGGTTTGCTTGCGATCCTCGCCGCTTCGGTGCTGCCAAGCTGGATCGACCCGATCATGGAACGCGTCGTCGGCGTCACGCTGATCATCCTCGCCGTCTACCTGTTCTACTCGCTGTACCGTTTCTTCCGCGGCGGCGGGGACTTTCGTCTCCGCAGCCGCTGGATGCTCGTATTCGCCGGCGTGCGAAACGGCTACGGCTGGGCGCGCACCAAGATCACCGGCGGCAAAGAGCACACCCACGTGCGCGCGGCGGAGCAGTACGGGTGGAAGACGGCGTTCGGCATCGGCATGATCCACGGCGTCGGCGCCGAGACCGGCACGCAGGCGCTGATCATCGCGACGGCGGCCGGCGCCAGCTCGACGGGCACCAGCGTAGTCGTCCTTCTCGTCTTCGTCGTCGGCCTGCTGATCTCGAATTCGATGGTCACGGTGATGAGCACAACCAGCTTCGTCAGCGCCAGCCAGCGCCAATGGATCTACGTGGGCGCCGGCTTCGTTGCGGCGGTGTTCAGCCTCGTGATCGGCATCGTCTTCTTGTCGCAATCCGCGGATCAGCTTCCGGATCTCAGCCACTACTTCGATTGGCTCGGCGGGCCGACGACGGCTAGATGAACCCGATGATCGCCCGGTGGCGGTCGCTCGCGGGGCCGAAGTGCTCCCTCCTGTCAGTGCTCGAAGGTGAGCATCTCTGACTCTTCGAGCAGCCACGTGCCGGGCACGCGTCCGCATTCATATCGATGCACCTGCGAGAACAGCGGCGACACGCGGCCGGCGATGACGCGGGCGTTCTCCTCCGCCTTCTGCCGCCATGCGGTATCGATCAGCTCGATGGGATCGTCGTCCGCGATCTCTTCCTTCGGCACACCGAGATGTTCGGACCAGAGCTCCGCGCGGAGCTCGCGCGCGACCGTGGCATCGATGGCTGCGATGTTGATCTCGCTGTCGGTGATCAGGCCGCGCGTGTTGAGATTCGCTGAGCCGATGGTGAACCACTCGTCGTCGACAATCCCGACCTTGGCGTGCACGTAGGTCGGCTGGTAGCGAAACGGGTAGACGCCGTTGCACGGGCCGGAGGCATACAGCGAATACACCTCCGCAATGCCGCGGCCAGCGTCGGCCTTGCGCAGCATCTCGACGTGGCGGTCGTTGTCCCACTTGCCGCTGGTCGCGCGCGCCGGCAGCACAATGACGATCCGGAACGCCTGCTCGCGGGGGGCGTCCATCGCGGCAGTCAGCGCCTCCATGATCTCCGGCGACCACAAGTACTGCGATTCGAGATAGATGAATCGCTGCGCTTTACCGATCGCCTCGACGTACGCGTGATGGATGCCAAACTCGCCCTTCGGCGCGACGTCGTAGCGTCCCTTCGGGATGGTCCGCACCACCTGGGCGGGCGTACTGAACGCCGCATCCGGCATCGGATCCTGATGCGGGAGCTGCCCGCCGCCACCGACGGCCTGCCAGCGCTCGCGAAAGTTCTGCTCGACGTCAGCGACGGCTTCGCCCTCGAGGAGCGCCTCCACGTCGTGCCAGTTGACGCCCGAGCGCAGGTCGTGGTCGTTGTGGTCCCAGCGGTCGCCGGCAAACGTCGTCAGGTCCATGCCGCCCACGAATGCCGCCTGCCCGTCGACGACGATCGCCTTCTGATGATGGCAGTGGCTCATCTGTGCGGTGTCATCGAGCGCGCAGATGAGGTCGCCTGTGCTGTGCTGCTGGAAGATGCGCTGGACCGATTTCACGGTGCGGCGTGTCGGCTGAAGGATGAATGGCGCCCCTGCCCAGAGCAGGATCCGGACGGGGACGCGCCCCGCCGTCTCCGACAGCACATCGATCAGCCGCGTCCGCAGGAGATTCTCCGCGGATCCGCGCAGCAACGGGACGTACGGCGTGATGCACCAGCCGGCGATGTAGACGTAGTGCTGCGCACCCTTCAGAGCGGGGTAGAGCCGCGTGAAGAATGCGTCGCCGTCGACCAGCGGCGTGATGCGGTTGTGCTGACGCGGCGGCGTCCCCGCCGGGAACCAGCGCTGGTCGCCGCCCCACCAGGAGTCGCGCGCCCGCCGCTCGGCGTCAGGATCGAGGGCGGCATCGTCGAGCTTGCGCGCGTGGCGGCGATGCAAGATCGGCGCGACCGTCGCGCCCAGCAGCGGGCCAACTCGCCGCTCCGCCGACACGAGTAAGCTCACCAGTCCAGGCATTCGCAATCCAACAGATCAGCGCTTCGATGGAATGGCAGGCGCCAGGCGCGCATGCTGCTCGCAGCTTAGCGGAGTGTGGCGCATCATGTGATGCCCCCGGCGAGCGCCTATGAGACGAGGCGCGGAGGACTCGCCTCACGCGACGCTACAGACAGGTGGCGGACGGGATCGAAGGGTTCGAAGAAGGCCCGCCCGACCGCGAACAGTCCACGTTGCGGGATCCAAAAGTCGCCGAGCCGCGCCTGGCGCGGAAGCGGTCCCGGCGGCCCCAGGTCTGTTTCACCGATGCTCGCCGTGCCACGCGCGATCGTCCACAGCACCAGCGGGTTCGTCACGAACTGCTGCCTGTTCGGCGCGCGGCCGTGGACGCCGAGGCGCCCGGCTCCGAGCGCGGGGCCGGCGATGGCTGCCATCAGTGAGAGGACGCGCCGGTCCTTCCACAGCCGGTCCGGCATGAGCCGCGCCACCGTGTTGAGCGTGCGCGTCGCCAAGGTCGGCGCGAGCTCCACCTCCCACGTTAGCGCGGCGGATTCAATGGTGATGTGGAGGACCCGCGGCTTCGGCCACGACAGCTCGATCGGGCATTCGACCGCGCGTTGCACGTCGCTGCCGAAGTACCGCGTGCAGGCGTGAAGCGGGTCTGCGTCGGCGTAGAACGTCCAGATGCCCGTCGGATCGCGGTGCCAGACGGACGTGTACCCAGACCCGACCGAGGATGCCGGAAACCGTCGCATGGCCAACACGTGGCCGGAAGCGAACGGCTCGCCCATCACGCCGTAGCCTTGGAACCGCTCGTCGCTGCCAGGCGGCATCTCCGGCGCCCGTTCGGCCTGATTGGCGTAGTCGCGTGGTTCCATGCCCGGTGCGCCCTTGCCTCTATCAGCTCAGCTGTCTGCGCGGCTTCCCCAGGGGGGAGATTGTACTCCCCTGCGTCCGCGAGTCAAGCGTCGCACGCTACACACGGCCGCCATTCTGCGATCGTGCGCGCGCCAGCGTGGGCACGCTGGACGACTCGTGGCTGCGCTGTGCGAACGGTCGCCCCGCGGTGAAGAATGAGACCGTCGCACCCCTGCCGCACCCGCGGCCGGTGCCTCTGTAGAGTAGAGCGATCAGCTCCCGTCACGGTTTCACCCGGCTGACATTGCCGAGACAGGACCCGCGCGACTGAATCGCGGCCTCGAGTGTCGCGTCGGCCGGGCGGCAGGTCCGGGATGCGCGGATTTCTCGCTGCCGCGCTGGAAGTCTATTCCCGCGCGGGGGACGCCGGTGCTATCCTGCCCTCGTCCCAAACATATGTTCACACACCTGCATCTGCATACCGAGTACAGTCTGCTCGATGGGTTGAGCCGCATCCCGGACGTGATGGACCGCGTCGCGGCGATCGGCCAGCAGTCCGTCGCGATGACGGATCATGGCGCGCTCTACGGCACCGTCGACTTCTATAAGGAAGCGCGGGTCCGCGGCATCAAGCCGATCATCGGCATCGAGGCGTATGTGGCGCCGGACTCGCGCCACAAGAAATCCGACGCGCGCTCCAACAACTACTTTCACCTGACGCTGCTGGCGAAGAACATGGAGGGGTACGGCAACCTGATCCAGCTCTCCACCAAGTCGCACCTCGAGGGCTTCTACTACAAGCCCCGGATGGACAAGGAGCTGCTCGCCGCGCACGGCGCCGGCATCATCGCACTTAGTGGCTGTCCGTCCGGGGAGATGCACAAGCTGCTCAACGAGGACCGCTACGACGAGGCGAAGGCGCTGACCGGCTTCTTTTGCGACGTGTTCGACGGCTTCTACCTGGAAGTGATGAAGCACGACGAGCCGGAGATCAACGCCCAGTGCGCGAAAGTGGCGCGCGGGCTGCTCACGCTTTCACGTGAAACAGCGATACCGATCGTCGCCACCAACGACTCGCACTACACCGTGCAGGACGATGCGTCGATCCACGACGTGCTGCTCTGCATCGGCACGAACTCGACCGTCGACGACCCGAAGCGGCAGCTGAAGATGCACGACACCTCCTACTACGTGAAGTCGGAGGCGGAGATGCTCGCGCTGTTCCCCGAGATGCCGGAGGTGGTGACGAACACACAGCTCGTCGCCGAGCAGTGCAATCTCGACCTCGAATTCGGGCGCCTGCACCTGCCGGAGCCGGAAATCCCCGCCGGCGTCGGCGCGCACCAGTACCTCACGGACCTCGCGCGCGAGGGGCTGAACCGCCGCTATCCCTTCGCCGAAGCGTCGGTGCGCGAGCGTCTGCAGTACGAGTTGGATGTGGTCGAAAAAACCGGCTTCACCAGCTACTTTCTCGTCGTGCTGGACATCGCCGAGTTCTGCAAACGTGCCGGCATCATGCTCGGCGTGCGGGGCTCGGCGGCGGCCAGCATCATCCTCTACGCACTCGATGTCACCTTCATCGACCCGCTCGCCTCGCGCCTCGTCTTCGAGCGCTTCCTGCACGTAGACCGCAAAGAACCGCCCGATGTGGACTTCGACATCCCGGACGACCGCCGTGACGAAGTGATCCGCTACGTCGCCGAAAAGTACGGCTACGACCGCGTCGCCCAGATCATCACCTTCGGCACCATGGGTGCGAAGGCGGCAGTGCGCGACACCGGCCGCGCGCTGGGCATGGCGTACGGCGACGTCGACCGCGTCGCCCGCCTCGTGCCGAACGCGCTGCAGATGACGCTGACGAAGGCGCTCGACGAAAGCCCGGAGCTCGCCAGCGCCTACGAGATCGACCCGCAGGTGAGCAAGCTCGTCGATACGGCGCGGCGGCTCGAAGGGGTGGCGCGGCACGCCAGCACACACGCCGCCGGCGTCGTTATCTCGCGCGAGCCCCTGGCGGAGCACGTGCCGCTCCAGCGCGCGCCCCGCGGCGACGAATCATCGATCCCCACCACGCAATTCGCGATGGCGCAGGTGGCCGAGATCGGCCTGCTGAAGATGGACTTCCTCGGACTGGCGAACCTCACCATCCTCGTCCGCGCTGTCGCGAATATCGAGCGGACGAAAGGTGTGCGGCTGGAGCTGGCGACGCTGCCGGACCGCGACGAGAAGACGTACGCGATGCTGGGACGCGGCGACACGTTCGGCGTCTTCCAGTTGGAGTCGCCAGGCATGCGGCGCCTGATCCAGGAGCTGCGCCCCGACAGCATCGCCGACCTGATGGCGCTGGTCGCGCTCTACCGGCCCGGCCCCATGGCGCACATCGGCACCTACTGCCGCGCGAAGCACGACCGATCGCTGGTGACGTATCCGCACCCCGACCTCGCCGAAATCCTGGACGAGACGTACGGCGTGATCGCCTATCAGGATCAGGTGCTGTTCGTGCTGCAGAAGTTTGCCGGCTACGACCTGAAGGACGCCGATGCGATCCGCAAGGCGATGTCGAAGAAGATCGTCGAGCTGATGCAGGTTGAGGGCGAGAAGTTCGTCGCCGCATCGGTGCACAACGGCTACAGCGAGCAGGAAGCGCGGGCGATCTTCGACCTCATCCTGCCCTTCGCGGGCTATGCCTTCAACAAGGCGCACTCGGCCGTGTACGGGACGATCGCGTACCAGACCGCCTACCTCAAGGCCAACTACCCGCACGAATACATGACCGCGGTGCTGTCGAGCGCCGGCACCCACGAGCGCATCGCCGAGGCCGTCGCCGAGTGCGTGCGCGTCGGCGTGGCGGTGCGACCGCCCGACGTGAACACCAGCGCGGCCACCTTCGAGCTGCAGGAGATCGACGGCATCCAGACGGTCTGCTTCGGGCTTGGCACCGTGAAGAATGTCGGCACCGGCGCCGCCGAATGCATCATCGCCGCGCGGGACGATGGCGGCCTGTTCGCGAGCATCGAAGACTTCACGAAGCGCGTCGACATGAAGGCGCTGAACAAGCGGGCGCTCGAGTCGCTCGTGAAGTGCGGCGGGCTCGATGCGCTGGCGGCGCGCGGCCTGCTGCTCGGAAACATCGACCGCATCGTCTCGCTGGCGCAGCGGGAGGCGA
>JBBRPY010000070.1:0-10950 GCA_038227375.1 Dehalococcoidia bacterium
CGCTGCGTTCGCGTGGTTGGCCGGTGCCGGCGCGAAGATCGATGCACCCAGGCACGCGACGACGGCGACGATGCGAGCACGCCATCGGCTGACTCGATGATCACGCGTGAACCGGTCGTCCCCATGCCGCATCGCTCGCTCCCCCGTGCGGCGGCATTGTGCCAGCGCATTCCTTGCCCCCATCCCTGCCGCGTGCCAGGCCACGTGCCAGCCCACGTCGTAGCCCACATCCCTGCCTCTAACGCAACGACGCCTGCTTCGGTTGTCGCTGCGCGTGCATGGCAGAATCGATCCTCGCCGCGCGGCTATCCGATCGACCGACGCCCATCCCCACTCATCGCGAGACCACCATGAACGACGTATTCATCTGCGACGCCATCCGCACAGCAATCGGCCGCTACGGCGGCGTGCTGTCGTCGGTGCGTACCGACGACCTCGGCGCGGTCCCCATCAAGGCGTTGATGACGCGCAACGCGGCACTCGACTGGAGCCAGGTCGACGACGTGATCTACGGTTGCGCGAACCAGGCCGGCGAAGACAACCGGAACGTAGCGCGCATGTCGGCGTTGCTCGCGGGCCTACCCACCGATGTGCCGGGCGCGACCATCAACCGCCTGTGCGGCTCGGGCATGGATGCGGTGGGCAGCGCGGCGCGCTCGATCGCGGCGGGCGACAACTTCCTGATGATCGCCGGCGGCGTCGAGTCGATGAGCCGCGCGCCGTTCGTGATGCCGAAAGCCGCAAGCGCGTTCGCGCGCGGCAATGCGATCTACGACACCACCATCGGCTGGCGTTTCGTCAACAAGCTGATGAAGGAACGCTACGGCGTGGACTCGATGCCCGAGACCGCCGAGAACGTGGCCACCGACTACGGCGTGAATCGCGACGACCAGGATCGCTTCGCGCTCGCCAGCCAGACCAAGGCGTCGCGCGCGCAGGGCGACGGCACGCTGGCCAAGGAGATCACGCCGGTGACGGTGGCGCAGAAGAAAGGGGACGCGCTGGTGGTCGAGCGCGACGAGCATCCGCGCGGGACCAGCATCGAGGCGCTGGCGAAGTTGAAGGGCGTGGTCAAGCCCGGTGGCACGGTCACGGCCGGCAATGCGTCGGGGGTGAACGATGGCGCGTGCGCGCTGTTGATCGCCGGCGGCCAAGCCGCGAAGGCGCACGGCCTGACGCCGAGAGCGCGCATCGTCGGCATGGCGACCGCCGGCGTACCACCGCGCGTGATGGGCATCGGCCCCGCGCCCGCGACGCAGAAATTATTGAAGCGCCTGGGCATGACGATCGACCAGATGGATGTGATCGAACTCAACGAGGCCTTCGCGAGCCAGGGCCTCGCGGTGCTGCGCCAGCTCGGCGTGGCCGACGACGACGCGCGCGTGAATCCGAACGGCGGCGCGATCGCGCTCGGCCATCCGCTGGGCATGAGCGGCGCGCGCCTCGTGACGACCGCGATGTATCAGCTGCATCGTACCGGGGGCCGCTTCGCGCTATGCACCATGTGCATCGGCGTGGGCCAGGGCATCGCGCTAGTGATCGAGCGGGTGTGATCATGGCGACGCTCGAACGCGACGATGTGACGATCCACTATCGCGTCGACGGCGCCAACGACGCCGCGCCGCTGCTGATTTCCAATTCGCTGGGCACCAATCTGGAGATGTGGGCGCCGCAGGTCGGCGTTCTCGCCGAGAACTTCCGCGTGATCCGCTACGACACGCGCGGCCACGGCGCTTCGTCGGTGCCTGAAGGGCCGTACACCATCGAGCAGCTTGGACGCGATGCGCTCGCGCTGCTCGATGCGGCCGGCGTCGAACGCGTCTGTTTCATCGGCCTGTCGATGGGTGGGCTCACCGGCCTTTGGCTGGCGCTGAACGCCCCCGATCGCATCGACCGCATGGTGCTTGCCAACACCGGCGCGAAGATCGGCAACGACGAGTTCTGGAACGCGAGGATCGAATCGATTCGCGAATCAGTGCGCGATTCGATGCGCGACGTTGGGGTCGCCGGCCTGCCCGACGCGATCGTCGATGCGGTGGTCGAGCGCTGGTTTACGCAGCGCTATCGCGCGAGTTGCAACGATGCGGCACGGCAATCGGTCGCGCGCATCCGGCGCATGCTGGTCGAGACCAGCAGCGCGGGCTATGCGGCCAATTGCGCCGCGATCCGCGACGCCGACCTGCGCGCGGGTCTCGCGTCGATCCGCATCGCGACGCTGGTGATCGCGGGTACGCACGACCCCTCGACGCCTCCGGCGCTGGGCCGCGAGATCGCCGATGCGCTTCCCGACGCGTGCTATCTCGAGCTCGATGCCGCGCACCTGTCGAACCTCGAGCAGGCGGGCGCGTTCAATGCTGCGGTCGTGCATTTCCTGCACGAAGGCCGGGTCACCGAGCGCGATCGGCTGCGCATCGGCGAGACCATGCGACGCTCGGTGCTGGGCGACGCGCATGTCGATCGCGGCATCGCGTCGCGCACCGATTTCAACGGCGAGTTCGTCGACTACATCACTCGCACCGCATGGGGCGAGACGTGGACACGGCCCGGACTGCCGCGGCACACGCGTTCCCTGCTGACGATCGCCATGATGGTCGGGTTGAATCGTCCCGACGAACTGCGCCTGCATCTGAACGCCGCGCGCAACAACGGCGTGACGCGCGACGACATCAAGGAAGTGCTGATGCAGGCTGCAGTCTATTGCGGCGTGCCGGCGGCCAACTCGGCGTTTCATCTGGCCGCGCAGGTGTTCGCCGAGCAGGACCAGGAAACGAATGGCTGACGCGCGCCGTGGGCAAATGGCCCGAGGGGCCGTCGCTTCCCCCCTTCCAGCAACAACCACTTCGGAGCACGCATCGATGAACAACCATCCTCTGGGCCGCACCGGCCTGTTCGTCTCGGAACTTTGCCTGGGAACGATGACCTTCGGGGGCAGCGAGGGCATGTGGGGCAAGATCGGCGCGCTTCAGCAGGACGATGCGGAGCGCCTGATCGGACAGGCGATCGACGCGGGCATCAACTTCATCGACACCGCCGACGTCTACGCGGGCGGCAGGTCCGAAGAAATCACCGGGCAGGCCTTGAAGAATCTCAAGATCGCTCGCGACAGCGTGGTCGTCGCCACCAAGGTCTTCGGCGAGACCGGCCCGGGACCGAACATGCGGGGCGCGTCGCGCGGCCATATCGTCGACGGCATCAAGGCGAGCCTCGGGCGCCTGCAGCTCGACCATGTCGATCTCTACCAGATCCACGGCTTCGATCCGGCGACACCGATCGAGGAAACCTTGCGCGCGCTCGATACGCTGGTGCGACATGGGCATGTCCGCCACGTCGGCGTGTCCAACTGGGCGGCCTGGCAGATCGTCAAGGCGCTCGGGATCACCGAGCGGCTCGGGCTCGCGCGTTTCGAGTCGCTGCAGGCGTACTACACGATCGCCGGCCGGGACCTCGAACGCGAGCTGATCCCGATGCTCGAGAGCGAGGGGCTGGGCCTGATGGTATGGAGCCCGCTCGCGGGTGGCCTGCTGTCGGGCAAGTACGATCGCGACATGAAAGCCGAGGAAGGCAGTCGTCGCACCAGCTTCGACTTTCCGCCGGTCGATCGCGAACGGGCCTGGAACTGCATCGACGCGATGCGCGCGCTCGCGGACGAGGCTACCTCCGGCTGGAAGGACCCGCGCTTTTCGTGGACGCTGGAGGCGTGGCTGGAGGTGCTGCCGGTTCGGCCCCGCATCATCGTCTGCCTGCGCAGTCCGGCGGAAGTCGTGGCGTCGACGCTGCGCTACTACGGCCTCGACGGTGACGAAGCGGCGCGCGCGGCTGCCCACACCTGGCGCTCGCAATACGAACGGCTGCTCGAGATCATCGATGCGTACGCGCTCGACGCGATCTGCCTCGAATACGGCGCGCTGTACGCGGATACCGGCAGGACGCTGGCGGCGCTCTCGCGGTTCGTCGGGCGGCCCCTGGACGCCGCGGGCATCCGCGCCGACCTCCGCCATCACAGTCTCGTCGTGCCGGATGTGTTCGCGGCGCTGTACGCCCGCGTCGCAGCGCTTGGCGCAGAACGCGGCCGCGACGCTAGCGCCGCCGCACCGTCAGCGTCAGGCCCCGCACGCTCATCACCCTGACCGCCTCGCCGATGGGGATCGGCGCGTCTTCAGCGATCGCCTTCCAGCGCTCGCCGCGAATGAATACGAACCCTTCCGGATCGAGAGCGGAGCGCGCGACGGCGCTTGCGCCGACCATCGCCTGCGTGCCCATAAGAGCGGGCGAACGCCGCATCCGGACGATGGCAGTGACGACGGTGACGAAGAAGATCAGCATGCCCGCGGCGACGGCGCCGATGAGCCAGCGCGACACCTGGAAGTCCGGATTGTCGGACCCCGTCAGCAGCAGCCCGCCGGCGACGAGCGAGACGACCCCGCCGACGCCGAGCGCGCCGACGCCACCAACCTGCAGCTCGGCCGCGAACAGGACGAACGCCAGCAGGATCAGGGCAACGCCCGCCCAGTTCACCGGCAGCGTGCCCAGCGCGAAAAACGCCAGGATCAGCGCGATGGCGCCGACGACCCCTGGCGCAATCAGCCCCGGATGCAGGAACTCCAGCAGCAGGCCAAGACCCGCCAGCGTCAGTAGCAGGAACACGATGTTCGGATCGCCGAGAAACAGCGAGAAGCGCTCGGCCAGCGTGCGGTCGTTGGAGACGCGCGGCGCGGAGGCGAGACCGGCGAGCGTCCTCTGCTGCCCGTCGACGGCGACCGTGCGGCCGTCGGCCTGGCGAAGCAGGTCATCGACATTCTCAGCCGCGTAATCAACGATGCGCATCTCCACGGCCTCGCTCGTCGAAGCGGAGACGCTGTCGCGCACCGCCCGCTCGGCACAGTCCGCGTTGCGGCCGTGCGCCTCGGCGATCGCCCGCGCGCCGGCCGCCGCATCGTTCTCGATCTTCGTGCCGAGCGTGCCGCCGATGTCGTCGCCGTTCCCCGCGATCGGGTGCGCGGCGCCGATGCGCGTGCCGGGCGCCATCGCCGCAACGTGCGCCGACATCGTGATGGACGTCCCCGCCGACGCCGCCCGCGCGCCGCCCGGTGTCACATAGACGATGACGGGGACCTTCGCCGACTGGATCCGCTGCACGATGTGGTCCATCGACGACGAGCGCCCGCCGGGCGTGTCGATCGCAATGACGACGGCCTTCGCATCGGTGCGCTCGGCCTCGTCGAGCCCGCGGTCGATGTAGCGCTCCATCACCGGGCCGACTTCGAAGTCGGCACGAAGGACGTGCACCGCGTTGTGCTGATCCACGTGCGGTGCACACCCGACAGCGACGGCGGCCAGCGCGAGCGCGCCGATCACGCCGGCGCCAACGCGCCGTAACGCCGAACTGCCACCGGAGGATCGAAGCGACAACATGTGCAAACTCCCTGCTCGCATTCTCGATCGAAGCGGCGCAGCGCGGCAAACCTGTCTACGCCCGTCCGTCAATCCCCCTCCTTATCGTTGGCATAGGAGAAGGAGATGTGGCGGCGTTGTCATCCACAGAACACGCAGAAGACACTGAGGAGGCGGCGCCGGACAGGAGCAAGGGCTTCCGAATGTGGCGGCAGTCTCCATCCGAGCTTCCGTCTCCACGAGGCAGAGAGGACCGAGGGTAAGGCCGCGTCGTGTCTTCCACAGAACACACAGAAGACACTGAGGAGGCGCCCCGAACAGGAGCAGGGCTTCCGAATGTGGCAGTCTCCATCCAAGCCTCCCTCTCCACGCCGTGGAGAGGGACCAAGGGTGAGGCCGCGCCGGGTCTTCCACAGAACACACAGAAGGCACTGAGGAGACGCCCCGGACGGGAGAAGGGGCTTCCGAATGTGGCAGCAGTCTCCGTGTGAGCTTCCTTCTCCACGCGGCGGAGAGGGACAGGGTGAGGCCGCGCCGTGTCTTCCACAGAACACACAGAAGACACTGAGGAGGCGCCCCGAATAGGAGCAGGGGCTTCCGAATGTGGCGGCAGCCTCCATCCGAGCTTCCCTCTCCACGCGGTGGAGAGGGACCGAGGGTGAGGCCGTCTTCACCCTTTCTCCCCCTCCTTGGGGGAGGGTGGCCGAAGGCCGGTCGCAGACTCGCCGCGGAGAGAATGTTGGCCCGGTTTCGGTTCACCCGGAGCTTCGATAGAATGCGGCGTCCCTGCCCAGCTTCGGGCGGGGATTTGTTCCCCTTGAGAGGATTGGATGCCAGAGGCAATCTCGCAGCGCTCGCGCGGTATGCGGGACCTGTTGCCCGACGAGATGGACAAGTTGCGTTCGGTCGAGGAGGCCTTCGCCGCGGCATGCCGCGCCTGGGGCTATCGCGAGGTCCGCACGCCGGTGATCGAGCCGCTGCATCTCTTCACCTCGGCCGGCACGCTTTCGCCGCAGACCCTCGACCGCGTCTACTCCTTTCTCGACTGGGATGGCTGGAGCGGTGAGCGCGTCGTCCTGCGTCCCGATTCGACGATCCCCGCCGCCCGACTGTTCGCCGAACAGCTCGATAGCGGCCGCGTCGCAAAGCTCTTCTACAACCAGAACGTCTTCCGCTTCACCGACGACGGCTCCTCCCGCGAAGAGTGGCAGTGCGGCGTCGAGCTGATGGGCGACACGGGCACCGCCGGCGACATCGAGCTGGTGCTGCTCGCGCTGGAGACCCTGAAGCCGCTGAAGCTGAGCGATGTCAAGGTGCGCCTGTCGCACGCCGGCATCATGCGCGCGGTCCTGTCGGCGGCGGGCATGAGTCCGGAGGCGCAGTCGGCCGCGTACGATCGCCTGCTCGATGGCGACCTCACCGTCGTGGACGAGGTGGAGGCGGCGGCGCCGCAGCTCAACGCACCCCTGCGGCTGCTCTTCGAAGTCGAAGGCCAGGGCAGCGCCTACGTCGAGAATCTGCGCGGCGCGCTCGCGACAGCGATACCGGCACTGACGCCCGCGCTCGATGAGCTCGCCGCGGTTACAGCCGCGCTCGAAGCGCAGGGCATCGCTCCGGGCATCCGGACCGTGCTCGCACGCAACTTCGAGTACTACTCCGGTCTCGTGCTCCGCGTCGAGGCGGGCGGGCGGCGGGTGATCGCCGGCGGCCGTTACGACGAACTGATCGGCCTCGTCGGCGGCCGGCGGACGCCCGCGTCCGGATTCGCTCTCTATGTGACGCCGCTGATCGAGCAGATGACCCCACCGGCGCGCCCGGCCACGGAACGCCGCATCGTGGTGCAGGCAGAGGGTGGCGGCGTCAATCTCATGCTGGCGGTCTACGGTGCCGCCGTCCGGCTGCGGGACGCGGGGCTTCGCTGCGAGACCATCGAGGGGATGCACTCGGCGCCGACGCACCGCCTCGTCTGCCGCGAGGGATCGCCAAAGTTCACGCTCGTCTGGCCGGACGGCAGTCAGCAGTTCGAGCGCCTGGACGACGTCGCCCGCGTGCTGGAGCCGCAGCGGTGATGCGCGTTGCCCTGCCCACCGGCGATCTGCGCGGCGACACCGCCGCCTTGCTCGCGGCCGCGGGCGCCGGCATCGATGGCTACGCCTCGGGATCGCGCGAGCTGCGCTTCCCCATGCTGGGCGGCGCCGCCGTCGCCCGCGTCTTTCGCGAGAAGGACATCCCCGTGCAGGTGGCGCTGGGCAACTACGACATCGGCATCTGTAGCCTCTCGTGGATCGAGGAGCTGGCCCAGCGCTTCCCCTCGCACGAGCTGATGCGCGTGAGGGATCTGGGGTTCGGAGCGCACGGCCTCTGGCTCGCCGCCGCCGGTGATGAAGCGGATGCCTCGATTCGTATTGTCAGCGAGTACCCGAACATCGCCGACGCGCTCGCCCGGCGCATGCGTCTGTCTCGCTATCGCGTCTTCCCTATCTCAGGCGCCGCCGAAGCGTACCCGCCGGAAGATGCCGACCTGGCGCTGCTCCCGGCCGCCGATGCCGCCGCCGTCGAGGCACATGGTCTGCGCGCAATCGCCTGCGTGCTCGATTCGTCGGCGTGGGTGATCGCCAACAAACGAAGCCTCGCGGCCAAGGACCTGTCGCCGCTGCTCTCGCGGCTGCTCGGGGCCACGAACACACCGCCATCGTCGCCGACGCTCCGCGTGCCGGCCACGCTGACGGTCACGGAAGCGCCCCGGCCGCCTCGCACGCGCGTGCGGCTGGCGCTCCCGGACGGCCACGCGCAGTCGCACACGATCGCCGCGCTGAAGATGGCCGGCATTCGCGTCTTCGGGTACGAAGACGGGACGGTGGTGCGGCGGCCGCAGATCGATGTCGAGCACGTCGAAGTGAAGGTGATCCGGCCGCAGGACATGCCGCAGCAGGTGGCGATCGGAAACTTCGACCTGGCGGTGACCGGGCGCGATGTGCTGTTCGACCACCTGGTCCAGTTCCCATCCAGCCCGGTCAAAGAGATCGTCGACCTGCGCCGCTCGATCTACGGGCTCGCGGTGATCGTGAAGGACGTGCAGGCCGATAGCGTCGCGGGCGCGCTGAAGGAGTGGCGCGCGCGGTCCGACGCCCCGATCCGGCTCGCGAGCGAGTTCCCGAACATCGCCGACCATTTCGCCCGCGAGCGGCATTTCGGGCGGTATAGCGTGATCGCGATCCAGGGCGCGTCCGAAGGCTACGTGCCGGAGGACGCCGAGATCCTGATCGAGGGCATCGACACCGGCGCCAGCGTGCGCGCGAACAAGCTGACCGTGCTCGAACGCTTCTTCGAATCGACGAACTGCGTGATCGCCAACAAGCAGCCCCCCTCAGGCGCCCTAGGCGCGACCTACGATGCGCTGATCGCGTCGCTGCGCCGTGGCGCCGCCGAGCCGGTGCCGGCGACGCAGGAGGCGTGAGCGATGCCGCTGCTCGGCCTGCACATGACGGTGGCCCGCGAGATCGCGCCGCTGCTGCGCTCGCGGCAGGTCGATGCCGAGCGCGGCGCTTACTATCTGGGCGCGACGACGCCGGACATCCGCGCGCTCACACACTGGGACCGCGAACGCACGCACTTCTTCCGGCTCGACGACTTCGGCGAGCAGAGCGGTGTGGAGCGGCTGTTCGAGCGGGAGCCGTCGCTCAAGGATGCGTCGGCGCTTGATCCGGCGACCGCTGGATTTATGGCGGGATACATCTCGCACCTGGTGATGGACGAGACCTACATCACGGAGATCTATCGCCCCTTCTTCGGCCGCGGCTCGAAGCTGGGCGACGAACTGATGGCGAACGTGATGGACCGGCTGCTGCTCTACCATCTCGACAAGCAGGAGCGCGAGGACGCGCCCGCGCTCACGGAAATCCAGCGCGCCCTCGGCGAGACATCGGCGGAAGTGGCGGTGAGCTTCATCGAGTACGCGGACCTGCGCAAGTGGCGCGATCTGCAGGTGGAGATCGTCGTGCGCCCACCGAGCTTCGGGCGGATGCTGACGCACCAGCTCGCCAGCGCCGGCATCGAGAGCGAGGAGGCGGTCTCGCACTGGATGGAGCAGAACGCCGAGGTGCTGCTGCGCGACACGATTGCGCACATCGGCGAAGACCGCATCCGCCAATACCTTCTGGATTCGAAGGAGCGCGCGCGCCGGGCGATGAAGGAGTATCTCTGTTGAGGATCGTGCACGGGGCCGAGGAGGGCCGGCGGACGCTGCTCCGGCGACAGCCGCTCGGCGAGACCGATCTGCCGCCGGCGATGCGCAAGAACAACGCGCAGATCTTCGGCGCCGACCTGCCCATCGTAGAGCAGGTCCGCCGCGTCTTGAACGACGTCCGCTCGGAGGGCGATGCGGCGGTCGCGCGCTACGGGTCGGCGTTCACGGGCGCCCGCCGCACGGCGTTCGAGGTCCCGCTTGCCGAGATCGCCGCATCGTACGACGGCGTCGATCCGCCGCTCGTCACCGCGCTGCGCGAAGCTGCGGGGCACATCCGCGCGTACCACGAGCTGCAACTCCAGCACTCGTCGCGCTCGTTCAGCGAACGCGGCGTCGGGATGCAGGTGCGCGCGATCGAGCGTGTCGGCATGTACGTGCCGACAAGCCCGGGCGCCACCTACCCGTCGTCGGTGCTGATGACCGGCATTCCGGCGAAGGTCGCCGGTGTCAGCGAGCTGATCATGATGACCCCGGCCGGCCCCGATGATGCCGTGTCGCCACTCAAGCTGGTCGCGGCCGACATCGCGGGCGTCGACCGCGTGTTCGCCGCCGGCGGCGCCGAGGGCATCGGCGCGATGGCGTTCGGCACCGAGACGGTGCCGCGTGTCGACAAGATCGTCGGGCCCGGGAACATCTTCGTCACAATCGCCAAGCGAGAGGTGTTTGGAAGCGTCGGCATCGACGCGCTCTACGGGCCGAGCGAAACCATCGTCATCGCCGACGAGACGGCGGACCCGATGTTCGCCGCGGCGGACCTTCTGGCGCAGGCGGAGCACGACGAACTGGCGACGCCGATCCTGCTCTGCACCTCGCAGGCGGTGGCCGAAGCGGTGGGCGCTGAGGTGGAGCGGCAACTATTGCTCCTGGACCGCGAGCAGGTCGCCCGCGCTTCGTTCGACGCGCGCGGCGGCGCGGTGATCGTCGGCAGCGTAGCCGAGGCGGTGGAGCTGGGCAGCGAGTACGCGCCCGAACACATGTGCCTGCTCGTTCGCGATGCCCCTGCCGTCGCGAAGACTGTACGCAACGCCGGCGGCATCTTCGTCGGCGACGACGCGCCGGAATCGCTCGGCGACTACACCGCAGGGCCGAGCCACGTCATGCCGACGTCCGGCGCCGCGCGTTACGCATCGCCGCTCGGCGTGCACGAGTTCCTGAAGGTGACGAGCGTGGTGGCCGTCGACGCCGCGCGTCTGCGCGAGACCGGCCCGGCCGCGGCGCTGATCGCGCGTGCCGAGGGCTTCACCGCCCACGCCCGGTCGATCGAGCTCAGGCTCCACGACGGCGAACGTGACGGCTCGCCGAAGTAGGAGCAC
>JBBRPY010000071.1:0-8564 GCA_038227375.1 Dehalococcoidia bacterium
TCGATCTGCGAGTTGACCGCCGCCAACGGGCCCATCAGAGCGTGACCGTGTACGCCGAACCACGACGCCTTCTTCGCCCAAAGGCTCAACGTCTCGTCCCAGGCGGAACCCACGTCGGGATCGCGGCGGTCGAGTGGCAGCAGCTCCCGCATCGCGGCCCAGATCCTGAACAGCGAGGCGCCGTGCGACATGGGTGACTCGACGCGGGCCTCCCCCGCGACGACGGCGTCTAGCAGCCGACGGGCGGAAGCCAGGTCGCCGCCGCTGCGCACTCCCTCCTTCCATCCTCCCAGAAACAACAGCGAAGGCCGTTCGAGATCGCGTTCTGGAGTGCCGAGCGAACGGAGGCGCGACAAGGCGTCGGGAATGTCCCGCCCGATCATCCGGTCCGACGTCGCAGACGGACCCGTCCGCCTCCGCACCTCGTCCTCGAAACGCCTGACCAGCGCCGGCAGATCGTCCTCGACGTAGTCGCCTTCTCCGAGACTGCTCCGAAGCACGCCCAGAAGGTCGACAAGCCCTTGCTCGGATCGCACCCCTCGCTCCTGCAGGACGAGTATGGGCTTGCCGAGCAGCGCGGCCGCGAACAGCTCCATCTCGAGATACGTCGACGTAGTGGGATCGTCGGGCGCGAAGCGCACCCCCGAGCCATGCCTGCGCGAATGCAGGAACACGAACAGGTGGCAGGCCTTGATCGAGGAGAAGCACTCGTCGATGATCGCGTCCGCATCCGGTCCCGGGTCGCCCGGCGTCCGGGCCGGCAGCTCCGGCGCGCGGAGGCGGATGGCAAGGCCAGCCGCGGCTTCCTTGATCGCGACCCGCAGCGGAAGGTCCGGTCCCGTGCCGCCTTCGCCGTCGCGGTAGACCGACGACAGGAAGACTATCGGCGCTTCGTCGCGCCCGGCTTCGGCTCCTTCGATCATCCCGCGTTCCCGTCCGACGCCTATGCGCGTAAAGCGCTCAACGTCTCCTTCGCCGGCTTCAAGGCGAGACCACCAGGCCCTGTCCGATATCGTTCTCGTCAGCATCCGCAAACGGTGTCGTCACGGCCGCCGTCAACAGACGGTTCCGCACGGCGTCGGGGGTGGCTCTCCGGCCCTCGGAGCGGATCGCCTCCCACCACAGTGCCGCCACGCCCGCCGCATGCGGGCAGGCCATGCTCGTCCCGTTCTTCGCCACGCTTCCGCCGCCGGCCCGCGCGGACAGGATCCCCACTCCCGGTGCGATGACGGTGGGAAGGCTGTTCGAGAACGAGGCCACCTTCAGACCTGCTCCCGCCTGCTCGGCGGCGGCGACTGAGACGACGCCGTCGGCGGCTGCGGGGAGGGACGCGGCCATCCGCCATTCGCGACGTTCCGAGCGACGGCTGGAGTTGCCGGTGGCGGCGAAGATCAGCGGAGCGCCGCCGAACGCGGCCGCGGCACTGGCCATGCGCATGATCGCGTCGAACATCCTCAGGTTGTCGCGGAAGGAATGCAATGCGGTCGAGGTCGCCAGTCCGATCGGCCAGCCGTCGGCGGTCAGCGCCGTCACGGATCTCGTGAAGTCGAGGCCGACCGACATCGACACGATACTGACCTTCGACGAAATCGCCCACTGCATGCCTTGGAACATCATCTCCGAGCTTCCACGACCGTCGTCGCCGAGCACTTTGCCGATCAGCACATCCAGCACGCCGCGCGCGACGCCGATCCTCGTCTCGAGATCGCGGCCGAACACTGTGCCGGCGCAGTGCGTCCCGTGCCCGTTCCGGTCGCCGTTCCCGTGACCGCTGAAGTCCCGTTCCGTCAGTCGGACGCCGGTGAAGGCTGGGTGGGCGGCGTCGATCCCTGTATCGAGCACGGCGACCCTCACTCCCGCGCCTGTAAACCGCGAGGCGCCGGCGCCGACCGCGTCGATTCCCCATGCGCCGGCGACGCCATAGGCGGGATCGGCGAGGGGTTCGGGAAGCGCCGTCTCCATGCTGGGACACATCAGGGCGATCCCGTCGTCCGAGCGCAGTCTGGCGGCATCCCGCTCGGACAGCCGCTCGCTAACGAGGGAGCCCGACGACGGCGGCCCAGGGCCGGTCCCCTTGGACCGGTCGCCGGAAAACCCGCTCCCATCAGCCTTCAGAATGACGTACGTCCGCATCGCGCTACATCCCCGTTGCCGTCAGATCCGCTTCATCTCGGCTAGGCTTCGATAGTGCAGCCCGAGCGCCGTCAGTCTGCAGCCGGTCGAGTTGATCGCCGCGTAGTACATGTGCTCGGCGTCGACGGGCTCGACGAGTCCGTGTCGGTTGCACGCCTGCAGCGCCCTGAAGATCAGTACGTTGGCTGGATCCGGCGGCACCTCCATGACTTCCAGGGGTACGTTGTCCCGCGCGGGCTCGAACGACGGGTCGAGTCGGAACGTGCCAGCGGCGTCGGGGAAGAGCTGCGGCAGGCGGCGGATGACCTCCGGCGCGATCTTGGGCGCAACCTGCCGCAGTGTGACGAAGGTCTGGACGTTAGCCTTGTAGAGTGGTCGTTGCTCCCACGGACCGAGGGCCTGATCGACGTGCGAGTAGAGCGAAGCCGGCGTGATGTTCCCCATGATGTCCGAGGACCCGCCCTTCAGGCCGTCGAGAATCAGCGAGGTGAACAAGCCGTGCCGCGGCCCCTCCGCCGCGGTTCCCTCACGGTGGCTCGCGGTCAGGATCGTCACGCCGGTTCCGATCACCGAGACCCGGTCGGTGCCGAGACCAGCGACCTCGCCCGCATACCCCGACTGGCAGCTGTCGAGGATGATCACGCTCGACTTGATCCGGGGATAGGCGCGGTTCGCTAGCTCGAGCACTTCGGAAAGGCCCATGCCCCAGCTGCCGCGCCGGCCGTCCTGTGCGACCATGTACCCCGCGTTCGTCTCGCGGTTCACGATGCCGTGACCGGCGAAGTACATGAGCACGGTCTCGGCGTCGCCGGCGAACAGATCCTCGACGGCCCCGGACAGGCGCGCCGCGTCGACGACGCCGTCCTCGCTCGTCAGTTCGACGACCGAGAAGTTGGGCGACCCGTCGCCGTTCCGCTCGAGCAGCATGCTGACGGCCCGCGCGTCGTTGACGCAGCCGCGGAGCGGCTGAGCGGCGTAGTGGTCGATGCCGACGGTCAGCGCCTTCTTCACGTCAGCGACTTCCGCCGATCAGGTTCTTGAGGTTCTCCCAAGTCCACTTGTAGATCTGGTCGCCGCTCTTCGCCGCCTTCGGCTTGACGCCGGTCTTCTCCGAATAGCCGTTGAGGAGGAAGTAGGGGACGGCCTCCTCCTGCGCGATGGTCAGCTCCGCAGTGACGCCCGTCGCGGTGTCGGTGTGCTGCCCGCAGATGACGACGACGACGTCCACCGACTTGATCCGGGTACGCGCCTTCTTCTTCCAATCCTCGCTGATGGCCTCCTTGATCGACCAGTCGGCGAGCTCAAACGGGCTGTCCGCATGCTTCGCCTGGCCGACGAGGAAAGTCTTGAGCGTCTCGTCGTGGTCGTAGTCGAAACTGATGAATACCTTCTTCTTCGCCATGATCATCTCCTAGGTGTTCGTCTAAATGTGTTGCGCGTCATTGTCTCAGAGCGGTGCGAAGCGTCCGGTAGAAGACACCCGTCGCATTGGTCCGAGACGCCACCCTGCCGAGAACGGTCTCGTTGATCTGGCGCGACCGATCGGCAGCCTTCGACGCCCGGATGTACTCGTCGAGATCAGCGTCGCTCTTCAGGTATGGCCACCGCCGCAGAAACTCGGGCACCTCGCCAACGCCTTCGGCATAGGTCGCCAGCGGAAAATCCTTCTCGGTGGCGACCCCGACCTCCCACTGTACCCATTGCGAGGCCTTGGTCGCGATAGATATGATCGCGAGGAGCTGGGTGCAGACGCCCATTTCCTTGCGGATGTGGGCGGCCAGGTCCTCGCCTTTCGCGCCGACGGCGGGATCCGCGACGTCGAGATACGAGTCGATCCCGTTCCGGCGCAGGATGCCGGCCACGCGCAAGGCCCTCATCTGGTCCGCCTGCTGATGGGAGATGAACACCTTCATCGCACGACCTCTTCACCTGAGGGTTCTTCCGGCTTCACGTCGAGGACGACCAACGTCCGCCCGACCTCGCGGGCGTAGGCGACGACGTCCGCCGTGCCGCCCGTGCCGGCGGCGGGCTTCCCGTCCCAGACGGCGATCATGACGTCGCATCGGTCGACGATCCATCTCCCCGCCGCGAAGAACGCCGCTTCGCGGGGACACGCGAGGTCGAGTTCGAACACGGCCGCCGCCGCAATCAACCCGTCGAAGGACTCCGCGTCCTCTAGCTCCATCGTGTCTCGGTAGTCGCGGATGGGGATCACCGCTTCGAGACTGCCGCCGTGCTCCAGCACGGCGCGAGCGAAGACCTGGTCGGATCCTCCCGCAAGACAGGAAAGCCCGACGAGCGGGCGCGGGAGCGAGGCAAGTACCGCCGAGATCCGCGCACCGACTTCGCTCCAGACGATGCCGGGGCGGTGCTGGTGTCCGGTGACACCGACCCTCACAGCCTGTTCTCCGCCGCCATCCGACGGTACAGGCGTCCCAAGGGCGTCAGCTGGCACCCACCGCTACCGAGAGCAGCGTAGTATAGGTGCTCGTGATCGACCGGTACGACAAGGCGAGCGGCGCGGTACTGCTGCATGAGCGAGAAGACCGCCTCGTTGGCGGCATGCCCCGGCTGCTCCGTGGGCTCGAAGCTCGGGTCAAGGGGAAACATGTGCGACGGAGACGGGAAATGCTCAGGCAGCTGCCGAAGCATCGCGTCCGACAGCGCTGCCTCGGCCCGCCTGATCGGCGAGACCCGCGAGAGGCTTCCCCAGAACAGCGGTCGCTGACTTCGCCCGGACATCATGTCGCTGACGTACGCATAGGCCGCGGGCACCGACACGAAGCCGCGCACGTCTGCCGCGCCCCCGTCGAGCGCATCGGCCAGTTCGGTGCTGAACAAGCTTCCGCCGCTCGACGTCACCGCCTTCTCGCCTGCGCGGCTCCCGGCAATGATGCTCACCCCGTCCTCCAGCGGAACCCGTCCCGTCGCGCTTAGCAGTGCCTCGACGGCTCCCGCGTGGCAGCAGTCAAGGACTATGATCCGCTCCTGGGCAGGCGAGCGGTTCGCCGCCGCCACCACCTCCGACATCGCAATTCCGAGGTCGCCGGGGATCCCGTCCTGGGTGACCAAGTATCCCCCGGTCTCCACGAGCGCCCCATGTCCTGAGAAGTAGAAGAGCGCGACGTCCACGCCCTCACGGTGGAACGTGTCGATGAGCTTCGAGCGCAGGACCGGTCGCGTGACCTCGCCGTCGTCGCACGACAACGTCTCCACCTCGAAGTTTGAGCTTTTGTCGTCATGACGCGCCAGCAAACGCGCCATACGCTGAACGTCCGAAACGCAACCAGAAAGTGGTGCCCCTCGATATCGATCTATACCTACGCACAGCGCTAAGCGCGACACTCGACCCCCCGTCCGGCCTCTAGTTCACATCCCGTGTAGATCGAGCGGAACACACCGCCGAATTAGAGCCTCGTTGGACGTGGTGTGTCACCTTCCGAAGGAGTCGTCCATCCAGCCATCAATTTCCAGCCCGACGGCAACGGGTTCATGCTTTGTCCCGAATGCGGTATCTGTCAATGCACGGAAGCGCATCAGCGCAAGATGATCAGGCGTCTTGGCCGGCGCTATGAACGGACGGCCGGAATTGTCAGACGGCGCCCGAAAGCGGACTGGCTGCAGACCACCAATTATCGCTTACCACGTAAACTTTGTAGGCGTTCGGGCTTGCCTCCCATTCTGACTAACAGGCAACGACCAATCAGACTTCAAGCGAAAAATGTCTCAGTCTCGATAGTTCGGGCAGGTTTTATTCCCATGCTCCGCGCGATCCTGGGCCACTGTCCGACAGCCTCCGCAACCTCGCCAACGATCGCGCCCATGCGCTTCAACACCAGTCCGGCGGCGGCTCCCTCGGCAACGAGGTTCGCTCGGCTCGGCCGTCGGCCTTCGCCGTCGATCGCAAGATAATGTTCCCCGCCAGGTCCGGGGGAGAACGTCAGATCAAACGCCGGGGCTAGCGCCCACTCGCCAGAGGCGTTCATCAGGAACGCGTGGTTGCGGGCGTGATCATCGCGATTATGAGCGAGGACGTTGAATACCATGCGGCGGAACGCGGCTTCGACCGCGCGGATATCGCGGGTCAAATATTGAGTTGCGCGGAGATATTCGCGGTAGCTGATCGCCGCACCGTCAGGATCGGCTTGAAGCAACCCGGCGAGCGAGTGGAGATGTAGTGGCCCATCGGCGTCGCGGTCGAATCGACGGCTGGCGAAGTGCCCGGGACCGGTGCGGGACGGCAGCAGCCGATACGGCGCGACCTCGATCCCGGCCGCTTGCGCCATCGCGGCATAAGCGGCTTCGATCGCGCCGATATCCGTTGGATCGCCGGGTGCCCGAAACTTCACCAGCCATGGCTCGAGGCCTGGTCCCGGCATAGTGGAAAGACTGGCGTCGTCCACGCCCAGCCACACTTGAGCTTTGGGCCTGGCGCCCCCGGCGCTGCCACCGAGCCGTTGCAGAGCGCCGAGCAATTCCGACGGCTCGCCCGCGATCACCGCCAGCGCCTCGGCCTGCAGGCGGTCGAGATCGGGCATCGGCAACGCTTCTTCAGCGATCGCATCGGCCGGCACGAACCTCAGCGCGCCGAACCCGCGCTCGCCCACTAGCGCCAGACGGTCGAGTGGCGTCAGCGCGTTTGGTTCGCGACCGAGTGCGCGGAGCCGACGATCGAGCAGCAATCGACCATAGCTCTCAGGGAGACTGTCGGCGAAGACGCCGAACAGGCCGACGAAAGGCTCGCGCGGCGCAGTCTGGACCCCGGGATTGAGCGGCAGATGCAGCGGCGATATCGGCAGCTTGGCGTCGAGGAAGTCCGGCGCGTACTCGAAAAGCGCTCGCCGGTCGCGCCAGGCGAGCCGGCCGACCTTAAGCCGGCGCGCACCGATTTCGAGCTGAACATCAAGTAGCTTGGTCACGACCGGCGACCGCGGCGTCGCGCGAGCGGCGGGACGACCAACTCGTCGAGGCTGGCGATCGTCGGCGGTGCGAACAGAACCTCGACGTCGGCGTCGCGCCCCAGCGCCTGTGCGAGCCGGATCAGGCTTTCGAGCGCGATTTGTCCCGTCGTCTCGAACCGTCGCAACGACGCGAGGCTGACCCCAGACCGGGCGGCAAGCCCGGCCTGAGTGAGGTTGGCGTTTAGTCGGGCGGCGCGTATGCGCGCCGCCACGCCCTCCGCCTGCTCCTGGACCGATCGCAACATCGCTCCTCTGATAGCACTTATCGTCACCAAACGCACCGGGGCGCCAACAAGAGAGCGGTTAAGAGCGATAGCGCGAAGCGCTCACGGTTCAGTTGCATGGAGCGAGCATTAACGTCTAGCCCGAGCTCGGCGCGAACCAATTACTCATGACCAGGAAGCTCATCCGAGCATCATCGCCTCGATGGCGTCTCCGATCTTCTGCGCCGCGCCAATGAGGTGAGTATCATCGAGATGTGCATAACGGGCGGTCGACTTGACCGTGGCATGGCCGAGGAGCTTGCCGATCATTGGCAGCGGCTCCTCGCTCATCGCCGCATGGCTGGCGAAAGTGTGGCGGAGGTCGTGAAGGCGGACACGCCGCAGGCCGGCGGCGTCGCGCAGTTTTGCCCAGCGGGAGTCGACCATGCCGGGAGTGATGTGGCTCCCAGCAGACGTAACGAACAGCCATGGCCCATCCTTCTTCTTCGGCCGCGGCAGCGTGTCGATCAGCGCGCGGGCATCGTCGCCGAGCCAGACGACACGGGCTCCGTTCTTGCTGTCCCTGAGATGGAGCCGATTACCGCGGACGTCGGGCCATTGCAGATCGACGATCTCGCCGCGGCGGCAGCCGGTAAGCGCAAGAAGCGTGATGACCGCGGCAGCCCTGGCGTCGGTTACATCAGAGCTGGCACGCGCCTCAGCCAGGACGGGGCCGAGGCGCTCGAGTTCGGGGACCGAGAGGAAGCGCTCGCACATGCGGCGCTTGTTCAGTCGGATACCGCGGAGCGGATTACTGCCCTCGGGCCGGTACCCCCACGCCTCGGCCTTGACCATCATCGTGTTGAGGATGGTCATGCAGCGGTTGGCCCCGCCCGGGCCGCTGTTCTCGGTCGTAACCGTAAACCAGCGGGCGACGTCGGCGGTGGTGATGGCGTCGATCGTCATCCCCTCGAACGCGTCGTCGAGGTAGAGGCGGCGGTAAATGCCGTTGGCCTTCTGCGTGAGCGGCTTCCACTTCACCGACGCCTTGGTCCAATATTCGTCGAGGTAACGGCGGAACGTCGGCGCCTGCCGCTCGCGCTTACGCGTCGACGCCGGATTGTTGCCGACCATCGCGTGCGCCAACACGCGCCGCGCGACGAGCACGGCCTGCGCTTCGGATAGCACCGCCGCCGAGCCGATCGTCACCGTCCGCGAGCGCCCACCCATACGCGTCTGCGCGACATAGATCTTCCGGCCGGACGCA
>JBBRPY010000072.1:0-8163 GCA_038227375.1 Dehalococcoidia bacterium
CACGCCGTGCGTGGCATCGCCCTCGATGTCAGGCAGCGTGTTCACGAGATGCAGTGCGAAGCCGATCAGGGCGCCAAGCGGCAGCAACCACCAGAGCACATCGCGCCACGCGCCGAGCGTGAGCCACACCCAGAGCGGCAGAGTCGTGATGCACACCATGTACGGCACTGCGCTCCAGATCGTGCGTTTGAGCCGGACGTCGTACGCAAGGCCGGCGACGAGCCCGACCATCGCGAGCCCGAAGCCGCCGGCGCCGAGCGTCGCCGCGAGCGCCACTGTGGCCACGATCAGCAGCGACGCAAGCGCGAGCGCAAACGTGGGCGAAATCAGACCGGCCGCGACAGGCTTCCACGGCTTGGTAGCGGCGTCGAGGTCGCGGTCGCAGTAGTCGTTGGCGACGCCGATCGCGCTCTGAGCGCAGAACATCAGCGCCAGCATACGCGCGAGCGTGCCAGTGTCAGGCCTGCCATGCACGGCGATGAACGCGAGCCCGGCCGTCGCCGCCACGTTGAGCAGCGTCGGGAACGGGTGGATGACGCGGACCATCCGCAGTGCGCGTATCGCGGGCCGCCGCGGCGCGACCTGCACCGGAGCCCCGGTGACGGTGATCCTCCGAGCGGTCACACCGCTGCCTCCTTCTCCACCTGCGCTGATCATACTCCTATCGCTGCCGATCGGATCGCCGGCCGCCACGGCCGGACCGACTCATGAGCCCGATCTCAGAGAGGCACGCTGCTCCGCCCAGGCGGCAGCGCCGCGACCGCCTGCGATCGGTGCAGAACCCATATGGGGGCTTGACAGGCTGGGAGATCCGCAATATTGTGGATCTGGCCCGCAGAACGGGCGAGGAGCTCTCCGTAGTGATGAAGGAGGTCTCTCATGAACGACCGGATGCGTTGGGGCGTTTGGCAGGTTGACTGAGGTGCCCTGCTCACTGAGGGCAGGGCTGGCCAACGAGGCAGACGTCCATTTCTTGTGGACAGAGACGCATTGAGCGCAATCTCGACCCACGGCGGGGGTTCCCGCTCTGGAGTCTGCTGAATGTACAGAATTGAATAGCAAGAAGCGGAAAGGCGTTCCCTAGGCGGAGGGCCTTTTTCCATGCCGATGCCTGAAGACCTCTCGACTCAATCAAACCTCTGGCTTGCCGATACGCTCTGGCGCTTGGGCGCCGTGCAGTTCGGCGACTTCACGCTCGGCCGGACAACGGTCCACTCACCCATCCACGTCAACCTGCGCCTGCTGATTGCGCACCCGACGGCACTAGGGCGCGCCGCGCACATCCTGCAGCAGGAACTCACGGCGCTGCAGGCGATGCGGAACCCACAGGTCGATCCCTTCGACCTCGTCTGCGGTGTACCGTTCGGCGGCCTCGTCATCGCCGAGGCGTTCTCACTCGGGTCGAAGGTGCCGCTGATTTACCTCCACCCGCACACCGATGACCTCGATTCAGAAGTCGAAGGCTTGTACCATCCGAGCCAGACCGCGATCGTCATGGATGACCTGACGACGGGCGGCGGCAGCATCATACTCACGGCGAACCGCCTGCGTGATGAGGGGCTGTTTGTCCGTGACGCCGTCGTCCTATTCGATCGCCAGTCCGGCGGGCGCGCCAAGCTCGAAGAGATGGGGATTCGGCTGCAATCCGTGCTGACGCTCGACGTGCTGCTGACGTACCTGCGGTCGAACGGGAAGATCGGCGACGACTGGTACAGGAAGAGCATGACCTTCATCGAAGCCAGCCGCGACCGCGACGGGCTACAGTAGCCGGCGGATGGGCTTACGCCCGGGGCGTGGGTCGTAGTTCGATTTGAACATTTCGAGCTTGTCGCGCTCGATCAAGTACTTGCCTGCGAAGAGGACCGCGGGCACCTTTTTCTGCTTGATCAGCCGGCGCAGACTCTGGGGGTGAATGTTCAGCATGCGGGCCGCCTCGACGAGGTCCAGATAGTTCTCGAACGGGCTGTTGACCATCGGAGGCTCTACCTATAACACGCTATATCAGATGAGCGAATAGTAGCACGAAGCCTCGAGAGTTCATAGAGCTTTACGTCAAGCGCCAAGCGCGCTGGGTGGCACCCGTAGCGACGGGCCAGCGCGACGGCAACCATCGGGCGGGTTGACCTCATCTCGAACTCTGGTCGAGAGATTCAGGCCGCTCGCGGTGATGCTAATCGCGGCGCTCGTACGCCATCTCGGTCGCCAGTTCTTCCTTGCCGTGCGGCGAGATATTCCACGCCCTCACGACGAGATGATCCGCACAGGACATGGCCCACGTTGTGCGCCAGCCCCATTGCTCGTCCGCGTGGTCATAGCTACCGAGAATCGAGAGGTCGGCTCCGGCCCCGCCGGTACACGACATGATCGAGCGGCTCGTGTGCCACGTGTCGACCCATGCCATCTGCCAGGCATCTTCGCCGTCGCAGCCGAGCAGCATTGTCCCCTCCTGCGGGGCGCCCCGGTCGGCCCAATGGTAGTCGACGACGACGTATCGTCCGGCCAGCACTGCACGGATCGACGCCCGCGCAGGCGATTCGCTGCGCAGCACGCCAGGCTCGAGCCAGAGCTTGTACACGCCCTCCCATTCGCCGACCAGTGCCTCGATCAGGTTCTCTGACATGAGCGACTACCTCCGTCGGCCACGTTCGCCGCACTCGACGCTCTGACGTGCCACGCGCGGTCGCGCGATGCCCAGCGGTCACCACACGTGCGTTGATTGCAGCGGCCACCACCGCTCAGTTCACCAAGTCGAGCGACCGCAGCGCCGGCAGCAGCTCATCGAGCGCGGCGATGCGCGCGTGCGGGACGATGCCTTCCGCCGACACATCGCCGATCTGGACGCACCACATGCCGGCGCGGGTCGAACCGAACACGTCCAGCACAGGCTGATCGCCGACGAACACCGCTTCCGATGCATCGACACCGATCTCGCGGAGCGCGTGCGCGAACATCGCAGCCGCCGGCTTGCAGATCTCCATTTCGTCTGAGAACACGGTGACGGCCAGATGCTGCAGCAATCCCATCTCGTCGAGCAGCCGGCGCAGCACGTACCCAGGGGTGATGCCGGTGTTCGAGATGAGGCCGCACGGCAGCCCCAGCGCGCGTATCGACGCGATCGTCTCTTGCGCGCCGGGCATGATCGTCGGACGGTGGGTGAGCGCTGGCGCCAGGATCGCCTCGTGCATGCGCTCCCACGCCGCGGCGTCGAGCCGATCGCGCAGGCCGCCATCCAGTTGGCGCACGTAGGCCTCCGTCCGGCCGTGCGTGGAGAGGTCGCGTTCGTCGTCGTGCAGCGCTTCGTGCTCGGTCCCGGCGGCAAGAAATGCTGCCTCGATCTCCGGCGCGTCATAGTCGAAGCCGGCAGTCGCGAGGACGGCGCGTGCCCGCTCGATGCGGAGCAGCCGTCGAGCGTCGCTCGATACGGGGTCGTCGACGATCAGCGTGCCCCAGAGGTCGAAGAGCACGGCGCGGATCATGAATCTTCCTGGCTAAGAGCAGCGTCAAAGTGAAGGTGAACTTTAGCTTGGAGCCGGTGGCCGGAGCGCCGGCGCCATAGCAACACGCCACCGGTTGGCGGCGGCGTTTCAATTTGTCGCGACGGGAACGGGGGTTAGCCTACGGGCGCGCCGGTCGTATGACCGCACTGCGCACAGAACTTGGCGCTGCGGGCGTTACGCGTGCCGCATTCGTTGCAAAAGATCGTGTCGGACGGCACGGTTGAGGATGCGCTGGCGTCGGTGCCCCACGAGCTCGGCGTGCCGGTGCTCGTCACGGTGCCCGACGTCGCATCGCTGGGATGCACGTCGTCGTCCTTCGTCGCCTTGCGGAACTCGCGGATGCTCTTGCCGACGGCGCCACCCACCTCGGGCAAGCGTCCGACGCCGAACACGAGGACGACGATCAGCGCGATGATCAGGAGCTCCGGCACGCCAAGCGGGCCCAGGCCTGCGAGTAGTTGCATCGATTCGTTCCTCTCGGCCGCGCCCGTGCGGGGCAGGGCAGATTCAGCGTATCATCGCCTGAGGATTCGCGGCAAGCAGGCCTGTGACTCCGCATTGGGGCGGTGGACTCGGGTCCGGCCGATCGTGGATGAAGCGCCCTGATGGCGCAGCGACCTCCGGTGGCGTCGTGCGAACTAACCCCTCACCACGGAACTGAGTACCATCCGCATATGGACCTGCTCCTCGCCCCCATCCCGCAGCTCGCGCGCGTCACCGGCGGCTCGCACGCGCTCGGGCGCGAACGCAGCATCGTGCTCTTCGGCGACGCCGCCTCGCCCGCCGCCATCGTCGCCGCAACGCGGCTGCGGTCCGCCATCCAGCAGTACGCTGGCGTGCGCTGGGACATCCGCGCCGCCGCCGGCCTTGCCGAGCGCGAGGGCGTGGTGGCGAGCATCGACCGAAAGGTGGAGAAGCGCGAGGGCTACCACCTCACCGTCGGCGACGAACGCATCGGCATCGTCGCGCGCGACGGCGCCGGACTCGCCTACGGCTTCGCCACGCTCACGCAATTGGTGCGACGCTTCGGGCGGAAGCTGCCGCAGGTCCACATCGAAGACCATCCGGAGTTCGCGCGCCGCGGCGTCATGCTCGACATCAGCCGCGACAAGGTGCCGACGATGGCGACGCTGTTCGCGCTCATCGACATGCTCGCCGAGTGGAAGGTCAACGAGTTTCAGCTCTACACCGAACACACCTTCGCCTACGACCAGCATCGCGCCGTGTGGAAAGACGCATCGCCGATCACCGGCGAGGAGATACTCGCACTGGACGCGTACTGCCGCGACCGCTACATCGACCTCGTGCCGAATCAGAACAGCTTCGGGCATATGCAGCGGTGGCTGGAGAAGAAGCCGTACAACGACTTCGCGGAGGCGCCACGCGGGAGCAAGCAGCCGTGGGGCAAGTGGCCGCCCTTCACGCTCGACCCGCAGGACCCGCGGTCGCTGGCGCTGGTCGACGGACTGTACGCCGAGCTGCTGCCGCACTTTTCGAGCAAGCTCTTCAACGTCGGTTGCGATGAGACCTTCGACCTCGGCCTCGGCAAGAGCAAGGCCGCCGTCGCCGAGCGAGGCACGGGCCGCGTATACTTGGACTTCCTGCTGCAGATCCAGAAGCTCTGCGACAAGTACGGCCGCCGCATGATGTTCTGGGGCGACATCGTCAAGCAGTACCCGGACCTGATCGGCGAGATCCCGAAGAACAGTACCGTGCTCGAGTGGGGCTACGAGCAGGACCACCCGTACGACGTCGACACCAGGGCCTTCCGCGACTGCGGCGTGCCCTACTACGTCTGTCCCGGCACGGGCAGTTGGATCTCGTTCATCGGGCGCACTGACAACGCGATGGGAAACATCCGCAACGCGACGACGATGGGACGCAAGCACGGCACCGTCGGCGTGCTCAACACCGACTGGGGCGACAACGGACACATGCAGCCGTTACCGGTGTCCTACCTCGGCTTCCTGTATGGCGCTTCGATGTCGTGGTCGCCCGGGCGCAGCGCTGAGATGGACGTGCCGCGGTCACTCAGCCTGCACGCGTTCGATGACCCATCGGGCGTCACCGGCCGCGCGGCATACGATCTCGGCAATGCCTACCAGATCAACGGCGCCCGCTCGCGGAACGGCACCTTGCTCGCGCAGATGTACCTCACACCGCTGAGCAGCGACTGGCCGATGCACCGCGTGCGAGAGGGCGGGTTCGAAGACACCGGCGATCAGCTTGCCGCCACGCTCGCGAAGCTGGATTCCGTCCGCATGCGCCGGAGCGACGCCGAGCTGATCGTCGACGAGTACGCGTGCGCGGTCGAGATGGCCAGCATCGGGGCAGCGATCGGCGCAGCGAAATATGCACGCGTCACGGGCGCATCTCGCACGCGCCTGCGCCCGATGTTCAAGCGCGCGGCCCGGCGGCTGGATGCCGTGCTGCCGGAATATGAGCGCGACTGGCTCGCCCGCAACCGCCCCGGCGGCCTCCGCGACAGCACCGCCCGCGTACGTTCGCTCGCGGCCGCGCTACGGGCGGCGGCCAGCTAGATGTGGCAACTGGAGAGACCGCGCTTCTCCAGGTACTGCTGGTGGTAGTCCTCGGCCTTGTAGTACTCGCCCGCCTGCGTGACCTCCGTGACGATCGGCCGGCGGAAGCGGCCGCTGGCATCCATCTGCGCCTTGGACGCTGTTGCCGCGGTCTCCTGCTCCGGCGAGTGGACGAAGATCGCCGAGCGATACTGTTCGCCGGTGTCTGGGCCTTGGCGGTTCTTCGTCGTCGGGTCGTGGTTCGCCCAGAAGACGGCGAGTAGATCGTCGTACGAGACGAGCGTCGGGTCGAACTCGACCTGCACGACCTCCGCGTGACCGGTGTCGCGGTAGCAGACGTCCTCGTACGTGGGGTCCTTGAGCCTGCCGCCGAGGTAGCCCACCGACGTTGCCTTGACGCCCTTCACCTGTCGAAACGCCGCCTCCACGCCCCAAAAGCATCCCGCGCCGAACGTCGCGATCTGCGTCGTCCTCGTATTCGCCTCGGTCGTCATCGTTCGTCCTCCTGTTCGTGTGCTGTCTGCTTCCAGTATACGTATGGGAGTCCGAAATCGCCTCAAATCAGCCCGCCGGGACGGGACTGAGGCCGCGCTGTGTCGGGAGAGCAACGGCGATGAGCGGGTATGGCATCGAACTGCAAGCAAGCGCCGACATCAGCGGCATCGATATGCGCTCGCTGGAGCGGCTGGCGGCACGCGCGCTCAAGCTGCAGGACGTGCCGAACCCGTCGGAGCTGAGCATCCTGCTCGCCGATGACGCCACCGTCCGCGAGTTGAACCGGCGGTACCGGGACACCGACGCCGCCACCGACGTCCTGTCGTTCGCGCAGATGGAGGGCGAAGTCTTCGCGCGGCCGGAGGAATCGCCGCCTCACCTGGGCGACGTGGTGATCAGTGTCGAGACGGCGCGCCGCCAGGGGGACGAGCACGGTGTCGCGCTGCAGGACGAACTCTCGCATCTGCTGGTCCACGGCATTCTCCATCTGCTGGGCCACGACCACGAAGACGCGGCCGCCTCGACGGCGATGCGGCTCCTGGAAGAACAGCTGCTCGGCGAGGCGCACCACCACTGATGGCGGCGCCCCTTGCGGCCATCGCGCACAGGCCGCACGATTGGTGACGGTTCGCTTGCGCGAGCGGAGGCTCGCACTATCTCGAGGAGGTCCGCAGCATGGTCTCAGCAACGCGGATGAACGCCGACGCAACGCCCGAGGACGTTGCTGCGGCGATCGAGCGAGAGGGCTACGCTATCGTAGAGCGGCTGCTGATGCCCGAAGAGGCGGCCGCGAAGCGCGCCGAGCTGACGCGCATCCTCTCAGAGACGCCGGTCGGCCGAAACGACTTCGAAGGCTTCAAAACGCGGCGCATCTACGCGCTCTTCGCGAAGACGCGCGCCTTCGACGAGCCCGCAACACATCCGCTCGTCCTGGCCGTGCTCGACCGCGTGCTGGGCCCGAGCTACCAGCTCAGCGCGCCCGTCGGCATCGAGATTTCGCCCGGCGAGACCGCGCAGGTCTTGCATACGGACGATGGCATCTATCCGATCGCGCGTCCGCACCAGGAGATCGTGCTGAACACGATGTGGGCGCTCGACGACTTTACCGAGGAGAACGGAGCGACGCGCGTAGTCCCCGGGAGCCATCGCCTGGTCGATCAGCGGCCCGACGACTCCGCTCCGGTCGAGCTGGCGACGATGCCCGCGGGCTCGGTAATGTTCTTCACTGGCAGCGTCTACCACGGTGGCGGCGCCAACCAGAGCGACAAGCCCCGCCTGGGCACTATCCTGGAGTACGTCTCGGGCTGGCTGCGGCCGCAGGAGAATCACATTCTCGCCGTGCCGCGCGACGTCGTCCGCACATTGACGCCGCGTCTCCAGGAGCTCCTCGGCTACAACATCCATCCGCCGTTCGTCGGCAACGTGGACGGCCGCCACCCGCGCCGCTTGTTGGAGTAGCCCGGGTCAGCATTTCCGACTGGCTGGACGTGAATCCACTGAGCATCTGTGTTGAAAGTCAAGCGGCAAGTGGCGTCTCCAGGGTCCATTGGCGGCGCTGACGGACGAGGGCGTTGAGCAAGATAACGAGTTTGCGCACGCTGGCAATACGCGCGACGCGCTTGGGTTTGCCG
>JBBRPY010000073.1:0-8094 GCA_038227375.1 Dehalococcoidia bacterium
CGGCCGGGGCGCAGTGGCTGGTGGGCGACTGACGGCGCTCTCCCCACGCGGCAAAGGCCAGTGCTCGCGCATCCGTGCGCCCTATCGCAGCTTCGGAATCGTCTATGACTGATTGATCCTCTCCGAGGTCTCGCCTATAGTGAGCGCACCGCCAGTCGGCAGTATCCACCGGCACCCCGACCCTGCGAGAATGGAGCCCTTCGTGTCTGTGAACCTGCGCATTCCCGGCCCCACTCCCTGCGACGACGATGTCCTGAAGGCGATGTCGCGGCAGATGATCAATCACCGCGGGCCAGAATTCGCCGACATTATGTCGCGCATCACGAGCGGCCTGCAGCGCATGTTCCAGACCAAGAACGACGTGCTGACCCTCACCTCGGCGGGCACCGGCGCCCTCGAGGCGGCCGTGGTGAACACGCTGTCGCCCGGAGACCGCGCCCTGTGCGTATCGATCGGCGTCTTCGGCGACCGCTTCGCAGACATCGCCACCACCTACGGCGTCCAGGTCGAGAAGCTGTCGTTCGAACAGGGCACCGCCGCCGACCCCGCGCGCATCGAAGAGGCGCTCAAGAAGGACAGCTCCTACAAAGCCGTCATGGTGACGCACAACGAGACCTCCACGGGCGTCACCAACGACTTGGAGGCGATCGCCCGGGCGATCCGCTCGGCGCGCCCCGACATCGTGATCCTTGTCGACGCGATCAGCAGCCTCGGGTCGGTGCCGCTGCCGATCGACGCGTGGGATCTCGATGTCGTCTTCACGGGCTCGCAGAAGGGCTGGATGGTGCCGCCGGGGATGGCGATGGTCTCCGTCAGCAAGCGCGCCTGGGATGCCGTCGAGAAGGCGCGAATTCCGCGCTACTACTTCGACTACAAGAAGGCGAAGAGCTACCTCGAAAAGGGCCAGACGCCCTGGACGCCGGCCGTGTCGGTGTACTTCGCGATGGACGTCGCTCTGCAGAAGCTGGAAGCGGAAGGTCTGGAGAACATCCACGCCCGGCATGCCCGGCTGGGGCAGTTCACCCGCGATGGCGTGAAGGCGCTCGGGCTGAAGCTGCTGGCGGACGAGCGCGTCGCGTCGAATACGGTGACGGCGGTATGGGTGCCGGAAGGCGTCGATGGCAGCGCCCTGAACAAGATGATGCGCACCGAATACAACACCGTAATCGCCGGCGGCCAGGGCCCCCTGATCGGCAAGATCTTCCGCATCGGCCACCTCGGTCTTGTAAGTGAGGCCGACCTCCAGGCATGTCTGGATGCGCTCAAGCAGGCGCTGCCGAAGGTCGGATTCACACCAACCGCAGCCGCCGTCCGCTAGCGGGACAACCGACCGGGGGTACAGGTTCTCACCACCAACTTGGCGGCGCACACCGCATGCTTGCGAGAACTTGTCAGCCTCCACTCTCCAGCCTCCAGCCTCCAACCTCCAGCCTCCAACCTCCAGCCACTGTCCCCAGCAAACCGCGTCCCCTAGGCTTGATCACGTGAAGAAGATCCTCGTCGCCGACCCGATCGCGCCCGACGGCGTCGCTATTCTCGAACGAGAAGCGGACGTCGACGTCCGCACCGGCATGACGCCCGAGGAGCTGATCCAGGCGATCCCCGGCTACCACGCGCTCGTCGTGCGCAGCGAGACGCGGGTGACTTCCGCTGTGTTCGCGGCAGCGAAGCTGTTGCAGGCGGTCGGCCGCGCCGGCGTCGGTGTCGACAACATCGACCTGACCGCGGCGACCGAGCGCGGCGTTATCGTCGTGAATGCACCGCTCGGGAACACGATCTCGGCCGCAGAGCATGCGGTGGGTCTGATGCTCGCGTTGGCGCGCCACATTGCGGAGGGGAACGCCTCGCTCAAGGCGGGGGAATGGAAGCGCTCGAAGTTTGTCGGCGTTGAGCTGCGCGGCAAGACGCTCGGCGTGGTCGGGCTCGGGCAGGTGGGGTCGGAGGTCGCCCGCCGGGCGAAGGGCCTGGACATGACGGTCGTCGCGCACGACCCCTTTGTCTCGCCAGAACGCGCGGCGATGCTTGGCGTCGAGCTGGCGGACTCGCTCGACGGTGTGCTCGCGCGCGCCGACTTCGTGTCGCTGCACACGGTGCTGACGGCGCAGACCAAGCATCTGCTCGGTGAGGCGGAGTTCGCCAAGATGAAGCCGTCGCTCCGCCTGATCAACACCGCCCGCGGCGACCTGATCGATATCGATGCGCTCGTGAAGGCGGTGGATGCCGGGACGATCGCCGGCGCTGCGATCGATGTCTTCCCCACGGAGCCGCCCGACATGGCGGCGGCGGTGCTGCACAACGACAAGATCATCGTCACGCCGCACCTTGGCGCATCGACGTCGGAGGCGCAGGAGCGCGTCGCGGTGGACGTCGCCGTGCAGATTCTCGCGATCCTGCGCGGCGAGCCGGCGCAGTACGCCGTGAACGCGCCGATGATCGCGGCTGAGACGATGACCGTCATCGCACCCTACATTCCGGTGGCCGAGAAGGTGGCGACGCTGGCCACGCAGCTCGCCCACGGACAGATGGGCAACATCGAGATCGAGTATCTCGGCGAAATCTCGCAGCACGACACGACGCCGCTTCGCGCCGCCGTCGTGAAGGGGCTGGTGGCGCCAATCAGCGAAGAGAACGTTACGATCGTCAATGCGGCGCTGATCGCCGAGAATCGCGGCATGAAGATCGTCGAGCGGAAGGGTCCCGGCGAGGACGTGTACGCGAACCTCATCCGGGTCCACCTGCACACCAGCGGCGGCGACACAGACGTCACCGGCACCGTGGCGCACGACGGACCGCACATCGTCGCGATCAACGACTTTTGGGTCGACATCCCGCCGGGCGATGGCTGGCTGCTGCTCTGCGAAAATCAGGACCGGCCCGGCATGATCGGGGCCATCGGCACCTTTCTCGGGGAGCACGACATCAACATCAGCTTCATGCGCGTCGGCCGCACGACCGTGCGCGGGAAGGCGTTGATGGCGGTCGGGCTGGACGACGCGATCTCGCAGGAGCTGGTCGAGAAGATGTCGTCCATACCCAACATCCTGTCGGCGCGCGTCACGAAGTTCTCCTGATATCGCCGACACCATCGTCGCGCCACCAAGTGGCGGCCGCGTGTCGCTGTCCATGGCCGGCCATCGCCGATGTTAGAATCGCCGCATGGACTCCCGGCGTTGTCGCCGAATAGCACTCGCGCTCGCCCTGCTCCTCGCGCTCGCGGTCGTCGCATGCGCGCCGCCCGCTGGCGCGCCGGAGCAGGCGCCCTCGAGCGTGCCGACAGCCGGACGCACGGCGGCGGTCACCGGCGCCGCATCCGTTACCTCCACCCTCACCGCTCGGGTGCAGCCGTCCGAAACGCCCGCCGCGACGGCGACGGCGGCCACATCCGATGCGGAGTCGATCACGATCAGCGCCGTCGGTGACATCAGCCTTGCTCGGCAAGTGGTGCAGCGGATGGAGACGAACGGGGCGGACTACCCGTACGCGCTCGTCGCTCCGCTGGTGGTTGGCGACATCGGCTTCGCGAACCTCGAGGGCGCACTGACCGACCGAGGCGAGCCCTGGCCGAAGGGCTACAACTTCCGCACGCCGCCACGCTTCGCCGCCGGCCTCTCACGCGCGCGGTTCGGCGTGGTCACGCTGGGCAACAACCACACGATGGATTACGGCAGCGTCGGCCTCGTCGATACGATCGAAGCGCTCGACGCCGCGGGCGTCAGGCACGCGGGCGCGGGCGTGAACACGCTGGCCGCGCACATCCCGGTCGTCGTCGAAGTCCACGGTCTTCGCGTCGCGTTTCTCGGCTATGCCGCGACCCCGGACGAGGCGGCCGGATTCTCCATCCGATCATGGGCGGCGGGTGAAGCCGCTCCAGGCGTGGCGCTCGGGACGCCGGATGGGATCGCGGCGGATGTGCGGGCCGCACGGCAGATCGCGGACTTCGTCATCGTCGCCGTACACGCCGGAAGCGAGTACATCACGACGCCAAACGACACCCAGCAATCACTGTCCCGCGCTGCGCTCAGCGCCGGCGCGGATGCCTACATCGGGGCGCACGCGCACGTCGTGCAGCCGGTCGAACTACGAGGGCGCCAGCTTGTCGCGTGGGGGTTGGGGAACTTCATCTTTGACCTCGACAACGTCGATCTGGCAAACATCCCTCAGCCTCGCGTCTCGCTGATCCTCGATCTGACGCTGACGAAGGGCGCGGGCGTCACGTCGTACCGTGCGATCCCGGTGACGCAGGACGCCGAAGAGGATCGGCCACGGCCAGCGACGGACGCCGAGGCGGCGGCGCTCAACGCGCTGATTGGCGCGAATCAAGGCGGACCCTAGGACGAGGAGGAGACGGCATGGATCTCGGACTGCGGGGACGGGTTGCGATCGTCGGCGGCGCGAGCCAGGGGATCGGCCGTGCGACGGCGCTAATGCTCGCGGTCGAAGGCTGCCGCGTCGTGATGGCCGCACGCAATGGAGCGGCGCTCGAACGCGAAGCCGAGATCCTTCGTGGCGCGGTGCACGACCAGACGGGCGCCGCTCCGGAGATTCTCGCCGTGCCCTGCGATATGTCGGTGGACGGCGATATCGAGCAGCTCGTCGAGCGGACAGCGGCCGAGTTCGGCGGCATCGACATCGTCATCAACAACGCTGGCGGCCCGCCGGTGGGTGGCTTCGAGCAGCACGATGATGCGGCATGGAGGAAGGCGTTCGACACGAACCTGATGAGCGTGGTCTGGATGGTGCGGGCGGCGCTCCCCCACCTCAAGCGGTCCGGGCAGGGCAGGATCATCAACATCACCTCGACATCGGTGCGCGAGCCGATCGATGGGCTCATCCTCTCGAACTCCGTGCGCCTCGGGACGACGGGGCTCGCGAAGTCGCTCTCGCGCGAGCTCGGACCATTCGGCATCACGGTAAATAACGTTGGTCCGGGCGCGACGCTGACCGGCCGCCTCCGTCCGATGATGAAGGCGCAGGCACGGAGCGAAGGCCGCAGCTTCGACGAAGTGCGCGACGAGCGCGCCCGCCGCATCCCGCTCCGGCGCATCGGCGAGCCGGAGGATGTGGCGGCGGCGATCGTCTTCCTGGCGTCGGCGCAAGCGCGCCAGATCAGCGGCCAGACGCTGCTGGTAGACGGCGGCGCGACCGGCGCGGTGTAGTCATCGGAGGTCGGAAGTCGGAAGGCTACTTCCCGCTCGCGCGCTCGCCGTAGTCGCCAAACGGAGCATCGCGGCGGCGCACGGCTTCGCGGAAGCCCTCCTGCATCGCCAGGTCCCGCCAGGCGATGCCCTCCGGCGTGTGGCGCGCGATGCCGTCGAAGACGGTGCCGAGCATCTGGCTGGTGCGGAGGCCCATGTTCTCGTACGCCTGGTTCACCAGCAGCTTGCTCATGATCAGCTGATTAAGCGGGATCGTCGCGAGCTTCGCCGCCATCGCCTCCGCTTCCGCCGCAAGGCGGTCCTCCGGCACGGCCTTCGAGGCGAGGCCGAGGCGCTCAGCCTCGATGCCGGTCAGCGATTCGCCGGTCAGCATCAGCCGCTTGGCGTGCTCCAGACCCAGCCGGTACACCCACATCACCGTCGTCGGCTCGCCCCAAATCCGCGCGGGCGGATAGCCGATCTGCGCGTCCTCGGACATGAAGATGAGGTCGCTGCAGAGCGCGAGGTCCGTGCCGCCGCCGACGCACCAGCCGTGCACCTGCGCGATCACGGGCTTCGGCGACTCCCAGATCGACATGTAAGCGCGGACGTTGCGCGACATGCCGACGTAGTCGCGGACAGGATCCCACTGCCCCGCCATCGCCTTCTGCGACGCATCCTCCGCCTTCGTCCCCCAGTCGAGGTCGTACCCGGCGCAGAACGCGCGGCCGGCGCCGCTGAGGATCAGCACGCGCACGGCGGAATCATCATTGGCCGCGGCGATCGCCCCGCGAAGGTCGGAGACAAGCTGCGTATTGATCGCGTTCATGCGCCGCGGCCGGTTCAGCACCAGCCGGGCGACGCCGTCGCTCGCGCTGTAGTCAATGGTCTCGAAGGAAGGTCATCTCAACTCGCCTTCTGTCTCGGGTCGACGGCTCTTCTCAAGCCGTCGCTGGTGGTCACAGCGGAGCTTGCGCTCCCGGAACAGGCGAGAGCGGCACGGTAGAACCCTGATTTGCCTCGCTGGCGGCGAGACCGTACACTCTAGACGTAATACAGAGCATCTTCAGTAAGCGTCCGCTGCGATTGCGCGCCCCCACCGCCTCTCCCACTTCGCACTGGTCGTCGAGAAGATCTAATCAAGAAGATTGATTCTTCTGACGAAAGGTACCCGTTTGTCATTGTTCAGTGAACTCCCACTTCGGCCGTCGAGCCAGAAGGCGCTCGACGCTATGCAGATCGACACCCCCACCGAAATCCAGGCATCCTCCATTCCCCCGCTGCTCGAAGGCAAAGACGTCATCGGGCAGGCATTCACCGGCTCCGGCAAGACGCTCGCCTTCGGGCTGCCGCTGATGGAGCGCATCGATACCAACAACAAGTGGCTTCAGGCGCTGGTCCTCGTGCCGACGCGGGAGCTGGCGCAGCAGGTCGGCGGCGTGCTGGAACAGCTCAGCAAGGGCTCCGGCATCCGGACGACGCTGATCTTCGGAGGCCGCGCGTTCGGCCCTCAGCAGGACGAGATCTACCGTGGCGCGCAGGTCGTCGTCGGCACGCCAGGGCGCGTGCTCGACCACCTCAACCGCGGCACGATGCGACTCGACGGCATCACCTATCTGGTGCTCGACGAAGCGGACGAGATGCTCGACCGGGGATTCGCCCCGGATGTGGAGCGCATACTGTCGCAGACCAACGCCGACCGCCAGACCTCGCTCTTCTCCGCGACGACGCCCGAGTGGGTACACAAGGTTTCCAACAAGTACCTGAAGAACCCGGTCGTGATCGAGACCTCCCGGAGCGAGGAAGACCTTGGCCCGGACATCGACCACGTTGTCTACGAAGTCTGGCGGGAAGACAAGCTCAACGTGCTGGTCCGCCTGCTTGATGAGCCCGTCGAGGGCACCACGCTCGTCTTCGGACGCACGAAGCACGGGGTGAAGAACCTCGGCGATAAGCTGGAGCGCATGGGCTACCAGGTCGACGTGCTGCAGGGGAATCTCAGCCAGGGCCAGCGCGACCGCGTGCTCGACAAGTTCCGCGCGGGCAAGACGCCGATCCTGCTTGCCACGAACGTCGCGGCGCGCGGGCTCGATGTGCTGCACATTACGCGCGTCATCAACTTCGAGCTGCCGGAAACGCACGAGCTGTTCACGCACCGTGTGGGCCGCACCGGCCGCATGGGGCGCTCCGGCAGCGCGATCACCCTGCTGGGTCCTGCCGACCTGCCGAAGTGGCGGGAGATCGAGCGCGGTCTCGGCCGCCAGCTCCCGCGCATCACACCAGACGGCGAGGAGATCAAGCCCGTCGCCCCGCGCGCAGCCCCCGGCTCGCGCAAGCGCAGCGGCTCGTTCGGCTCGCGGCGCCGCAGCACCGTCGGCGCCCGCCGCTAGCGGTTCGCGTCGCAGCGCGTCGACATACCTTCAGGCGCCTGGCGCGAGCTCCGGGCGGCTACGCCAGCGCTTCGCGCGCAAGCTTGCGGGCGAGGTCGAGCGCCGCCCCCAGCGCCGAGGCGTCGGTGCCGCCCGCCAGCGCCATCTCCGCGCGGCCGCCACCACTCCCTCCGGCTAGCGCAGCGACCTGCTTGATCAGATCCCCCGCACGGACGCGTGAGGTCAGGTCTTTCGTGACGATCGCGAGAAAACTTGGCCGATCCTCGACCACCGTCGCGAGCACGATGACGGCGCTCCCAAGCTGCTCGCGGAAGACGTCCCCCATCTCGCGCATCGCCTCCGCGCTCGCCGCGGGCACGCGGGTGACGAGCAGCGACGCCGAACCGATCTTCTCCGCCATGCCAAGCAGGTCGGCCGCCTCACTGCGTCCGGCGGCGCGCTCCAGTTGCTGCGCGCGGCGGCGTTCGGCCTCGAGCTCGGCCTGCAGCGCCTCCACCCGGTGGGCGAGCTCGCCGGGGGCGGCGTTCAGACTGCGGGTGAGCTGAGCGATCGCCGCCTGCTGATCCAGC
>JBBRPY010000074.1:0-7849 GCA_038227375.1 Dehalococcoidia bacterium
GGAGTTCGTCAGCGCCAATCCGACGGGACCGCTCACCGCGGGCAACGGGCGTGGCGCGGCGATTGGCAGCGTGCTGGCATCGGTGCTCGCCGCGGCGGGGTACGACGTCGAGCGCGAGTATCTCGTCAACGACGCCGGCACGCAGACCGAGGTGTTCGGACGCACGCTGCTCGCCCGCTATCTCCAGCTCTTCGGCAAGGAGATCGAGATCCCGGCCGACGGCTATCCTGGCGCATACATGGTCGATGTGGCCAAGCAACTGCGCCGGGAGTTCGATGCCCGCTTCGTCGCCGCGAGCATGGACGCGCCGCCGGCGGAGATGGTCCTGCGTGGCATCGACATCCTGGTGGACGGCATCAAGGAGGATCTCGCCAGGCTTGGCGTCACCTACGATAGCTGGTTTCGCGAACGCTGGGTGTACGAAAAGGAGCGCCCCGACGGCGTCACGGCCGAGCGGCCGGTGTATGACGTTGCGATGGAGAAGCTGCGCAGCCAGAACTACCTCGCCGAAAAGGAGGGCGCGCTCTGGTTCGCTTCGACCGAGCTGGGCGAGGACAAGGACAATGTCGTCATCCGCAGCAGCGGCCGCCCGACGTACTTCGCATCTGACATCGCCTACCACTACGACAAGCTCGTCACCCGCGGCTTCGACCGCGCGATTGATGTCTGGGGCGCCGACCACCAGGGGCACGTCTCGCGCATGAAGGCCGCCGTGGCGGCGATTGGCGTCGACCCCGCTCGTCTCGACATCCTGATCTATCAGCTCGTCAGCTTCCGCCGCGGCGATGAATTGGTGCGCCTCTCCAAGCGCTCCGGGAACATCGTGCTGATCCGAGACATCGTCGACGAGGTGGGGAAAGACGCCGCTCGCTTCTTCTTCCTGTCGCGCTCGGCCGATAGCCAGATGGAGTTCGATCTCGAGCTGGCGAAGCGGCAGTCATCGGAGAATCCGGTGTACTACGTGCAGTACGCGCACGCCCGCATCGGCGCCCTGCTCGACAATGCCGCGGAGAAGATCAGCGGCTACGACGGCGCCGACGTGTCACTGCTGCGGCATCCCGCGGAGCTGGAGCTCGTGCGGAAGATGCTGCAGCTTCCCGAGCTGGTCGCGCTGATGGCGGCGAACCTCGAACCGCACCACCTGCCGCACTACGCGGGCGAGCTGGCGACCGCGTTCCACGCCTTCTACACCGAGTGCCGGGTGATCGACGAAGAAGACCTGCCGCTCTCGAAAGCGCGCCTTAAGCTCGCGGAGGCGGCGAAGATCGTCCTCGCACGCGCGCTCACGCTGATGGGGATGTCGACGCCCGAGCGCATGTGATGTGGGATTTGGCGTGGGTCGACAAGGGTCAATGAAGAAGACAGAGAACGAACAGCCAACAGCTACCCGGAGGGCAAAGAGCCGTATCTCGAGTTTCAAGAACATCGGGCAGGAGGCGGCGTTTTGGGATAGCCACAGCCTGACCGAGTTCGCTGATGAGCTTCAAGAGGTCACGGATGTGGAGTTCGTCAGGCCTCGACCGAAGAAGGCTTGAGCGACAGAAAGCGAAGGTGCCGCTCGTCAGAGCGGCCCCTTCGTACCAATCACCAGCGACCAGTCACCAGCGCCCAGATCACACCTTCTCCAGCACCTGCAGCGTGCAGGCGGACCCGAGGCCGATGACGTGGGCCATGCCGACCTTTGCGCCTTCGACCTGCCGGTTGCCGGCTTCGCCGCGCAGGTGCCAGACGACCTCGCAGACGTTCGCGACGCCGGTAGCGCCGAGCGGGTGCCCCTTCGAGAGCAGGCCGCCGCTGGCGTTGACGGGGATCTTGCCGCCGACGCTCGTCGCGCCCTCGTCGATCATCCGGCCCGCCTCGCCCTCGCCGCAGATGCCCAGGTTCTCGTAATGCAGGATCTCCGCCGTGGCGAAGCAGTCGTGCAGCTCGATCAGGTCGAGGTCTTCCGGCCCGATGCCCGCCGTCTCGTACGCCTGCTTCGCGGCGTTGCGGGTGAGCGTGTTGATGTCGGGCATGATCAGGTCGCGCTGCGTCCAGGGGTCTGAGGTGAGCACCGACGCCGCGACGCGGATCGGCTTCGTCGTGTACTGGCGCGCCTTATCCATCGAGCAGAGCACCGCCGCGGCGGCGCCGTCGCCCGTCGGGCAGCACATGTAGAGCGTGTTCGGCCACGACACGACGCGCGCGTTCAGCACGTCCTCCAGCCCGACTTCCGTCTGGTACTGCGAGTATGGGTTGTGCATCGAGTGCTTGTGGTTCTTCACCGACACCTTTGCGAACTGCTCCTGCGTGGTGCCGTACTTGCGCATGTGCTCGACGCCCGCCATGCCAAACACCGCCGGCATCAGGCCGGAACCCAGCACGCCCTCGGTGCTGTAGGCGCGGTCGCCGCCAGCGCCGCCGCCGCCGAGCAGCCCCATCTTGCCCATCTGCTCCGAGCCGACGGCGAGCGTCATGTCGTAGGCGCCCGAGGCGACGGAGTAGTAGGCCTCGCGGAAGGCGGTCGAGCCGGTGGCGCAGGCGTTCGCGACGTTGATCACCGGGATGCCGGTCTGGCCGATCGTCTGCAGGATGCGCTGGCCGACCATGGCGTTCGACTGATAGAGGTTGCCGCTGGCCATCAGCTCGATGTCCTTCATGTCGACGCCTGCATCTTTCAGCGCCAGCAGGGCGGCTTGACCGGCCAGTTCCGGCACCGTCTTTTCCGGGTAGCGCCCGAACTTGATCATGCCGACGCCGATGACTGCTACATCTCGCATCTGTTCACTCCTCATTCGCCGTGGTGCGGGTGGCTGTGCGCCCCGCAGTCGCGCGAGGCGTCGCTTGTTGTGCGTGCTATGCGGGCCGGAAGCTGAAGGCGACGACCTCGTTGCCCTCGCGGTCGGTGCTCACGGTCTCCGTGACCATTTCCACGGGCATGCCGAACTTCAGGTTTTTGGGGTCGGGGCCGACGCCGTTGATGTTGCAGCGGACGCTTACCCCTTCGGGCAGGTCGACGATCGCCGCCACGTAGGGCGTCGGCACGCCGGGCGCCGACTGATGCACGATGGAGAACACGTGCAACTCGCCCTTGTCGCTGAGCTTCACTTCGTCCATGCCCTCGGTGGAGAAACAGCGGCTGCACGCCATGCGCGTGCCGAGGTACGTGGCGCCGCACTGCTTGCAGCGGCTCCCCATGAGGTACGGCTTCTGGCCGGCGACGCCGGGCAGCTTGAGGAACGGGACGATCGGTCGTTGAGTCTTCTTCTCGACGGCTGGTGCTTCTGCCAATTGGTGCCTCCTTTTGGCTTGGCTGTTGCTGGCCGCAAACGCCGGGCTGGCCGGCGAGGGTCTCCGGAGCACATACGCCCGGAGGTGGGATTCGGATTGCGGCTCTGACCGCGGCCGGAAGCTGCACCATCCCCTGCGGAGCGTCGAACGGGAGCGGCGTCCTCCGGAGAGGTAGAGCGGCATTATCTGCCTGTCGCGCGATCCAGTCAAGGCGTGGATGCCGGTGGACGTGCGCCCGTCAAGAGCAGTGGGCCAGTGGCGCTTTCCGGGTCCGCTCCCCACTGCGACTGACAGACCTTCGCGGCTCGCCTACACTGTTGCCATGGATCTGCGGCTGTTCCCGCTTCAGACGGTGCTCTTCCCCGGCATGCGGATGCCGTTGCATATCTTCGAGGAGCGCTACCGGATCATGATCCGGGAGTGCATCGAGGAGGACGTGCCGTTCGGCGTCGTCCTCATCAAGTCCGGTGTGGAAGTAGGCGGCGGCTCGACGCCCTGCAGCATCGGCACGACGGCCCGCATCGTGCAGGTCGAGCACCTCGAAGACGGACGGATGAATCTCTTCACAATGGGGGAACATCGCTTCCGTATCGTCGCGCTGAATACGACGCAGCCGTACTTGCGCGGCGAGGTCGCCTATCTCGAGCAGCAGGAGCCGGACGATGCGGCGCGCGCCGTCATGCCGCACGCGCAGGACCTCTTCGACGAATACTTCCGGTCGTACCTCGCGCTCGGGAATCAGTGGGCGCGGACCGCCTACCTGCCGGACGACCCGCGCGAGGCCGGCGACTACATCGCAACCCGCATGGACATCGCGCCGGAGGTGAAGCAGGAGTTGTTGGAGCTGCTCTCCCCGCAGGCACGGCTGCGGCGCGAGTTGGAGATCATCGCGGACTCGCTGCCGGACATGCGCGTCCGCCTCGGCGCCCATCTACGCGAAAAGACGGCCGGGTTCGCGGTGTTGAACTAGTGTCCGCGCGCTTGCGCGCCGCGCACTCCCGAGGCAACAGCCCGAAGGCCGGCGCAGCGTGCTGAAGGTCGAAGTCTCCTACCGGGCGATCGTCGTCGCCGTGCTCGCCATCGCGTCACTCTGGGCTGCCGCGCGGCTCTGGCCCGTGATCCTGCTGGTGATCACGGCTTTCATCTTCATGGCGGCCCTGCTGCCGTACGTCGACTGGCTCGTGCGCAAGGGTCTGACGCGGACGCAGGCCGTCCTCCTGGTGCTCGTGATCATCGTCGCCTCGATCATCGGGCTCTTCGCTCTCATGGTGCCGGCGATGGTCGACGAGTTCCAGAGCATCCGAGACAACTTGCCCGACGACGCGCGGAAGCTCGAAGAGCTGTTGGATGGCGTGGGCATCCATGTCGAGCTGCAGCAACGCGCCCGCGACGTTGACTGGAGCCAGCTCGTCTCAGGCTCCGCTGCGATCAACTACGGCCAGCGGATCTTCCAGATCACGCTCAGCACGGTGACGGTGATTGTACTCACGGTGTACTTGCTCATCGATACGCCCCGGCTCTCGCGGTTCCTGTACCAATTCGTCCCTTCGGGGCGTGAGCCGGAGACCGAACGGGTGCTGGAGTCGCTCGGACGCGTCGTCGGTGGCTACATCCGCGGGCAAGCGATTACGTCGTTCGCCATCGCCGCATATACGCTCGTCGTCCTGCTGATCCTGCGGGTGCCGAATGCGCTGGCGTTCGCCGTGCTCGCTGGATTCGCCGACATCATCCCGCTGATCGGAGCGCTGATCGCCGTCGTGCCGCCGACGTTCGCGGCGTTTCAGCAGTCGCCGACAACGGCGGTCGTTGTCCTGGTGCTGCTGGCACTCTATCAGCAATTCGAGGATCGCTTTCTGGTGCCGCGCGTCTACGGCGCGACGCTCAACCTACCGCCACTGATCGTCCTTGTCGCCGTGCTCGCCGGCGGTGAGCTGCTCGGCATCCCCGGTATACTGCTCGCGCTGCCGGCCGCAGCCGTCGGGCGCGTCGCACTCGACTACTTCCTCGACCGGCGCAAGGCCTCGATCGCCCCGCCCGGACCAGCCGATGAGGCATTCGCTCCGGACGAGACCGGCCACGTGGCAGGGGGAACATAGATGGCGGACCAACGCGGGCTGGGCAAGTGCGAGCAGAACCACGCGAGCTCGTACGGATACCCGACGCGGCCCGAAGAGCCGTATCCGTTCTGCTCGCAGTGCGGCAAGCCGATGGTCTGGGCCTGCGCGAGCTGCGAGGCGCCGCTGCCGGAAGACAGCGCGGAGCTGATCGCGGCGCAGTTCTGCCGCCACTGCGGCACCGCCTACTTCCCCGGCCACGAGCCCGCTGCGTGAGCGTCGGGAGATAGCGTTCGGCAGCACCCAGTCGATAGTGGAAGATCAGCGTCAGGATCGCAGTCCGGGTGAACGACGGGCTCATTCGTGCGTTTCGCCCCGGGCGTTCCTACGTGCGAAACCGCTCTGTCGTGAGCGGTTTCTTTGCGTTTGCCGACCTGTCGTAGCCTGCGGATCAGCCTGGAGGTGCGCCCGCGCCGGCGGGCGCGGCGTTGGCGGCTGCCGTGACCGTGCCCGCGACGGTTGTCTGAATTGCGGGCGGGCTTCCCGGCGCGAGCGCGGTAGTCGGCGCCGAAGGAGTCGACGTCGCCGTGGGCGCGCCCGCCGGCGTCTCCGACGGCGGCAGTGGTATCGGGGTGTCTGACGGTCGGGGCGCGGGCGTCTCTGATGGCTGTGGCACTGGCGTATCCGATGGCGCGGGGAGCGGCGTATCGCTCGGCTCGGGCGTCGGCGTGCGCGTCGGACGCGGCGTGCGTGTGCTGTCCGGCGCCGTCGGCGCGTCCGCGGGCGGCGCGTTCGATGCCGGAGCATCCGTGGGCGCGCCCCGGTCCGTCGGCGCCGCAGCGGCGGGCGACAGATCAGCGGGCGGCGGTGTCACGACCGGCTTCGGGTCGCCCTCGAGCAGCCCGGGGACCGCGGGCGTGGCGATCGGGTTGAACTCGCGCGGCACGCGATGCGGCGTCAGCTTGATCTTCTGTTGTTTGCCGCGGCCGTAGTTGCCAGAAGCGTACGTCTGATTCTCCTGCGGCACGCCAGCACCTTTGCTGACGTCGTCGAATGCGACGGGTAGCGACTGCGTGAAGTAGCGCCCTTCTTCCGTGCGCTCCACCTGGAAGTGCAGGTGCGGCCCGGGGCCGCTGCCGTCGTCGGAGCAGGTAAGCCCTGTCTCGCCGGACATGGCGAGCGGCTGCCCCTGTTCGACGAGGTCGCCCACCTTCACGACCGCCGAGTTTTGCGCGAGGTGCAGGTAGAGGCCCGATGTCCCGTCCCCATGGTCCACGACGACGTAGTTCGCCGCGTCCGAGAAGCTGGCGTTGCAGCCGCCTGTGTTCGAGTCCTGCCGCACCATCGTCACCTTGCCGGAGCGGCTGGCGACGACGGTGTCGTAGCTCACGTCGAAATCGAAGGCGTACGCGGCGGCCCCGTTGTGGGTAAACGGCGTCTCCTCGCCCTGCGTGACTGTGTGCAGCTCGCCGCCGCTCCAGGGCAGCACGTAGCCGGGGGGCGCCGGGAAGGGCGGCCGGTCACTGCCGAAATGCGGCATCTGGATGGCGGGGACGATCGCGGACAGCACGCTCACAGACACGACAAGAAATGATGCAAGAAAGGGCAAATCAACAAACCTCGAATGTGGGGCGGGTGTGTCCGGAGGCCCGTTAGGGCCTAGCTCACTACGACCGACGCATGCCGTGCGTGTAACAGTTCAGACCGAGAGAGATACGCGATCATATACGGCAGCTTTACCCAATGAGCATAGCCCATCTGGCGCAAGTTGTCATAACAGAAGTGTTAACGCCATGTATTTGTGGTGTGCGAGTGAGGTGAAGCTACTCATTCGCGGCTCTCGGCGGCAGGAATCCGCCGTCTGCGGTCCTCAAGACCGGCAGAATGTCGACGATCGCGTCGCGGTTGAGGGCGCCGTAGATGTGGGGATAGATGCGCGCCTCGTCTTCGTAGACCACGGATGGCCCCACCTTTCGGCGGTCGATGACGAGCGCGACGTACATGCGGCGATCATCCTTGTAGTGGGCGTTTCCGACCGCTGCCACGTTATCCGCGCCGTCCGTGCAGTGGATGAAGCCGTCGGCTTCGTACGCAGCCGGAAGATATGGCTGGCTGCGGTCGAAGTCCCGGTAGTACTCCGCCGGCACGAGATGGTAGGTAATCTCGGTCAAGGCACCTCCACGCCGTCGAGCACCCGCCGCACGATCGCCTCTGCGCTCACATCTTCGGCCTCGGCCTCATACGTCACGACGATGCGGTGGCGGAGCACGTCCATAGCGACGTCCTTCACATCATCCGGCTCGACGAAGCCGCGGCCGTGCACGAAGGCGTGCGCCCGCGCCGCCTGCGCGAGAAACACGCTCGCGCGCGGCGATGCCCCGTAGGCGATCAGCGGCTTCAGCTCGCCCATCCGGTACGATTCCGGCTCACGCGTGGCATAGACGACGTGCACGATGTAATCGCGCAACCGCTCGTCCATGTGCACTTCCCCGAGGGCGGCGGCGGCGGCGACGACGGCCTGGCGA
>JBBRPY010000075.1:0-7230 GCA_038227375.1 Dehalococcoidia bacterium
ACGATGGACGATGGACGATGGACGATGGACGATGGACGATGGACGATGGACGATGGACGATGGACGATGGACGATGGACGATGGACGATGGACGATGGACGATGGACGATGGACGATGGACGATGGACGATGGACGATGGATGTTTCTATCTTCCCTCGTCTACCGTCCACCTTCACAGCCAAAGGGCGCAGCGCGATACACGCGCTGCGCCCCGGGCCGATGCACTGACTAATACGCCGCCAGACCGGATGCGCCGTCGTTCACAGGGAGGCCGCCGGCGACGGTGCCCAGCTGCGTGAGCGCGCCGCCTGCTTCCACACGGAGGGCGGCGACTGAACCGGTGCCCCGGAGGAGCTGATACAGGTAGCGCCCGTCCGCGCTGAACGCGGAGTCCACCGGCTGCGTCGTGTCTCCGAACGACGCGGCGGCGCCGTTGATCAGCGTCAGCGCACCAGAAGGATCAAGGGCGTAGCTGGATATCGTGGCGCTGCCGAAGTTCGATGTGAAGGCGTACGCGCCGTCGTTGGTGATCACGACCCAGCAGACGTCGGTTTGGCCGTTCGCCACAGAACCGCTGATCAGTGTGATCGTGCCGTCCGGGTTCTGCTGGTACGACGACGCTGCGGAGCGATTGTCGGCAGCATTGAAGGACTCGACCGCCACCAATTTGCCGTCGCCGCGGTAGGCGAGACTAAACGGGCGAATGCCGTGGGATTCGTTGGGTATCGGCACCGCGCTTGCATAGCCATCGGCGCCGATCGTGAACGCGTCGATGATGTGATGCGGCGCGACTAGTTCGTTGGTGACCTTGTGCGTGACGAGGATCACGCGACCGTCCGGGCTGAACTGGATGGTGCCGGGGACCGCGATCGGCGAGCTCAACTTCCGGAACGAATTCGGCAGCGGCGTCAGCCTGCCGTTAGACGCGATCCTGAAGCCCGTGATCCCGTTGCCGGCGACCGAGCCGTTGAGGACATAGAGCAGGTCACCGGAGATCGTCAGCGCCACTGGCTCGTCGCCAGCGTCAACAATCTGGCGGAACCGGAGGTCCGTCCCGTCGACGGAAAAGACGCTGACGTTGTCGCTGCCCGCGTTGACCGCGTAGAGGTAGCGATGGTCCTGGCTGAGCCGCAGGCCGCCCTGCGAATCGAGGTCCGTCCCGATGCCGAGGCCACGGGTGCGTTCTTTGTGACGGCGAATCAACGTGCCGTCGCTCGCGCGGCTGTACGCGACGATCTCATTACCGTCGGTGGTGTTCGTCATCGCGAACACCGCTCCTTGTTGCCGCGAATCCGGGCGATCGGGGCGGTCTTGCGCGAACGCCGGGCGCTGAAAGCTCAGCATGCCGATCGCACCGAGCGTCAGCAAGAGCGCCACTACTGCAACGATATTTCTCTTTGTGCGAATCATTCGTCTCCGTCCTCCAGAACAAGCGATAAGGGTGGTTGCGTGTTGCGGAGTGTAGTGCTGAATGCGTGTCATTCGTGTTCGATCGAAGGCACCGCAATAACAGATCTCTTGCTTGACGCGCGCGAACGTGATCGCAATCACACTCAACGCGCGTCGGATGCGCCGAGCGTGATCACGATCACATTCACGTATGCGGTGGGCGGCGAACGATCGCAGCGCGCGTCGGCGAGCGCGGAGACGATGAGCGATTGCTGCTCGGCGTACCGTTCGCTTGCCGTCCGGCTAGCGCGGCTTGCGCGCCAGGCGTAGCGCGGCGAAGGAAACGAGAATTGAGACGAGGACGCCAGCGAAGGCGAGCAACCTAATGTTGATCGCCGACCCATCGGAGCTCGACGTGCGCGACGGCAGTGCCGCGAGGTCGGGCGCTTCCGCGACGCCACCGACGGATGCCGCCGCAGGCGTGCGCAGTTGTGCGATGAACGTGTGCCAAGCCCCGGCGGTGCTTGAGCCGCTGTACTCGCCGGCAACCCAGATGGCGTTTCCCGCGCTGGGGTCGAGCGCAGCGCCCGAGTAGTCGCCCAACGGTAGGGCGGTGGGTCTCCGCCATTGTATCGCGCTGTGCCCGCTTTGACCGTGATGGCGGTTTGCGCAGACCACGTGGGATCAAGCGTGATCGCTCCTATGCTCGGACGCGTGCTTCCCGAGGAACTCGTGTAGACGACGACGAGATTGTTCGCCGCGTCCGGACGGACCGCCGGAAAGTACAGGTCGAACCCGGAGGGTCCGGCGATCGTGCGCTCGAGGGTCACGGCGGGTGAGGACGTCGCTATCTGCAGCAAGTGCAAGCATGAGCGGAGCGGGGAGCCGCAGCCGGTGTTCGACGGCACGGTCAGTGCCCCTGACTTCCAGACCGCCTCCAGCGCGCGCGCGTCGTTCGTCTGGATGCCGTTGGCAGTGCCTGACTGGACCGCAGCGGGTGGCATCGTCGTGCCCGCCATCGGGAGATCCGTGCGTGTGCGGGAGAGGTTTGTTCCCCGAGACCGCCCAGAGCGTGGCGAACGTGCCACCCGACTCGGGCAGCGACGCCATGTAGAGCGTAGAGGTCGCGCTGAGCGACTGGGCGGGGCGGATGTTCCCGGCGGAGACATTGGTGAAGTAACCCGTCGGACAGGGCGTCTGGTTCGCGAGCGCGATCGATTTGTCGAGGAGCAGCGTGTCGGCGCCCAGCGGGGCTAGGTTCGGGTCGCTCGCCGCCGCGGGCCACGCGAACACGTCACTACCAATGGCGATCTTGTCGTCACTCACCCCGAGCGCGGGGTTGTCGTGCAACTGACCCGACGTGTCCACGTACGAGCAGCCGTTCCAGTCGCTCGCGGACGTGGGCGGGGAGTTCAGGCTCCACAAGATCTGGATCGTCGTGTCATTGCCGTAGAAGGCATTGTAGGGTGGCGGATTGAACGAGATGTACGTCGCGAAGAAGCGGCCGGACTGCGCATCATAGAGCACGCGTGGGTCGCTCCCGACGAGTTCGGGGATGACGAAGAGTGTGTTGAGATCGAGCGTCGCGATGGGCGGCCCGCCGGTTTTGGGCCAGATCTCCGCTGTGTTGTTCACCATCTCGATGATCTCCGTTGGACCGACGGCGACCTGCGTGTCCGGCGGCGTGCCGCCGTTGGGATTGGCGAGGCCCTCGACCGTCGTGCCGACCGTGAGTGATGGGCCGGGGGGTGGCGCCGGTGGAGGGGCGAGCGGCGCGCTGCCGGGGCTGTTGCCCACGCCGGCGCCTGGCCCCTGCCGAAAGTGTCCCGGCGCGACATAGGAGGACGGGCCACCGGACGGGCGTTGTGCGCGTTGCGTGGGTAGCCCCGGTATCGTGCGATAGACGGCTTGCGGGTGAGTCTGAGCCTGTTCGACTGCACGTGGCGTCAACACGCCCGCCGCAGCCGACGCCGGATGTCCGCCGGCAGTCATCGAGAGCGCGATGGCGGCACCAGCGCAGATGACGAGTGGCAGGAGATGGATGCTGGGCTTCACAAGCTGGGCTCCCTATGGAAACTGATAGAACATCAGCGACTACAGCTTCTTGGTCCAGTCGTGCTGCGTCGCGGCAAGCTCGAACCCGCACGATCTATAGAGGGCCATCGCGGCGACGTTCGTACTGTTCGTCTGCACGATCGCCTGGGTTGCGCCGACCGCTTCGAGTCGGCGCAACCCATCGGCAACGATCGCCTTGCCGATGCCCATGCGCTGATACGCGCGTGACGTGCCCACAGGCTCGAACTCCCCAGCCCGATTCTCCTCGTCGTACCAGCAGGTGCATCCTCCCGCGCAGCTGCCATCCGGAGCCACGGCGATGAGGTCAAGCTGCGGGCGATACGCAGGCAGTCGCATGAGCGCGCGCCATACATCGATGGTGGCCGACGACCGCTCGAATGACGTCCGTTGCGCGAACACGCGGCAACTGACGTCATCGTCGCTGGAGACTGAGCGCACTGAGAAGCCATCAGGTAGCAGTGCAATCGCCCCCGGAGACTCGATGCGTCGGTGGAAACGGTGCGCGCCCACAGTACCCTGTACATAGCCGCGGCGGGTCAGTATGGTCGTCCGATGCGCGTCGTCGTCTATGGCGCAGATCGTAAACGGTTCGTCGGGCGCACTGCGATCATGCTTGGTCTCTAGCCACGACATTGCTTCGTTCTCAAGCTGATCCGACGTGCCGGGACGCACGACCACTTCGCCCGACGTTGGGCCATCGAACCAGGCGAACGCAGCGAGTTGCCTGTCCGTCCACCAGAGTCGGATGTCGCGCTCCGGATCAAATTGTCCGCTCGGGCGAAGACTCCAATAGAAGTCTCCGATGTGTAGGTAGCTGCGAGTTCGCCCCTCGGCCCATGCGCTCGAGATCAACTCGTGCACGCGCGGTATTTCATTCCAAGTGAACAAAGCTGTCGTGATCTCGTAGGACATGAGTGGAGGATAGCGCAATCGAAGTCACGACTCAGTTGCAGCCGCCGAGCAGGCGGGACGCTGTTTAGGCGCGCGGCTGTCGGACGTTAGCATCCGGTGACGAGTCGGAAGGGTCCGCTATTCGCGACAACCGCAAACTGAGGGTGTGCGTAGATTCGGACTCCAGTGGTGCTTGTGGAGACTGAGCCTTCTCCGTCTCTGCCATCCTCCTCTGATGCGCCGACTTCGCGGCGCGCGTGCTAAAACTGTGGATCGGTGATCTCCACCAAGATTGAGGGTCGCGCAAGGAAGCAAGGACGCATGCCTCCGATGTCGAGCCTGAAGACGTTCATCGCCGCACTCAGGACCAGCGAAACGCGCACGACGAAGGCGCTCGACCGAGCGCTCGCGCGACGAGTGCGGCAACGCGCGGTCGTCGCGACCTTCTGAGATAAGACACAGAGTTGGAAGAGTTTTACCGAACTCAACACCCCTCTCCACGCGCAGGAGAGCGGCCGGTCGAAGACTCGCCGCGGAGAGGGGTGAGGCCGAAGCGCCGTCAGCTCTCCGCGCCGGCGCGCGCGTCGTCGGGGTCGATGCAGAGGGAGAAACCGAATTCGGAGCCGCCTTCCGGCCGTGGCTGCGCCCAGATGCGCCCTGACTGCGCCTCCACCAACCGCTTGCACACCGCCAGCCCGATGCCGACGCCCGAGGCGTTCTGCTCGGCCCGCGGCGAGCGATAGAAGCGGTTGAAGACCTGCGTCGTCTCGTCGTCCGCCAGGCCGAGGCCGCGGTCCAGCACGCGCACCTCCAGCGCATCGACTGCGACGCGCGTCTGCACCTCGATCGGCGTCTGCGGGAGGCTGTACTTCTCCGCATTTTCCAGCAGGTTGCGCAACACCTGCTCGACACCGAAGGGCGACGCTTCCACCGGCACCGCGGCGCCTTCGAACGACATCGTGATCGCTCGGTGCGGATGACGCTGTTGGTGTTCCCGGACGAGGTGCTCGATGATGCGGCGGACGATGATCGGCTCCCGCGCGATCTGTTCGCCCTGTTCGAGACGGGCGAGGACGAGCAGGTTGTCGACGATGCGCTGCAGCCGCGACGCCTCCCCGTGAATGTCGCCGAGCGCGAGGTCCCGCTGTTCCGCCGTCAGGCTGGAAGGCAATCGCGCGAGGATCTCGGAGTTCCCGAGTATCGTCGTGATCGGCGTCCGCAGTTCGTGTGATACGAGGCCGAGGAACTCATCCTTGGCGGCGTTCGCGCGCTGGAGTTCCGCCGTCCGCTCCGCCACGCGCGTCTCGAGCTGATCATTCAGGACCTGCACATCCTCCTGCGCGCGCATGCGTTCCGTCATATCGCGCAGGATCCAGCGCAACGCCAGCGCCGGCCCTCCGGCGGCGATCGCGACGACGGTCGCCGACATGTGGACCGTTGGCCCGTTGCGAGGGACGATCCGCAGGCTGTAGTCACTGATCCGCGCGTCCTGCGCCACGCGCCTGAGCAACGCGCGCAGCGGCGCGCGGTCGTCGTTTGGCAGGAAGACGCTCATCGGCTTGCCGGGGAGGAACTGCTGCGGCACGTCGAGTAGCTGTGCGGCCGTGTGATTCGCCTCAAGGATGACGCCGTTTGGGTCGGTGACGAAGTAGGCATCAGGCGCGAACTCAAACAGATCCTGATAGCGGAGCCGCTGCGACTCGAGGGCGCGTCGCGAGCGGAGCATCTCCTCGTTCTGTTCGCGGAGATCTTCCTCCGCCACCCGCAGCTCTTCGACCGTCTCGCTCAGTCGTTCGGTCGCGTCCTCGACGGCAGGGTTCGCCGTGGCATCTGTGGCGATCGCCGACAATCGCTGAACACCGCGGTTCAGGTTGTCGAGATTGAGTTGCGGTTCGTCCATGCGGCAGCCTCGCACCCCTCAGGCATTGCTATCGTACCATCACGCCAGGGCACGGAGCCGCCACCGCGTCAGGGGCAGATGTTGCAGCTTCGCAACACCGGCCGGGCCGCGGCACGCACCTGCCGGTACAATCGCCCGATGGCGACGAACCCGCTCCCGCGGCTCCGGCGGCTCTGTTTGGCGCTCCCCGAAGCGACGGAGCGCCTGAGCCATGGCGAGCCGACGTGGTTCGTGCAGGGCAAGAAGACCTTCGTCATGTACGCCAATCACCATCACGATGACCGCCTCGCGTTCTGGTGCGCCGCTCCAGTGGGGGCGCTGGAGATCCTCGTTGGCGCGCGGCCGTCCGCGTTCTTCATCCCACCCTATGTCGGGTACCGGGGGTGGCTGGGGGTCTGGCTCGACGTGCCGGTTGACTGGGCCGTGATCGGCGCGATCGTCAGCGACGCCTATCGCACGGTTGCGCCGAAGCGGCTTCTGGCGCAACTTGACGCAGACACCGCGGGCTAGTGGACACGGGGCACTCACAATTGTGAGCGTTGACCGATGAAATGTCATTGCCGAGCGCTCCAGTCAGAGGTACGTTCGGTGTATGCGACCACTCCTGTCTCCCACGTCGCTTCGGGACGCGCGCGCCCTGCGGGACCGCGCGCGCTTCCTGCGCGCTCGGGCGCGGGCCGCGTGCAGCCGTTCGTCGGCGCTCCAGTGGCGCGTGAACGCGCGCATCGCGCGGTCCGAAGCGATCATCCTCCACGTCCCGAGGCTGTACGTCGTCAGGGACGAATCCGCCTAGGGAGCGGGCGGAGACACGGCTCTTATCCACAGAAGGCACTGAGCATCTGTGTTGAAAGTCAAGCGGCAAGTGGCGTCTCCAGGGTCCATTGGCGGCGCTGACGGACGAGGGCGTTGAGCAAGATAACGAGTTTGCGCACGCTGGCAATACGCGCGACGCGCTTGGGTTTGCCGGCGGCGA
>JBBRPY010000076.1:0-7073 GCA_038227375.1 Dehalococcoidia bacterium
CGGCAAACCCAAGCGCGTCGCGCGTATTGCCAGCGTGCGCAAACTCGTTATCTTGCTCAACGCCCTCGTCCGTCAGCGCCGCCAATGGACCCTGGAGACGCCACTTGCCGCTTGACTTTCAACACAGATGCTCAGTGGATTGAATTGGCTACGGGCGCACACCGAGCACCGCGAGCTGATCCTCCAGCACGTGGCCGGCGTCGACCAGGAAGTGCACGCCCTGCATGCCAGCTGCGCGGGCGGCGTCGATGTTGCGCTCGAGGTCGTCGACGAAGACGCACTCTGACGCCGGAAGCCCGAGCCGCTTCGCCGCGAGCGCATACAGGCCCGCGTCCGGCTTCGCCATGCCGACATCGGCCGAGCAGACGATGTCGTCGAAGAGATCTGCCACGCCGGCGTCGCGCAGGCGTCCGATGAGGGTGCTGTCGGCGTTGCTCAGCACGCTCTTGTACTTCGGGCGCAGCTGCCGGATGAGGTCGATGTTCGGCGCGATGAGGTCCTGCCGCTCGCGCCAGTGCTGATGCAGCGGCGGCAGCCCGCGCCCTACCGCCGTCTCGAGATCGTGATGCGCCTCCGCGAGCCAGGCGTCGCGATCGCCGACGCCCACTTCGAGCTGACGCCAAGTCTCCGACCCGTACAGCGTCTCGGCGAGCGCGCGCTCACGCAGCCCGTGCTCCTGCTCGAGCGTGCGCGTGATGTCCCAGCGCATGTCCCAGAGCACGCCACCGTAGTCGAAGATCACGCCGCGTATCGTCACCATCGCTCATCTTCGCACGCGAGACGGCATAGTGCACACACCTGCACGCCCACGCTCCTCGCCACGCGATGGAGAGCGACGGTCGCAGACTCGCGGCCGAGAGGGGTGAGGCTGGTTAGCGAGGCCGGTAGCGGTTGGCGATCGGCAGGCGGCGGTCGCGGCCGAATGCGCGCGGCGTAATCTTGATGCCGGGGGGCGCCTGCCGCCGCTTGTACTCATTGCGGTCGACGAGCCCGACGATGCGGCGCACAGTCGCGTCGTCGAAACCGGCGGCGACAATTTCTTCGATGCTGCGGTCTTCCTCGACGTACATCTTCAGGATCGGGTCGAGCACTTCATACGGCGGAAGCGAGTCGCTATCGAGCTGGTCCGGGCGCAACTCCGCGCTCGGCGGCTTCTCGATCGCCGCAGCCGGAATCACATCGCCGATGCTGTTGCGGTAGCCCGCGAGGTCATAGACGAGCATCTTCGGCACATCCTTGATCACCGCGAACCCGCCGGCCATGTCGCCGTACAGCGTCGAGTACCCGGTGGCCATCTCGCTCTTGTTGCCGGTGGTCAGCACCATCCAGCCGAATTTGTTGGATAGCGACATCAGGATGTTGCCGCGAATCCGCGCCTGCAGGTTCTCCTCCGCGAGCCCAAACTCCGTGTCGGCGAACGCCTCGGCCAGCATGTCAAGCGATGCTTGGAATACCGGCTCGATCGGGATCGTCATCAAGCGGATGCCGAGCCGCTGCGCCAGCCCCTGCGCATCGCTTCTGCTGCCTTCGGAAGAGAAACGCGAGGGACTCGAGACGCCGACGACGTGCTCCGGCCCAAGCGCATCAGCCGCCACCGCTGCGACTACCGATGAATCGATGCCGCCGGAGAGGCCGACGAGGACGGTCGAGAACCCCGTCTTGCCGAGATAGTCGCGGACGCCGAGCACGAGCGCCTCCCACACCTCCTCCACCGGACCGAGCACAGGCGCCAGCGTGGGCGTGATTGCCGGCTTCTGCCCACCAAACGGCCGCTCGGAGATCGCGATCTTCGCCGCCCGCCCCGTCTGCCGCAGCAGGAATCGCTCCTTGCGGTGCCGCGGGTCGTGCAGACGCGTCTGCATCACGCCCTCGACGTCGATGTCGTAGACGACGAGGTCCTCGCGGAACTGCGCGCCGCGCGCGACGAGCACGCCGCGCTCATCGCAGATCAAACTGTGGCCATCGAAGATCAGCTCGTCCTGGCCGCCGACGGCGTTGACGGCGCAGACGACGACGCCGTTGTCGATCGCCCGCGTCTTGATCCGCGCCTCGCGGTCCGCGCCCTTGAGCTGGTGGTAGGGCGACGCGTTGATGTTGATGATCACGTCGGCGCCGACGTGCGCCTGGTCGCTCGTCGGGCCGTCGGAATACCAGATGTCCTCGCAGATGTTGACGCCGAAGGCGACCCCGGCGACCACGAACACGGGCGAGTCGCCGCCGTGCTGGAAGTAGCGGTCCTCGTCGAAGACGCCGTAGTTTGGCAGGAACTGCTTGTGATACGAATAGACCATGCGCCCGTCCGAGATAATCGCGGCAGCGTTATAGATATCGTCATCGGCATCGACGAAGCCGACGATCGCGGCGATGCCGGCGGTCTCGCGCACGATGGCATCGAGCGCAGCCAGATTGTCCTCGATGAACGACCGCCGCAGCACCAGGTCTTCCGGCGGATACCCCGTGACCGCCAGTTCGGGAAACGCGACGATATCGGCCCCCAGGTCGCGGGCGCGACCGATCCCATCGATGACCTTGGCCGTGTTGCCGGCTAGATCTCCGACCGTCGTGTTGATCTGCGCGAGGGCGATCCGCAGCGTCGGCACGCTTCAGCGACCTCCGGCAACGGCAACGAACACGAGCTTCTGCATCTTCCGCGCTTCCTCTCCGCGCCTATTGCCGGAGTCTGCCGGTACTTAGTGTTATCAGTACACTAACTCGCCTCGGCGCCCACAATCAATGCAGGAACTCCCCCGATCGGCTGCTGCATGTCGTGGCACGCGCACGCGGGAGTTCCCCGACATCGCACGCCCGTGCCTCCCCGTATGATGGGCGCGAGCCGGCGCCCCGACGCGAGGAGGACATCCGTTGACAACCCTGACCGATTCCGCACGGCCCTTCATCGCCGAGCCGATGACGCTTGCAGAGCTGCGACTCGATCCGGGCGTATTGATGGACCTGACGCTGAAGACGATGTTCTATCGCGGGCGGATGACGCGCAGCGAGCTGTCGGATGCACTCAAGCTGTCGGGTGCCGTAATGCAAGAACTGATGCAGGGGCTGTCGCAGGACGGCCTCGCGACCGTGCTCGGGTCAGGCGGCACCGGCCCCGCGGGCTACGTCTATGCGCTTTCCGAAAAGGGGCTGGACCGCGCCGAAGCGGCGTTCGCGCGTAGCGGGTACGTCGGCCCGGCGCCGGTGCCGCTCGGCGAATACATCGCACGCATCAATACCCAGAGCATCGGCGCCACCACAGTCACGCGTGAGGAAGTGCTGCGGGCGCTCGACGGTCTCGTACTCGGCGAGCAGACGATCACGCGCATCGGCCGGGCGGCGTCCTCGCGCAAGTCGACGCTGATCCACGGCCCCTCGGGGAACGGCAAGACCACGGTCGTGCGTGCCGTCGGCGCGGCGGTCGAGGGGTCGATCCAGATCCCGTACGCCATCGAGATCGTCGGGCAGATCGTGCATCTCTACGACATCTCGAAGCACGAGCGCGTTGGCGATGACGAACGCGGCGGCGATCTGATGAAGTCGCGTCCGGACCGCCGCTGGGTGCGCGTCAAGCGGCCGGTGATCTGGGCCGGCGGCGAGCTCACGCGCCATAGCCTCGAACTGATGTATGACGAGAGCACCAAGGTGTACGAGGCGCCGTTGCAGCTGAAAGCGAACGGAGGCTCGCTGATCATCGACGACTTCGGGAGGCAACAGATTCCCGCTGTCCAGCTCCTCAACCGCTGGATCGTCGCCCTCGAGGGCGGCGTCGACCACCTGACCCTGCACACGGGCCAGACCATCGAAGTGCCCTTCGATGTGCTCGTGCTCTTTTCGACGAACCTGCCGCCGGAACGCCTGGCGGACGAGGCCTTCCTGCGGCGCATCCGCTACAAGGTGGAGCTTCCAAACCCGACGCGCGACGAGTACCGCGAGATCTTTCAGCAAGAATGCCGGCAGCGCGGCCTGCTGTTCGACGACGCGGCCGTCATGCATCTCTTCGACGAGTGGTACACGGCGCACAACCGCGAGCTGCGCGGCTGCCATCCGCGGGATCTCGTCGAGGCCGTCGTCGATGGCGCTCGCTATGAGCAGCGACCGGCGCAACTAACGGTAGCCGCTCTCGACGAGGCCTGCGTCAGCTACTTCCTCCGCCCCCTCAACGCGCCCGCGGCGTAACCGGTTCAGCGAGCAAGAATTGCGGCCAGCACCGGCGCTCACTCGGCGCCGCTACCTCCGACTGCACTCGGCCGTCAACCGACTCCCCCGGCGGAGTGCCCCTAACAGCCAGCCTGTTATGCTGATCCAGGCAATTCAGCCGCTTCGATTTGAATCTTTCCGCCGCACCCACATCCGCACCCGCAGCGAACGCCGAGCCGACGCAGGCGATCGACGTTTGCGATATCTGCTACTCCTACGGCGACGAACGGGTGGCGCTCGATGCACTGTCGCTGCAGGTGCTGGCAGGCGCCATCTTCGGCTTGCTCGGACCGAACGGCTCGGGCAAGAGCACGCTCCTCAGCATCCTGATCGGGCGCCGCACCGCCGCTTCCGGCACGGTCATGCTGCTCGGGCAGTCGCTCGCCCCAAGGCTGCGCGGCCGCATGGCGATCGTCTTTCAGGAGCCCTCGCTCGACCCGAATATGACCGTCCGCGAGACGATGGCGATGCAAGGGCGGATGTTCGGGCTGAAGCCCCGCGATGCCGCGCGGGAAACAAGCACGCTCCTCGAGCGCCTCGCCCTGGCGGACCGCGCAAGCGAAATGACGGCAACGCTGTCCGGCGGCTTGAAGCGCCGGCTGGAGCTTGCGCGCGCGCTGCTCACGCATCCGGAGGTGATCCTGCTCGACGAACCGACGCTGGCGCTCGACCCGGACTCTCGCCATGGGCTCTGGCAGCACCTGCTCGCAGCCAACCGCGACGGCTGCACTCTCCTGCTCGCCACCAACGACGTACACGAGGCGGAGCGCTACTGCCAGACGGTCGCGCTGCTCGACCGCGGCCGCGTCGTCGCGCAGGGGGCGCCCGGCGACCTCAAACGCGACCTTCGCCGCGACGCCGTCCGCATCGAGTGGAAGACTGACGCCACGCCAGAGGTACTCACCATGCAATCCTGGCCAGGCGTCGGGCACGTGCGCCTCGCCGACCGCACGACGCACGTCACCGTCGACGCCGCCAGCCCGTTCCTGACGCGCCTCTTCCAGGCATCCGGCGACCGTGTCCACAGCGTCCAGATCGAGGAGTCGACGCTCGAGGACGTCTACTTCCAGCTCGTCGGAGCCGGCATCAGGCCCCCCTCAGACGGCATCCCGCGGGAGACCGCCAGATGATGCAGTTGGAGGCCATCGTGGCCCTGGTCGCGCGCGATCTGCGCTCGTTCCTGCGGTCGCGGTCGCAACTCTATTCGTCGGTGCTCTTCCCGCTGATGCTGCTGGCGATCCTCGGTACCGGTGTCTCCGAAGGCCTCGATCCCAAAAACATCGATGATTATGTCACATTTCTGACGCCGGGCATGATCGCGATGACAACGGTCTTCTCCTCGACCTTCTCTAGCGCGTCGTACTATCAGGACCGCGATTCCGGCATCCTCAAGGTCTTTCTTGCGTCGCCGCACTCGCCCCGGGTGGTCCTGCTGGGCAAGACGCTGAGCGCGGTGATCATCGGCGCTGCGCAAGGGCTCATCGTGCTCGGCGTCGCCTCGGCGATTCCGGCGATCAACTTCCACTGGCAGTACGGCGTCGTGCCGAGCCTGCTCGTCAGCATCTTCGCGATCGTGATGTTGAATTTCTTTCTTTCGGGGCTCGGGCAGCTCCTCGCGTCGCGCATCCGGTCGATGCAGGGCTTCCATCTGGTGATGAACCTGGTGCTGTTTCCGTTCCTCTTCTTCTCGGGGGCGTTCTTCCCGCTCGACAAACTGCCAGAGTGGCTGAAGGTTCTTGGGCGGATCAACCCGTTGTCGTACGGCGTCGACATGATGCACCTGGCGCTCTACGCGGACGGCTCCGGCGGTTATTTTGGCCTGCCGCTCGACTTCGCCGTGCTAACGCTGCTCGCGGTAGCCGTCTTCTACATCGGCACCGGCCGCAGCGTGAGCCCCGACCGATGATGCCACGCCGCGCGCGTGCGGCTTCGGCGGCGATCTTGCTCATCGCCGCGCTCGTCACCCTGTGGGCCTGTGGCGGGTCGTCGTCAAGCGCCGGCGATGCCGATTTCCCGAAGGTCGTCACGCTCGGCAAGGGCGAGCTCTTCCCTTCGATCGCCAACCAGTCGCTCGCCCGGGGCGAGAACCGCGTCAGCATCAAGCTCATCGACCGCGACTACACACCCGTGCTCGACGCTGCGATGCGTCTGCGCTTCTACAACCTCACGGCGAGCAGGCCGGTGTTCCGGTCCGAAACGGATGCGCGGTTCATCCCCGTAGAGCTGTCGTATGTCGATGAGCAGTCGACCTCAAACAAGCGGACGCCTTCAGGCAACAACGGCGTCTACGTGGCAAGGGCCAACTTCGATGTCAGTGGCGACTGGGGCGTGAAGGTGATCGTCACGCGTGCGGGCCGGACGCTGGACGCCATCCCTTACCGCTTTACCGTGCTCGATCACAGCGCCGAACCGGGAATCGGTGACCAGGCGCCGGCGAGCATCCAGCAGACGCTGGCGAATGCGACGGACATTGAGGAAATCGACTCCTCCTATCCGCCGCGCCCGCAGATGCATCAGCTCACCGTCGCCGACGCGATCGCCTCGGATCGGCCGAGCGTCGTCGCGTTCGCGACGCCGGCATTCTGCCGCAGCCGCACGTGCGCGCCCGTGATGGAAACGGTGATGGACCCGCTGTACGCGAAGTACGCGGCGCAGGCGAACTTCATCCACATCGAGCCGTACAACCTGGGCCAGCTGCGTCAGGCAAACATCGAAGACCCGGTGCGCGCGACGCGCGAGTGGAATCTCCAATCCGAGCCGTGGGTCTTCGTGATCGACCGCCGCGGCCGCGTCGCAGCGAAATTCGAAGGCATCATGGCGCTGGATGAGGTAGAGGCGGCGCTGGTCGCGGCTGGCCGGTAGCGCCCGAGGTCGGGCGGTCCGGA
>JBBRPY010000077.1:0-6520 GCA_038227375.1 Dehalococcoidia bacterium
ACGGGCCTGAAGGGGACAACGAGGGCGACGACCAAGACTCTGTGACGGTCTCTTTGCGGACCCAGGACACAACGGTCCGTCGCACTCGTGGACCCTGCCCGCGTGTATCGAACACGAGCCGACGTGAACATACAAGGGCACAGAGATCACAGATGGGTCGGCACGACTGAGGATCCTCCGGTAGGCCACACCTTCGGTGTCCTCTGTGTTCTCTGTGGATGAAAAGAAGTGGGTCCCGAAATTCTGAAGCGAAGAGGAGCAGCGCAATGGACGTGAGTGGTAAGGTCGCAATCATCACCGGCGCCGGCTCCGGTATCGGACGCGCCACGGCGGTGCTCCTCGCCCGCGAAGGCGCGAGCATCGTCGTCGTCGATGTGAACGACGCCGGGGCGGCGGAAACCGTGGCGATGATCGCATCGAGCGGCGGCAAGGCGGCGGCCATTCACATCGACGTCACCGAGCACGCGGACGTCGATGCGATGTTCGCCTTTGCGGAGAAGACCTACGGCGGCTTCGACATCCTCTATAACAATGCCGGCATCACGACCGGCACGCCCCGCTGGCCCGACTGCCCCGAAGAGCAGTGGATGAAGACCATCACCGTCGACCTCGTCGCCGTGATCGAGGCGACGCGCAAGGCGATCCCGCTGCTCAAGAAGCGCGGCGGCGGCGTGATCATCCAGACGGCGTCGCTGGCGGGCCTCTTCGGATTCCAGGCCGACCCCGTGTACAGCGCCGCGAAGCACGGCGTGGTGGGACTGACCCGGGCGCTCGTCTATCTGAAGCCGGAGGCGAACATCCGCGTCAACTGCGTCTGCCCCGCCGTCGTCAATACGCCGCTCGTCACGTCCAGCATCACCAATCTCACCGGCGCCTCGCGCGAGGAAGCGGAGCGCCGCCTGAAGATGATGCCGATGCTGCCGCCGGAGGAGATCGCCGGCGCCGTCTGGGACCTCATCTGCGACGACGAGGCGACGGGAATCGCGATGGGCATCTCGCTCAACGACACGCGCCGCGTCGTCGACCCGCCGATCACGCTTCCGGTTACCTCAGGCGACACCACCGCGCTTCCGCGCCGCTGAGGCTAGCCAGTGTAGTGCTTCCAACGCTTCGTTACTTCTTGTCTCGGCGCTGATCTGTTGGCACCGCCCCGCACCGCCCGGGCCCTACGCCTCTCCGCGGCGAGTCTGCGACCGGCGCCTCTCCACCGCGCGGAGAGGGGAGCTTGGCGCGCGTGGTTTCGATGCCGCTGTGGCTGACCTCCTACTACTAACGACGACCCGGAAGCACAACACGACGCTGTCGTAGAACACGTGCGGATCGCGACGGGCGTGCTGCGAGACCGCAGCTCAACCGCATCGTCGTGCATTGCCCGCTATCGCTTGCGCGCCCGCCAGGTGAAGCCGTTGGCGGCGGTGCGCACGGTCGCGCTGGCGAAGCCGGCGGCGAGCAGACGCTGCTCCAGCGTGCCGGGGTCGACCGGCATGCGGTCGTCGAACACGTGATAGATGTTCCAGACGAGATTGGGCGTGCTGTCCATGCCGGTGAAGGCGCCACCATCGCGCAGCACGCGGTGCGTCTCGCGAAAGAGCGCGTCCTGCAGCTCCGGCGTCGGCACGTGATGGAGCATCGTGAACGAGACGACGCTGCTGAACGCGGCGTCGGGCAGCGGCATCGATGTCGCATCGCCCTCGATGACGGTGACGTTCGTGCCGGCCATGCGCGTCGTCAGTGCGGCGGCGAGCCTGCGGTCGATCTCGATCGACGTGAGCCGGGCGACGCGAGCGCGTAGCCAATCGGTGCTCATGCCCGGCCCCGGACCGATCTCGAGCACGTCGTCGCCGAGATCGATCCCCTGCAAGACCGCGGGCATGTAGCTGCCCTGGAGCCGCCGCGCCCATCGATCGGAGTTGCAGTACCAGCGGTGAAAGAGATTCATGTTCTGGTGACTCGTGATTGGTGACTGGTGGCCTCGTGATTGGTGACTGGTGATTGGTGATTGGTGGTTTGCGATTAGTGATTGGTCGCCGGCGTCCAGCGCCGTTTGACGTAGCGGAGGAGCTTTAGCTCCGTCCTCCGCGGCTAGCGTGGACGCGTATCCGCTCACCAGCCCTTGGCTCATCCTTGGGCGGGTGGCGCCGACATCTCGATCGCCCATACGTGGCACTCGTGGAACATCACTGCTGCGGCGTCTTCCTGCTTGAGCCAGAGTAGCGCATGCTCGCCTGCCGCGGTCGCTTCGCCGGCTTCGCCCGCGAAGCGCGCTTCGGACAACGTCGCGTGCATCTCAAACGCTGTTCCGTCGGCGTCAAAGTACTGGATCGCGTCGCCGATCTTCCGGCCGACAGCGATCGGCCGTCCGCACTCCTCGATCGCTTCGCGAGCGACGGTGTCTTCGGCCGCCTCCTCCGGTTCGCTTCCGCCGCCGATGAGGAAGTGCGCCGCGCTGCCCCGCACCACGGCGACCCGCCCGAGCGCGTCTCAGATCACGCAGTAGGCGGCCGGGCGCGGCGTGTAGTCCAAGCCGGGCGATTTCGAACCAAAGATGCGAGCAGGGTTCGCGGACATCGTCAGGGCCCGATCGCCTCATCGTTCTGCGCAGTGGCGATGAACGCATCGTAATCCGCTGCCGACAGTAGTTTCTCGAGCTCGGCCGGATCCGAGAGGTGCAGCTTGAGCAGCCATCCGTCGCCGAGCGGATCGCTGTTCACGAGTTCGGGTTTTTCGACGACAAGCTTGTTCGCTTCCCGCACTTCTCCCGACGCCGGAGTGTAGAGGTCAGACACCGCCTTCACCGACTCAATCTCGCCCATCTTCTCGAACTGTGTGATCGTGGCGCCGGCTTCGGGCAGATCGACGTACACCACGTCGCCCAGTTGGTCCTGCGCGAAGTCGGTGATGCCGATGACGGCGACATCGCCCTCCACCTTGATCCACTCGTGCTCTTTCGAATACTTCCGGTCGTCCGGGTTTGCTGCCATGTAGACCTGCGCTTCCTACAGATTCGTACGCTGCTTGGCGCCATGCGACACGAACGGGCGCGGCACCACGACGACGCGAAGAGGCCGTCCCCGGACATCGATGCTGAGTTCCGTGCCCTCGGCCGCGAGTGCCGGCGGCAGATACGCCATCGCGATGCTCACCCCGAGCGTCGGTGAGAAGCTGCCGCTGGCGACGCTACCGACGACTGCGCCGTCGTGCAGGACCGGGTAGCGGTCGCGAATGACGCCGCGGTCGATGGCCTTCAGGTGCGCCAACTTGCGCTTCGGGGTGTCCGTCTTGATGCGTACGAGCGCGTCGCGGCCGATGAAATCGGCTCCGTCGTCGAGCGTCACCACCCAGGTGAGTCCCGCCTCGTACGGGTTTGTGTTCTCGTCGATGTCGTTACCCCAGAGCGGGAGCGCCGCTTCGAGCCGCAGGGTATCGCGCGCGCCAAGCCCGCACGGCTCGACGCCGTCGGCGAGCAGTTGCCGCCAGATCGCGCGACCCGCTTCGGGCGACGTGACCAGCTCGAACCCGTCCTCGCCCGTGTAGCCGGTGCGGGAGACGAAGAGCTTGTACTGCATGTACGGGAGCTCGGTACAGGCGCGCTTCGGCAGCGCCGCAACCTCCGGGCCGACGACGCGCGCCATGTATGCTCCCGCCGCCGGACCTTGCACCGCGAGCATGACGGTCTGCTCTTGCCGGTCGATCAGCTCGACCGCCATCTCTGGTTCGACGAGCGATTGTATTTGCGCCAGGTCGCGCTCCGCGTTGGCGGCGTTGCCGATCACCAGCAGGCGCTCGGCGTCGATGCGGTAGACGTACGGGTCATCGATGATGCCGCCCTCCTCGTTGCACAGCAACGAGTAGTGGCCGCGGCCCTCCTTGATGCGGGCGACGTCATAGGTGACGGCGCTCCGCAGCAGCCGCCCTCCGTCGGCGGCGACGATGAACAGGCGGCCCATGTGCGACACGTCGAAGACGCCAGCCCGTTGCCGTACGGCGTTGTGCTCGTCGACGATGCCTTTGTACCGCACGGGCATCGCCCAGCCAGCGAACGGGACGATGCGCGCGCCGAGACGCTCGTGGAGGTCGAAGAGCGCGGTCTTCCGCAGTGTCGCCGTCTGGAGTTCGGACATGATGGCGGTCATTGTACCGGCGCCGCCTGCATCGGCGTAGGATTGCCGCCCAGGCCACGTCCATCGCCCGACCAAAGGGGCGTCCAACATCAGTCATCGTCGGCAGGAGCGTCTTCTTCGACAGCCGGAAGGCTCAGCACGAGGTCGAAGTCATCGTCGGCCGCGACGCGATTGTGCCGCCGCACGCCGCAGTCGAGGCAGCGATGCACGATCGTGTACTCGCCGTTCGGCCGCGCAAAGGCGCCGGCGGGCGCCATCGAGCCGCCGCAGTCGCTCAGCCGGTCGCCCATCGTCTTGGCGTCGACGTGGCGCGAGTACAGGCAAAACGGGCAGTGGTTGCGGTGCCGCCCGCCCGAGGGCAACACGCCGACAAACATGCGGCAATGGCGGCAGCGAAACTCCTCGCCGCGGCCGGTGAACTGCCGCCGCTCCGCACCGCGATAGGTCTTGGCCATGCGCCATGATAGCGGGGCTGCGTGGAGCCATGGCGCACACGCCGCATCCCATGCAGCGCGATGGCGGGCGGATGATCGGAGCCGCTACTCTGCAGCGGGCCGAAGTGGCGGAATGGCAGACGCGACGGTCTCAAAAACCGTTGGCCGGCAACGGTCATGTGGGTTCGACTCCCACCTTCGGCACCAAATCTGAACCTAGAATCGACTGATTTCTGAACTCCGGTGAGCGGGAGTCATTGGGTTTGACAGCAACCGCGACAGCAACCCGAGCGGACGAGTACGGATGAACGCGGACGACCAGTTGTTGAGGTGAACATGGAGTGGCGAGCCGCACCGGTGGTTTCGATGGGCGTTTCGGAGCGGCCGTTCTACGTGACGCGCGGCAACGAGAAGATCCCGGGCATCCTTTGGACGCCCGATGAGTCGGCCGGCGCGCTGCCGCTGGTGATCTTGGGACACGGCGGGAAGAGCGAGAAGCGGAACGCAGCCAGCCTCGCCATGGCGCGCCGGTTCGCGCGGAGGCACAGCATCGCGGCCTGCGCCATCGACGCGCTCGACCACGGCGAACGCGGCCCCATCTACGACACCGGGGACGGGCCGGCGCAGCCGGAGTACATCGAGCTCTGGAAGCGCCCGGAGACGTTCGACCGCATGAACGCCGACTAGACGGCGACGCTGGACGCGTTGCTGGTTGTCGGATCGATTTGACCCGGTCCGCATCGGCCACTGGGGCCTTTCGATGGGAACGATGCTGGGGTTGCCGTTCGTAGCCTCGGAGCCACGGATCAGCGCTGCGGTGCTGGGCGCGTGCGGGGTCACCGGGTCGAGCGCGGTTCGCGGACGATTCGCTGAGCGCCACCGCGCCGACGCGCCGCGCGTGACCTGTCCGGTGATGTTCATGGTTCAGTGGGACGACGAGATCTTCGACCGGGACGGCGCGCTGGAGCTGTTCGACGCGATCGGTTCCCGCGACAAGCGGATGCATGTGCATCCCGGCAAACACGGCGCAGTCCCGCTGGAGGCCGCCGACGCGATGCGCGAATTCCTCGCGGCTCGGCTACGCGGATAGTGACCGCCCCTCGGCCCGATGCGTCCAGAGAGCCGGGTTGTGGCCGCAGCACGCGAATCATCTTCGGACCTTGGTGCTATCCGCTGACGATCGAGTCCATCGCCTCGATGGCCTCGCGCTGCATTGTCGGCGTCACGTGGCTGTAGAGGTCCAGCGTGATGCCGACCTGACTGTGACCCAGCATTTCGGAGACGATCTTCGGGTGGATGCTGCGGCCCAGCAGGAGTGTGGCTGCGGTGTGACGAAGGTCGTGGAAGCGCATCGGTGGCAGGCCGGCGGCTTTCATAGCGATGCAAAGGAATTGCGGAGGAACTTCGTCGCGTCGATGGGGCGGCCGGTCTCGTCGGTGAAGACCAGGTCACTGTCCGTCCATGCGGCGCCCAGCCTCAGCCGCTCCTCGACCCGACGCGGCCTGTGCCTTCGCAGCGCGGCGACAGCAGCTTGCGTGAGCCCGACACGACGCTGCGACTGCTTCGTCTTCGGCTCCATGACCACCAAGCCCGCGCTGACGCGCTGCAGGCTGCCACGCACCTCGAGTGCGCCATCCTCAAAGCGAACATCGCGCCACTTCAATCCGAGCAACTCGCCCTCGCGCATGCCCGTCGTCAGGGCCAACACGTAGAGCGCTTCGAGCCGATCGTCCGATGCCGCTTCCAACAAGCGGCGCGCATCTTCCGGTGACAGCGTGGTCATCTCGTGCTTCTCGATCCGCGGCGGGTCGACGAGGTCGGCCACGTTGCGTGGCAGAAGGTTCCAGCGCAGGGCTTGACTGAGTGCCTCATGGAGGGTCGCGTGTAGATGATGCACGGTGGTGGGCGACAGTCCTGCCCTCAGACGGTCGGCGTACAGCCGCTGCAAATGTTGTGGCGTCAGCT
>JBBRPY010000078.1:0-6284 GCA_038227375.1 Dehalococcoidia bacterium
CGCACTCGGCCGTCTACGGCACGATCGCCTATCAGACGGCGTACCTGAAGGCGAACTACCCGCACGAGTACATGACCGCCGTGCTCTCGAGCGCCGGCACGCACGAGCGCATAGCCGAGGCCGTCGCCGAGTGCGTGCGCGTGGGCGTCGCGGTGCGCCCACCCGACGTGAACACGAGCGCCGCCACGTTCGAGCTGCGTGAGATCGATGGCGTCCAGACGGTCTGCTTTGGCCTCGGCACGGTGAAGAACGTCGGCAACGGCGCCGCGGAGTGCATCATCGAGGCGCGCGATGCGGGCGGCGCTTTCACAAGCATCGAAGACTTTACGAAGCGCGTCGACATGAAGGCGCTGAACAAGCGCGCGCTCGAGTCGCTCGTGAAGTGCGGCGGGCTCGACGCGCTGGCGCCACGCGGCATGCTGCTGGGTAACCTCGACCGCATCATCTCGCTGGCGCAGCGCGAGGCCAAGCTGAAGGAGACGGGGCAGTCGACAATGTTCGACATGTTCGGCGACAGCGTGGCGACGCCGCTGCCCTCTCTCGAGCTGCTGGAGTACGAGATCTCGAAGGCCGAGATGCTGTCGTGGGAGAAGGAGCTGCTCGGCGTCTACGTCTCCGAGCATCCCTTCACCAGCGCCGCCAGCACGATCGCGATGCACACGTCGGCGCTGGTGAGCGAGGTGACGGCGGAGCTGAACGGCCGCGACGTCGTGATCGCTGGCATGGTGCACGGTGTGCGCACACTGACGACGAAGACGGGCAGCGTCTTCGTCGCGGTGACGGTGGAAGATCTATCGGGCAGCACCGAAGTGACGGTCTGGTCCGACGTGTACGAGCCGACGCGTGAGCTGTGGACCGCCGGCAACATCCTGCTGATGCTGGTCCGCGTGCGCGAGCGCGGCGACCGCCTGCAGACGTCGGTGCAACAGGTGTCGCTCGTGCAGGCCGCCGACGGCTCGTTCAGCCACGAGCAGTTCGGCATCCCGCCCTGGCTGACCGACGCTGTGCGCGCGAGCGCCGGCGTCTCGGTGCGCCTGCTGGGGGCGGGAGCGGAGGCTGGCCTTCGAGCAGAAGCTGGAAGCAAGAAGCTGGAAGCTGGATCGCTCGCAGGCACGCGAGATGCCGCAACGAACGGCGCGCCGCTGAGTGACAACATCGCCGAACCGTCGTCGCACGCCAGCGGTATCGGCACCACGAACGGAGCGCAACGCACGTCCGACCCAGCCTCCAGCCTCCAGCCTCCAGCCTCCCATCCCAGCCTCCAGCCTCCAACTGCCCATCACTTGCGCTTCTTCATGCACGAGTCCGACGACAGCGACGCAGACCGCGGCCGGCTCGACGCGCTGATCGCCCTGCTCGCCGAGCACCCCGGCGACGACGGCGTGCGGCTGTTCATCCATCTGCTCGACGGAGACCGCATCGAGCTGACGCTCCCGGACGCCCGCATCACCGAGGACCTCCGCGCCGCCGGCATCGCCCTGCTCGGCCCCGCCGCCGGCGCCGAGCCGCTGCCATCGCCGCCACGCACGCGCGGCGTCGAGCCGGTCGAGGTGTAGTCGGACGGCGGCGCGCGGTCGTTCAGCACCCGCATCGAGATGTCCCGCGCAGCCGATCGCCGAGCCCATCCGTGCGCGTCGTGCGTAGCGCACACCTGTGGCGTCGCGCATAATCCACGCCATGGATGCGATGGAGTTTGTGCGGAAGTGGGCTGCCTCGACGCGCAACGAACGCGCGGCATCGCAAGAGCACTTCATCGACATCTGCCAGATGCTCGGCGAGCAGACGCCGAACAGCGACCCCTCCGGCGACTACTACGCGTTCGAAAAGGGCGCGACGACGCCGGACGGCGACGGCTTTGCCGACGTCTGGCAGCGCGACCACTTCGGCTGGGAGTACAAGGGCAAGAAAAAGGACCTCGTCGCGGCGTACGCGCAGTTGCAGCGGTACCGCGAGTCGCTCGCGAACCCGCCGCTGCTGGTGGTCTGCGATCTCGACAAATTCGAGGTGCACACGAACTGGAACACCGAGACGTGGATCTACTACTTCCGCAACGCCGATATCGCGACGAGCGACCTCGTCGACGTGCGGACGATCTCCGGCTCACGCGCGAAGGACGCGCCGGAGATGACGGCGCTGCAGGTGCTGAAGGCGCTGTTCGAGCAGCCCGATAGGCTCCGGCCGCAGCGCACGCGCGAACAGATCACACAGAGCGCGGCGAAGATGTTCGGCGAGATCACCGACGAGCTGCGGAAGTGGCACGTCGACGACATGCGGATCGCGCGGTTCATCACGAAGACCATGTTCTGCATGTTCGCGACCGACGTCGGCCTCTTGCCGCGCGGCACGTTCTCGGAAGTGATCCGGCTGCACCGGGAGAGCGGCGACGCGGACTCGTTCCGGACGTACCTCTCGCGGCTGTTCAAGGTGATGAACAGAGGTGGCAAGTTCTCGATGCACACCGTGCCGCAGTTCAACGGCATGCTGTTCAAGGACGCAGACGTCCCCGAACACATCGGCGCGCAGGAGATCCACACGCTGGAGCGGCTCGACCAGCTCGAGTGGTCGGACGTAGAGCCGACGGTGTTTGGCACGCTCTTCGAGCGCGTGATCGATCCGCGGCAGCGCAAGATGCTCGGCGCGCACTACACCTCGCGCGATGACATCAACCTGATCGTCCAGCCGGTGCTGATGGAGCCGCTGCGCCGCGAGTGGAACGCGGTCCGCACGAATGTGCTCGCGTACACGGAGTCCCGCGCAGGGCAGCGCGCCAGCGTAGAGGCACGGCGCGAGCGGGTGCGCACCGCGGTGGCGCCGTTTCTCAAGCGCATCTCTTCGATACAGGTGCTGGACCCGGCGTGCGGGTCAGGGAACTTCCTCTATGTCTCGCTGGCGCTGTTGAAGGAGCTGGAGAAGGAGGCGATCGCGTTCGCGCGGGCGCACGACGCGACGTTCAAGCCGCGGGTCCACCCGAGCCAGCTGCACGGCATCGAGACGAACGCCTACGCGCACGAGCTGGCGTCCATCGTGATCTGGATCGGCTATTTGCAATGGAAGAACCGCAACGAGCCCGGCGCCCCGCCCGACATCCCGATCCTCCAGCCGCTGGACCAGGTCGCCGGCAAAGACGCGATTCTGAATCTGGATAAGGCGACACAGCCGCAGGAGGCGACGTGGCCGGCTGTCGATGTCATTGTCGGCAATCCGCCGTTCCTGGGCGGCAAGCGGCTCCGCACGGCGCTGGGCGGCAGCTACGTCGACCGGCTCTTCGCGGTCTACGACGGGCGCGTGGCGCGCGAGTCCGACCTTTGCTGCTACTGGTTCGAGAAAGCGCGCGCGGCGATCGAGGCCGGCCGGGCGAAACGCGCAGGCCTGCTGGCAACGCAGGCGATCCGCGGCGGCGCGAACCGCAAGGTGCTGGAGCGGATCAAGGAGACCGGCGACATCTTCTACGCGCAGGCCGACCGCCCGTGGATACAGGACGGCGTCGCCGTGCGCGTTTCGATGGTCGGGTTTGACGATGGCAGCGAAGACCAGCGCCTGCTTAACGAAGAGACGGAAGGCGATGCGAAGAACGCAGGTCCGCGGTCGCGTCCCGTTGCCTCGATCAACGCGAACCTGACGTTCGAAGCCGATGTGACGAAGGCGCAGCGTCTCAAAGAGAACGCCGGCGTCTCGTTCATGGGCGACACGAAGGTGGGCCCGTTCGACATTACTCAGCGCGATGCGAAGGTCATGCTCGAAGCGCACAATCCGCACGGACGGCAGAACAGCGATGTCGTGAGGCCCTGGGTGAACGGGCTCGACATCACGCGGCGTCCGCGTAGCATGTGGATCGTCGACTTCCCGCCGGGAATGAGCGAGCAAGACGCCGCGAAGTATGAGGCGCCGTTCGAGTACGTCAAAGAGCGGGTGAAGCCCGACCGAGTGAAGAATGCACGCAGGGTCTACGCCGACCGCTGGTGGATACACGGAGAGGCGCGCCCCGATATGCGCGCGGCGCTTGCCGGATTGGCGCGATACATAGTCACTGCAAGAGTGACGAAGCACAGAATCTTCGCTTGGGTAGATGCAGGCGTGCTGTGCGACAGCGCAACCTTCGCCTTTGCCAGGAGCGACGACTACTTCTTCGGCGTGCTGCACTCGCGGGCGCATGAGGTCTGGGCGCGTGCGACGGGGACGCAGCTAGAAAGCCGGCCACGCTACACGCCCACGACGTGCTTCGAGACGTTTCCGTTCCCGCACGGGACTCAGGCGCAGCACTGGGCGATCTCGCTCGCCGCAAAGGACCTGAGCCAACTGCGCGAGGAGTGGCTCAACCCGCTGGGGATGATCGGCGCGAAGGAGCTGGCGAAGCGGACGCTGACGAACCTCTACAATGCGCGGCCGACGTGGCTGGCGAACGCGCATCGTACGCTCGACGGAGCGGTGTTCGCGGCGTACGGCTGGCGCGAGGCGCCGGACCAGCTTTCGGACGCGGAGATCGTCGCGCGGCTGCTGAAGCTCAATCTCCAGCGCGACCCGGCGTAGCACCTCTGCGGATAAGTAATGGCGGCGAAACGTATCGCCGCATTCCGCGATGCTGATGCGCACCGGCAATTGTCGCGGGCGTCGTCCGCTTGTACGCGGGCACTGGCGGCTCATATACTGATGCCGCCCGCGAGAGGGCAGAGGATCGTCTCGGAGGAGGAGTCGGGTGCCGAAGCGTACGTATCAGCCGAAGGTCATCCCGCGCCGCCGGCGTCACGGCTTCCTGCATCGCATGGCGACGACGGCAGGACGGCGCGTGCTGCGCGCACGGCGCGCACGCGGACGCAAGCGCCTGACCATGGTGTAGCGGAGCGGGCCATCAATCCTACGTACGTTATGTCGTGTAAACACTCTCCCACCTATGCAGAAGGAACAGCGGCTTCGTCATCGCAAGGACTTCGCCGCCGTGTATCGACAGGGCCGGATTCAAAGCAACCAGATCCTCGTGCTCCGCGTATCAACGAATGGGACCGCTACGACCCGCTTCGGATTTGTCGCCGGTAAAGTCGTAGGCGGCGCCGTCGTCCGCAATCGCGTCAAGCGGCGGCTTCGCGAAGCGATGCGCGAGATCGGTGCGGTCCCCGGGCTGGATATCGTGGTCGGCGCCCGCAAACCCGCGGCAGCAGCATCGTTCGCAGCACTGCGGCAGGGGTTGTACGCGCTGATGAAGCGCTCCGCGATCCTACCGACGGCGACGGCCGAGCGACAACAGGAGTAGATGTGACCCGTCTCGCCCTCGCCGCGATTCGATTCTATCAGCAGCGATGGTCGCCTTCGGCGCCGCCCGCCTGCCGCTTTCAGCCGACCTGCTCGCACTACGCATACGAGGCGATCGAGACGCACGGACTCATCCGTGGACTCGTCATGGGCGCCTGGCGCATCCTGCGCTGCAATCCGCTGAACGACGGCGGCCTCGACCCCGTCCCCGGACGCCGCGATGCGACAGACGAAGAGCTGTCGGGTCGGGGGCGCTCCCACGCGTGAATGTTTCACGTGAAACAATGAGCTCGACCCACCCGCTCCGCCGCCGCGCAGGCGTCGGCATCGTCGCACTCCTCGTGCTGGGCGCAGCCGCGGCGGCCTGCGGCGCGCCTGCGTCGCCCGCCGGATGGGCGCCCGCGCTGCCCGTGAAATCTGGCACAACCAATCTCGTGCTCGTCACCCACAAATCGCGCATCTACGCGCTCCCCGACCAATCCAGCAACGCCATCTGGCAGTTTCCCCCGAAAGACAAGGACAGCTACCCCGTCAGCACGTCGGCGCAGGACGCCATCGGCTCCGCCGTCGACGCGCTGAGCCTTCCCGACGCCGACCACTCCGCGCTCAGGGCGAAGGTCGCGGACCTGCACGTCTCCGGCCCGAGCATCAAGGTCCTCAAGGACGCGGTCGCCGCCACCGGCGCTCCCGCCGACGCCAAGAGCAAGCTGAACAGCGCGATCGATACGGTGACCAAGTTCGAGAACGGCTCGCTCGGCAAGATCCAGGCAATCTACGGCGATATCGGGCTTTCGAGCGACCAGAAGACGGCCTACGTCGGCGGCTTTCGTGGCTTCGTCTTCGCGCTCGACGTCAGCAATGGACGCCTGCGCTGGCTGCGAGACGACACCAGCGAAGGCATCGTCGGCGGGATCGCGGCCGATGCAGGGCAGATCTACTACGGCACCAAGGGAAAGCACGTCTACGCGCTCGACGCCGCCACCGGCGCCCAGCGCTGGCAATTCGACACGGCAGGGGAAGTTTGGGCGGCGCCGACGCTC
>JBBRPY010000079.1:0-5523 GCA_038227375.1 Dehalococcoidia bacterium
AACATCCAACATCCAGCCCGGTGAGGGCCTATGCGCCGCAGCGTTCGGCGCGAAAGAGGTTGATCGGCGTCGGGATGCCCTTCATCACCACCGGCCCGAGCTGCTCGAACTCCACGTCGTCGAGGCCGCCGTTCGCGCTCTGCACGGTCGCCTCCGACGCCAGCACCTCGCCCGAATTCGCGAGGTTCATGATCCGGGACGCGATGTTCACGTCGTGCCCCAGCAGGTCCTCGCCGCGGCAGGTCTGACGGCCGGCGTGCACGCCGATCCGCACCCACAGAGGCGCGTCGATGTTCGAGGACTCCTCCTCAAACCGCGCCTGGAGGCGCAGCCCGGTCTCGATCGCCTCGCGCGCGTCGCCGAACCAGAGCATCAGGCCATCACCCAGATCCTTCACGATGCGCGCGTCAGCCACCAGCTCCTCGCGGACGATTCGCTCTTGGAGCGCGAGCAGCGCCAGCGCCTCCGCGTCGCCGCGAAGCGCGTTGAACTCGGTGAAACCGACGATGTCGGTGAACATGACGGTGCCCTCCACGAATTCCGGCTCGGCGGCAACGGCCGTCACGCATGCACCACTTCTATCGAACCGGAGATGGACATCGCATCGAGCCGCAGGTCATCGCCCTCCCGGCAATCGCAGCGGACGCGCCCGGATAATGTTTTGAAGTGCGTCTGCGGCTCGACGCCGGCAGGCAGCACGAGATGCACGCGCCCGGAGACGGTCTTGACAGCGATCGCCCCCTCGCCGCCGCACGTGGCATCGATCGAGCCGCTGACGCTGCGGGCCTTGAAGGCTCCGGTGACCAGATCGATCTTGATCGCGCCCGAGAGCGAGCCCGCCGAGGCCGCGTGCACGCTGCCGGCGACGATCTTGCCGTTGGCGGTGTTCAGCCGGCAACGGACCCGGCAGCGCCCGATCTCCACCGACGCGGACATCGTGCGCAAGTCCGCTTCGTCGGCGCTCTCGACGGCGATATCGCCGCTCATCGTCGTGATCGAGACGATGCCAAAGTCGCCCTGCAGGCGCACGGCGCCCGACTGGGTGCCGATGGCCACGTCGGTGCCCGCGGGACAGCGCACGACGAACGGGCGGGAGCCGCGGCCGTTCCGGATCTTCAGCGTCGCGCCGCCATCTTCGACCAGCGATTCGATCTTGTCGCCCTCGGCGACGATGTCGTCGCGCGGCTCGGCGATCACATCGATCCGTCCCGTGCGCGACTGGAGTCGCAACGTGACGGCAACGGGCAGTTCGAACCGGTGTTCGGCCACGGTGTCTCTCCGAATCAGAGGATGCGGGCAGTCGTGCCGGGCATTGTGGATCGATCGGTCGAGAGTCTCAAGCGGCGCAGGTTGTGGAAAACGCAGGGTCGCTTCCGTCCGAGCACGCTGTGGCGGGCGCGAATCCGTACACACGCGACTGCCAGCTACTTCTCCTCCAGCCAGGCGTTGAAGCGCGGCGTGCGCTTCTCGCTGAAGGCGGCGATGCCTTCGCGGGCGTCCGGGTGGTGGTCCGAGATCGCTGTCTTCGCGGCGATCTCGTCGAGCGCCTGGGCGAAGCTCAGCTCGCCGGCGTTGTAGATCGAGCGCTTGAGCAGCCGCATCGCCACCTGCGGTCCGTTCGCCAGCTCGCGCGCCAGCTCCAGCGCGCGCGACACGAGCGCATCCGCCGGCGTTACCTCGTGCACCAGCCCGAGTGCCAGCGCTTCCGTCGCGCCGACGATGCGGCTCCGCATCAGGAAGTCCATTGCGCCGGCGACGCCGAGCAGCTGGACGAGCAGGTACTGGCCTCCCTCGTCGGGCAGCAGCGCGAACCGAAGCGTCGCGCTGCCGACCCGCGCGGTGTCAGACATGAGGCGGAAGTCGCAGGAGAGCGCGAGCGAGAAGCCCGTCTGGATCGCGACGCCGTTGATCGCGGCGATCGAGAGCTTGTCGAGGTTGCGGACGGCAAGGTTCAGCGGCTGCGAGAGCGCGCGCAAGCCGTCGTACGTGCCGATCGGATTCCGGTGGCCGCCGGGCACCGGCGGGACGAGCGGCGTCGCTGCGATACCCGCCGGCGGGCGGCCGGTGATGTCGTCGCCGGCGGAGAAGGCGCGGCCGCTGCCGGTGAACAGCACGACCCGCACGGCATCGTCCATCTGCGCCTGCAGCAGTGTCTCGACGAGGTCGCGCTTCATGCCCTGCGTCATGCCGTTCAGCCGCTCTGGCTGGTTGAAGGTGATGACGGCAATGCCAGGGTCTTCGATAGTGACGGCGAATCCGCGAAAGTTGCCGGTGTTCATGGGGCGGTTCTCCGAGTCATCGGTCGTCGGTCGTCGGGGCCCTCACCCTCTCCGCGGCGAGTCTGCGACCGCCCATCCGGGCACTCCTCCCCACAAGGGGAGAGGGGATTGCATACGAGCTCAAGCGTTGAGCGCCCAGCCTCCAACGTCCAACATCCAACCGCCCAGATCAGCGGCGGCGCATCTGGGGGAAGAGGATCACCTCGCGTATCGATGTCTGGCCTGTGAGGATCATCACCAGCCGGTCGATGCCCATGCCAAATCCCCCCGTCGGCGGCATCCCGTACTCCAGCGCGATCAGAAAATCCTCGTCGAGCGTCTCGACGTCCTCGAGACCCGCCGCGGCGAGGCGCGCCTGCGTCTCGAACCGCTCGCGCTGGTCGATCGGGTCGTTCAGCTCCGAGTACGCGTTGCCGATTTCGAAGCCCGCGAAGAACACCTCGAAGCGCTCGACGATGCCCGGCGCGCCCGGCTTGCTCTTCGCCAGCGGCGATATCTCCTTCGGATAGTCCAGCAGGAACGTCGGCTGGATCAGCTTGGGCTCGACGTAGACCGAGACGGCCTCGTCGAGCAGCTTGCCCCAGGACCACCCCGCGTCCACCTCGATCTTGCGGCGCTGCAACTCCGCAAGCAGCGTGTCGCGTGTGCGGAACTCCTCGAAATCGATGCCGGCGTGTTCGATCAGCGCGGCGCGCATCGTCGTGCGCGCCCACGGCGGCTTCAGGTCGAGCGTGTGCTCGCCGAACTGCACGGTCGTCGTGCCGAGCACCTCGATCGCGAGGCCGGAGATCATCTCCTCCACCATGCGCGCGACGTCGTGGTAGTCGGCGTACGCCTCGTACGTCTCGATCATCGTGAACTCGGGCATGTGGGTGCGGTCGATGCCCTCATTGCGGAACAGGCGGCTCATCTCGTACACGCGGTCGAAGCCGCCGACGATCAGCCGCTTCAGGTGCAGCTCAAGGGAGATGCGCAGGAAGAAGTCCTGATCGAGCGCGCGGTGGTGGGTGACGAATGGCGTCGCGGCTGCTGCTCCCGCCTCGGGCTGCAACACCGGCGTGTCGACTTCCATAAAGCCGCGCGCATCAAGGAACCGCCGGATCGCTGCGATGATCTCCGCCCGCGTCCGAAAGATCGTGCGTACGTCTTCGTTCGCCAGCAGGTCGAGATAGCGCTGCCGGTAGCGAATCTCGACATCCTCGATGCCATGCCACTTTTCGGGCGGCGGGCGCAGCGCCTTCGCGATCACGGCGTATGAGCGCGCTTCGACCGTGATCTCTTGCGTCCGCGTCCGGAAGAGTGGACCGGTGGCCGACAGAAAGTCGCCGAGATCCAGGTCCGCGAGCTGCGCGTAGGCTTCTTCCCCGACGATGTCCTTCTTCACGTAGCACTGGAGGCGGCCGACGCCGTCACGCAGGTCGAGGAACGCTGCCTTGCCCATGTCGCGCATCGAGGTGATGCGTCCGGTGACGCTGACGATGGGCGCCTCGCCGATTGCGCCGGTGGACTCCCACTGCTCAAAGGCGGCGGTGGCGGCCGCTGTGGTGTGCGTGCGCGTCACGCGCGGCGGATACGGGTCGACGCCGCGCGCGCGCAACCGCGCCAGCTTGTCGCGCCGCTGTTGGATCAGTTCGTCTTCACCTGGCATGCGGAAAGAGTACTAGCGTCGTGCGGCTAACGCTTCGTTACATGGCGGCGAGTGCGAGTGCGGCCTCACCCCTCTCCGCGGCGAGTCTACGAACGACCCTCTCCACCACGTCGAGAGGGAAGCTTGGCCCGGAATGATTCGAGGTTAGGCTGCCACGCGATGGCCGACGGTTGCCGCAGGCGGCGACAATGCGACGCTCTTGTCAGCTAATCTTTGTGATCTTCATGTTGATCAGCCCGCGGGGGACGCTGACCTCCACCTCATCGCCGAGCTTCTTGCCGATGAGCGCGCGGCCGACGGGCGATTCGTTGCTGATCTTGCCCTCGCGCGGGTCGGCTTCCGCCGGGCCGACGATGGTGTATTCCTGGCTCTTGCCGTCGTCGGCCTTCACCTTGACGGCGCTGCCCAGGATGACCTTCTTCGACTTGCGCGCGCCGTCGCCGTCGATGATCTCGGCGTTCTGGATCAGGCCGGCGAGCTGGGCGATGCGCCCTTCGACCATCGCCTGCTCGTTCTTCGCGTCCTCGTACTCCGCATTGTTCTGCGTGTTCGAGAGCTCCTTCGCCTGGTGGATCTTCTCGGCGACTTCGCGGCGCCGGTCCGACTCCAGATAGCGGAGCTCGTCCTCGATTTTGACGAGGCCTTCCTTCGTAATCGGCTGAATCTTCTGGACCATCGGTTCCTCCGGATGCGGCAGCAGTGGCGCTTCGTGCGCCCTCGGCGCGAGCCCGAACCAGCCGCCTCGAATCCCTCTGCGAACAGGCGCTGAGGCGTCCACCTCAGTGATGAATTGGGCGGGAGTATAGCGGTGCGGCGCGGAGCCTGTAAAGCCGCCCGCGACAACTTTTGGCGCAATTTACTCGAAGCCGTCCACTGCCGTCATAGGTGTCGGCACTGTGATCACGGTTCTGTAACATGCCGCCTCATGCCAGCACGATTTGCCTTTGAGCCGCCCCAACGCCACACTTGCCGGGAGGCCGCGCCTGTCGCCGCCTGACACTCCCGATACGCCGAACAACCTGGAGGTGCCGTCGCGTCCGCTGCGCGCGGGCGTGCGACGACTGATGGCGAACGAACAGCGCGGTCCGTTCGATCGGATCCTCAAGACGACGGCCGAGAACCCCGATCCTGCGGGTGAGCCGCGGGATCGCGCGCCCGCATACATCATCGGCACGATCATTGGGCTGGCGGTACTCCTCCTCGTCCTCATCCTGCCGCCGATCTCGATCCTCAGCGGCGGCTCCAGCTCGAAGGTCCCGAGCGGCCCGGGCGTGGCCGACCGGTACACCTCGACCGTACGCAGCGGCGTGCCCAAGCTTCCGGCCGGCCTTGTCGCCACGTCTGCGCTGTTCGACCTGGCTGCGCCCTCCGACCAGCATGGCGCGTCGCGGATCACGGTGCCGCTGAAGGACAAGCAGACCGAGCAGCGCAATCTCGGCATCTACTCCTACATCGACGGCACCTGGCAGCGTCTGTCCGATGTGTCGCTCGTCGCCAGCGGTGCCGCTGCCCGCGGCGACGTGACGTCGCTGCCCGGCAACGTCGCGGTCCTCCGGCGCAGCAAGTCGACGCTGCAGGTAGCGGGCTCCCTTCCGG
>JBBRPY010000080.1:0-4299 GCA_038227375.1 Dehalococcoidia bacterium
CCAAAGCCGCATCCACGAGATGATGCGAGTAGCCGAGACCGTGCGCGGTCATTGGAAGCTCATCGTCAACTGGACGCGAACCAGGATCACCAATGGTCTGCTTGAAGGCTTCAACAGCTTGCTCCAGGCCATGAAGTCATCGGCTCGCGGCTATCGAACGCTCGGCTACATCAAGACCATCGGTTACCTGATCGGCTTGAAGCCGGCCGCTGGTTTCCACCACGAGTGACGAGGAGCCTGAAAAGGGACGTTTGACGAGTATCTTCACCACGCATAATGGTAGTATACATAAGTACTTATACGGTTAACGCAAGGTTTTTTATAATTTCCGCAGCCTGTTCATGGCCTGGAGCAAGCTGTTGAAGCCTTCAAGCAGACCATTGGTGATCCTGGTTCGCGTCCAGTTGACGATGAGCTTCCAATGACCGCGCACGGTCTCGGCTACTCGCATCATCTCGTGGATGCGGCTTTGGGCAGCCTTGGCAACCCATGCCTTGAGGAAGCCGCGCGCTTCGACCGGCGCGCGCTGACGGAAGAAGTCATCGAAGAGCAGACGCAGATGGTAGGCCTTCACCGTCTCGAGATTGCGCTGCTCGAGATCGGCGAGCAGCGCCCGCTCGTCAGCGTTCAGGTTGTCCGGCCGCTTGAGCACGGCGTACCTCGCGCCCTTCAAACAGACCTGCTCGCTGCGCTCCCGCCGTCGCACCGCGTTTACCGCGTCGTTGATCAGCTTAACGATGTGGAACCGATCCAGGGTGATGCGCGCATTCGGCAGATGCTTGCCCACGCCCGCAATGAACGCTTCGCTCATGTCGCAGGTGACATCGCTGATGGCCGCAGGATCTCCTCCTTGCGCGCGCAGATGAGCGGTGAAATCAGCGATGCCAGCCTTCCCTTTGCCTTCAGCGATGTAGATCACGCGCTTGGTGTCCAGGTCCATGAAGATGGTGATGTAGCGGTGCCGACGACGGCGACTCGTTTCATCGATGCCGATGCGACGCAGCTTGCTCAGGTCCTGTTGGTCCACCGCTCGGCGGACGTACCAGTCGACGATCCGCCACAGCTTCTTATCCGCGAGCCGGACGATTTCCGCGACCTGGGCCATGGGCATGCCTTTGGCCAGTTCCAGGACCATGCCCTCCAGCAGCAGGCTGTAGCCGCTGCCCTTGCGTGCCCAGGGGACCTCCAGGACATGCACATGGCCCCCTTCGCAGCGGATGCGTGGCACGTCGGCCTGCAGGTACGTCTTGTGCTGCCAGAAGTCGAGATGGCGCCACTGGTGTGGGCGGAAGTCATGGATGTGGACGCCGGCCGCCCCGCATTCACGGCAGGGCGGCAGCGTCGAGCCCATCACGTATCTCAGGTGGATGTGCAGCTCTCGCTGCGGCTGATCGAATTCGATCTTGTCGATGTTCCATTGCGCGCCGAGCCCCAGGGCAGCTCGGAACAGTTCCTTGTTGTCCATGGCGGAGCGTCAGGAACTGACCGCCGATTTCCACCGCGGACGACGAGGAGCCAAATTTTATAGGTCGACTCGACAGTCTCTGAACGTTTCATGGCCGTCATCGTGTCGACGAACTGCGGGGCGTTCGCGCTGACGAACCCCGGTACGGCGTCCTTCTTCTGGTCCCATGATTGTTCCCCCGTCAGAAAGGCGATCACACGCTTTGCCGCTTCGTCTGGTGTCTTGCCCGCGTACTTCGCCTCGCTTGCAAACATCATCCCCGAAAACGCGAGGAGGAGCAGTAAGGGGTATCTGCCCTGTATAGCCCGTTTGCCTCCGCAGCCGGAGATCGCAACGATCGCAGGCTGGAGCAGGGATGCGCAACTCGGGCTTCGTCCTGGTCGAGGTCGGTCGGCGGCGCCGCGGCCGACCTGACCATCGCCGGCGGGTAACCGTCGATCTGGTGGACGGCACTCGCCTGTCGTTCTCCTCGGCGAGTTCTCCGGACGTGGTACGGGCGGTGGTGCTGGCGGTGATTCGCTCCCGGCGGCCACGATGCTGAGCTTCTCATCGTCGAGGCGGATCTTCCTCGCCCGGGCGGCGACCGACATGCGGCGCGGCATCGACACGCTGTCCTCGATGGTGCTCGGCGAGCTCGGAGGCGACCCGCGTTCGGGAGACTGCTTCGTGTTCGTCGGTCGTGATCGCCGCCGCCTGAAGGTGCTGGTGTGGGACGAGGGCGGCTACTGGCTGTGCGCGAAGCGGCTCGACGCGGGCACGTTCGCGCTGCCGGCGGTCGACGATGCGTCGACCGCGCGCGTCACGCTGTCACCAGCAGGCATGCACCTGCTGCTGGCGGGGATCGATGTGAAATCCGCACGCTATCGCAAACGCATCGCGCAGTGAGCGCATCTGCGCGCCGCCAGCACTGGCGGCGCGCAGATGGCGACGATAATCGCGCGCGTGAGCGACGAACTGGATCGCCTGCGTGCGCAGAACCAGCGGCTCGAGTCCGAGCTGGCCAAGCGCGACGCGGATCTGGCCAAGCTCGACGCGGAGATCTCCCGACAGGGCGAGGCGATCGCGAAGCTGCAGCATTACCTGCGGAGGCTGCTTCGAGGACGGTTCGGACGAGCCACCGAGAAGCTCCTCGGCATCCCGCCCACCGACCAAGCGCTGATCGCCGAGGTCGCGGCGTTCCTCGACGCCGATCGCGCCACCGCACACGCCGCGACGCCGGCGGTGCCCGCCGTGACGATCGCCACTGGGATTCCACCGTCCGCCGTGGCCGGTGCCGAGGCCTCGACCGTGGCCGTCCCCGCCGCGGCGCTGGCGAAGCGCGGCAGCCGCCAGCGCCCCAGCGTCACCTACCCGCAGCTCGAGGTGCGCGAGACGTCGGCCGACCTGCCGGAGTCGCAGCGCCTCGATGCCGACGGCCGACCGATGGTGCGCTGCGGCCAGCAAGTGGTGGAGACCGTCGTCTTCACCCAGCCGGAGGTGTTCATCGCGCGCGTCGTGCATCCGCGCTACCGTTCGGTCGCCGAGGTCGATGCCGACGGCCGCGTCGCGACCGCCGGCATCGCGGTGCCCGAGCGCATCGTCGACGGCGGCATCCTCGCCGACCAGACCGTGCATGCGATCGTCATCGGCAAGTTCGCCGACGCGCTGCCGGCGAACCGCACGCTCGAGATCATGGCGCGCGCCGGGTGCCGGCTGTCCTCGTCGGTGGTCGATGCGGCAATCGCCGCGATGGGCGATCTGCTCACGCCGATGGCCGACGCCATCCGCGCCGATCTGCGCGAGGCGACGGTCGTCGGCGTCGACGCCGCGCTTATGCGCTGCCGCGACCCGCAGCTGCGCCGGCGATGCCGCCGCACCCCGATCTACACCGTCACCGACGGCACCCAGGCGTGGTACTGGTGGGCGCCGGACGAGACCCATGCGCATGCCCCGGACGTCGTCGCCGGGTTCTTCCGCTGGCTCATCACCGATGGGTGGGCCGGCTGGCGACGAGCCACCAGCATCGGCGCGCGCCTCGCCGGCTGCTGGGCGCACGGCCGGCGACCGTTCGCCCTGATCGAAGAGCTCGATCCCGACGCCGCCCAGATGGTCGGCCTGATCCACGAACTCTACCTCATCGAGCGGCAAGCCGACGAGGCCGGCGCGTCGCTCGATCAGCGCCTGCGGCTACGCCACGTCTGGTCGCGCCCGATCGTCGAGCGCATCCGCGCCTTCGCGCTCGTCCTCGACCGCAAGCATCCCGGCGCATCGAAACATCCGTGCGGCAAGGGCGCGCGCTATCTGCTCAACCAGTGGTACGACCTCATCCGGTTCCTCGACCACCCAGAGCTACGCCTCGACAACAACCTCGCCGAGGGTGACCTGCGCATGGTCGCGCTGATCCGCAAAAACAGCCTCTTCCTCGGCGCGGCCAGCGCCGGACCGCGCGCCGCCGCCTGCCTGAGCGCCGTCCGTTCGTGCCGGCTCGCGCGGATCAATCCGGCGGACTACCTCGCCGACGTCACGCCGACGCTTATCCGCTGGCGCCGATGCCGACGCGCGCACCTGCCGACGCCCGACCTGACCGCACTGACGCCGAAGCGCTGGGCGGCGGAACGGGGGGCGCAGATCCGCAGCGCTTGCTGACGGCAAACCGGGGAGACAGGGCAGATACGCTACAGCACCTCGATGCCGTCGCCTACCTCACGGCGACGATGCCGTCGCTGATCGCCGGCGACGTCGACCCGCTGATGCTAACGCCGGCTGCCTTCGCTGAGTCGCGACGTCTCATTGCGTGACTCATAGGGTCGAAAATTCGTCCATCACACCTCGTCGGAAATCTAACGCCCCCTGAC
>JBBRPY010000081.1:0-4224 GCA_038227375.1 Dehalococcoidia bacterium
CGCTTCGTCCGTTCCAGGGCGGTCGGCGCGCACGTCGGACTGACGCCGCGCCGCCACCAGTCGGGCGAGATCGACTATGATGGCCCCTGTGCATTATTCGGACATAGATTCACGGTAGGCGTGCCCCAGTTGGCGCCTGCGGGTTTCTGCCAGCACCGAAGCGCTATTTCCGCAGCTTCTCGATCCCGAGTTCGCGCCACATCCAGGTAAAGTCATAGGTGGCCATCGGATCGTTAGGGTCCGGCGCAGCGCCGCTGCGGTTTTCCAGGTGCTTCAGCCATGCCGAGAGCCGTTCACGGCCTGCCGCGGTTCTTGCAGCTGCGCGCGGCGTAATGTCGCCGAGCATGCCGACGGGTTCATCGAGGGTCCCGCGATACTGACGATCGAGCATGGCGTGAACGAGCGGGGTCGCCACTTCCGGCGCGACGGCCGGGGCAGGTTCGGATGCCGTCAGCCCCTCTCGCCGCGCGGCCATAGCCTGTTCGACGGTCTCGATCGTGGTGAGCGGCGTGCCGACCAGATCGGCGAGCGCAGCGGCAACAAGGGCGGTGCCGCGTGCCGCACGCTCGGCGGAGGTAACGGCCAGGATCAGTGACCTCCCTTTCAGCTCGATATTGCCCAGCACCGGCGTGCCGTCCATCATCGTCACACCCCAGGCCATGCGGCCTGTGCCCTTTGCGGGTGATGTCGGCGTGTCGCCGAGCCAGTTCCAGAAATGCGAGGTTTCGCGCTGCATGGCGGGCACGAGGTCGAGCCGGTCGCCGATCAGGGCATGGGTTGCGCCGCGCGCAAAGGGGAAGCGGACGCGGTGGAATACCACTTCCTCGCCATCGCCGTTGTGCAGCGTCGGTACGGTCATCGCACCCATCGCCCGTGGGATGATGTCGAACAGCCATGCCGTACTGATAAGAGAAGGAAGCGCGCGCAACTTGCCGTCCGTGAGCGTGAGCTGGCTGCGCGGACTGCGCTTTCCCTCCACGCGCCGAAGATCGGCCATGAGAGCGTCGGCTGCCTCCATCGTGAACGATAGCACCCCACCCGACAGGAGATGCTTTCCGCCCACCATGACGACCCGCGTACCGATCCTGTCCCATTGTTTCAGCGTCTGCGAGGCGCTGCGTTCGGTGACGCGGACGGGGTCACCGCCCCGGATGAGATCACGGACAAGAAAGCCGCTGCCGGCCTCGATCTCACTGACCTCGTACAGGCTCATGACCGAGGATTGCAGCGCACGCATATAGAGTTTGGCGGGGCCGGCCTCGTTCCAGCCGCGACGCCGGATATAGTCGTCGACGAGGTTCAGCGCGCCGGGTTCGACGGTCCGCGTCAGGAGGTCTTCGAACGCGCAGCCCCACAGCACGCCTGCCCAATGATCGCCGACGATCTCGGCAAGGTCTTCGAACTCGAAATCGAATTCTTCCATCGCTGGCCCGAGATGATCACCCAGCGCATCGCGCAAATGGTCGGCCCAGGCAGGCGAGGTGGCGAACTTCATGATGCCGGACAGGTCATGGCCGCGCTTCATTGTCGCTCCCCTGCTGCTGGCGGTAGGCCGCCACGATCCTCGATACGGTTGCTTCGCTGACCGCGTAGAGCCGCGCCATCTCGGCACCAGACTTGCGGCCCGAGACGACGGATTCCGCGATTTCGCGCCGCTGCTTGTCGGCCAGCTTGCGTCGCCGCCCGCCGATCCGCCCCTCCGCGCGCGCCTGGGCAAGCCCCGCCGAGGTGCGTTCGCGGATCATCGCGCGCTCGAACTCGGCGAAGCTGCCGACCATCTGCATCATCATTCGGCCAGCAGCGGTGGTGGTGTCGATCGCCTCGGTCAGCGAGCGGAAGCCCGCGCCCGCGCCTTCGATCCGCTCCATGATGTGGAGTAGGTCTTTCAGGCTGCGCGACAGCCGATCGAGCTTCCAGACGACCACCACGTCGCCGTCGCGCAACTGGCCGATCATCTCCAGAAGCTTGGGTCGGTCCCATCGCCCGCCGCTGGCGGTCTCCTCGAACACGCGCTTGCAGCCCGCTGCGTCGAGCGCGCGGCGCTGCGCGGCGTTGGACTGGTCGTCGCCCTTCGACACGCGGGCATAGCCGATCAGATAGGGAGCAGCGCTCAACCGGGGTCCTTTCGCAAACGGCCGTATCCGGAGGCGGTAACGACGCCGACAGATTTCTGCGGCCTTCCACCTTTCACAATCCTCTTTCATTGGCTGGTCGAAAGGCAAGCAGTTTTTGGAGGATGGAAGATGCCCGGATGCATTCCGATGACCGGGCGGCAACGCGCCGCCCTGCTGGCGCTGCCCGACAGCGAGGCGCTGCTGGTGCAGCACCACAGCCTCGACGCCGAAGACCTCGCCGCGATCGGCACCGCCCGTACGCCGGCGACCCGACTCGGTTATGCCCTGCAACTCTGCTGCCTGCGCTATCCGGGACGGCACCTGCGTCAGGGCGAGCTGCTGCCGGCGGTGATGCTCGACCATATCGCTGAGCAGGTCGGGGTGGAGGCGCACGTCATCGCCGACTTCGCGCGGCGCACGCCGACGCGCTACGACCAGCTCGCCGCGATCAAGGCGCGCTTTGGCTACACTGACCTGAACCGGCCGACCCGCGCGACGATGATGGCATGGCTGGAAGCCGAAACGATGACCATCATCGATGGGCGCGTCCTGCTCGACCGGCTGCTGGGCGAGATGCGCGTCCGTCGCATCGTCATCCCCGGCGTCAGCGTCGTCGAGCGCATGGCGGCCGAGGCTATGCACCGGGCAGAGACGGACCTGATCGGTGCCATCGATGGGAGCCTCGATGCCGACGCACGTCAGCGCCTCCATGCGTTGATCGACGACAAGGTGCATGAGCGGCAAAGCCGCCTGTCCTGGCTACGCGAACCCGAACCCCGCGTCGCATCCGCCTCGCTCGCCGAAATCCTCGAGAAGGTCGCGCTGATCCGCTGGACGGGTGTGTCTACGCTTTTCGTCGAGCCCCGGCACGAACCGCGCTTGGCGCAGTTCGCCCGTGAGGGCGTGCGCTATACCGCGCAGGCCTTCCAGCAGATGCGCCCTGCCCGCCGGCGAATCGTCCTGCTCGCCACGCTGCGCGAGATGGAGGCGACGCTGACCGATGCGGCGATCGCGATGTTCGGCGCGCTGGTGGGACGCGCCCATCTTCGCGCGCGCAAGCGGCTCGAACAGAGGGTCGCGGTGTCGGGCCACGAAGGGCGCGAGCGGCTGATGCGCGTCGCCACGGTGCTGGAGGCGATCAGCCGGGCGGCGCGGGCCGGCGATGATATCGCCGCGGCGGTTCGTGCCGTCGCGCCCCTCGACATGCTCGACGCCGATGCCGCCATCATCCGCCGCACGGCCGCGCCGCACCGGGATGACGTTCTGGACGAAATTGCAGCCGAGTACCGCGCCTTCAAACGGACGGGCCCGCAATTCCTGCGATGCTTTGATTTCCACGGCCGCGTCCGCACCACGCCGCTGCGCGAGGCGATGGCGATCCTGGCGGACCTCGATGGCGACTGGCGTAAGCCGCTTCCTGCTAACTTGCCGCTCGGCCATGTCGAGCGCCGCTGGCGCCGTCATGTCGTGGTCGCCGGCGAAATCGACCGGGCGCATTGGGAAATGGCGACCTACAGCGCGCTCGCCAACGCGCTGGCATCGGGCGATATCTGGGTGCCGACCTCCCGGATGCACCGGTCGCTGGACGTACTGCTCACGCCGGCATCCGTTGCCGTGCCGCAACAGGCGTTCTCGCTCGGCGACCCGCACGCCTGGCTCGATGCGCGCGCCGCGCAACTCGACAGCGCACTGCGCGACGTGGCCCGCAACCTCGACGGACGCGATGCCGCGCTGTTCGCCGGCGAACGGCTGCGCTTCCCCAAGGAATCGAAGGAGGATGATGGCGGACAGGACCAAGGGCGACAGCTCGCGCTCGCCTGCTATGGCATGTTGCCCGCCACGCGGATCACGGACGTGCTGTCGCAGGTTGAACACTGGACCGGCTTCGTCCAGCATTTCGCCCATGTTTCGACCGGCCTTCCACCCACCGACGAACGCGCCTTCCTCGCCACGCTGATCGCCGAGGCGACCAATCTCGGCCTGTCACACATGGCCGAGGTGTGCGAGGCGGCGTCACGGCGCGCGCTGCTGCGCATGCAGACATGGCATATGCGCGGAGAAACCTTCCGCGCCGCGCTCGCTTGCCTGACCGATGCCATCCATGCCGAGC
>JBBRPY010000082.1:0-3885 GCA_038227375.1 Dehalococcoidia bacterium
ACAGACCTCGGGACGTTGCCCCAGGAAGCTTCCAGAGCGGGTCCACGGGGGAGGCCCCCCACGCCCCAACGTGTATCCCGAGGTCATGCAAATCGACCCGAAGAGGACCAGCGCGGCGGCTCCCCCCGCGTACGCCTGAGCACGGCCAACGTCGACCGTCTTTCTGGCAATCTCAGCGCTTGTGGCGGCGACGGCGCTAGCAAGCGAACGATGCGCCCGCGCCGCTTCCTTGGCTGCCGCGGCTTCGAATCCCTTTCTGCTTTCCTCCACCGCGGCCGCCGCGGCTGCCGCGATCTTTGCTGGAGACGATCCTGAAGAAGCGCGGCGAATCGATCGCGGTTTGCGCGATCGAGCGCGGCGCCGGACAGACGATGACGTAACGCGCGCAAGCGCGTGAAGTGGGGTCTGGATCGGCATGGGCGCTGCTATTCGACCTCTTGATCCGAGCGCCTGGACTTGCCCTGGATGCGGACGAGGATGCCCTTGTGGACGAGGCGGTCTGCGATGGCGGAAGCGGCAGCGGCGTTCTGGAAGAGGCCGCCCCAGTCCTTGAAGGGGAGGTTGGTGGTGACGATGGTGGAGGAGCGCTGGTAGCGGCGATTGAAGACCTGGTACAGGAGATCGGCGCCGCGGGCGTCGAAGCTGAGGTAGCCGAGCTCATCGACGACGAGGAGGCTGGGCGAGGTCCACAGGGCCAGTCGGCGCTGGAGATTGTTGCGAGCGCCGGCAGCGACGAGATCGTTGACGAGATCGGCGGCGGTGGTGAAGCGGACGCGGAAGCCGCGGAGACAGGCGAGCTGAGCGATGGCATTGGCGAGGTGAGTCTTGCCGACGCCGGACGGGCCGACGAAGACGACGTTGGAGCACTCCTTGATGAAGTCGAGGGACGCGGCCCGCATGACGAGATCGCGGTCGATGACCTTGGGATAGTCGAAGTCGTAGCCGTCGAGGGTGGTGAGCGGGAAGAGCGCGGAGCGCTTGAGCGCCTGCAGGGATTTGCGCTCGGTCTGGGCGCGGAGCTGCTCGCGCATGAGGAAGTCGAGCAGCGCGGTCGGGCCGTCGCTGCGGGTGATGGCTTTGCCGACGGCGACGTCGAGGTTGGCGGCGGCGTATTCGAGGCCGAGGCGTCGCAGCACGTCGTGCAGCGACAGGGTTTGCGACAGATCGCTGGGATTTGGCGAGATGACGGGATCAGAAGAGATCATCGTAGGACTCCATGTCGTGGGGTTGGATTTCGAGGGTGTCGGCTTCGCGATTGCCGGTGACGACGGGCTCGGGCGGCTCGCCGAGGCCGCGCGAGAAGCGGGCCTGATCGCAGAGCGCGCGGACGTACTTGGCGCCGAAGGTGCGCTGACCGACGGCGGTGGCGATGGCGCCGGCGATCTCGGTCATGCCGTAGAGATCCACGAGCCTGAAGATGCGTTTGATCTCGGCGTCGAGGCGGATGCGCCGCCGCGCGATCTCCTGGAAGTAGACGCGGGACTCGGGGCAAAGCACGGCGAGACGCTCGCGGCGGGACTGGGGTCTGGCGGCCTTGCGGCGAGCGATCAGCTCCTCGTCATGAGCGGGATCCTGGACATGGTGCCGACGATCCCAGCAGCGAGGATGAGCGGCGGCCTCGACGCCGTCGTGGATGATGCGGACTCTGTGCTCGTCGGCGCGGATGTGGACGGTCTTGCCGACGAGGCCAGGCGGGACGGAGTAGGAATTGGAATCGAGGCGGACGCGCGCCTCCTTGGAGACGATGACGGGCAAGACGACGTCGGTGTCGAAGGCATGCGGCGGCAGCTCGCGCAGACGCGGGCGCTCGATGAGCAGGAGCTCGGCCGGGCGCTCGCGCGTGGTGCCATGCAAGCGCTGATTGGCGACGTCGTCGCGCCAGCGCCCGGCCTGGGCACGCACGTCTTCGAGGGACGCGAAGGATCTTCCATAGAAGAAGGAATGACGGACGTACTTGATGGACGCCTCGACGCGGCCCTTGTACTCGGGGTAGCGGACGGGGGCGGCGACGGGCTCGAAGAGGTAGTGACCGGCGAAGGCGAGGAAGCGCGGATTGAATTGCACCATCGAGCCCACGTGGTGCAGGACGACGCTCTTGAGATTGTCGTAGACGATGCGCCGAGGGACGCCCTGGAAATACTCGAGCGCCCGACGGTGCATGCGGCAGAAGGTCTCCATCTGCTGGTCGAAGGAGAAATCCACGAAGAGCGCACGCGACCACGACATGACCATCGAGAAGACCGACAGCGGCCTCTGCGCCGAGCCCACCCGCAGGTGCCCGAAGTGGCCCCAATCGACCTGGGCCTGATCGCCCGGATCGGTCTCGATGCGCAGGTAGACCTTGCGGCTGCGCGGCTGGCGGACCTTGGCGACGTAGCGGCGGAGCACGGCGATGCCGTGCTGGTAGCCGCGCCCCCGCAGCTCCAGCAACAGCCGGGGCGTGGTCAGCTCCGGCAGGGACGTCAGGCGCTCGACGATGTACGGCTTCCACGGCTCGAGCACGCTGGCGATCACGGGCTGATCGCTCTGCGTGGCAGCTTCCAGCGCCCGGCGCACCGTCGAGTGGTGCACGCCGAATCGGCGCGAGACCGTCTCGATGGGCAGGCGCTCGACGAGCACCAGCCGCCGCATCTGCGCCCGCATCTCCGGCGTGATCACTGGCCACCCGTGACGGCGCGTCCGACCAGACGCGCGGCGGATCGAAAGTCCCCGACGGCACCGATGAAGCGATCCCGGCGCCGTGGATCGGGCCGGTGCGACCACTCGACGGTGATGTGCGCATCATCAAGATCGCCCAGCAGGAGGGCCCAGCGCTCGCCGTGTAGGCGGACATCCTCGGCGTCCGCATCCAGCACAGCGCACAAGGACCGGCCATGCCAGGCGGCGATCGCTTCCAGCAGCGACGCCAGCGCGCGTGGCTGGCTCGGTACGACCGGCAACCGCGCGCGCAGCACGCAGCCCCGGCCAGGATCGTGCAGCGCGAGCCGCGTTTCCCCGATCAGCGGCTCGATCGACATCCAGAGCGGTGACAGCGACATGGATCAACACCTCCACGCGCGACCAGGAGACGGCGGGCACCGTGCCCGCACCGACCTGCTGCGCGAGATCCCGAGATACCGGCGCCGGGACCGGACCGGAATGGTGATGCGTCACGCTCTGATTTTCGGCCCGCCGGGCCACGTAGCGGCGCTGCCGATCCACGTGATCAAGACGTCCCTCCTCGCTCTGCTGGTGGCGCCGTCCCGCCGCGCCCACGCTCGCCTGCCGCGCGATCCGCGAGCACCGAGGGGAGCAGTACCGAAACCGCCGATCACACCGACGGCACAGCCAGAACCCCGCCCCGCATCGGGGGCAAACGCGCTCCTGAACCTCCACTGGCCGGCGCCGCGGCCCGGTGGACTTTCAGCGGCGGCCATGCGATCCAAGAGCGGCTTGGGTGCTCTTGCTTTGCATGGCCCCACGAAGGCTCGGAGCACCAACTCCGGGCCTTCGTCTTTTTCGGGCCCTTCGCCCCTACGTCTCTACGCTACGGCGCGTGGCGACATCAACCGAGACCAGGATCCGCCGCGCTCGATCCGATTGCGATCCCGCGCTTCCTGAGGATCGTTTCCAGGCAAGTCCCCGGCGTCCCCACGTTGCACGCTTCGCACGTACCGCAGACCCGCTGACAACAGACACCGTCGGTGCAATGGCCGGTGGAGCATTGCTCGTCGTGCTCACAAGAGTTGCCCATCGCCGTCAAAGGGCCATCGGGCCTCACGAAGGGGCCATCGGTTTTCGTCGGTGGTGCATCGGTCGAATCGGCCGGCGCATCGACGACGACATCGGTCCTGTCAGGGGCGTCGGGCCGTGGGGTGTCGAGCCGCAGATCGGTGGTGAGGCCAG
>JBBRPY010000083.1:0-3819 GCA_038227375.1 Dehalococcoidia bacterium
ATACCGGTCGTCTTCCATCTCCCGCCGCAGCGTCGCCAGTTCGGGATCTGTTCCCGCCGCTTCCCGCACAAGCAGCAGGATGGGCGCCACCAACGGCGCAACCTCGGTCGTCAGCGCTCCCCAATTCCGGATGACGATCCGCGGGTCGGCTTCACGCTCTCGCATCTCGTCGGACCGCTCTTCAGCGGCAACTGGCCCCCGGCCGACCAGTGCTTTGTCCCGGATTGCCCGGACGAGGCCGGGCTTGCTGCCAAATACCTTGTAGATGGTTTCCGCAGACACCCCCGCATCGGCGGCGATGGCATTGATCGTCGTACCCGCATAGCCCGCCGTGAGAAACAGCTTCCAGGCCGCGTCGACGATGTCTTCCCGCACCTGGCGAGCGCGTTCGCGACGCCCGCTGGAATCGTAGCCGCGCCTGGTCTTGACAGGTGGCGATGTGCGATCCATAGTCCTCTAATCAGTTACAGTGCACTATATCGAATTAGGAGCACCACCACATGACCACCGAACAGGACGGAAACGATCCGATCGCGTTCGTCGCACGGCTGCTGCGAGCCGTGAATGCCCATGACCTTGACGGGATCGTCACGTGCTTCGCGCCGGACTACCGCAACGAGACGCCGGCCCACCCGACGCGTAGCTTCCTTGGCAACGATCAAGTTCGCAAGAACTGGGAGCAGATCCTTTCTTTCGTGCCAGATCTGACGGCCGATATCATTCGTTCTGTCGCCCATGAGGGAACCGTCTGGTCTGAGTGGGAGCATCGCGGCACGCGGCGCGACGGTTCTCCGCACTTGATGCGGGGAGTTGTGATCTTCGGCGTCGCGGATGGCCGGGCTACTTGGGCGCGCTTCTACCTGGAGCCCGTGGAAAGCGAGAGTGGAACCGTGGACGACGCGGTTCGGCGGCTATCGGCGGGTGAGCCCGCGAACCCCGCGGCGCGCCAGGGAGCTGGATCGTGATCCTTGTTGCCGGCGGCAGCGGACGGCTGGGGACGCTCCTGGTGGCAGACCTCATGGCGCGCGGGCTTCCGGTTCGGGTACTAACGCGCGATCCCGTGCGCGCGGAGCATCTCACCAAACGTCTCCAGATCGATGTAGTCAGCGGTGACGTACGAGACGCCAGCTCGCTCATTCCCGCGATGGCAGGCGTGACGACGGTGGTGTCGGCGGTGCACGGCTTCTCCGGAACAGGCGGCGTTTCACCCGCCTCCGTCGACCGAGCCGGCAACATCAACCTCATTGATCGCGCGGTAGGCGCCGGAGCTTCGGTCGTGTTGATGTCCGTGGTGGGTGCCTCGCCCGACAGCCCGATGGAGTTGTTCCGGATGAAATATGCCGCTGAACAGCATCTTCAGCGGAGCGGAGCGCCGTGGACGATCGTGCGGTCGACGGCGTTCATCGAGTTGTGGCTCGAGCTGCTCCGGCAAACGGCCGGACGCTCGGGCCGGGCGCTCGTCTTCGGCCGGGGCGAGAATCCGGTCAACTTCGTATCGGTGCGCGATGTAGCGGCACTGGCGGCGCATGCGGTGACGACTCCCACCGTTCGCGGCTCGGTTCTCGAGATCGGCGGCCCACAGAATGTCACGTTCAACGAGCTGGCGAGGAAAGTGGGAGGGACGATGAGCGCCACCGGCGGGCCGCGCCACGTCCCTCGTCCGATGCTGCGGGCGATGGCCACGCTGGCCGCGCCGTTCAAGCCCGAGCTGTCCCGCATGGCGCGCTCGGCGCTTTTCCTCGATTCTGCTCCGTACACGTTCGACGCGACGGCGATGCTCAAGCAACTGCCCGCTCAGCGCTCTACGACGATCGACGAGGTGCTTGGCGCTGTCCCTCTATCCAGTTAGCGGCTCACCCGTCGATGACGTCCCTTTTCGCGAGCGCATCACACGATGGGTTCATGTTGCTACGGCGGTGGCAAGTGCGGGACGCCACGTTCACTGTCCGCGGCACAGCTGCGCCGCCAGGAATTCGCGCGTGGCATTCGCGGCCTCCAGCGGAAACGCACCGTGCTTGCCCGGGTGCACATGCATCCGCTTGTCCGGCGATCCGATCATATCGAACAGCTCTAGTGCGCCGTCTCGGTCGAAGATTTCGTCGTCCCACTGGACCATGAACAGCACTGGGCAGGTCAACCGCGGCGCATCGACGCGGTGCCGCTCGGCGAATCGTGCCCGAACGGCGCTCGGACCGGTCAATCCGCAAGCGCCTAGGACTGCCGCGCTGATCCGCGGCTCCGAGGCCACGAATGGCAGTCCCAGTACCGTACCCATCGAAAGCCCCCAGTAGCCGATGCGTGCGGGATCGAATCGCTTCAACGCCAGCAAGGCATCTAGCGCGGCCGTCCAATCGGCGTTCATGCGGTCGAACGTGTCCAGTCGCTTCCAGAGCTCGATGTACTCCGGCTGCGCTGGTCCGTCCCCGGTATCAACAATAGGGCCGCGTTCGCCATGATCGATCGCGTCGATGGCGCAGACCGCCACGCCATGCCGCCGCACGAAGCGCCGCGCTATGGACAGGCCGGCCGCATTGCGCTTCTCGCTCTTTCCACCGTGCCCCATGAGTACCAGCGGCAACGCGCCTGAGGGTTCCTCTGGCGTCCAGAGGATGCCGGGGATCTTCTCGTCCCCGCGCCTCACGTAGAACGAGCGCTCCGAAACACCCATTGAGACCGCTGGTGCGTCTCGCCACTCCATGTTCACCTCGACGTCCGACTCGCCGGCCATGAACACGTCCGACGGGGACGGCAGGAATGCTCGTCCTTGTGGGTGCTAGGCGAGGATGAATCGCCAGTCTAGCGGATCACGCCGACGATTCCGGCGGGACAGGCGCCACGCTCACCGCATCGTGTCGGCGTATTGTTAGCGCGTCGCTATGCGTTGGCGGTTCTTTGTACCGTGCTATGCGGGAGGACGCCATAGGCTGAGGAGCGTGACAACGCGCACCATCGGACGGCGGCAATCCTCCCAACGCGAGAAATTGGGCATCACAATCGGAGGACATATCATGGGAATTCTGGCGTGGATCGTCGTCGGACTCATCGCGGGTGTGGTGGCGAAGGCCCTCATGCCGGGCGGCGGTCCGGGCGGCATCATAGTGACCATCTTGCTCGGCATCGCAGGTGCATTCGTCGGTGGCTTCCTCGCGTCGGCGACCGGCATCGGTGCCGGCGTCGCGCAGTTCGACCTCCGCACGATCCTCGTCGCGATCGTCGGCGCGATCGTGCTGCTGTTCGCCTACCAGATGCTGACGAGTGCCTCCGGGAGGAGACACGCCTGACGGTCGTGGCAGAGCACATGCGCGGAACCGTCGATCCGGAAGGACTAAACAGCGCGTCTCACGGCGTGGGATCTCCGCAAATCGCGATGTGACCGCGGCGTAGATGCTCAGCAGATCCGGGATGACCTCGAAGAGACTGACATTAGTCGATGCTCAAAAGGAGCCATCACGACAGCGATCAGCTTGGTCTGGGTGGCTGGCGATAGCGGGCCGTAGCGGGTCAAACTTGACTCGTAGGCTTGAACTGGAGGTTTCGTGAGAGTTTCAACATCGACATTGGCTCGTCATCTACGCCCTCTGGCACTCCTCGCGACAGGGACGCTAAGCGCGCTGCTAATACTGGCGGCCGTTTCGCTAGTCGGCGATGGGGCATCACAGTTGTTCCCGCTCTGACGCTGGTGTTCCGAACGCTCTATCGGCACTAACGTTCACCACTCCGCGGGGTTGTTGCCGAAAGGCCTCACGTCGGTGCAGTGCTTGGTGCGAGCGAGGTCCGTGAACGCCACGAAGTTTGCAGCAGAGAAAGAAGGTGAGGCAG
>JBBRPY010000084.1:0-3690 GCA_038227375.1 Dehalococcoidia bacterium
ATCGTGAACTTCGACCACGTCCAGTTGTCAGATGAAGGGATGAGGCTGGCGTCGGCCGCCTGACAGGGCGCTGCATGCTGCGTGCTAACAGCACCTCGCGATAACAGAAATCAGAGCGCGCCGAGAGAAATCTCAAGGCGCGCTCTGATTTTGTGTGTCAGGTGCTGTTAGCACACAGCACGCGACGCTTTCTAGCCAGCCCCCGCCACCGGATACTGCCCCGTATCCTTCGACGCGACATCCTCCACGTACAGCATTCTGACCGCGACCATCACGGCGGCCAGCAGCGGCACGGCGACGACGAGGCCGAGGACGCCGAACAGCATCGCCATCAGCGCTTGTGAGAAAAGGGTGAGCGCGGGCGGCAGGTTGATGTTCCCCTTCATCATCAGCGGGATGAGCAGGTGGGCGTCGAGAAACTGGATGAACCAGTAGGCGAGCGCGACGTAGAGCGCTTTCTGCGGGGAGTCGAGGAACGCCATCGCTACCGCGGGCACGCCGCTGACGAGCGGGCCGATGGTCGGCACGAAGCCGAAGATCGCGGCGACGACGCCCAGTGCGAAGGCGGCTTTCACGTGCAGAAAGAGCAGCGCGATCGTGCGCGCGACGCCGACGGCGATCATCGCGATGAGCTGCGTGGTGAGCCATTTCCGCAGCGTCCGCGCCTCGGCCGTCAGCACGGCATCGATGCGAGCGCGGGTTCGCGTGGGCACGAGCGCGAGCAATCCGCGCCGGTACATGTCCGGCTCGGCGGCGATGTAGATGGCGATGAAGAGGACGAGCAAAAAGCCGGCGAACGCTTCGATGGTGCCGCGGAAAAATGGAAAGAGATAGCGCCGGGCTCCGCGCATCTGGCCAATCATGCGGCCGCGCAGCCTGCCGGGTTGGTGCGGTCCGGGTCCGACCGCGGCAAGCGTGTCGGCGGGCTCGACGGCGGCGCTGTCGGCGACGGTGAGCGAATCCTCGGTATAGACGAGGCCGGCGATGCCCGCGCGATGGCTGTCGAGCCAGATCTCGCCCTTGTCGATCGCCTCCGGGAGCTTCACTCGCAGCTCCTTCGCCTGTACGCGAATGGTCGGACCGATCCAGGCGCCGATGCCGTACATGGCCGCGAAGAACACCACGACGACGATCGTCACGCCGATCCCGCGCGGAACGCGCCACCGCTGCAGCCAGTCGGCGCCGGCGCTGATCGCCAGTCCGAACAGCAGCCCGAGGAAGGCAGTGAAGATGAGCGGATGCGCGAGCCAGATGAGCCAGATGAGCGCGACCAAGCCGATCACGATCGCCGCCGCGCGACCGACGTCGCGGGAGCGCCATTGGCGAGGCGGGATCGGGGTCGGGCGGCGGGTCGTAGTGCTGACCGTCGGGCCTTGAGGCGGGGGCGGCTCTGGAGCTTGAGGAGTAGTCACGAGTGAAATGTGGCTATTCGCGACGACAAAGCAACAAACTGCCGCTCAGTGAAGCGCGGCTCCCAGGCCGATAAATCATCACGATCAGTCATCTGTCATCTGTCGTGAGTCGTTTTGGTCTGCCAGTAGCTGACGACTGGAAGGCTAAATGTTGGAGCTTAGAAAAGGATCGAGCGCCGAGTGCCTGCTCTCCGGTGCGTCTAGAACCCCGGTGGATTCTCGGACGCAACGTTCAGCGCGCGCTCCAGCGCGATCCCAGCGCGCGCGATCGTTCCCTCATCGAAAAGGCGGCCGATCAGCGTGACGCCGTGCGGCACCCGGCGCGGAGGTGAGAACTTCGGCAACGGTTGCACCGGATCGGGCGCCCAATCGCTGCGCGCTTCCGACACCTGAACGAACCCGGCGCGCAGCGTGAGCGAAGGGTGACCAGTGTTGTTCGAGATCACCAGCATCTCGTCGCGCAGCGACGGCACGAGCAGCAAATCCACCTGTGACATCACCCGCGCCATCTCGGCCGCCACTTTACGCCGGAGACGGTCGGCCTGCACGAAGTCGACGGCCGACAGAAAGCGCGCCTCACGGAAGAGATTGGGCCACGCGTCAGGCACCTGCACCTTGAGCGTGTTTGCTTGTCCGCCGAGCGTGAGCTCCTCGAACGCCGCCGCCGCTTCCGCGAAGAGAATCAGATTCAGCGAGTCATACGGCCAATCCGGAAGGGTGGCCTCGGTCGGGATCATGCCGAGCTTCGACATCGCATCGAGTGTGGCGCGATCGACGTCGGTGGCGGGCGCCTCTTTCATCCACCCGGGGAGGTATCCGACCCGCAGTCCTCTTACCGGGGCCGCGGCGTCGAACTCGAGATGGCTCGGCACGCTCGCGACGTCGCCGGCATCGGGGCCGGTGATCGCCTGCAGCACCAGCATCGCATCCTCGACGCCGCGCGTCATCGGTCCGAGCTTGTCGAGCGACCAGCAGAGCGTCATGGCACCGGTCCGCGGCACCCGGCCGTACGTTGGACGAAGTCCGGTGACGCCGCACCGCATGCTGGGGCTGATGATGCTGCCGCCCGTCTCGCTCCCGATCGAGAAGCCGACCAGCCCCGCGGCGGTCGCGGCACCGGGGCCGGCGCTGGAACCGGAGGCACCTTCTTCGATCAGCCAGGGATTCATTGTCTGGCCGCCGAACCAGATGTCGTTGAGCGCGAGCGCGCCCATGCTCAGTTTGGCGATCAGCACGGCTCCGGCCTCGCGAAGCCGGGCGACTACGGTGGAGTCTTTGAGCGGTACGCGATTGCGGAACGTTTCGGCGCCATAGGTAGTCGCGATACCGGCCGTGTCGAGGAGATCCTTCACCCCGAAGGGGATGCCATGCAGCGGACCGCGATATCGTCCGGCGGCGATCTCGGCATCGGCCTGTTTGGCCTGCGCGAGCGCGACATCCTCGGTGAGCGTGATCACGCAGCGGAGCTTCGGATCGAACTTCTTGATGCGCGCGAGATAGATACGCGTGAGCCGGTCGGATGTCAGCGTGCGCGTCTCGATCCAGCGAGAGAGCCGCGTTACCGGCGCGAAAGCGATTTCGTCATCGCTCGCCGGCAGTGGGCCCGGATCGGTCTTGCCGCGGACGACATGATCGCGTGCGGGACCCGCTGTCCCGTTCATGGCCGGATCCCATTTCGTGGCCGGCGCGAGCTCGGGCTCGAGCGCCAACTTCCGCGGGCCGGTGCGTCGTTCGAGCAGCGCGGCCATCGACGTGCGCCAACTTCCCGCGGCCATCCGCCGCTCGGCGTCGGTCAGGTGCACCTGCATCAGCTTCTCCGCGTCGGCAAACGTTGCCGGAGTCACCTCAGGTCCGACGGGAGGCGCGGTGTTGAACGCCGGTGGAGCGCCTGGCGTAGCGGGGGTCGTCGGAGCTGCCGCGTGCGCGTCGGGTTTTTGCTCGTCGACGCGGCAGGCGCCGACGGCGCCGAGTAGACCGAGCGGCGCCTGGATCAAGAACTGTCGGCGGGAGTTCACGGCGATTGGGGAAGGAGGGAAGGTGAAGGACGAGGATCTCGCGCGAGTGCCGACGAGATATGCAGTCGGGGGGGCGAGTGCTCAAGGAGTGTTCTCGCTAACACGATTTACATCGTCCGAAGACTCTGCTCGCGTTGCGGGCGTGGCGGGCGCGGGTTCGTCGCTGAAAAGTCGCGACCACTTCCGGGCGCTGTTCGCGCACTAGGGCCGGCGTCTGGCGTCGGCGGTGTTCGGTGCGTAACGCCCGAGGGCCGACGCCCGAC
>JBBRPY010000085.1:0-3450 GCA_038227375.1 Dehalococcoidia bacterium
ACGGGCCTGAAGGGGACAACGAGGGCGACGACCAAGACTCTGTGACGGTCTCTTTGCGGACCCAGGACACAACGGTCCGTCGCACTCGTGGACCCTGCCCGCGTGTATCGAACACGAGCCGACGTGAACATACAAGGGCACCGAGGGCACAGAAGGTACAAGACGGAAGATCGAAGGTGGAAGATGATCGGTGGACGATCCCGCCGTTCCATCGTCCATCATCAACCTCACTTTCAGCGAGGTGGCGCCTTCGCTTCTTCGCGTGCGTGTGGCGCGCGGGCATCTGGGCGGCAGTTGAGGGGCCAGGACGCCGTGATGGAGGTGGGTGACGTGCAGATCATTGATATCAGCGTGCCGGTGCGGCCGGGCATGATCGTGTACGAGGGTGACCCCGATGTGGAGCTGTCACGCGCCCAGAGCATCGCTTCCGGCGCAATCTGCAACGTCAGCCGCCTGGAGTGTGGCGTCCACACGGGCACCCACATCGACGCGCCAGTGCACTTCATCGAAGGTGCGCCGGGAATCGACGCCACACCGCTCGACGCGCTCATCGGTCCCGCCTGCGTCGTGGACGCTACCGCGGTCCATGCCGACATCGACGCCGCGGCGATCGCGCGGCTGGAAATCCCGGGCGGTACGCAGCGGCTTCTCTTCAAGTCGACCAACTCCGAATTGTGGGCAAAGCCGGGGTTTTCCCCGGAGTTCATCGGGCTCACGGGATCCGGTGCGGACGCGCTTGTTGCGCGGGGTGTACTTCTCGTGGCCATGGACTATCTGTCGATTGCGCCGAAGTCGGACCCGGCGTCCGCGCACGTCGCGCTGCTGAGCGCGGGGGTGGTGATCCTCGAAGGTGTTGACCTGCGGCGCGTCGAACCCGGCGCCTACGACCTCGTGTGCCTCCCGCTGCTTCTTCCGGGCTCCGATGGCGCCCCCGCACGCGCCCTGCTCACCCGCCCCTGACGGCGCGATTCATCCACTGAGGATGAGTGCCTCGGCTGGGGAATGGATCGTTGGCCCATTCTCCCTTCCAGCGTGCCGTTGAGGCCCGCCATACCTGTCCTGATGCATCATTGTGGGCGGTGCGACCACGGGCGTTCGGTATACTCTTGCCGCCATCCGAGCGCGAGCGGGGGTAGCTCAATTGGTAGAGCGCTAGCCTTCCAAGCTGGATGTTGCGGGTTCGAGCCCCGTCCCCCGCTCCACTTCTCTCCAACCACCGAGGCCGCATGACCGACGACGAGATCATCGCGCGCGCCGACGCCAACTATGTTGCGGCGTGGTGCTCGTTTCTGCGCACGCTCGATGGGAGCGAGATCGTCGAGGGCGATGGCGTGCTGATCGCCAACGCCTGCTTGCCAATCGCCTGGTTCAACATCGCCTTCATCACGCATCGCCTAGCGGACGCCGACGGCGCCGTCCGCCGGATCAGCGCCTACTTCAGCGAACGTCGGCTCCCCTTCATTATCCGCATCCGCGCGGGCGTTGATGCCGCGGCCGAGGAGGCGTGTGAGCGAGCTGGCATTCCCTTCAGCGACATCGTGCCCGGCATGGCGCTCGAACACCTGTCGGCGGAGGCGCCAGCTGCCTGCGAGGGCCTCCAGATGCGCCGGGCGCTCGACGCGCAGACGCTGCGAGACCATGCCGAAGTCGTCGCCGCGGCGTTCGATATGCCGCTCGATTTCGCACTGCGCTTCGCATCGCCGGCGCTCCTGGCGATCCCGGACGTCGAGCTCTACGTCGGCTATGTTGACGGCGCGCCGGTCGCCACGTCCGCCGTGATTGCGACGCATCGCGTCGCTGGCGTCTATAACGTCGCGTGCCTGCCATCGCACCGAAAGCGTGGATTGGGAGAAGCGATGACTTGGCACGCGGTGGTCGCGGGTGCGGCGATGGGGTGTACGATGGCGAGCCTGCATGCGTCGGAGATGGGTCGGCCGATCTACGAACGGATGGGCTTTCGCGTCGTCGCTCCGTATCGTACGTTCATCCGGCCCGAGCATCGCGCGTGACGGTGGACGGCGGTAGATGGAAGATGGACATTGGAGGGATTGTTCCACCGTCTATCCTCCACCGTTCACCTCCCGACAAGTATCAACACGACATAACGAAAGACATGAATGACCGAAACGACACAAAGCGCCGCCCAGAACCGCCGTCTCGGCATAGACTTCGGGCAGCAGCGCATCGGCGTCGCGGTGAGCGAGGGGCGCGTGGCGGTCCCTCTCCTGATCATCGAACACGAACGTCGTGACGCAGACCTCGCGCGCGTCGCGCAGATCGCGCGAGAGCGGGAGGCATCCGCCGTGATTGTGGGGTTACCGATCGGCCTGTCGGGCGAGGAAGGCGAGCAGGCGCGCCGCACCCGCCGCTTCGGCGACGCGCTCGCTCGGCGCCTCGATGTGCCGGTGATCTACCAGGACGAGCGGATGTCGTCGGTGCAGGTCCGCGGCGCCGCCGGCGGCCGCATTTCGGGCGGCTCAACGGCACGGAACTCCGACCGGCGCGCAATGCCACGCGTCGATGATTTGGCGGCTGCCGTCATTCTCCAGGCCTACCTCGATGCGCAGGAGTCGGGCTCGTGACGGCGGCCCGGTCCGCCGGCGTCATCGCCGCCCTCATCGTAGTAGCGCTGGCCGTCGGCCTCGCGCTGTTTGTCGAGCAGACGCCGGGGACGGTGTTGGGCGACGGCACGGAGCGTCGCGTCCCGGCGTTTCCATCGGCGGGAGGCACGACGCAGATCACAGTGCGTCCGGGCGAGAGCGCCGGCACCATCGGCCAGATGCTGCAGGACGCAGGCGTCGTCCGCAGCAGCAGGTTGTTCGAGGTGCTGGTCGGGGTCACCGGCGTCCAGAACTCGCTCCAGGCCGGCGACTACGAATTCGATGCCGGGCTACCCGCGATCGAGGTCGTGAAGCGCGTCGCTGAGGGCAAGACGGCCTCGCGCGACGTCGTCATCCCCGAAGGCCGGCGGCTTGAAGAAGTGGGAGAGCTGCTCGAGCGGGCCGATGTCATTCACAAGCAGGACTTCCTCGATGCGCTCAAGCTCGCGTACCCCGAGCCGTTCCTGCGCCAGACGACGCTGAGTTCGCTCGAAGGCTTCGTCTTTCCGGCGACCTATTCGTTCAACCGAGGCGAGAAGCCGCAGGACGTAGTGGACACGATGCTGCGCGCCTTCCAGGAGCACGTGGCGGACAAAGTGCAGGTCGAGGGCCAGGATTTGACGCTCGACCAAGTCGTGACGCTGGCATCCATTGTTGAGCGCGAGGCCGCGAGCCCCGCCGACCGGCCCCTGATCGCGAGCGTCTTCCTCAACCGCCTGCGCCTCGGGCTGCCGTTGCAAGCGGACCCCACCGTGCAGTTCGCGGTCGCGGACGACGCCAGCATCGCGCAGTACGGGTACTGGAAGAAGGACGTGACCCTGGACGACCTCAAGCTGGATTCTCCCTACAA
>JBBRPY010000086.1:0-3344 GCA_038227375.1 Dehalococcoidia bacterium
GCCACAACGATTGTTTTGATGGGGCCCGTGCGCGGGAACGCATCCGCCGGCGGTGGTGGGTTGGCTGAGGGTGTTGGGGGCGCGGGTGGTCGACGCCGCGGCGTTCGACCGCGCGTCCCTCCCACATCGTGGTGCGAGGGGTGTCAATGCCGATTGAAATTGCACACTTCCGCTGATCGAAATTGCACACGCGGCGCGGCGTGAGCGTGCCACACTCGAGGGGGCGGTCAGGCCTCCTGGCGACGGACGCCGCGTCGGGAGGTGGGAGCGGGTGCTGGTGGCTCGGCGGGACGAGGAGCGAGTTCGCGGTGGTGCCGGACGCGATAGCTGTTGCCGCGGATGTTGACGATGTGGCAATGGTGCAAAAGCCGGTCGATGAGCGCGCCGGCCATGACATCGTCGCCGAAGATCTCGCCCCAGGCTTCAAAGCCCTTGTTGCTCGTGAGCACGGTCGACGCGTGTTCGTAACGCCGACTCATGAGCTGGTAGAAGAGCTGGGCGCCGGTCCGGGAGATCGGCAGATAGCCGATCTCATCGATCACCATGAGACTGGGCGAGACGAGCGTGCGGAGTCGGCGTGGCAGTTGGCCCGCCTGCTGCGCTTCCTCCAGCCACATGATCAGATCGGCGAGCGTCGCATAGTAGACGCGGCGTCCGCGTTCCGCGGCGGTGATGGCAAGACTAATCGCGAGGTGGGTTTTGCCGACGCCCGGGGGCCCGAGGAAGACAACGTTTTCGCGCCGCTCGATGAAGCTGAGCGTATGCAGATTCTCGAGCTGTTCACGCGGGACGGAGGGCTGGAAGCTGAAATCGAAGTCACTGAGGCGCTTCACCGCCGGGAGTCGCGCACAGCGCATCGCGGTCTGCAAGCGACGCTGATTGCGCAGCGCGATATGACTGCCGAGGACTGCGCCAATCGCCTCGCCCGCCGGCAACTGGCCGCTGTCGGCGCGGCGGAGAATCTCGTCCAGCGCTTCCAGCGCGCCGGGCATCTTGAGATCGGCCAATTGCTCGCGGAGCCGGTCGCGGAGTGTCGCCGTCATACCGGCCCGCCGGTCAGCGCGGCGTACGTCGCGAGCCCACGCCGCTCGACGGTCACGCGCGGGGCGATGGCATCGAGGCGCTGGGGCGTGGATGCGGTCGGCCGCAGCACCGACTGATACGGATGGGCCGCGACGGGCTGGAGCGTCGCGCGCTCCATCGTCGCCCAGCGATCCACCGGGCGCTCACGCAGCGTGCCATGCACGCGGACATTGGCGACGTCGCGGACCCACCGTGCGCACTGATCATCGAGATCGCCGTCGCCCAAGAATGTCCGACCGTACAGGAAGTTGTGGCGGAGATAGTGAATCGGTCGCTCGACTTTGCCCTTCGTCTGCGCGCGATACGGCCGACACGCGCGGATCTGAAACTGCCAGTGCGCCGCGAACCGCAGAAACTCGGCATTCCGTAGGAGACGTCCGCCATCCGGCCGCCGATCCTCGACGATCACACGCTTCATCTGATCGAAGAGCACCTGCTGCGGCACGCCGCCAAACGCGGCGAAGGCGCGCTCCATGCCGAGCATGACCGACAGCGCCGTCTGGCGCCGCACAAACTCGACATGGAGCAGGCGCGAGTACCCGAGGACCATCACCAGCGCGTAGCGTACGCCCCAGGGCAATTTCACCGTCGCGAAATCGAACTGCGCCTGCTCACCCGGCGCCGTCTCGAACCGGACCACCGCCTCGGGCTCGGGCGCTGGGCGCAGCCGTCGGACCAGCGCGGTCAACTGGGAATAGCCACCGGTGTAGCCGGCGGCGCGACACTCGGCGAACAGGCGCACCGACGATAACGCCGGATACGTTTTGAGTCGCGTCTCGATGAGGGGCGTCACGGCGGCCAGCCTGGCGACGCCGACGGTCCCACGCGTCCGCGGCATGGCGTCCTCGCCAAGATCGCGGTCGAGCTGCCCCGTCGCGATCAGATGATAGACCAGCCGCCGGCTGATGCCGAGCTGATCGGCGATGGCGGTCTTCGACAGACCGCTCTCCAGAAAATGCTTGAGTAGCACGAGGGTATCCCTGCTGTACACCGATCTCCTCCCCGAAGGCAAGAGATCAAGATTACGGGGCCGCGATGGTACTAACCGCGGTAGGAGACGCCCAGGTGTGCAATTTCAATCGGCGCTTGGAGTGACCCCTCTTGGTTGGACAATTAGGGGGTCGCGATTTGACCGGATGAAAGGGTGAGCACGTGATCGGCCTCGAAGGTGTTCGGCGACCGATAGTTCAAGGCGGAATGCTGCCGATTGTTGTTGTAGATTATCTCTAGGAAGTGCGGGAGGTGCGCAATGACGTCGGCCATGGTGCGGTACCCGCGCGGGTAGATCTCTTCGTGCTTCAGCGTCTTCATGAAGCTCTCGACGTGGGCATTGTCATACGGATTGCCGGCGCGGGACATGGAGCCCAACAGGCCCGCCTCGGCCAATCGCTCACGGTAGCGCCTGGACGAATATTGCGATCCTCTGTCGGAATGGTGGACGCAGCCCGGCGGCGGATTCCGGTGCTCGATGGCGGCGTCCAGCGCGGCCAGTGGCAGGCGCGCATCGAGCGTGGGGCCGATGGCGTAGCCGATCACCTTGCGCGAGAACACGTCCAACACGACCGCGAAGAAGACGAACCCCCGGTCCAGCCGGACGTAGGTGATGTCGGCCACCCAGAGCTGATTGGGGCCGGTCGGCATGATGCCGGCGCGGAGATTCGGGTACCACGACCCGGACACCGCGTCCGGTTCGGCGACGACCCACGGCCGACGACGGGTGGCTGGTGGGAGCAGCATCGCCTGCATCACACGCTGCACGCGCTTGTGATTGGCGCGGTGCGGCCCTGACCGCAGCTCGCGGGTGACGCGACGATAGCCGTACCCTGGAAAGTCCTGCTGCACCTGCGCGATGGCGGCCCGAAGGTCCGCATCCGCATCGCTCGCGTGCGTGTCCCGTTCGCGCGGCCGCCGGTAGTAGGTACTCCGCGGCAGCCCGATCATGCGACATCCTCGCCCGGCGCTGAGGCCGCCGGCCCGGAGATGATCAACGACCGCCCGCTGCTCGTCGCGGGGGCGGCGATGAGCCCCCTTTTTAGCAGGTCCAGCTCCATGGTGAGCTGCCCCACTTTCCGCTCGAGCGCCGCGATGTGCTGCGCCGTCTCGACCGACTCTTCCTCACGCAGCAGATCGAGCGAAAGCTCGCCGGCGTGATACTTCTTCAGCCAGTAGTGCACCAGCGAGTGTTCGACGCCGGCCTTGGTGGCGAGGCCTTTGAGGCTGCCTTCACCCGCGAGGTACGCCTCCACCACGCCAAGCTTGAA
>JBBRPY010000087.1:0-2482 GCA_038227375.1 Dehalococcoidia bacterium
ATCTCGTCGAGACGGGCGATACCCTGGCTCACTCGCGTTCCACGCACGATGTGCTGCGGCACTTCTCGTCCGGCGTGCGGCGAGTTTCGCCCCACGCCTTCACGATCGGCGAAGAGTGGGACAGCACCGGGACCATTCTCTCGTACTATCCGAACGAGCTGGATGCGCACTTCGCCTTCCCCGTGTCCGACGCGATCCTCGACGCGGTGCGCACCGGAACGCCCGGCAAGCTGCTGCCCGAAGTGCTCCGTTTCCAGCGCGCGCTTCCTCCCGACCGCTGGTCGCCCTTCCTGCGCAACCACGACCAGACGCGCACGATGACCGCGCTCGGCGGCGACACCGCGCGTGCGCGGCTCGCGGCCGAGATCCTGCTCACGCTGCCGGGCCTTCCGTTCGTGTACTACGGCGAGGAGATCGGCATGGAGAACGTCGACGTGCCGGAGGCGCTCCTGCAGGATCCCGCCCGCTTCTTCGCGCGCGGCCGCGATCCGGAACGCACGCCGATGCAGTGGAGCATGCAGGGCGCCTTCACCAGCGGCACGCCCTGGCTGCCGTACGGCGATCTACGGCGCAACGTCGCCGACGATGGTGGTGGTCAAGCGTCGCTCCTGTCGCTCTATCGCCGCCTGATCTGGTTTCGCCGCCGCTCCGACGCGCTCCGGTACGGCGACTACGCGCCGGTCGATGAGCTCCCGTCTGGCGTCTACGGCTACAGCCGCATTGCGGGCGCCGACCGCACGCTAACGGTGCTCAACTTCACCAACGACAAGATCGCCTTCGATCTCCCCGCGGAGCTGGAGCCAATCGAGACCCTAATCGGTACGCACGGGGAGCCGCCGCCGTCGCAGCGGCTGACGCTCCGGGCGAACGAGGGCCGCTTGCTGCGCCTACGCTGACCTCGATAATGGCACGGCTGCGCGGGCGTGCACGCGGCCGAAGCAGAGTTGCCGCCACTCCGCCCAGCGCCCAGCGCCCAGCGCCCAGTCAGGCCTGCTCGAAATACCGCCGGCGCTCCCACTCCGTCACCGCGCGGCGGTGCTTCTCGATCTCCCAGCGCCGCATCGCCACATACTGATCGATGAAGGCATCGCCAAGAAAGTCGCGCGCGACCGCGCTCGCATCGAGCAGCGTGATCGCCTCTTCAAGCGTGCGGGGAAGCGGAGGGGAGCCCTTACTCTCGTAGACGTTGCCCTTCATCGCCGCGGGCGGCTCCAGCCTCCGTTCGATCCCCGACAGGCCACCCGCGAGGCAGGCGGCGAAGCCAAGGTAGGGGTTGACGTCGGCGCCGGGCACACGGTTCTCGACGCGCACAGCGCGCGCGTCGCCCGAGATCACCCGAAGCGACGACGTGCGGTTTTCGACAGCCCAGGTCGCCGCTGTCGGCGCCCAGCTGCCGCTGACGTAGCGCTTGTAGGAGTTGATGTTCGGCGCGAAGAGCGCCAGCAGCTCCGGCAGCGTCTCCAGCGCGCCGGCAATGTACGCGCGCAGCGTCGCCGACATGCCGTGCTCGTCGCTGGCGTCCCAGAAGGCGCTCGCGCCATCTTCCTGCCAGAGACTCTGGTGGATGTGACCGCTGCAGCCGTCCATCGCGTCGGAGTACTTCGCCATGAAGGTGGGCACGCAGCCCGCCTGCGCGAGGATCTCCTTCGCGGCGCTCTTGAAGAGCATGCCGCGATCGGCGGCTTCGAGCGCACCGGCGTAGCGAAGATTCATCTCGTACATGCCTTCGCCGTGCTCGCGCCCGTATCCCTCGACCTCGACGCCGTACGCATCCAGATGCCGCCGCAGCGCGCCGACGACGTCGTCGTCGATGCTGGCGTGGCTGATCGAGTAGCAGTTGAGACCGGGGTTGAGGGGGCGGAGGTCGGTGTAGGCCTTCGCGCGCAGGCTCTCCTGGTCCTCGCGAAAGATGCGCATCTCGAGCTCGACCGCCATCTTCGCGGTGAAGCCGAGCCGCGACGCCCGCTCAAGCACGCGCCTGAGGACGGTGCGCGGCGATTGTGGCAGCAACTCGCCGTGCTCGTCGCAGGCGTCGCAGACCACGGCGGCGGTCGCCGTTTCCCATGGCACGATGCGGAACGTTGCGAGGTCCGGGCGCAGCAGCACGTCGGCGAATCCGGTGTCGGCGCTGCCTACCGCCAGCTTCGGAGCGGCGATCACTTCTTCAGCGATGTCCCAGCCGAAGATCACGTCGCACTGCGCGAACCCCTTACCACCACACCCCGCGAGGAACTGTTTGGCGGATAGCCGCTTCCCGCGGTAGACGCCATCCATGTCGGGCGTGCCGATCTTCACCGTGTCGATGCCGTGATCGGCGATGGTCTGCGCGATCTCGCTGACACCCATGGCGGCGATGATACCCGATGGGCCGCGTTGAGTCTGCGGGCGGGAACGAGGGCGCGCTGCTCCTCGGCCCTCGCGCAATCAGGGAGACCCGGTGGGGGCCGGAGGTGCCGTCGATTACTGCGCTTTGAAGTCGTCC
>JBBRPY010000088.1:0-2392 GCA_038227375.1 Dehalococcoidia bacterium
CGATCTCCTCGCCGTAGTACACGAACGGCGTGCCCCGCAGCGTCAGCAGCAGCAGCGCCGCCACGCGCGCGCGCTCCTGTCCGCGCCCATCGCCGTTGACGCGGCTGATCAGGCGGTCGACATCGTGGTTGCCGAAGACGTAGTTCGGCCAAGCGCCCGGCGGCAACGCTGCCTCGAAGTCGTCGACGCGCTTGCGGACGTGCTCCGCCGTCCAGCGGCTGTCCCAGATGCGCACGAGCGGAAAATTGAAGGCGAGATGCAGGCCGTCGTTCCGTTCGCTGCCGTAGTACTTCACAATCTGTTCGGGGGGCCCGAAGACCTCGCCCACCGTCATCCGCTCCGAGTACTCATCCATCACCTTGCGGATGCGCCGGACGAAGTCGATGATCTCGGGCCAGCCCTGATCGTACTCGTGCTTCTGCATCGCCGTCTGAGCGATAGCGCGGAGCCGCGGATTGGGCTGGGGCGGGTTGTCGCGCAGCTCCGGGTCCTTGACGATGCGGTCCATCACGTCGATGCGGAAGCCGTCGATCCCGCGATCCATCCAGAATCGCAGCACGTCGTGCATCGCCTGCTCGACCTCCGGGTTGCGCCAGTTGAGGTCGGGCTGCTCGACAAGGAAGGAATGCAGGTAGTACTGCTGCGTCTTCAGGTCCCACTCCCACGCCGGGCCGCCGAACGCGGCGATCCAGTTGTTCGGCGGGCTGCCTTCATCCTTGGCGTCGCGCCAGATGTACCAGTCGCGTTTCGGCGCATCCTTCGACGACCGCGCTTCGAGGAACCACGGGTGCTGCGACGAGGTGTGGTTCGGCACGAAGTCGAGGATGACCCGAATGCCGCGCTTGTGGGCCTCCGAGATCAGACGGTCCATCGTAGCCAGGTCGCCAAAGTCCGGGTGGACGCCGCGATAGTCCGAGACGTCGTAACCGAAGTCGGCCATCGGCGAAGGGAACGTCGGCGAGAACCAGATGGCGTCGATGCCCAACGAGCGGTCGCTGCCGTCGTTGAGGTAGTCGAGGCGGTCGATCACGCCCTGCAGGTCGCCGATGCCGTCGCCGTTCGCGTCCTGAAAGCTGCGGGGATAGATCTGGTAGATGACGCCGTGCTTCCACCAGAGATAGTTGTCGGTCATCGGTCGTCGGTCCTCAGTCATCGCTCGTCGGTCGTCGGTCGTCGGTCATCGGTCCTCGGTCATCGGTCATCGGTCGTCGGTCGTCGTCATCGGCCACCGGTCGTCAGTCATCCGTCGTCGGTGTCGGTCTTCGAGCATCAGGCCTGCGTGCGAGCAGCGGGTCATCCGATCACACGATCAGCCGGTAGTGCATCAGGTGCAGTCGCCGGGCGCAACCGGCGACGCCGCCCCACTGCCTTCTCTGCAGCTTCCTCATCCGTGACGACCGAATACATCTCGCTCGACCAGATCTCGCGCGGGAGGTCATCCAGCGACTCGCGGCGCGGATTGCCGGGGACGGCGAGGACGCGCTCGATGACGCGGGTGCCGTACTTCTCGAAGTAGCTGCACTCCTTGCGGAAGTCGAGGAGCGTGTGGCGATCACCGCCGAACATCACGTGCTCGACCTCCTCTTCGTACGGGTCGAGCTTCTCACGCGCTTCCGTGCAGGCCTTCGCGAACAGCTCGTGCACCTGCTTCTCGCGGATGCGGTCGAAGCGCCGCTGCGACTGCCCGCCCTTGCGGTGGCGGTTCTTCACGAAGCGCTGGTCCGTCTTGGAGTCGGCCAGCACGCCGCCACGGAAAAAGCCGACGGTGAACCCCCCGAGCCGCAACAGCAGAGCGGCGACGTTGCGCTTGCGCTCCACGAGCTCGATCAGCGGCCGCGTGTACAACTCCGAGTAGTCGACCTCCACCAGCACGGGGAACGGCGGCACAACGACCGCCGCGCCGCCGTCGGCGCCGAGGAAGAGCACGCTGCCCGTCGGCGAGTCCGTGGCGGCTTCACGGAGACGGTCGGCGTCGTCGCGGTCCAGGGCAGTCTCGCCGAAGCGAGGCGCAACACCGGCCGGCGAATAGCTCGTCCAGCCGCGAGCGCCGGTTGCCGGCAGGCGCGCGAGCAGCTTGCGGCGCGGCAGGTGCTCGCGCTCAATCATCGACCGCGCCGGCCGCTGGCTTCGCTGCGCGTGATGGAATGCTTGCGGATCACCGAGCCGGTGCAGGGGCGACGGCCGGCTGGGCGCGGACGAGCACGTCATCCCCCTCCACCCTCACATCGTAGACCGCGGGCGGCCGCGCCGCCGGGCCGCGAATCACAGCGCAGCCGTGCGCCAGGTCGAACTGGCTGCCGTGGCGCGTGCACGTGAGGACGTTGCCGTCGATCTGGCCCTCTTGCGCGAGCGGCGCGCTGGCGTGAGGGCAGCGCGCTTCGAGGGCGTAGAG
>JBBRPY010000089.1:0-2151 GCA_038227375.1 Dehalococcoidia bacterium
CATCACGCTGCATCCGGGCGACGTCATCTCCACGGGAACGCCGTCGGGCGTCGGCCTGGGCTTCAAGCCGCCGAAGTGGCTCGCTGGGGGCGATGTCGTGCGGATCGAGATCGATGGCATCGGCGTCATCGAGAACCGGTTCGGATAGGAGCGGCAACGTGGCACTTCACGTGTTCGATCGCGTCGTCGTCGAGGAAGAAGGCGAGGGCGATGCCGTGGTCTGCGTGCATGGCCTCGGCGGCAGCAGCAACACCTTCACGCCGATGATGCCGGCGCTGGCGCGGCATCGCGTGATCCGCGTCGACCTGCCGGGCAGCGCTCGTTCGTCGCGCGTCGAGGGGCCGCTCACGATCGAGCGCTTCGTCGATACGATGCTCTCCGTGTGCAATCGGCTCGGCGTCGCGCGCGCCCACTGGATAGGCCATTCGCTCGGCACCATCGTCTGCCAGCACGTCGCCGACGCATCGCCGAAGTTGGTTCGGAGCATGGCGCTGTTCGGGCCGCTGATCGCACCGCCGGAGCCGGCGCGCGTGGCCCTCCGCGGCCGTGCCGCCAAGGCTCGCAGCGAGGGCATCGCCGGCATGCACGAAATCGCGCTCGCGCTGCTTGGCAGCGCGATCTCCGCCGACACGCGGCAACGCTCTCCGCTCGCCGTCGCCTTCGTGCGTGAGAGCGTGATGCGCCAGGACAGCGACGGCTACGCCCGCACCTGCGAGGCGCTGGCCGAAGCGAGCGCGGCGGCCGTCGATCGGATCGAGGCGCCGGTGCTGCTCGTCACCGGGGATGAAGACGGCGTGGCGCCGCCGCAATCGGTGCGGGTCTTTGCCGAGAAGCTGCATTCGGCGAAGAGTGCGCGGGTCGTGGTGTTGCCGAAGTGCGGGCACTGGACGCCGATCGAGCGGCCCGAGGAATGTGTTCGTGAGCTGCGCGAATTCTTGGGGGCGGTGCGATGACCGATGGGACGATGAGTTCGCTTGGCGCGCGCAAAGGCAGGGCCGGGCAGCGGGCTCCGCTCCGACCGCGGCGGTCGCCGCTGCGCGTCGACTGCCCTGCGGTGCTCGGTCTCGCGGCCCGCGGCAGAACTCGCTTCGTTCGCTCCGCTCTCTGCGCTCAGACAGCTGCCGCAAGTCAGTTGTGGAGGCGCGCTGCGCGCGCTGGCCGCAAGCCCTGCGCTCCGCGGCGCCGCAGAGTCGCTGCGCCCGCCGCCCGGCCCCGCGTTTGCAGAGCCGCGCTGCGCGTGGCGGACGATTTCCTCGCGCCACCCGCCCGCGGCTTCGCCCGCGCGAGGCTCGGCCGCGCAATTTAAGGAGCCACGACATGGCAGACATCCACTACACCAACGTCCGCATCTTCGACGGCGGCGGCGACGCTCCGTTCATGGGCGAAGTCCTCGTCCAGGGCGACAAGATCGCGCGCGTCGTCCGTGCCAGCCAGGGCGTGCGCGCGGCGCCGGTCGGCGGCGCCCGCGTCGTCGACGGTGCGGGCGCTTTCCTCATGCCCGGGATGGTCGAGGCCCATACGCACTTTTCCTGGAACGACCAGCCGTCGCTCGACGCGATCCAGCGCATGCCACCCGAGGAGCACATCCTGTGGTGCGCGGAAGTCGCGAAGCGCTATCTCGACATGGGGTGGACCAGCTGCGTCGGCGCGGCGGCCGCCAAGCCGCGGCTCGATGTCGTCATCAGGAACGCCATCAACGACGGCACCATCGTCGGCCCGCGCTACCTCGCCGCCGGCCAGGAGATCACGGTGCCCGGCGGCCTCGGCGACAGCACCCAGCCGCACCTGCCGCAGTCGGAGTTCGCGTTCGGCGCGGTCGTGAGCGGCAGCGAGGAGATGCGGCGTTGCGTGCGCATGATGGCCAAGTGGGGCGTCGACTCGGTGAAGATCAATCTGTCGGGCGAGTCGATCACCGGCATGCCGAGCGACATGTGCCAGTTCACCGACGCCGAGATCGCCACTTGCGTCGAGGAAGCGAAGTCGTGGGGCAAGCGCGTCGCCGCGCACGCGCGATCGCAGAACGCCATCAAGCGCTGCGTCAAGCACGGCATCGAGGTGATCTACCACGCCAGCTTCACCGACAGCGAGACGCTCGACCTGCTCGAGCAGCACAAGGTGGAGCACTTCATCGCGCCCGGCCTGGCCTGGCTC
>JBBRPY010000090.1:0-1842 GCA_038227375.1 Dehalococcoidia bacterium
AGTGGACTAGGCCACATGATGTTGGTTCTCCCGCTATCTCGATGACGACGAGGAATACACTATGAGCATCCGGTATTTTCCGGAATCGTCCTATCGTCACGAAGGTTTTCATGCGAACCAAAGAGCTCTTCCCGCATCTGAAATCGCTCCATATTGAACACGTCGCCATCAGTACGGACTGCGTTACCATCTCCATTGCGCTCATGAGACGGAGTGCGCGGTGTCCACTGTGCCGCCGCCGCTCTCGGCGGATCCACTCGCGCTACCACCGCACCCTCGCCGACCTCCCGATCAGCGGTCGGCGCGTCGTGCTTATCGTGCGGGTACGCCGATTCCGCTGTCTCGCCTCCGCATGTTCACGGCAGATCTTCGTTGAGCGGTTGCCGGACCTCGCGCCACCATTCGCGCGTCGGAGCCTGCCGTTGGATCACGCACTGGAGCAGGTCGGCTTTGCGGTCGGCGGTGAGACCGGGGCTCGTCTGGCCCGGTGCCTCGGGATGCCTGCGAGCCCTGATACCTTGCTGCGGCTGATCCGCGCAGCACCGCTGCCCGATCCCGGTCAGCCACGCGTCATCGGGTTGGACGACTGGGCGTACAAGCGCGGCCTGCGCTACGGCAGTATCGTCTGTGATCTGGAGCGGCACCGGGTGATCGATCTGCTCCCCGATCGGTCGGCGGACAGCGTCGCCGCGTGGCTCAAAGCGCACCCCTCGATTGAAGTCGCCGCGCGCGACCGCAGCGGCCTGTATGCCGATGGGATCGCGCGTGGGGCGCCGCAGGCGATCCAAGTCGCCGACCGCTGGCACCTGATCGACAATCTCGTCGAATCGCTGGAGAAGTTCCTGCTGCATAAAGGGCCACTCCTCAAACAAGCGGCCGTCGCGCTCATCGAGGCGGCCACCGCGCCCGCCGAAGACCAGATCAGGCAATCGGCCGATGATGCGATGTATCGAGGAAAACGCCGGACCCCAGCACTGCGCCTGTGCGAGCAACGCGCCGAGGCAGAGAGTGCGCGCCGACTGGCGCTGCGGCAGACGAAGTATGAGGTGGTCTGTGGCCTGCACGCGAAAGGGGCAACCGTAGCAGACATCGCCCGCGACGTCGGTGTCACCCGGCGCACGGTCTATCGCTACCTGAGCGATGGGCCGCCGCAACGTCGGCGCCCGACGCCGCATGGCCGACGACGGGTCTTGGAGCCGTGGGAACCCTACCTGCTCAAGCGGTGGGAGGAAGGCTGCCACACGGCGACGCGCTTGTGGCGGGAGATCCACGACCAAGGGTTCGCGTACTCAGTGACCAACGTGCAGCGCTTCTGCACGCAGTTGCGTCGCCAGAGTGGGTCGCCACGACGATTGCTCCGAGCCCGCTCGCCGTTCACGAGTGTGCGTGGTCCGACGGCACGCCGGGTTGCCTCGCTCTTCGTGCAGCGTCCGGAGGAGTACACGGACGAGCAGGCGGCATATCTGGCACAGCTGTGTCAGAGCGATACGACGATTGCCACCGCACACCGCGTGACGCAGGAGTTCCTTGGTATGGTGCGGGAGCGGCACGGTGAAAGACTAGACGAATGGATTGAGACGGCCGCCGAGAGTGGCGTCGCCGAGGTCCGTCGGTTCGCGCTGGGACTCCATGGCGATACCGCCGCTGTTCGCGCCGGTCTGACGCGAGCGGAGAGCAATGGGCAGACGGAAGGACAGATCAACCGACTCAAGCTGGTGAAGCGGGCGATGTATGGGCGGGGCAAGTTCGACCTGCTGCGGCAGCGGTTGCTGCATGCGGCCTAATCGTCGTCATCGAGAGTGCGGGAGAACCATGATGTTGCACATATACCGTCAGTGAGGG
>JBBRPY010000091.1:0-1780 GCA_038227375.1 Dehalococcoidia bacterium
GCAGCGTCGACGCCACGACTTCCGCGGGACTGCGCAGGCAGACGATGATGCGTGGCCGAACCGCCAGCACCTCCAGCCACGCCTCCAGCGTCCACGAAAAGCGAGGGTCCTTCCAGCCGGGGGTAGCGGCGTCCGCGAGCGCGCGCATCGCGTCGATGTGATCGCGCGCGGCCGCGCGCACGCTCTCGCGGCTGGCCGTCGAGAACCATTCGAGCAGGCCAGCGTCGCGCAGGATCGCGTCGTTCAGCTCGATCACCGCGCGCTCTTCGTAGTAGCCCTCGGCGTTCGACGAATCGGCCCCGATCAGGTCGCGGCCCATCGTGATGCCGGCGTCGTGCAACACCCGCGCGACCGCGCTCGTGCCGGAGCGGCCGCTCCCGCAGATCAGGATCATCTGTTCGGGAGGGCCGCCGGCGTTAGGACCAGCGGTTGCGTCGCACATACTCGTCGAACGGCAGGCGCGCCGCTTCCGCAACGTGCCGCTGCGGCTTGGCCGGATACCCGAAGCCCAGCACGATGCTGACATGGAACCCCTCTGGCACGCCGAGCGCCTCGCGCGCGCAGTCGACGTGATGCATGCTCACCGGGCACGACGTGACGCCATCGCCCCAGGCCGCCAGCATCATGTTCTGCGACGCGCGGCCGGCGTCGTACTCGCCGCGCGTGCTCTGCGCGGACACCGCGACGGCGATCAGCAGCGGCGCCGCCGGAATCCACGCCGCAAAATCGCCGCACTTCGCGATCGCGTCCTTCACCTGCGGGTCGTCGATGACGATGAACCGGCATGGCTGCACGTTCTTGCTGCTGCCCGCCATCCGCCCCGCCTGGAGGACGCGGCGCAGCGTGTCGTCCGGCACCGGCTTCTCGAGAAACGCCCGCGTGTCGCGCTTCGAGACGATCGTCTTGTAGGTGTCCATCTCTCGACCTCCGCTCTTCACGCGGAGTATGCCGGAGCACCGCTGATGCCGCCACGGCTTCGGATGGGTGGCCGAGCCAGAGGGCGCGGATTGAAGGTGGAACACGGAAGATGGACGATGGAGTTCACTCAAATCGTCCATCTTCTATCGTCCATCTTCCATGTTCCGTGCGGACGGGGCCGCTCCAGGAGTGGCGCACTCTGGCTAGCGTGAACCGCGCGGCTCGGCGATCATGGCCGCATGGGGCGATTTGGATTCACCTTTCCCTTCGATGGCATGCCGTTGCACGCGCACAAAGAGGCGCTGCAGGAGGCCGAACGCCTCGGCTACACCGACGCCTGGTCGTACGAGGTCGATGGCGTCGATTGCTTCACGCCGCTTGCCCTCGCCGCCGCGTGGACGGAGCGCATGCAGCTCGGCACCGCGATCGCCAACGTCTACACGCGCGCGCCGCTCACCCTCGCGATGTCGGCGATGGCCGTCGCGGAAGCGGCGCCCGGGCGCTTTGCGCTCGGCATTGGCGCTGGCTCGTCGGTGATCGTCGAGCAGTGGAATGGCGTGCCCTTCGACTACCCGTATCGCAAGGTGCGCGACGTCGCCGCCATCCTGCGGCAGGCGCTCGCCGGCGAAAAGGTGACGGCGGACCTACCGTCGGTGCGGGTGAAGAACCTGCGCCTCTCGCGCCGCCTCGTGCCACCGCCGCCGATCTACATCGCTGCCCTTCGCGAGCGCATGCTCCACCTCGCGGGCGGCGAGGGCGATGGCGCCATCATCAACTGGCTCGGCGCCGGCGATGTGCCGCAGTGCGTCGCCGCCGCTCGCGAGGGCGCGCGACGGGCGGGCCGCGATCCGGCGCAAGTGGA